>JBBRRP010000013.1:0-63988 GCA_038246305.1 Polyangiales bacterium | reverse complement strand
CCGATCATCCAAGACCCAACGCCTGTTGGCCCAATTTCTGGCGCCTTAACCCCGCGCAGAATCTGGGCTCCCTTAGCGCGGATAAATAAGCTTAGGCGCTCTTCCGCTCAACTGGCCGCGGGTTTTGATGCCCACTGACACCTCCCGTTGCGACAGACAATATTGTCGTCTTTGAAGGCGCCACCTGGGCCGATTATCAACGTTTACTAGAAGTGCGCGGTGAACGCTCGGTGCCACGCTTGACCTATCTAGAGGGAGTCTTGGAGCTCATGAGCCCGTCACCTCCACACGAGTCCATCAAATCGATGATCGGTTGCCTAGTTGAAGCTTACTGTATGGAAGTCGGGATCGACTTAACGCCGTACGGCTCTTGGACGCTTGAGAACAAGGAAGCGCAGCGCGGCGTTGAGCCTGACGAGTGCTACGTGTTCGGCAATGTTCCGGAGCCCGAACGCTGCGACTTAGCCATCGAAGTGATCTGGACCTCGGGAAGCATCGACAAGCTCGAGGTCTACCGTCAACTTGGGGTGCAAGAAGTGTGGATCTGGAAGCGAGCTTGCATCGAGCTCTTCGAGCTTTCTGGCGAACACTACACTGCCGTCGCTCGCAGCAACTTTTTGCCCGACATCGACCTCGACGAACTTCTCCGTTTCGTGGATACCAAGCCGATGACCCGCGCGGTCAAGGAGTACCGCGCTGCCTTGGTGGCGCGTGGGGCTGGGGCGGGCCGTTGATCTTTTTGCGCCCCGCTCACGGCGTTCCCGGACACGCCAGCGTCGCCAAATCTGGCACTCGGTCGGACTTTCGAACCCGCAAGCGAAGCTCATAGTGCCACGGCGAGCTTCTCGATCGGAAGTGTACGCGTCGATTCGACAAAACCAGTAGGCTGGATCGGCGGGCGGATCGAGCGGCATGCGCTCGTTGCTGGTAGACGCATTGGCACAGCCGCCGGTTAAGTGATGAATGTCGTCTGGCGCGTCGCTGCCGCAGCCATTGCGCACCAACATTGCCAGGTATTCTCCCAATGTCTGATCCGTAGGACAGCCCTTTTCATGCGAGTTTGCAGCAAACTTTGCGCCAGCGTGCGGTTTGAGCAAGCGCTGGAGCGTGGAGAGGTCCGGGGCGGGAATTTTATCTGCGCTCCGTGGCAAGACCAGCACATACGAATGCGCCTCAGGGTTGAACAAGATGGCGTCTTGGCCCAGGCGATCCGCGTTGTAATGCGCGTACCAAGGCAGGGCACGCCAAGCTGGTGTGTCTTTGATGAACTCTGGGACAATCACGTCCAGTGCCACGTAGCGGCCTTCGGTACGCTTCATGAGACGCGGGCCATAGCTCCACGTCCGGCTGGCATCGTTCGGAGAGAGGTCGTTGTGAAGTGCGCCTCCGTACACCAAAATAAGCTTGGATGAGTCTGCGTTCGGAGCGCTCAACAGCTTGTCGACAGTGCGAACATTAGTATCGGCGATGAGCTCAAGCATGCGGGCGATATCGGTTTCGCCGGCATCGAGCACAGCTTGAAATTCCGGGCACGTCGGCTCAAGCGCGTGGGGCTGGATGCCGAGCGCGCTCGCCGCGTAACCGAGGGTCACAAACTCGTTTTGGTTGGTGTCGGCTTGGTGCAGGGTGACGGGCTTTTGGCGCTCCGCAACAGCAGATTCTGTTGCTTGGCCGCAGCGGCCGCCCCCGAGCAACAGCTCGATCACGATATCTGTAGCTCGACCCTTGAGTGCCGGCATCAGTTCTTCGGCGAAACGCCGCGTCGAAGAACGCACACCGGAGAAGCCTGTGGGTGCGTGGGCTTCGCCCAACCCGAGCACACGTGGTTGTTCGAGCAGCACTCGTTGAAACGCGGCCGGTGCTGAGTCAAACGCTAAACAGCCAAGCTTTCCACAAGCGCGGCCTGCTTCGTTCGCGATCGGGGTCGGTGAACTATGCAGTTCGGGTCCTGGCGACTTCTTCGCAGGGGCGCCCGGGGTCGACGGCGCGACAACAAGCACCGGTCGCGACGGTGCCTTGGATGGAGCCTGCAGAGCGCAACCTGGAATGGGCCATGCGATAAGCAACAAGAAGCAACCACGCAACTTCAGTATTCTCATGCTCACCCCGTTGCGTTTTTTGAACACGATGGATCTTATCTAGGGGAATTCCGCCACCAAGAGCGAGAAATTTTTGCAGTGGTTTCGGTGAAACCCGCAATCGCGCGAAACACGTAGTCGGCGCCCCGCAATCGCGCGTTCAGCCGTGGGCGCTGGTCAGGCCATGTGTGACGCCGGCGAAGGGGTATTGGGGAGCGAAAAGGTAGTGGGGAAACCCCTCAGGTGGTGTCGGGCGCCGCGCTAGCCTAGGCTTTCGGCGATGAATCAGTTTCGACTTCTGTGTTTGCTCTTGGTGGCCCCGGCCTGCAGCGGGGGCGTTGTCAACGGCGAAGCAGCATCAGGTTCTGGCGGCAGTTTAGCCAGTGGCGCCAACGCAACGGGGGGCGTGAAATCCGTTAGTGGTGGGAACACTTCATCGGGTGGGCGGACTTCGTCGGGTGGTAACACTTCATCAGGTGGAGCCGCTAACACAGGCGGCGCCGGCGTCGTTTTCCCAGACAGCGCGCTGCAGCTCTGGCTGAAATTCGACGAAGCGAGCACCAATGGGGCGATTGCGGATTCTTCGGGGAAAGGCGTGATGGCGACTTACGGAGCCGCGAAACCAGTGGTGGTCAGCACGGTGCCAGCTGCGCTGAAGTTCTCTAATGCCGCCCTGAAATTCAACGGAACCGCCACTGTTGAGATCCGACCGTCAAGCGCGTTGAGGTGGCCGGAGAATACATCCAGTTACACAATTTCGCTTTGGGCCAACCCGACAGTTCGACTGATGGCTGGCGAGTGGAGCGCGATCATCTCAAACAATCCGGGGGGAACTAGTCCAGGCTATTGCGGTATTTCCATCCCCGCAGACGGGCATTGGTCCTTCGAATCCAACGGGCAGGATGTCGCCAGCGGGGGGATCTCTGTGCGTGGCGCCGCCGCAAAAATTGGCCAGTGGCAACACGTGGCGATTGTCCAGGATGGTGTCGCGAATACCAACACGATCTACGTGGACGGCGTCGCAGGTCCTGTCAATGCTGCCGCCCGTTGCAGCTCCTGCCCTCACGCAACCAGCCGCTCCAGTGTCAGCAGCCCCTCTGCCAATTGCTCGCCCCTTCAACGTGCCGGCTCCGCTCATCGTGACCCCTGTTCGCCCACCCCAAAATCCCCCAGAGAAGGAACCGAAGCTCACCGGGTTGTTTGAGTTGGGAGCACTCCTCGATGCCGGTACTCTGCCAAGTACGACGGCAGGTTTCACGGGAGCCGTGGGGCTTAGTATCGATTCAATACAGGTCAAAGCGGGGGCGTTGTGGCTTCCTTCGACGAGCGCTCGCGTTCCGATCCAAGGAGCCCTCGATGTGTCGTTAGTAGCTGGTGAATTGCGAGGTTGTTGGGTGAGCAACTCGTTCCGCCTTCAGGGCGTGGCGTGTCTTGGCGGCGAAATTGGCGAGCAACGTGCCCAGAGCCAAGGAGTGACGACGACAGGCAACGGCGGGTTTCTCTGGGTGGCCGGATTGGCAGCGATTCAGGGACAGCTGGAGTTAGTTCAAAGCACGCTGTGGGTGTGGCTGCGTCCGGAAATGGTTATTCCGTTTTCGCGGCGAGGTTTCAGTGTGGTCGGGAGTGGTAGAGTGCACATTTCTTCAGTGATTGAGGGTCGTGGTGCACTTGGGCTCGGGGTGGCATTCTGACGTTTTTGACGGCATTTTGAGGGGAATGTTGATTTCTAAACGGATCGGGGCGCCTGCGGACATAAGGTAAGGCGATGCATTTGGCTGCGGAGTCTTGGCGAGGCGGCGCTGCACCAGGCGGGGGCTTTTGCATTTAGCGCAACGGATTGCACGGGTCGCGGTCACTCATCAAGGTGGGATTTGAAAGGACAAACCGATGACGATTAAGACGCGAAAACAGGGATTCCGGGTTGAGCAACTGGTGCTGGTGATGGCGGCGATGGGGAGCGGCGCATGCGTTGGCCGTACGGACGTTTTGGTCGGAGAGAATCAGGAGCCGTCCATCTCTGGCGCAGCAGACGCTTCGGGAGGAAGTGCGCAGGTGGGAAGTGGCGGCGCGTTTTCGCAGGTGGGCGGGGGACAAGGTTCGCCGTTTCCGGTGATTGGAGTTGGTGGTACGGGATTTGTGGGCGGCACGGACGGCACGCTGAATGCCGCGAGTGGCGGTCACGCAGGCGCCGAACCCGGCACTGGGCCGGTACCTGTGTTTCATTGTGCGGGGGAAATTGGGGCGTTTCCCGCGGTGTGTCAACTCGGAATGGCGCCTGTTTACGAGGTAGAGTGTCAGGTGAGTCCGAGTCTCAAGTTCTATTTCCTTTTAGCGTCGCGTGAGAACACTCCCCTCAACCAACCGCTCGATTTTTCGCAACTGCCCCGAGGAACGGGTAACGTCCAGGGCATTCATGGTCAGATCACGTTCTTAGAGGCGAACTTTGTCGGGCGAACATTCACCGCACGCTTCACCAATGTGTCTTTCGACCGAACGTTGAGCGACGGGACTGTTCAACTGTGCATGCTCGATGACGGCATTATCGGGGGAATTCCCGGTGAGTTTTTGTGAAGCGGGTGAGCGTCGTGCGAAAGAGGAAACCTCGGTGCGAAGTTTGCAAGTGAAAGATCTGTTTGCTGGCAAGGAGACGATCACGCCTTAGTTCGTGGCCGTTGCAACGCGGAGCGGCGGCGCCTTTACGCTCCGGGAGTCGCCTGGCATAGTCCCCGCCCCATGCATGCCATTTGGTTCATGCTGACCGCCCTGGCGGTTCTAGCAATTGCCTACCGCTACTATTCCGCGTTCATTTCCGCCAAGGTGCTCTCGCTTTCGCCGACGCGGGTGACGCCTGCTCATGCGTTGCGCGACGGGCACAACTTTCATCCGACGAATCGCTGGGTGCTCTTTGGGCATCATTTTGCTGCAATCACAGGCGCGGGGCCGCTGATTGGGCCGGTGCTCGCGGCGCAGTTTGGATTTTTGCCGGGGTACACGTGGATCCTGTTTGGTGTTGTGTTTGGCGGAGCGGTTCATGATTTTGTGATCTTGGTGGCTTCTGTGCGTCGCGGTGGGCGTTCGCTGGCGGCTATTGCACGTGAAGAGCTGGGGCCAGTGTTGGGGGCGATCACGGGCGTGTCGATCTTGTTCATCGTGGTGATCGCGCTGGCTGGGTTGGGCAAAGTGGTGGTGGGCGCACTGGCTGAATCCGCTTGGGGCGTGTTCACGATTGGGCTGTCGATTCCGATCGCACTTGGTATGGGACTCTATATCTACAAAGTGCGTGGAGGCTCGGTGCGCGGCATCCGGGAAGCTACCGTGGTGGGTGTGCTCTTGCTGATGATTGCGCTCGTTTTCGGGAAGACGATTCAGGATGGTCCGCTTGGTGCGAATCTCAAGCTTTCACAAGAGACGCTCACGTATTGCATCGCCGCTTACGGCTTCGCGGCGAGTGTGTTGCCCGTGTGGCTGCTTTTGTGCCCGCGGGATTACCTTTCAAGCTACCTCAAGATCGGCACAATTGCGCTGTTGATCATTGGGATCGTGTTGGTGAATCCTGTGATTGAGATGCCGATGCTCAACAGCGTCACGGCCAAGGCGGTTCAGGTGGGCCAAGAGTCCTTCACACCGATCGTGAAGGGCCAGCTCTTCCCGTTTGTTTTCATCACCATCGCGTGTGGGGCGATCAGCGGCTTTCATTCGTTGGTCGCGAGCGGCACCACGCCCAAGATGATTGACAATGAGCTTGATTGTCGCCCGATTGGCTACGGCGCCATGCTGATGGAAGGCCTCGTGGGAGTGACGGCGCTCTTGGCGGCCACGGCGCTGCCCCCGAGTGATTACTTTGCCATCAACACGGATCCTGTGATCCCACTTGTCGCTTCTGCAGGTGGGCATGGATTGGCGCGGAATGCCGCACAGCTGGCGTCCGTCGACGGTGTGCTTTCGCCCTCCGACCGTAGACATTTGGGACTCAAAGAAGGTGAATCTGTAGCGGCGCTTGCTGGCAAGAGTGTCAAGGCGAGTGAGCTGCTTCACCTTTCCAACCGCACACTGGCCAAGCTGGATTACAACGTCGATCCTGCGGACGAGACAGCCACCGAAATGGGCCATGGTGATTTTCTGCGGCTTGGCATCCGCGTCACGGATCTGCCCCTTCTAGCGCAAGAAAGCCGAGAAGTGATCGCGGCACGCACAGGCGGTGCGGTGTCGCTTGCGGTGGGCATGTCCCGGGTGTTTTCCAACCTGCCGGGCATGAAGCTGATGATTGCGTATTGGTATCACTTCGCGATCATGTTCGAGGCGCTCTTTATTCTCACGACGATCGATACTGGAACACGCGTGGGGCGCCTGCTGCTGCAAGAATTTGTAGGCCACGTCTGGGAGCCCTTCGGGCGCTCTTCTTGGTTACCCGGCTCGGTGCTGGCTTCGCTCGCTATCGTGGTGGGCTGGAGTTATTTCATCCTTACGGGATCCATTTCCACCATCTGGCCGATGTTTGGCATCGCGAATCAGCTGCTCGCGGCCACAGCCCTGGCAGTCGGCACCACCGTGTTGCTGAAGGAAGCCGCCAAGCCGAGTTACGCATTGATCACCTTCTGCCCGCTCTTGTTCGTGGGTACCACCACGATCACTGCAGGTTTCCAGGCGATTTTCACGATGTACCTGCCGCTCATGAACGTTCCGGCGACGCACACGCTGGGCCTCGTGAATTGCACCGTGACTTCGATTTTGCTGCTGGGCGTGGTGGCGATTTTAGTGGGGAGCGTCAAGCGCTGGACGGAGCTTTTACGGCTACGTCGAGTGGCTGTGGCGAGGGTGTAGGGTGTTGAAATGTCCTTGCCACCCAAAAATACCCAATAACTCCCGCTTGTTATGGGATTTACAGCGATCCAGCAGATGTAAACCATCCTGGCACTTTACGCCGTAATATGCCAACATGCTTTACATGTTCGAACGGCGATTGACGCGTCCCAAGGGGTCCTTCTTCCTCCTCGGGCCGCGCGGCACCGGCTAGAGCACCTGGGTCCGTTCGGCGCTCCCAAAGGCACATCGCATCGATCTACTGGAGGAGTCTCGCTACCAAAGTTACCTCGCGGATGCATCTTTGTTTGCCGCCGAGCTGCGTGCCGTTCCCGTCGGTAGTTGGGTTCTGATCGATGAAGTTCAGCGGTTGCCATCGCTCTTAAACGAAGTTCATCGTGCGATTGAAGAAAGGAAGCTGCTGTTTGCTCTGACTGGGTCGAGTGCGAGAAAGCTTCGTCACGGAGGAACCAATCTTCTTGGAGGCCGTGCCAAGCAAGTCACGATGTTTCCGTTTGTGCCGGAAGAGCTGGGTGAAAGCTTTCGCGTTGAGCGTGCGATCCGGCACGGCGCTATCCCGCTCATCTGGGACTCTCGAGCTCCCGAGGAAACGCTCTCGGCCTACGTGCAAACTTATCTGCGCGAGGAGATTCAGGCGGAGGCTCTAGTGCGCAACTTACCGGGCTTTGCGCGCTTTTTGCCCGTCGCCGGCTTGATGCACGGTCAACAGTTAAATATTGCTGCTCTCGCCCGGGATGCCGGAGTCGCTCGACAAACCGTGACTGGGTACGTGGAGATTTTAGCGGACACACTCATCGCGAACACGCTAGGTGCTTACGAGTCGCGTCTCCGTGTTCGCGAACGCAAACACCCCAAGTTCTATTTTTTCGATCCGGGCGTCGTCCGCGCGCTCAAGAGATACACGGGCACTGTCGCTGCGGAAGAGCGAGGTGCATTGCTTGAAGGCTTTGTCTACACGCTGCTCAGGTTTTACCAGGAGCGCTCCAACCTTTACGATGACATCCATTACTGGTCGCCAGCAGAAGCCCGATCCACCGAGGTGGATTTCCTGTTAACTCGTGGCCGAGAAAGCATTGCGATCGAAGTGAAGAGCGGACGTTCATTGCGACCGCTCGATCTTCGCGGTCTCCGTGCGGTGGGAGAGCTTCATGGATTGGCGCGCCGGATATTGGTCTTTCTTGGGCCGGTGCCGCTCACCACGCCTGAAGGGATCGAAGTGTTGCCGCTCGGAGCATTCTGTCAGATGTTGGCGGAGGGGACCCTTTGGCCGTAGCCGCCGCGTTGTAGGCGTTGAATCAAGAGTAGGTGCGGGCTTTCGCAAGCTTTCGGAACTTCCTCTTGATGGGGCTCCTTCCGTCACGGCCATTCCCCACCAGTACTCTTCGCCACTTCGTGCAAGCGAGCGGAAAGCTCGGCATGAATGTGCCCGTTCGACGCCAGGATCCGACCCTTCGTCACATCCAAAGCTGAGCCATCCAAATCGCTCACCTTGCCTCCGGCCGCCGTAACAATTGCCGCACCGCCTGCCACATCCCAAGAAGAAATTCGGCGTTCCCAGCAACCGTCGAGCCAGCCGGCGGCCACAAATGCCAGGTCGAGCGCGGCTGAGCCTAAACGGCGCGCACCGCGCGAACTCGCATTCAATGCGGCAAACTCAGGCATGTTGTCTGTCGGCTGCGGACGCGTCGAGGAGAAGCCGGTAACCAGTAGAGACTCTTCTACGTTGTCAGCTTGCGACGCCGAAAGCTTTCGACCATTGCGCGTAGCGCCGAGGCCGAGCGCACCCGAAAAGGTAAAATTCAGAGCGGGTGCGTGCACGACGCCGGCCACTGGCACCCCTGCTTCCACCAAGCCAATCGAGACCGCAAACACAGGTAATCCGTGTGCGAAGTTGATGGTGCCATCCAGGGGATCAACATAGAAAACCGGAGCACCGGGCGCCTGCTCCACGCGCCCGCCTTCTTCGCCCACAATGGCGCACTCTGGGAACGCTAGCCTCAGGCGTTGCAAGAGCCGCGCTTCTGAGCGGCGATCATAGGCTGTTACCAGATCATGCAGCGCAGCTTTAGACTCGGTTTTTGGGCGACTTTCCCAGCCTTCCAACAGGATCTCACCGGCTTCCTTGGATATTTCAAGTAAGACATCGAGCACGCGATCCAAGGAATTGTGAAGGGCCATGCGGCACGCTAACATGTGCTTCACTCGAGATGCAGTACCGCTCTTTCATCGCGTGGGTTCCAGTGCTGAGCGTGATCATGGGTTGTGCGGGAGCTGCCTTTGACGGCTCCGGCAACACTGGCGGGCGAGCAGCAGCGAGTGGTGGTTCGGGGCCGGGCGCGGGTGGGCGCGCGAGCGGCGGATTGGGGGCGGGCACGAGCGGCGGAGCTTCTGCGACAGGAGGCAAGGCCAGCAACGCGGGTGGAAGCCGAGCGAGCGGCGGAGTGGCCAACAGCAGCGGTGGCTCGAATGGCGGCACGCCCGCGGCAGGTGGTGCCATTTCGGGAGGTGGCTCGACGAGCGTGGGTGGCGCTTCATCTGGCGGCGTGGTCGGGAGTGGCGGGAACAGTTCGGGAAGCCATGCTGAATGCCAAACAGCGGCCGACTGTGAGTTGTTTGATGATTGTTGTCGCTGTGCCTCTGTGCCGAAGGGCGCGCACTCGGCGAGCTGCCCGCTCGAATGCATCCAGAGTTCCTGTTCGGCTTCACAGGTTACCTCCGCGGAGCTTGCGTGTGTGCAAGGGCGCTGCGTTCTGAATCGCAGCTGCGATGATCGAAAGATAGCTTGCGATGCCCTGGCGCCGGTCTGCCCCGCGGGGCAAGCCGCTGAAGTGGGGAATACCTGCTATACCGGCCGTTGCCTGGCTGTCACAGAATGTTCGGAGGTTGTTTCGTGTGATGTCTGCGCAAAGGTGAATTTACGGTGTTCCACGCAGGAAACACAATTGGGCCCCATGTACCACTGTGTGGAAACGCCACCCGCCTGTCAGAATGATGCTTCCTGCGCTTGCATGAGCGTCTGCCAAGGCTCTTTTCAGTGTCCCGATCCGAGCTCCCCCAACTTGATGTGCGTTTGTCCGACGTGCTGAGACTCGAGATCAGACCGCGCCAGGCCCATTAGGGTTAACCCTAGGGGTAGGCGTTCGTTGGGACGCGTGATAGCTGTCCCGGCATATCATCATGAATCATTCGCTTCCTATCACGAGCCTCATTCTACTCAGCGCCACTTGGTCTAGCTTAGCTGCTGCTCAGGTTCCCGAAGACCCGTTGGGCTATCCGCCAGCACAGTCGGCGCAACCAGCGCAGCCAGCACCACCAGCGCAGCCGGCGTCTGGCCAACAGCCGGCACCCGGCCAAGCGCCTTCAGTGATGCCACCACCGGTTACCTCTACCCAACCTCCAGCTTCCGGTAGCCCCCTCGGTCCTTCTGGGAACGCGAGTTCGTTTGCGATTGACCGTGCGCCATCGGTAACCCTGGAGACACCCGAAGCGGTGAAGCCGAAACGCTCGGGTTTCGTGTTCGTGCCGAAGCTCGGCGTTTTGCTTTCGGGTCGCGCAACTTTGAGCAACGACATCAAATGCGACACGAGCTTTGCTGTCACCGTCGGCCAACCAGACCCATTCTGTGAGCCGCTTCTGGATATTGCTGACCAAGATGGCTCGCACCATGACACCTCGCCGCTGCTGATCGGCGCCGACTTGTTGTACCACGTCACGCCGCAACTTCGCATTGGGGCGAGCGCACTTTGGAATCCCAATACCGAGATTGAGGCGACGACTTCAGTGGGGTCTGTGCCTTTCAAAATGGGCGAGGAACTCGCGCTCGATGCTACGCTGGAGCACCTCTTCGCGGACAGCAAAACGGGATCACTGTTCTACCGCGTCATGATCGGCCCAAGCCTGCTCGTGGCGGGTGGCGATCTGGCAAACGGCGTTAAAGATGAAAAAGATGCTTGCCGTACGTTGCTCAAGGTCTGCGAGTTCGATAGCGGCATTTTCCCAGGATACAATTTGGGAGCCGGGCTTGGGGCGCTCTTCCCGATGGGCGGCAGCGCGCTCCGCACGGACTTGTTGCTCAATTACGTGAGCGTTCCCTTTCGACACGTCCAGGCAACGGTGGAAATTCCGTCGTCTCGCAGAACGGCGGACGCGACCGTGGATGAAGCAGCAACGTTCACTCGGCTTTGGTTCATGGTCGGTGCGGAAATCTGAGTTCGTTTTTTGGTAATCTTCATCGAAGTCTCCCCCGCCTGAGCAGAGCGACAGGCCGGGGGGAGACAAGCCGAGAGCGCAGCGCGCGAGGCTAGAGGGGGCAGTACGCGAGGCTAGAGAGCGCAGCGCGCGAGGTTAGAGAGCGCATCAGCAAACTCGAATGGGCGCTGAACAGCCCTTTTGTGCCGGGCACTTGCACCCGAGAGAGCCGTACACCTATACACGACACGCCGAGCGGTGCTCGGAAAGGCCAGCAAAACGATGTCGATGCAGTTGCCTGTTATTGGTGGACACGAAAGTGGATTTGGCGCGACGCGTCGCACAGATGCCTGGTGGACGGGGCCCGCCATCACGCTCCTCGTGTTCCTTGGATTCATTGCCTACGTGAATGTTGCCGCGCTGGTGGGCGAGCATTTTACATTCGGCCCTTACCTCAGCCCATTCTATTCGCCGCTGCTCTTCGCGGCGCCTTCGGGCGAAGGCTTGGAGCATGCGTGGATCGGTGCCTGGCCAGGTTGGTGGCCGAGCTTCGTTCCGGCGTCGCCGGCGGTGTTGATCTTGGCTTTTCCAGCCCTGTTTCGCTTCACCTGTTACTACTACCGGAAGGCCTATTATCGCGCCTTTGCAGGTTCTCCTCCTGGCTGTGCCGTAGGCCCCTTGGCTTCTAGTCGCCCGTATCGCGGCGAAACGAAGCTGATGATTTTCCAGAATCTGCACCGCTATGCGCTGTATTTTGCGCTGCTGTATATTCCGATCCTCTACTACGACGCCTTCAAGGGCTTCTTCTACAAAGGGCAGTTTGGGATTGGGGTGGGCACGGTGATCATGCTGATCAACGCCACGCTGATCGCTGCCTATACGTTTGGCTGCCATTCGTTTCGGCATCTGATTGGCGGCGGGGATGATTGCATGTCGTCGTGCGGCGAGAGCTCACCCAAGCTGGCGGCTTGGAAACGCGCCACTTGGTTCAATGTGCGCCACATGAATTTTGCCTGGGCCAGCCTGCTGTGGGTGATGGTGACCGATCTTTATATTCGCCTGGCCTCGATGGGCATCATCACTGATTTCAATACCTGGTGACCGAAAGCAAAATGGACGTCTCTGAAATTCAAACGTTTGAGTGCGATGTGCTGGTGATTGGCGCCGGCGGCGCTGGTTTACGAGCAGCTATCGAATGCAGTGCGCAAGGCCTGAAAACGGCCGTCATTTCCAAGAGCTTGCTCGGCAAGGCTCACACGGTGATGGCCGAAGGCGGGATGGCCGCGGCGCTCGGCAACGTGGATCCACGGGACAATTGGAAGGTCCATTTTCGGGACACGATGCGCGGCGGGAAGTTTCTGAACTCGTGGCGCATGGCCGAGCTTCACGCCAAGCAAGCGCCGGAGCGCGTGCTCGAGCTGGAGCGCTGGGGCGCCGTCTTCGACCGCACGAAAGATGGTTTGATCAATCAGCGCAATTTTGGCGGGCATCGCCATCCGCGCTTGGCGCATGTGGGCGATCGCACCGGGCTTGAGCTGATCCGCTCGCTGCAAGATCATGGCGTGCATCAGGGTATCGATTTTCACATGGAGTGTGCGTGCCTGGGTCTCTTAAAAGAGAATGGGCGGATAGCCGGCGCTTGCGCGTATTGGCGCGATACAGGTCGCTTTGTTGTGTATCGAACCAAGGCTGTGATCATGGCCACGGGCGGTGGCGGCAAGGCGTGGCCCGTGACGTCGAATTCCTGGGAATACACCGGCGACGGTTTGGCTCAAGCATACAACGCCGGCGCACAGCTCATGGATGTGGAATTCACTCAATTCCATCCCACGGGCATGGTGTGGCCGCCTTCGGTGAAGGGCACGTTGGTGACCGAAGGCGTGCGCGGTGAAGGCGGGATCTTGCTCAATAATAAGGGCGAGCGCTTCATGTTCAATTACGTGCCGCCGAAGTTCGCCGCTGAAACGGCGGACACGGAGCAAGAAGCCAATGATTGGCTCGAAGGCAAGCCCAATGCGCGTCGGCCGCCTGAGCTGCTCACACGCGATGAAGTGGCGCGTTCGATCAAGAAGGAAGTGGATGCCGGCCGCGGTTCACCTCACGGTGGGGTTTTTCTGGATATCGCGTCGCGCCGTAGCCCTGAGTTTATCAAGCGCAAGCTGCCGAGCATGTACCACCAGTTCAAGGAGCTGGCTGAAGTGGACATCACCAAAGATGCCATGGAAGTCGGGCCAACGCTCCACTACTTCATGGGCGGCATCCGCGTGGATCCTGAAAGCCAGATGACCAACGTGCCAGGGCTGTTCGCGTGCGGTGAATGCGCTGCGGGCCTGCATGGCGCCAATCGCCTGGGTGGCAATTCGCTTTCGGATTTGATCGTTTTCGGCAAGTTGGCGGGCACGGGCGCGGCCGAGTACATCCGTGCGCTGCCGAGCGCGCCGCACGCGGATGATGCCCAAATCCAGGGTATTTTCCGCAGTGCCACGGCTGTTTTGAATCGTGAATCCGGAGAGAATCCCTACATTCTGCACGAAGAGCTGCAGGCCATCATGGGCCAACACGTCAACATCGTGCGCGATGGCGCAGAGCTCGCAGCGGGCATCTCGCTGCTCGCTGAGCTCAAGCTTAAGATTGCTAACGTGAAGGCCCACGGCGCGAGCCAATACAATCCCGGCTGGCACGAGGCGCTCTCGATGCCTGCACTGATGGTGGTGTCGGAAGCCGTTGCCAAGGCTGCTCTCTTGCGAGAAGAAAGCCGAGGCGCCCACACGCGCCTGGATTTCCAAGGCGAACGGGACGAGTGGCTGAAGTACAACATCGTGGTCGAACGCGGTGCCGACGGCGAGATGCAGGTGAACAAGGTGGAGCGCAAAGATCCACCCGCCTACTTGGACGAAATTGCACGTTCTAAGGTTGAGGACCTCGAAGCAGGTCTCGTGGGCAAGAATGCCCCGGAGGAATGACTGAATGGTAGCGCGTACTTTTAAGGTCTGGCGCGGCGATAAAGCGGGCGGCGAGTTCGTCACGTATCAGCAAGACGTGGGCGAAGGCATGGTGGTGCTCGACGTGCTGCACGACATCCAGTCGCGAAAAGCGCCCGATCTTGCCGTGCGCTGGAATTGCAAGGCCGGGAAATGCGGTTCCTGCAGCGTGGAGATCAACGGCAAGCCGCGCCTCGCCTGCATGACGCGCATGAACAGCTTTGGACCCGATGAAGAGATCGTTGTCCAGCCGTTGAAGACCTTCCCCATCATCAGGGATTTGGTGACGGATGTGTCTTGGAACTACAAGCAGAACCGTCGCATTGCGCCCTTCAAGCCCAAGCCCGCAGGGCCCGATGGCAAGCGCCGCATGTATCAAGAAGACGTCGACCGCGCGCAAGAATTCCGAAAGTGCATCGAGTGCTTCCTCTGCCAAGACGTTTGCCATGTGCTCCGCGATCGCGACGGCAAGGAAAATTTCGTCGGCCCGCGCTTCATGATCCGCGTTGCCGGGCTCGAAATGAATCCGCTGGACGACGAAGATCGTATCCCCGAGCTGCGCCACGAATTCGGCTCTGGCATGTGCAACATCACCCGCTGCTGCACGGAAGTGTGCCCCGAGCACATCAACATCACGGACAACGGCATCATCCCGCTGAAGGAGCGCGTGGTGGACCGCTATTTCGATCCGATCGCCATTGTCAGCCGTAAATTACGCGGAATTAAGCTGCGCACCGCACCAAAGAAAACCGGCGACGGCGCCTGAAATTTGGGGGCCCAAGCGCTGCCTTTCGGCAGCGAGGTGCCCCAAAAATAAAAAAAAGGTAGTAAGCATGCTTACTATCTCGGAGCAACAAAAAGAGCAGCACCGTACGAGCGGCCGCGGCGCGGCCCGCAACCCTCACGCCGTTTTGAAAGGTCCTGAGAGCCGAATGTCGCGCGAGCTGGCACCGAGCATCACGCGAAAATCTCCAGGCTCAAATACCCAATCGTGCACTTCGGGATCGTAAAAACAGCATGCTCTTGCCGGAATTTCGAGAACTATGCGTTTCGTTTCGCTTGGGGCGAGCTTCACTTTGGCGAAGCCTTTGAGCTCTTGCGGCGGCCGCACCAAGCGCGGATTTTGATGCGAGAGATAGAGCTGCACAGCCTCGCTGCCGCTCTGTTTGCCGAGATTGGTGATTTCGCAACTCACGCTGAGTGTGGCGCCTTCGCTTAACACCTGGGAAGAGAGCTCCAGGTTCTTGTATTCGAAATTTGTGTAGCTGAGGCCGTGGCCAAAGGCGAACAGTGGCTCAACCTTCGCGCGATCAAAGTGGCGGTAGCCGCCGAAGATGCCATTTTTGAGTTCCACTCGATTGTCCCCATCAGAGTCGTAATACGAGTCGTATTCGATGCGATCTTGCAGTCGCTTTTCCCAGGTGAACGGCAGCTTGGCACTCGGATTTTGAAGCCCCAACAAAAGCTCCGCGAGCGCTTTGCTGCCTTCTTGACCCGGATAAAAAGCGTGGAGCAGGCCGCGCGTGAGGCCGACGAAAGGCTCGGCATCCACGGAGCCGCCGGCGAACAAGATCCCAATCAGATTCGGGTTCACTTGGGCTAGCTCTTTCAAATAGTTGGTGACCGAAACGGGCAGGGCATACTCGCGATCATCGCACTCACTCTCGGTATGCCGAGTGAAGCCGAAACAGGCGATCACGACATCCGCTTCGCGTGCTTTGGCGAGACCCGCTTGATGCGCTTGTTCGCTCGCTTCCGCCGATTCCCAGGCAAGCTGAATTCCGTCGTCGTTGCGGGTGCGCAGATAGGAGAGCTCAAGCGCCGTTTTGCCCTCTTCGAGCGGGATTTCGACGACATCCGGAAAGCGGCGCAAGTTCAAGTCTGAGAATTCGAGCGCGACTTGACCATTCAGCGTGAGCTTGTAGTTGCCATGATTGCAACGCACGTACACGCGGTAGCGTCCGGCTTTGGGTACAGGGATAAAACCCGTCCAGCGCATGGAGGTCTGCTTGTGTTGCATGCCTTCGACGGCGGGCTGCCATTGCCACACAAAATCGACGCGCTCATCGGCACGAACTGCGAATGGCTCGCCACTGAAGGTATCGTTGTTGAAATACTCGCCTAACAGTCCGCGTTCGCCGTTCGGCGCGATGAATTCTGCGGTGCTGAACAATGAGAGGGCCCGCTCCGGCTCATAGCCTCGCTGATGCACCACGCTGCCGTTCTCGCCCACCAGAGCGCTCAATTCTTCCAGCAAGCTGGGCGCACGGAACGGCTGATTATACGCACTTCCACCGCCGCCAATTTCTGCGACCTCGGCGTGCGGCCCGATCAACAAAATCTTTTGGCCTTTGGCGAGCGGGAGCACGCTTGCATCATTTTTGAGCAAGACAACGCCTTCGCGCGCCAAATCGAGCGCGATTTGCACGGTTTCCGGATCATCTTCGGGAATTTCGGGGAGCTTCTGCTCACGCTCGTACCACCCAAAACACAGGCCCAAACGCACGAGGCGCCGGATCTTGTCGTCGATCACTGCTTCTTTCACACGCCCATCCGCAACAGCAGGCAGCAAATGTTCTCGATCGAACCAGCGCGGTGAGGGCATCTCAAGATCGAGCCCGGCATTGGCGGCTGGCACGTCGCTGTATACCGAAACCCAATCGGACATCACTAGCCCATCAAAGCCCCAACGCTGCTTCAAGATCTCCTGAATCAAGAGCTCGCTCTCCGAGCAGTGCACGCCATTCAAAAGATTGTACGCGGTCATCAATGCGCCCGTGCCGCCGCGTTTTACTGCGGCTTCAAACGCTGGCAAATAATACTCGTGCAACGTGCGTTCATCGACATCGGAGCTGCACAAATGTCGTTCAAATTCCTGATAATTCACCGCGAAATGCTTCACCGTGGTGCAGACGCCATGGCTCTGAACGCCGCGAATGTACTCCACTGCGACTTCGCCGGCCAGAAATGGATCCTCGCCAAAGTATTCAAAATTCCTGCCGCACACCGGCAAGCGATACATGTTAACGCCAGGCGCTAACAGCAGATGCACACCGCGTGCGCGCGAGTCTTTCCCGAGGCCCCAGCCCATCTTGCCGACGAGCTCGCGATTGAAACTGGCGGCTGCGCTCACCGAGGTGGGATACGCGGTGGACGCTTTGCACCACCAATGCACGCCCACGGGGCCATCGGCCATCTTGTATTCGATGATGCCGGCCTTCTCGTTCGGGCGCGTCGAGCCTTGAGTTGGCGCACCGCTCAAGAGATCAATCTTTTCCTCCAGTGTCAATTTGCCCAAGATGGCCTCCACGCGATCCTCCAGGGCTGCGTTACTGGCTTGGAATTCTGAGTGGGAGCTGAACATCATTCACCTGTTGGGGTTTGCGGGGGTTCCTTATATCGCAGGCGATATCAAAGCGCGGCGTTGATCGGCGTCTTAACCGGCTTGCGCTTCGCGTGTCGACCTCAGCCGGCCTTTACACGGCACAGCCTTCGCGCAAATCTCCCGGCTTCAGGCCATCCTTGCGCGCTCACAACGGCACGTGTGCCCCCATTAGCCAAAGTTCCCCGACCCAAAGGCCTTCCTTATGCATGATTCTCAGGATCCGAATCCGGCGCGCCTACAAAAAGTGGTGTTGGTGCTGCTGGCGCTCGGCATTAGCTTGCTTTTCCTGTGGATGATCCATGGCTTTTTGATCGCGCTGCTCTTTGCTGCGATCTTAAGCTCAATGGCCCAGCCGCTGCATATTCGGTTAACGGCGCGCTTCGGTGGCAGAAAAACCTTGGCGTCTGTTGCCACACTGAGTGCACTGGTGTTGTTGTTGATCGTTCCATTCACGCTATTTTTTGTGGTCGTCACGACTCAAGCCGTCGATCTTGGTGAGCGAGCCCAACCCTTCATTCAAGAGCAGCTGAGGCACACGCCAGAACTCAGCGCATCTCTGAAGGGTACCGCCCTTTATCGCATCTTGGAGCCACATCGGGACGCGATCACTCAAAAACTCAGTGAAGTTGGTGGGACAGTTGGACAGGCACTCGTGGGGCTGCTCACCCAAGCCGTGGCGGATGCCATGTCCTTCTTCTTTTCCCTGTTTGTGATGTTGTATGCCGCGTTCTTCTTCTTGGTCGATGGGCACTCCATCCTGAAGAAGATCCTGTATTACTTGCCACTCGCCGCTGACGAGGAGGAGCGGATGATGGCGCGGTTTGTTTCTGTCACGCGCGCCACCATCAAGGGTACGCTCGTGATCGGCGCTGTTCAGGGCGCTCTCGGCGGTCTCGCCTTTTGGGTGGCGGGTATCGAGGGTGCCGCACTTTGGGCCGCCGCCATGGCTGTTCTGTCGATCCTCCCAGGGATCGGATCGGCGATCGTCTGGCTACCAGCGGTGCTCTACCTGTTTGCGGTTGGCGAGCTGGGCGCCGCGATTGGGCTGCTCCTCTGGTGTGTCGTGGTGGTGGGCACCATCGATAATATGCTGCGGCCTTGGTTGGTGGGAAAAGACACGCAAATGCCGGATTTGCTAATTTTTCTCACGACGATAAGCGGCATTGTTTTGTTTGGTGCCGCAGGCATCGTGATAGGCCCGCTGATCGGAGCGCTGTTTGTGACGGTTTGGGATCTGTATGGCGTGGCCTTCAAGGGCATCTTGCCGCCAACGCATCTTTCAAGCTCAGCTGCAGGCGATCCCGAGAGCGACGGCGCCGACGCCAGCGTCTCGGATGATAACGGCTAAGAATTTCTGCTGAGGATTTGTTTCTCAGAAGTGCAAACTGCAGACGTGGCATCCGAGAAGACGCCTTCGATGATGTGGAATGCGCCGGGCTCTAACTCCCAATTGAAATACGAATTCGGCAGCGCATCGGGAAAAAAGCCATCGGTCAGATGACAGGTGAGCGCGCGCTCCGGTTCCTCGGGTAAACCTTGGGACCCCTCGAAGAGGTGCTCTGTCAGTTCATCGTCCGTCATGCGTGTCTCGCACCAGAAGGGTTGGTCGAAGTTCGGGCGCAGATAGCCTGAGACGCGATCGTGAAAGCTGGCCCAAGCGCGCCCGCTGATCGCTTCCTGAACGGCAGCACGCACGGCTCCGAGGGCCGGGCCGTCTTCATCCACGCCCAAGAGCACGCAAGCCTGCCCAATGATGTTGCTGAACATCAGTGCTGTATCCCCCAAACTTTCAACGAGCCTCGGCAACTTCGCGGGGTGCTGGATCAAATGATCCTCGACGACGAACTCCAAAAGTGGTTGACGCTCAAGCGGCGCTCTCCGAAGCTTTCGCCTGAAAACCCAGCGGGCAATCGGATCAGGCTCCAAACACACGATGCGCTCGTAGCGTTCAAACACAAACGGCTGAATGCAGTAGCCGCCGCTCGGGCCAGCCAAGAGCAACGTCGGAGCTTTTGGCTGAAAGCCCAACAGCCATTCGCCGAGTGCCCATCGAAAGGGTTGCCAGAGCTCCTTCGAGTAGCGGAAGGCTCGCGCGTGGTAGCGCAAGCCGCCCGCGTCGTTTAGCCAACTGGTTGCCATGCAGGCGTGGTACGCGCTCTTGACGCATGAAGCCACTCGTCCTGTCGCAAGCGCCGAAATTGTCGGTGGAGGAGGCCTGGGAGCTCGTGCTTCATTTGGCAGAAAGGGCCCAAACGGGAAGACCGCTGAGTGAGCGCTGTGCCGTCACCCTAACACGCGGTCACGATCCGGAATTTTTCCCGAATGAGCCCGGTGCGCTCGTGCTGGACGCTGCGCTTCCATCCGGCTTCGAGTGCCGTTTTGAGCTGTCGCCGGAGGCGCAACAGCTTCTCGCCCTTTACCTGCCGTTGTGTCTCGGTGTCGCAGCGAGCACGCTCAAGTTAGGCCATCTGGGGCAGAGCCTTGACGGACAAATTGCCACCTTGGAAGGCGCTTCTCAGTTTGTGACGGGGCCGGAAGATGTGCTGCACACGCATCGCTTACGGGCGCTGTGTGATGCGGTGATTGTCGGGAGAGGCACCGTTCGGGCCGATGATCCTCAACTCACCACGCGCTTGACGCCAGGGCCAAACCCTGTGCGTGTGGTCATCGATCCGGAGCTTCGGCTCGCGCCCGATCGGCAGCTATTTTGCGATTCTGAAGCGCGCACGCTGATCATCTGCAAAGCCTCAGCCAGGCCCAACAGGGTTGCCTTGGGTCACGCCACCGTGATCCCAGTTGAGGACCAGAATAGTCAACTTCAGGCTCACCGCATCGTCGAGGTTCTTCGATCCGAAGGGCTCTCGCGTTTGTTGATCGAAGGGGGAGGCGTGACGCTCTCACATTTTTTGGAGGCCAAGGTGCTCACGCGACTGCACCTCACGATCAGCCCAGTCTTCCTCGGAAAAGGTCGGCCGGGGTTACACTTGCCGGCCGTTTCACAGCTCTCTCACGCGTTACGGCCGCGCACGCGGCGTTTTATTCTGGGTGAAGATGTTCTCTTCGACTGCTCGCTGTCGGATAGCTGATGTCGGACGAGAAGCACTGGTTTCTGGTGCCCGATCTGAACGGGCCAACCACAGGCGGCACGTTGTATAATCGCGAGCTCGTGGCGGCACTTGGACGTTTGGGGGTCGCCGCCGAGCCTGTGAAGAGAGAGCAGGTCGCCAAGCTGAAGTTGGGTGCGCCTGGAGATCGCTGTTGGGTGGATAGCCTGTTCTTGGCGGAGTTCCCGAGTTGGTGCGCAGCTTATCCGCAGCTGAAATTCGGGCTCATATTGCACTATTTACCCAGCTTGCTCGAGCACCCCGACGCATTGTGGGTCGAAGATTTGTCAGCTGTGGAGAAGGCTGCGCTCGGGTGCGCGGACGTTTGCCTGGTCACGAGCCGGTTCATGAAGCAGGTGCTGAGGGGCCTGGGCTTTGGGCGCTCCATAGCGATCGTGGAGCCTGGCTGTGAGCCGGTGCGGACCGCAGATCCCATGTTGCCTGAAGTTCCTTCCGCGCTCATGATCGCGAACTTGCTGCCGAGTAAAGGTATCTTGGAGTACCTGGAGTCGCTCGGGCGACAAGTAGAAGCGAAAGATCGTTTTCAGCTCGCAGTGATTGGCAGTCACGATTTGGAACATGTGTACGCGGCCCGGTGTAAAACGGCCGCCGAGCAATCTGCTCTCAAGCACCGTGTGACCTTTCTCGGTGCACTCGCACCCGAGCAAATCGCTCCGGCGCTTCAGGCTCACCACTTTTTCGTTTCCGCCTCGCGCATCGAATCCTACGGAATGGCGTTGGCAGAAGCGCGCACTGTGGGCGTGCCGATTCTGGCCCAGGCGGGCGGCAATGTGGCGGCATTCATGGATCCAAACAGCGGCGGTGAACTGGCAGCTGACGCTACCCAACTCGCCAGCGCTTCGCTTTTGCTGTTTCGCGATCCGGCGGCGCTCGCCGCGCGGCGGGTGCTCGCACTAGCCAATGCGGCGACACCCCGTGCTTGGGATGACGCCGGGCGCGATTTTTGTACCTCCGCGATGAGCGTTTGACGGTAAGGCAATTGTACCTTACGATTTGGGATGACCACTTTAACTATCACCTCAAAAGGGCAAGTGACTTTGCGCAAAGATGTCATGAAGCATCTGGGCGTTGGCCCTGGGCAAAAGGTGGTTGTGGATATGCTTTCAGACGGGTGCATCATCGTGAAGGCCGAATCCACCGGCCGTATCTCTGATGCGTTCAACCTGCTCAAGACCAAGAGTTCTCAGACACTATCGATCGAACAAATCACTGCAGCTGCGGCCAGCGGCTGGGCTGGAAAACGGTGAACGTTACCGCCGACACCAACGTGCTCGTGCGCGCAGTAATGGGCGATGACAAAAGGCAAAGCAAAATCGCTCAGGCGGAGCTAGCCCAAGCCGCCGTGGTGGCCATTGCGCTACCAGCCCTGTGTGAGTTCGTTTGGGTTTTGTCACAGGGATATAAAGTGCCCATCGTTGACATCGCGAAGGCGATTCGCATTTTGTGCAACAGCTCCAACGTCGTTGTGAACCGTCCGGCTGTAGAAGCAGGGCTTGCCATGATGGAAACCGGAGGAGATTTCGCCGATGGCGCGATTGCCTTCGAGGGCCGAGTCCTCGGAGGGCATCGATTCATCTCGTTCGATCGGCAGGCGGTAAAACGATTGGGCGATCACGCTCGACTCCTGTGAACGTCGGGCAAGCGGCCGTACAGACTATATCCGACAGTATGGAATCCGTCGAGTACAGTCGACACTTTAACGGATGTCGAATTAAGTCGACACTTTTTGAGCATCCTGGCCCCAGTCGGGCGTAGTGTTCAGCAGCTTTGCAGCTTACGGAGCGCTTCCAGGTTCAGCAATCTCTCAAGCGCCCAGCACGGTAGGCTCACAACCAACCAATCGGGCTCTCACCCTACTTGACTAGGCCGAGCTGGCGCCGGAGTTCGTGGAGGTCGGCCTTGTCCTGCACCAAATATAGTTCGCACTGTTCGTGCTCCAGCAAACGACGTGCCACATTCTTTCCTCGAATATTCTGCGGAAATGCTGACGATCATACGGCGCAGCAACGTTGGGTTGTGCCATGTTGTGCCAAATCTCGTCGACTGGACGAAACCCGTTCGCCTCGAACGGGTGAATCAGTCGGCGCTCAGCAGGGCGCTTTCAGAACTCTGAGTCGAATAAGCGAAAGAGTGCTTGGGTTCCCTGTTCAGCTCCGCCGGCGACGACGAGCTCTTGATACAGTTCACCAGCTAACGACACAGTGGGCGTTCGGGCGTTCAATAGTGCTCCGGATTCTAGCGCCAATCGGAGGTCTTTGACTAAGTGTTTGACCAAAAAGCCTGGTTCGAAATTTCCTGCCAACATGCGCGGCGCGAGGTTTGCTAAGGACCAGCTAGCCGCTGCACCCGAGCCGATGCTTTCGAGCACTCGGTGCGGGTCGAGCCCGGCGCGTTTGGCGTAGCCCAATGCTTCGCAGACTCCCAACATGGCACCGGCGATCGCAATTTGGTTGGCGAGTTTCGTGTGCTGACCTGAGCCCGCTCTGCCCTGCAAAACGATCGTTGTGCCGAGGATCTTGAGCAACGGAAGCGCACGTTCAAAATCCGAAGCTTCTCCTCCCACCATGATCGAAAGCCGTGCCTCGCGTGCGCCGATGTCACCGCCCGAAACGGGAGCGTCGAGGCTTGCTATTTCGCGTTGGCGCGCCTCGCGAAAGATTCTTTGAGCGAGCGCGGGGCTCGATGTGGTCATATCGATCAGCAGAGTGCCTGGGGTTGCATTTTCGAGCAGACCCGGGGGGCCGAGGTAAATCTCCTCGACGTCGCTCGGCATGCCAAGCATCGTGAAGATGACATCCGAACAGCGTGCTACCTCTGCGGCAGACTCGCAAAAGTGTGCTCCCTTCGCTATCAACGGATCGGCTTTGGCTCGGGTTCGGTTAAAAATATTGAGAGGGTAACCGGCATTCAAGAGGTGGCCTGCCATCGACCCCCCCATGACGCCGAGTCCAATGAACCCAAGAGGGAAAGTGTGAGCGAGCGGTTTCATCGTGGTCGGTAGCCTAGCGAGGCTCGCCACGCATTGGCAACGCGAAGCCCGCGGGTGCACGCCAAGCCAAAGACCCACGGCCCAAGCCAACCCGCTGCTGCTCGACGCACGGATCTCAAGTCAGTGCGGAACTACCGCGTGGCGAAATCTGCTATGCCCGGGGAGCGGTCACCGGCTCTCTCTAGGAGCCAAGCCACCCACCGTGCCGGCTCGTCCCATCATGCTCAATTTTCGCCCCGAAGACTGTCTCACTCCTGAAGAAAAGTCCGCGTTTGAGAGCCAAGGATTTTTGGTCATCAAGGAGGTCTTGCCCGAAGCTCGCGCTGTGGAGCTGGAACATGCGGTAGATGCGCTGCATCGCCGTGTTCTCGATGCAGGTTATGATCCGTACACCAAGAAAGCCATCACGCCCCAAGACGTGTTTTTTCTGTCCAACGTTTTGCACCGCGACCCTGCGTTCCTACATCTCATCGATTGGCCGCGCACGTTCCCTAAAGTTTGGGGCATTCTGGGCTGGAACATCGCCTGTTATCACTCCCATTTCTTGATCAATCCGGCCCTCACAGGTTCCGCCGAACAACGTCCATTGGGCTGGCACCAGGATAGTGGACGCGTGAATCGGGATCTCGAAGTTGAGCTGAGGCCGCGTTTGTCGCTCAAGGTTGGCTTTTATCTTTCTGATTGCTCGGCGCCGGGCCGAGCGAATACCTGGGTGGTTCCGGGGAGCCATTTGAAGAATAACCTCGATGTTCCAGCCGATGGCAGCCTACCGGAGGGAGCGATTCCGGTGCTGGTGAAGCGCGGCGACGCACTCATCTTTGATCGTCGCTTGTTTCACACGGGCAGCCCGAACGTGTCTGAAATCACGCGTAAAGTGGTGTTTTATGGCTATGGCTACCGCTGGCTTCGCCCCAAAGACAACATGACGGTCAGCGACGATATGCTGTATTTTAGCGATCCTATTCGGCGTCAGCTCCTCGGCGCGACGACGGATTTTAACGCTTACTTCTCGCCCAACGAAATCGATGTGCCACTTCGAAGTTTCCTGCGAGAACACTTTGGAGAAAAGTTCGAGTAGGTGGCCAAGGCGGGGCGCTCGGAGGGTTTACGGTAGGCAGTTGGGCCCTTGGCATTGCTGGTGCACGCAGCTGCCCGCGAAGCCCAGGGCGACTAGACCGCTATCGAGGCGGGGCATGAGGCCTGCGCAGCCACCGCCTGGACGATCCGAGGCGACATCGATCGCGGCTTTCATCAGATCCACGAGGTGAGCGACGGCGTGGGGCGGTCCGGGCGGGATAGCTCCGGCTTGTTCGACGCGGATTTGGACGCCAAAGCCTGCCTGGTTGAGGACACCCACCACTTGATCGGGACTCAAGCCTTGCACGATCCCGAGCGCGACGAGCAGGCTGGTTGAGTGCGCAGTGGCCATGTCGGGGGCAACAACGCGGTAGACAAAGTTTGCGCGGTCTGAGCCCAGCACTTGGAAGTGCGCCTGGTGGATACAGCCACCTCCGGGCCGATCCGACGACAGGTGCCGGTCGCTGAATTCGACACCTTGCCCATGCAGCGACGTGGAGAAGGATAGCTCATCCGGCCATTCTTGGGAGGCTTGGCTCACCTGGGAGCTGGCGCCGACCAACGCAACAGCAATCGAAAACGCAACTACAGATAGCAAATTGATTTTCTTCATCGGAGCCTCTCTTGGATGGGTTGAGCGGCGCCATACTGCCTGGTTATCGACGAACCTTCAATGGCACCCCAAAAGCCCACCAAAACGAGCGCGCAAAGGAGACACCGACCCAGAGTGAACCCACAAGCGCCAGCGCAGCTCCGTACTGATTGGGCAGTGCTACCCCAGCCAAAAATCCGATCACCACGGCACCAAATCCGTAGCGCGCAAACTGTGACCGTCGCTC
The DNA here is from genome assembly GCA_038246305.1 of Polyangiales bacterium. GTDB lineage: Bacteria > Myxococcota_A > Polyangia > Polyangiales > Polyangiaceae > JBBRRP01. The sequence goes on along the minus strand of JBBRRP010000013.1, from coordinate 38,505 downwards.
AGTATCACGACGCGTCCGAAAGCACGCCATACTCAAGACGTAACCATACCTCAGCAAGCCCGCACCCAACGGCCACAGCCCCAAGCCTCCGAACAGATGCAGCCACAGCGCCAGCCAAAGCACCAAGAGGGCATCACTCTCCATGTCCAGGTGCGCGCCGAAACGGCTCGCTCCAGAACGCCGAGCTAACCACCCATCCACCGCATCTAATAGAAAGATCCCAAGCGCCAGCAACGCTACGGTGGAGTGCGGTGTGCTATCAGGTGCGAAACAGGCCACCACGACACTCGCCCACCGGATACAGGTTGCAAGATTCGCGTTGCCGAACGCGCCGGTCGATGTCCAATTCCCGCGGAGCCGCACCACGAAGCTGCTGAATGAAAATGCCGTCACGATCCCGAGCGGCCACAAACGCCCTGCGCCCAGCGACAGCAACGTGGCCAAAACAAGCGCGAGCGCGTTCCAATGGCTGAAGCGCGCGAGTTCACGCTCCAGGGCCGCCGGCTCCATTTCCCGTTTGAATCCCTTAAACACGCTGAGTGCCAGAGAGAGTAGCAGCGTTCGGGCCGTGCGTCGTGGTACGCAACTTGGCGCCAACCTTTTCAGCTTCCTCGCAGCCAGGTTATTCGAAGATGTCGTTTGCAGATGCGTTTTGGGTCACAGGTGTCGGAGCTTCTGAGATCCGTCGCGCCGCCCTAGCTACGCGTGCTCCAACGGACGTCCTGGTGCGAACGCTGTACACAGCGGTCAGTCGCGGCACTGAGTCGCAGGTGTTTCTCGGGCGCATCCCGACGAGCGAATACTTGCGCTTGCGTGCTCCCCATCAGGAGGGCGATTTCCCATGGCCCGTCAAGTATGGCTATTCGAACGTGGGCCGGGTCTTAGAGGGCCCTGCCGATTGGATCGGTCGCGTGGTATTTTGCCTGTATCCGCATCAAACTCAGTATGTGGTTCCGGCCTCTGACGTTATCTTGGTGCCGGAGGCAGTGCCGCCTGAAAGGGCTGTTTTAGCGGCTAATCTGGAGACAGCGCTGAATGGGATTTGGGATGCCGCACTCCGTGTTGGCGACCGCGTCAGCGTAGTGGGTGCGGGTGCTGTCGGTTGCTTGGTGGCGCGTTTGGCTCAGCGCATTCCCGGCGTGAGCGTGGAATTGATCGACACCAATCCTGAGCGTCAGGCTGTAGCGGCTGCACTCGGTGTGGAGTTCCGTTCACCCGAGCAGGCGAGCTCAGATCGCGATCTTGTCTTTCATGCCAGTGGCTCGGGTGAGGGTTTGCAGAGCTGCCTCGGTCTAGTGCGATGCGAGGGAAAGATCGTGGAGCTGAGCTTTTATGGCGACAAGCTGGTCTCCCTCCCGCTCGGGGCTGATTTTCATGTGCGCCGACTCAGCCTGTGTTCGTCGCAAGTGGGCAGCGTGAGCCCGAATGCTCGACCTCGTTTCAAGCATCGAGATCGGCTAGCACTCGCGCTGAGCCTGTTGAATGACGAAGCGCTCGATGCGCTTTTCATCCACGAATGCGCGTTCCGTGAACTCCCCCAAGTGATGGCGCGAATTGCCAGCGGACCTGAAGCTCCGGTGTGCCAGCGCGTGCAGTACTCGGCGGAGAACTGACAGCCGCCTCGATCAACCTTCTTCTGTGGCCTCAATGGGCAGTGAGTCTTCGAGGGTGAGATCGTTGAGGTCGTTTTGCACTTTTGAGCGAAACTCGAACAGATCTTTGCGGCGATCGAGGCCTGGGGTCACGCTGCCGCTGGCGCGTGAGCGGTAGAGGTCGTTGATGTCCAGATCGGTGACGAGCAGCATTTCCACGTTGCTATCTGCCTGGGCCTGCACGCCATCGCGTGCAAACTGAAAATCGCTCGGGGTGAACACTGCTGCTTGACCGTAGTGAATGTCCATTGCGGCAACGCTCGGCAAGTTCCCGATGACGCCCGCCGTGGCCACGTACACTTGATTCTCGATGGCACGGGCCTGCGAGCAGTAGCGAACGCGCAAGTGTCCCTCGCGGTTGTCGGTGCAATAGGGAACGAAGATGATCTCCGCGCCCTGATCGGCGAGGTAGCGGGCCGCTTCAGGAAATTCAGCATCATAGCAAATCAAGATACCGACTTTGGCCTTGGGCGTGGCGAACACGCGCAGCTCATTGCCCCCCGTGATGCCCCAATAGCGTTTCTCAGCGGGTGTGATGTGAAGCTTCGGTTGCAAGACGTGCCCGCCATCGGGAAAAAACAGAGGCGAGACGTTGTAGATGGCGTCATTTCTCAGAATCGGGTGAGACCCGGCGACGATGTGCAATCCATATTCGCGAGCTAGGCGACCCATGAGCTCCATGAAGGGCCGCTCCAGCTCCGTGAGCTTCCGAATGCCTTCAAGGGAAGGCAGCTTTTTCAGGCTGTCTTGGCTCAGCAACTGAACACTAAAAAGTTCCGGAAATACTACGAAATCCGCGCGATAATCGGCGGCGGTCTCCACGAAGTACTCCGTCTGGTCGGCGAACTCCTGGAAGCTTGCGATGCGTCGAACTTGGTACTGCACGCACGCGACGCGCACTTTGCGAAAATCTTCGTCCTGGCGCGGACGATGGTCGGGATTTTGCCACTCGATCAGCGAAGCGCAATTCTTGCTGAGCGGGTCGCGGATGTAGCTGCGAAGGATCCCGCGAACCACGAAGCCCTCGCGCAATTGAAAGCTAAGCACAAGGTCACGGCGCTTGCCCGTTTCTACGGCATGCACGTAGTCCTCGGGGGTCATTTCTTTGGCCACTTCGTGATAGCCGTACAAGCGGCCACCCGCCAAAATGCGGCGTAAATTCAGGCGCCGACACAGCTCGCGTCGCGCTTCATACAAAGCATGTCCGATGCCGCATCCCTGCATGTCAGGGTGAACGTACACATCCGCACCGTAGAGCGTGTCACCCTGCGGGTCGTGATTGTGGAAGAAACCTCCGTCGGTCACGCCCGAGTAGGTGTGCTGCCGATAGGGATCGGTTCCCAAGCTCACGATCAAGCTCGATATAGACCCCACGATTCGCCCTTCAAACTCAGCCAGCAACTGGCCCTCTGGGAAAACGCGTAGGTGGTTCAAAAGCTGCCCCCGATTCCACACCACGTTCTGCTCAACCATGCTCGGGAAACAGAGCTTGTTGAGCGCGATCAAGGCATCGATGTCCGATTCATGGGTCACACGGAGCGAAACATCGCCCTTCTTGGTCGCGTAGGTTTTAGTGAGCATGGCGCTGTCTACAATACTCGCGGCCGCGGCGCTCCGCTATTCTCCTTCCGAACTCCAAACCGTGTGTCGCGAGCCCAGTTTTGGCCGCGCAGGAAGCTGAGTTGAGCTAGCCGGTCTGCGACCTATGTCGTGGTCTGGCCCGGAGTCGCGATTCGTGAACAATAATACTACCAAATCCGGAGCGCCGTCGAGGAATTTTCTGGGGCGCAAAGAACTTCGCAACAGTTGCTGGATCGCGTGGACAGCGAGCACCAAATGCGGAAGCGTGTCTTTAGTGACCTCTGCTATTCTTCACTTGGCGTGCGTTGATCGATCCCATCGGCAGCAAACATCATGAAATACTTAATGTTAACCTGTGTGTGCGTAGCCATGGGCTGCTCGAGCAGCTCAAACCCAAGTTCAAGGTCGAGCTCCAGCGTGGGAGGAGCAAGCTCGCTGGCTGGAACGGTGGGAGGAGCCAACGCTAAGAGCGGGGGTTCGCTGGGGGTTTTCGGGGGCTCAGGCGGTTCACCTATTAACGTCATCGGAACAGGCGGCACGTCCGTTGGGGGCGCGCTGTCGGGCGGAAGCGGAGGGACGTCGGCAGGCAGCCTATCCGCCGGAGCAGGCAATGGCAACTCCAGCGGTGGGACGGGAGGCGTGGGTGGCGGGGGGGCACCGAGTGTGCGAAAGACCAAGGACGTCTACGTTGTGGGCGGCCAAGATGAACGACGACTGATCTCGCTTAATGGCCAGGCGTGGTCTCACGACATCTACGTTGCATCGAATGGACAAGACAACGCCTTCACAAGTTTCTCGATTGGCGGTGGACTCATCGTTGCGGTGGGCGATCCGGGGGTTTGGACGAGCCCAGATGGCATCACCTGGACCCACCAAACGGCCGCTCCCGTTAACCGAAGGTTTCACGCTGCGGTGGCCATCTATGCAAACAACCAGTACATCTTCGCAGCGGGTTCGAGTGCGTTCAGATCGGCGGATGGCATCGCCTGGACAGAGGCGACCAACACCGGCGACGCGGGACACTGGCACGCGCTGACTTTTGGTGCTGGCAAACTCGTTGCGGTGGGAGACGATTGCCGCAAGGTGAGCGAGGATGGCCTAAATTGGCACGATTACGTGAAGGGTGACGGAAACTTTAACGGTGTCACATTTGGTGATGGCAAGTTTGTCGCAGTAGGCACGGCAGGCCTTCACGCCGTGAGCACCGATGGAATCAACTGGAACAAGGTGCAAAACGATCCGTTGTTTAGCGGTGAGGGCGACCTCGGAAGTGTCGCCTTTGGCAAAGGAGTATTTGTCGCGACCAACTGCTGCAAAGCTTTCACCAGCCCCGACGGTGTGACGTGGACTGCCAAAGGCTCAGGCATTAACGGGCAAATCCTATTCGGCAACGGGCTTTTCGTCGGCGCCGGCTGGCGCGCAGCCATCAAGACGTCCTCCGACGGAACCCAGTTTGATTCGGTGCTCGATAACAGCAACGAGAAAAGCCTGTTCGACATGAACGTCGAATCACCGTGGTTCACTGCAATTGGCTATGGCAAGATCTGGGCGAATTAGGGTAAATCCCCGCGCTCAGGCCTTGCGTGCTCATTCATGATGTGACACCATGAGACACATTCAGATGAAAACGGTGTCCATCCGCGATCTTCATGCCCGCACTGGCGCCTTCGTGCGCGAGGCGGCACGCTCGCCGCTACAGGTCACCGATCGCGGGCGTGTCGTTGCCATTCTACAGGCGCCTAGCGCGGCGGCACGGGCCGGAGTGCCTCTGCCCGATCGCCGAGCTTGGATAGCGAAGCTACCGAAGCAGAAGTCCGACTCGGCTGATCTCATCGGCGACAGCCGCGAGCGCTGATGCTCTATTTCGATTCAAACTACGTTCTCAAGTGTTATCTGCCAGAACCGGGTGCCGAGCTCGTACGGTCCTTGGCAGCCCAACCGGTCACGAAATCCTGCTCGCGGTTCGGGCGCTCAGAGATCATCGCGGCGCTTCACCGCAAGGTGCGAGAAGGCAGCCTGACACGGGCACAGATGAAGAGTGTGTGGACGCGGGTGCGCGCGGACGAGACTGCGGGCGTCTGGAGCTGGCTTCCCTTCGATCCGGCCATCGAGCGCGCCGTCGAGCAGGCATTTCTGTCCCTTGATCGCAGCGTGTTCCTGCGCACGGGCGATGCGATTCATCTGGCGACCGCGAGCCTGCACGGGTTCACCGACGTGCACTCGCACGATCGTCACCTGCTGAAGGCCGCCGCAGCGTTCGGTTTGAACGGCGTCGACGTGATTGATTGATCTCCAGGGCAAACCCCAAGTGTTGGATCGCGAACAGCTCTCTACCGCAATCTGCTGTCGATGACCGCCGCTTTGTCGGCGGCTGGAAATACCGCGGACGAGCCGGTTAAGTCTCAGTGTGGCATACACCCTACCCTTTGGTGGAAGCGTCTTTAGGGATCTCGGGCGGATAAGCCACAGGATTGCCAGGTGACGTGATCGCGCGCAATCACCGAACCATCGTCGCGAGGAGCTCTTCGAGTTGGTCGAGCGTTTCGGGTAGGGCAGCGGTTCCGCCCGAGGCAATTTCTTCGTCGAGCGCTTCCTTCGATGCGAAGAGATTGTGAACGGTCAATAACGTCTTGCCGTCCTTTTCCTCGAACGTCACCGTCGTGATTTGTTCTTGGCCGCCTTCTTCGTTGGTCCAGGCCAAGCGCGCGTGCGGCTTTACTTCCGTGTACGTGCCGAAGAACTCCATGTTGGAGCCGTTCGCACTGAACACCAGTTTGTACTTGCCGCCCACGCGCACGTCTTGCTCGCACGACAGCAACGTGATCGGAAACGACTTCGGCACCCACCAGCGCTTGAACAGCTCCGGCGTGGTCCACGCGTCGAACACGATGCGCGCGGGCGCATTCACTGTGCGCGTCACCACGAGCTCGCGATTGGATGTTTGTCCTGCCGTTGTTGGGTTTTTCATCGGGCTTGGCTCACTTTCTCTTTTGGTTGGCATCATTCTTCTTCCTGCGTTTCCGCTCATCGTTAAGGCGCTCTGCGACCACGCGATCGAGCTCGTCAAATCGTTCCTCCCACTGCATTCGATACCTCTCGATCCACGCCGTCTCTTCCTCCAGGCGACGGACGCCGAGCTTGCACGTGCGCACGCGCCCGACCTTCTCGGTCACCACCAGACCGACTTGCTCCAAAACCGAGACGTGCTTCTTCATGCCCGTGAGGGTCATGTGGAATTTGTCCGCGAGGTCAGTGATCGACGCGTCTCTGCGGCCCAGTTGCTCGAGCACGCCGCGGCGGGTCACGTCGGAAAGCGCGGAAAACGAGGCATCAAGGCGACCGTGACAATACTGCACCATTTGGTTCAGTATTGTCCAAACCGCGGCCGTGCGCAAGTGTCTCGGGCTGCACGCACAGCGCTCCCTTGATCCGCGCGAAGTCCGCGAGATCCTCGATGCGCCCGACGGCCAGCTTATTCGCGATCAAGTGTTCGCGTGTGCGTATTCCGAGGCCACACTACGCGGTGGCGCTCCTGCTCGGGGCACTTGCATGGAGTCTTACCCAATGGTAGGAATAGTTCCTACTCGGAGGTAGGACCATGCCAGTGCAAAAACGTAGCTTTTCCCTGGATTCGAACGCAGCCAGCTACCTCGACCGGAGAGCCAAGCGCGTTAACCGGAGTGCCTCCGCGGTGCTGAGCGAGCTGGTCTCCGACGCCGCTCGTCAAGAGGCGCGTGATCGGGCGCTGGATGCTTTGGGGAGTGGAGTCCAAATTCAGGACCGCGAGGTCGATCGCTGGCTCAAGAAGCTCGGCGCCTTGTGACCCGCAGAGTTACGCGCCGTTCCGTTGTCCGCCGAGCAACTCGGGGAGTGACATTCGACACCGGCGTGTTGATCGCACTGGAACGTCGACACGCGGGTGCCCTGGCGCTGCTCAAGGCCTGCAGGTTGTCGCGCGCTATCATTACCATCCCAGCAGCCGTGATCGCCGAATGGTGGCGCGGCTCACACCGGGCGCTCCTCGACAGCGCGCTCCTCGAAGCGCTGAGCCCCGAGCTGGGGCAAGCCGCAGGGCTACTTCTAGCCGCTAGTGGTGGCTCCAACGCCGTCGACGCATGTGTTATGGCGTCCGCAGCAACACGCGGCGATGTCGTGGCTACAGGAGACGCGGACGACATGCTCATGCTGTCGATGTTCGTTCAAAACGTGACGATTGTGCCGATTCGTTAGCAACCTCCGCAAGCTCCTCGTCATTACCACATCGAAGCCGCGCCGAATGGTTTCCGCAGATCTGGTCACGCGTGTCGCAAAAGCAGACATTCCTGTCAAAACTGAGTCGTTGCGAGCGCGGGGTCTAAACCGTAAGGTAAAGGCGAAGTTGGGCGACCACCCCCCAGTTTCAGACGGCCCTGCGGCAGTGAATTCACCTGCGGCAGTTGGCGGAGGAGCATCCTATGCGGTCATTCACGTCCAGCTATGCCCTGTTGTTCACTTGCGCCTTGGTACCGTGCATGGCTTGCACTGCGGAAACGGGTGGAAAACTCGGTCGAAAGGCGAATCCCACTGGCCCAACCACAGCGGGCACCACGCTCCCAGGAGGGCCCGGGCCGAGCACGTCTGGAACGGGGACAACGCCCACCGCGGCTCCTCCTGTGGTGGTGGACGCCACTGGTCTCACCCCGGATGGTCAATGCAAACCGCCCGCGTCTTCGCTCGCCGTGCGCAGATTAACTCATGCCGAGTACGATAATACGGTGGCAGATCTTGTGGGCGCCACTGATGGCCTGGCTCGAACATTCCAGACGGATCCGAAGCAGCCGTTCCGGAATTTCTCGGCGACGCTCGTCGTGCCTCCCGTCTTGGCAGAACAATACTCGAACGCCGCAACCACCTTGGCCGCGCGCGTTGTGGCGAAGGTGGCGACGTTCGCACCGTGCGCTCCGGCTGCAGCAGGCGCCGAGGAAGTCTCGTGCGCTGAAACCTTCGTCAAGAGCTTTGGCAAGCGCGCCTACCGCCGGCCCATCGATGCGACGGAACTCAGCCAGTTCTCGGCACTGTTCTCGGCTGAAAGAGCCCGCGCCGACTACGCGGCTTCGATCGGGTACCTCGCCGAGGTGATGCTGCAGTCACCCTTCTTCCTCTACAAGACGGAGCTGGGCGACGGCGCAGCGCTCGATCGAGTGCTCACTCCTTACGAAGTGGCCACCGAACTCTCCTATCTCACGACGGGCAGCATGCCGGACGCTGCGCTGACTCTCGCGGCCGACAACAGCGCGCTAGGAACGCCCGACGCCATTGAAGCGCAGATGCGACGCCTCATCGCAACTCCCCGTGCCAGCACTTGGCTGCGCGGTTTCGTCGAGGAGTGGCTTGGCATCGATCAGGTGCGTGACACCACCCAAGTCCCCAAAGATCCTAAGCTCTTTCCGGCGTTTGAAGGCCTCCGCACGCCCATCGCTGAGGAGGCTGATGGCTTTGTTGATGCGGTGCTCAATACTTCGAATGGGTCGCTCGCTACATTATTTTCAGCCAATTGGTCGACAGTAAATAGCGCGTTGGGTGCCTACTACGGCGTGCAGGCACCGCCTTCGGGCGCCACTCCGGCAAGAACCGATCTCCCAGCCACCGAACGTGCGGGGATTTTGACCCAAGCAGCATTCCTTGCAAGCCACGCCAAGCCTGGAGATTCGTTTCCCATTGTGCGCGGCAAGTACCTGCGAACGCGCGTGATGTGTCGATCATTGCCGCCCCCGCCGGCTAACGCGATGATTCAGCCCCCGGCCCCATCGACAACGCTGACCACCCGCGAACGGTTTGCTCAACATTCCGCCTCGCCCGCTTGCTCCAGCTGCCACACCCTGATCGATCCGTTGGGTTTTGGTTTCGAGAACTATGATGCCGCAGGCAGCTTCCGGAGCGCCGAAAACGGCAAGCCGGTGGATGCCTCTGGGGCGATTGTCGATGTTTCACCGGAAATCGACGGGCCTTACGTGGGCGGCGTCGAGTTCTCACAGAAGGTGGCCGTGAGCCAAGTGTTGCGCGATTGTGCCACGCGGGAAGCCTTCCGGTGGGCTGCCGGCCGAGAAGACGTTCCGACCGAAGCCTGCGCACTTTCCTCCATTTCTGCCCGCATCACGCAGGCCAATCCAGATATCCGAGAAATCGTCGTGGGCATCGCGCGAGCCGAGGGCTTCGCATTGCGGAGTGACCGATAGAGCTCCCGAGCTCAGCCAGGCTTTCAAGATCTTTCGCTCAAACAGAGGTGACACAAATGGCAAATTCCATCATGAAGCGTCGCGACCTACTCCGAACGCTCGGAGCGGCGGCGTTCCTCGCTCAGCCGGTCTTTCGAGATACGTTCGCAGAGGCCCAAGGTAGCGCATTTCCCTTGCGTTTTGTGGTCCTGACGGTACCTGGTGGCGTTTACCACAAGGTCAGCGGCGATGCGGGCAACTTTGGTTTTGACACCACCCTGAAGTCCTTCGCATCCTTGGAAAAGGAAATGATCTTCATGGACGACGCATGGAACGAGCAATGCTGTGGCGGTTTGAGCCCTCACGACGAGTCGACTGCGTCGGTCTTATCCGGCTCAGGCAAGACGTCGATCGATGAGGTAGTTGGCGCAAAGATCAGTGCAGCTGTGAAATTTACCTCGCTGCAATTTGGCGTCTTTACTCGGGCTCCGGCCGCGGGCAACAGAGACAACACCTCGGCGCCGGCAGTCGATGAGCCCTCCGTCATGTTCAATCGATTGTTCAACGGTAGCCTTCCCACTCCGCCTCCCACCGCCACCTCGACGGGCACGGCAACGCCGCCTCCCGCTCCGGCGGTAGACACAGGAGCGCGTCGCCGGGCCCTTTTAGACCATCTCAAAGGTGAAGTGCTGCTCATCAAGCAGCTCGCGGGGACGAAAGAGCAAGAGAAGCTCGACCAACACCTCACGTCGCTGAGCGAGCTGGAAAAGAAGATCCCAACCAGCATGACGGGCGGTGTATCGCCTGGTGGTACACCGGTAGGAGCAACTCCGAGTGTGGGGTGCAAGACGCCAACGGCTCCAGAAGCTTCGAGCGACATCCCGGTCATTCTCGGGCAACAGCTGGACTTGATGTACCAAGCGCTCGCTTGCGATCTCACTCGCGTGGCAACCAATCAGATTTTCAGATCCGGCGAAAGTAGCTTAAATTTCCCATGGCTCGGCGTATCAGCCGATCATCACTCGCTCGAACACGGATTCCTTCCCGAAATTGACATCGTGGCGACGTATTTTTTCGACCAATACGCCTCGTTCGTGAAGCGCCTCCAGTCTACCGCTGAAGGCTCGGGGAACATGTTGGACAATACGCTCGTGTTCCTCACCTCAGAGCTCGCAGCGGGAGGAGACCACAATTCCAACCCCGGGATATTGGCGACTATCGGGCGCGCCGGAGGCAGCGTGCGCACGGGTCGGCGGATCAGCTACGGTAACGCCCCGCACGTTCGAGCGCTCCGAGGCATCACGAACGCCTTTGGAGTGGACCACGAGTTTCCGGGCGATGAAGGCGGAGCTGCCTTGATTTCGCTGTCGTAGGGACCGGGATCTCGGTTCGTCGCAAAAGACGAACTTCTGTCCTCAAGAAGGAATGGCGGGAGCAGAGTTCGTAGGTAACTTGCTTCGGCATGTCAGCGCGAAATCGAGAGAGAGTGGGTCTTCCGACCACCTTGATTTTATTGGCTCTGGGTTGCGGAAACTCGCCCCCGGTGAGAACTACTGGTGGCATGGGCAGCGTAGGGGGTACGGGCGGTGTCGCTTCAACCTCGGGCTCCGGCGCTACAAGCGTAAGCGGGGATCAACGTAGCACAGGCGGTTCAGCCGGCACTGGAGGAAAAGCTAACAGTGGCATTGGCGGGAGTGTCTCGATCGCTGAAACGGGAGGCGTGTCCTCAGGTGGCCAATTGCAGGCACTAGGCGGCCAAAATGGTGCAGGTGGCAATGAAGCAGCAGGTGGAAGTGGCGCGGGGGGCGCCACGTTTGTGCCGTGTCCGGGCGGCGTCGGTAAGGCGCTGAAGTTCAGCGGCGATATTGATGATTTCGTGACCGCGAACCTGGGTGCCGATCTGCCCCTTCAGCGGAGCTCACGCACCATTGAGCTCTGGGCTTATTTTGGTGCTGGAAAATGGATCGGGGAGCATAGCCTAATCGAGTATGGCGCCGGCATGGACTGCCACGTTTTTGGGATCGACGGCGAAGGATTGGGAGCGCTCGATCCGTATGGGAATGGCTGTGGAGCCGACAATACAGTGACCCTCGTGCCGGCCGTGCCGGAGGTGGGCTGGCTACACCTGACGTATGCCTACGATGGGCTTAACAACAAGTTTCAGTTCACGGTCAATGGCATTGTGCAACCCATCCCATCACCCAACGCCGAGCCAGATTGGTCCACCAATGATTCGCCGCTCTTGATCGGAGCCTCGTCGCAGTTTGGTATTGAGGGCTTCGACGGTGTGATTGACGAAGTGCGCGTCTGGAACATCTCACGCACAGCCGCGGATATCACCCGTGATATGAAAGTATTGCTCAAAGGCAACGAGCCGGGCCTTGTCGCTTATTATCACTTCGATGAAGGGCAAGGCACCACGATGAAAGATGTTACGGCCGGGCACCACGACGCCAGTATGGTCTCGGAGGCTAAGCCGGCGTGGGTGGATTCGGATATTCCGGGGGTATTTAGCTGCGCACCGTAGCCGCGATCCCCTAGGGCGACGCGTGTCGCCGAAAGTCACGCGGTGTCTCCCTTACGAACTTCTTGAACACCAAGCACAAGTGTTTCGCATCCGTAAAGCCCGCCTTTTCAGCCACTTGAGCAATAGGTAGCTCAGTATCCGCTAAGAGCCTCCGTGCTTCTTCCACTCGAAAGCGCGTCCAGGCTTCTGCCGGGCTCATCCCAGTGGTGGAGGTGAATCTGCGTTCGAGTGCTCGACGTGAAGAATGGAGGCGTTCGCAGAGGGCGAGTAACCCTTCCGAATCGATCAAGTGCGTTTTCATGTACTGGAGCGCGGCGGCTACGGCTTTGTCCGAGGCCGCGACTCCGTCGGTGGATCTTCGCTCCACGACGCGCACGGGAGGGACCTTCCACTGCAGATTCTTGGGTGCCTTTCCGTTCACCATTTGATCCAGAAGTTCGGCGGCTTCATAGCCGATGCGCTCGTGGGCAGTCTGCACACTGCTGAGCTGCGGATTGGCGAGAGCACAGAGCGTGATGTCGTTGCCTTCACCTAAGATCGCGACTTCATCGGGCACGCGAATGCCCAATCTTTGGCACCTTTCGGCGATGATCCAAGCGTGATGGTCCCCCACGCAAAAGAGGCCAATTGGCTTCGGGAGCGCCAAGAGCCACTCCGCCAACTTGCGCTCGAAAATCTTGCCCTGCGTCTCGGAAGGCCCAGCTATCGCTTCATCGAATGAGTGACAGGGGAATCCTTTGGCGTGAAGCTCTGTCGCAAAGCCCGCCAACCTTTCGTCCTGTTCGTCCCCGGTTTGGCGGAAATAGGCGAAGCGTGTGAACGCTCGCTGCAAAAAATAACCGGCGGCCATTTTCCCCACTGCGACATCGTCGTTGCGCAGATGTCCGAGCTCCTTCGGTGTGGCAGCATAGTGCATGTTCACGGTGGGCACTCCCGCGTCCCTCAGCAGATGAAGAACCTTTGGGTCAGCGCTACTGACGAGGATCCCGTCGGGGTTCTCGCGCAACAGGCCCTTCACACCTTCGAGGTTTTGGCCCGCGTAGTCGAAGGTCCACGGTCGGTCGGGGCGCGCAAAAGCAGCCACGCCGCGCAGGCAGTCTTGGGGGAAGCCGCTCAAGGTATAGAGTGCAATGCCGACGCGCATGGCTCCAGAATAGCTACATTTCTCGTTTTTGACACGCGCCTGGCACGTGGCGGTTCCGGAGGTCTGTCGTAAAACGCGAATTTCTATCCTCAAGAAGGAATGGCGATGGCGCCGCCCAGCTTGTAACTTGTGGTGAAGACGACTCAAGATCGAGTCCGTCATCAAGGAGCAGAACATGACTCTTTTGGCCCCACACCGCATTTGGGGAATGGCTATCATTTGTGCCGCGTCCGGTTTGGCCTGCTCGACGAACGTCGCCGATCGGAACGGCTACGCACCGGGCACCGCGTCGCCCGGAACGCTTGGATCGCCGAACAACCCGGGCTCGACGAGCAGCGTCGGGTCGGGTTCTGGTGGATCGCCGGGCGGTATTTCCTCGGCACCGGGCGCCGTGACTGGCGGCAATGGCCTGGATGGCGCAACCGCGTGCACCGAAGGCGCCCCGCTCGCTCCTGCCAGGATCTGGATGCTGACGGATGAGGAGTACGTGAATGTGGTGAACGACGTGCTCGGCGTTGCGCTCACCGGAGGTGACGCCCAAATCACTGCGGCGGCGAGCACCAGCGGCAACTACACGAACGAATCTGAAGCGTTCAAAGTAGATGCAGCGGCTGCGCAGGGCTACCAACGTGCGGCGATCAAGATTGCCAGCCTGGCCAAGCCTTGTGGAGCGAGTGTCACGCCCGCCTGCGTGGAGCAATTTGTGCGTGAAAAGGTGGCACGAGCCTGGCGCCGTCCGTTAGCTGAAAACGAAGTCGCAGACCTACTCAAAATCTACAACGACTACGCCACCGCAGACGGAGCTGACTCAGCGCTCAGCTTGGTCGTGCAAGCGGCACTTGGATCGCCGTCTTTCATTTACAGACGAGAACTGGGAGTCAACGCAGCGATATCCACTGCGCCTGTCACGATGAGCGCGCATGAACGCGCCAGCGCTTTGAGCTTTCTCTTGCTCAATTCGGGCCCTGACGATGCACTTTGGGCCAAGGCCAATGACGGCACGTTGAGCGATAACACGGTATTTGCGGCCGAGGTGGGTCGCCTCTTGGCTTTGCCCGCCGCACAAAACCAGGTAAGTCACCTGGTCGGATATTGGGCGGGTGTCGAGAAGATCCCTGGCAGTGCCAAGGATGCCGACTTGTTCCCCGAGTACACGGCAACGCTTAAAGCGAGCTTGTATGAAGGTGCGCAAGCATTCGTGCGTAACGTGGTTTGGAGTGGGAAGTTCTCCGATCTTCTCACCTCGCGCAAAGTGTACGCTAACGACGGGCTTGCGGCTGTGTACGCACTCACGGGCGTCATGGGCGCGGCGTTGGTACCGGTCGAGCTCCCGACGACAGTCCCGGCTGCGGGGCTTCTCACCCAGCCCGGAATATTGGCGGCCACCAACAAACGACTTTCGCTCGGAGATCCGATCCATCGGGGACTCTTTATTCGCAATGCTTTCGTCTGCGGCGGGAGCATTCCGGCACCACCAGCGAGCGCAGTGGATGTCGCAAAAACAATGATGGGGACGGAACGCGAACTGGCCCAACAACGCGCGACGTTGCCAACGTGTGCAGGCTGCCACGCTCTATTCGACCCCCTCGGGTTAACGCTAGAACAGTTTGACCCCATCGGTCGATATCGCACCACGGACGCGAAAGGTGCTGCAGTATCTGGCGATTCTGTACTCGTAGGTTTCGGCGCGGATCTTGACGGTCCCGTCACCGGCATCACGGACCTGGCACAGCGACTCACGAGTGGCCGACGTTCCGCGGATTGCTCGTCAAAGACGCTCACGAAATACGCTCTTGGCTACTCAACGCAAGTGGAGTCCTGCGATCTCACTCGCGCAAAAGATGCCTTTGCTCAAACAGGCAGCTTTCGAGTTCTATTTGAGAAACTGCTCACTTCGCCGGCCTTCGGGATCCGAGACATTCAGTTGAACTGAGAGGAACAGAACCATGACACCTACTGCCTCGCGCATCTTACGGCGTTCATTTCTCGCTGGCCTCGGCACGGCGGGCGCTGCCAGCTTGCTTCGTCCGTTGCTCAATGCCGAAGCCCAAGCAACAGGGCCGCAACGGCTTCTCATCATCCATCGTCCCTGCGGAACCAGCCCACTCGATTGGTTTCCCTCCACGGGTGGCGTCAAAGATTGGGGTACCAGCCCGATTTTAAGCTCCTTCGATGCATTGCGGTCGGACATGGTCGTGATGAAGGGAGTCGATTTGCCCCGCGACACCGAGTGGATCGGTGACAAACACGGCGCTGGAATGATGTCCGTGATGTGCCCATCCCCAGCCCATGGCTGGCCGCTGGTCCCCGGTGCCGCGGGTGAAGATCTAACTGATGCCGACACCAAAGCGATCACTGGAACCGCTGCTTCTGTGGATCAGGAACTGTTAAAAAATGTCCCCGCGTTCCAGGGTACGCCGTTGGGTTCGTTGCAACTGGGGGCTTCTGCTGGGTCTGCCAAGGGATCTGGGGAGGCGTGCCTCCGAGTGTTGTCGTACGCGGATCTCAATCAACCGCTCTGGGCCGAGACACGCCCAGACATCGTCTTCAACAACGTGTTTGCAGGCGTTGTTACTGGGATCGATCAAGGAGCACTGGATCACAATAGAGCCAGAAATAAGAGCATTCTCGACTTTATCACCGCTGATCTTGGGCGCCTGCAAGCCCAGGTGCCAAGTTCTCAACTTCCAAAGCTTGAATCCCACCTGGCAGCAATCCGCGCTTTGGAAACACAGGTTTCAGGAGTCTCAGCGAGTTGCAGTAAGCCGGTGTTGAGCCCTCTCCCCACCGCCATTCCTGCTGAACCCTTAAACCTGGACGACACGCAACACCAACTGGCCGCACAACAACAACTAGAGATCGTGCGTTCTGCATTCCTCTGCGACATCACACGGGTCGCAACCGTAACTTTCAGCTATGGGAACTCCGACGTGAAGCTGTTTGGTCCGCTCACGGTGGGTGAGGGGCACCACACGCTTTCTCATGGTGGGTTGATGAGCAAGCTCGGGCAGATCGACAAATTTTACGCGGATATCACGGCCAAATTCCTGCTAGATATGAAGAATACACCCGACGGAGCTGGTTCGCTGTTGGACAACACGCTCGTAGTGTATTTCAACGATTGTACGATCGGTGCCGAGCACAGCATCGAGGATGCGCCGCTTGCGCTCTTTGGCGGAAAGTCCCTCGGGCTTAATGGCGGCAGCTATCTGCAGTTCACAGGGCGTACGGTCGCGGATATGTGGGTCGAAACCTTCAAACGCCTCGGTTACAACAAGACCATGCAGGGCGACGCGCGTTGGAATACGGGTCCATTGCCGGGGCTTTATGGGTGAGAATATGCATTTGGATTACCGTCGTTGGTTCATGTCGTACAGACTTTCGAGTGCGCGCACATTCCCTAGGGGCTTTCTGAGAAGGCTCGGGTTGGTGGGCAGCTTTGCGCTAATTGCAGCCTGTTCGAGTGAGCCGAACACGTCCAACTCGACCAAGTGTGGCGGCGCCCCGACCAGCTCGAATGGCGTGACGGGAGGTCGCGCGACTGGAGGTGCAACCATGAGTACGAGCGCCGGAGGTAGCAATTCTGTTGGTGGCGCGCTCGGGGCAAGCTCCGGTGGGAACTCAATGGGCGGAAGCCCCAACGTGCCGAGTGCCGGAGGAACGAACAACACGGGTGGCAGCAGTGTTGGTGCCGGTGGTGCAAGCCCTGCGAGCGGCGGCAGTGCGCCGATTATTCTCACCGATTTTCCGATGCGCCGAAAGCTCACATTGCCAGCAGCGCAGGTTTCGGACGGTCTCACCGATTTCCCGGTGCTCGTTTCGTTGCCAGCAGGGACGATCAGTGCCGAGGAGGGAGGGGCCAATGGCGAGGTAGTGCGCTTCGCGGATGCTCAAGGGCTGCCACTTCAACATGAAATCGAAGTTTGGGATCCCGCTGGCAGATCGACGATTTGGGTTCGCCTGAGCGATCTTAAAGCTGCCACGGCGAACGGATTCTATGTCTATTACGGGAACCCCAATGTCGCCGCATTGCCCGCAAATCACGGCGAAAACGTGTGGAGCGATACGTTTGCCGCCGTTTGGCACTTCAGCGACAGGGCGCGCGATTCAACATCACACCACTTCAACGGCGCCGACGTGCAAGCAGCCTTTGCCACGGGCCACACGGGGCAAGCCATCCTGCTCGACAATGCCGATCCCAATCACGGTGATCTCCCGCCAACGCCCCAATACGTGATGCTGGCCAAGCAGACGTCGCTGGTGGACAGCGCAGCGGGAGCGACAGTGTCGGCTTGGGTTCGCCACAAGGGCCCGGTGGATTCGAACCAAGCTATCGTGCTCGGTGTCGGGACGCATGATACCGATGGACATCTCTCGCGCATCTCCATGGCGCTCTCAACGGATCTCGGGGTCATCGGTGAGTTCAACGCTGATGAGTCCAACTACGAGCAGAATCAAACGGACGGAGGTGTGGCTCCCAACGACGCCTGGCACTACATCACGGTGGTTGGAGATATTGCAGGCAAGAAGATCAGCGTCTATGTGGATGGCGCTCGCCTGGGCAATCCGTTGACGACTCAGTGGGCGCCAGCGATGTTTCCGTCCACGCCCAGTGACCGAATCGTGATCGGCGGCGAAGAAGACCTCTCGCACGGCTTTTTCGACGGATCGATCGACGAGCTCCGTGTTGAAAGAACCGCGCGCTCAGCTGATTGGATTGCGGCACAAGCGAAGGCCACCGCACCCGATTACGTGACCATTGGCCCTGCGATGGTGCCATGATGTTCGCTTGAAACTCACCGATGTGTCGCTTGACGGAGCCTGTGAGCGACAGGCATCAGCCCGTATGAAGCTCTAGCTTCACCTTGCGGGCGATCTGGCGAAAGATAGCATCGGCCGACCAAAGCTCCGCTCCGGCTTCGAGCGCGCACTGTGCCACATGAGCATCGGGCGTTGAGACGGAGAGCCCCATTCGGCGACAGTTACTCCGCAGCTCGCCAACAGAACACCAATGCTTGAGCGGTGTTGGATGAAGCGGCAGATCTTCAAGCATTTGTTTGATGGAAGAGCGTTCCCGAAGACTCAACGGGGCACTCGTGAGCTCTGCGGCCACCAAGGGCGCAAGCAAAACAAGCCCATCATCAAGCAGCGACTCCAGCTCTGACGCGCCCGTTCCACGAAAATATTCGATCCAAACCGAGGTATCAACGACGACGCTCACGCGAGACTCCAAGGTCAATATCTAATACGAGCTTGCCGCGAAGCGCTTTGGCATGCTTGGCCGCCTGGCGGCGACGGAGCAGCTCAAGCCCTTCGATGATTGTCTCGGTGATGCCAACCCCGGACACGCGTTGCGCAGTACCCAAGAGGTCCCTTGGGAGATTCACCGTCACTCGCTTGATAGCCGCCTCATGCATACGCTGATATTGATGATGATATGGTTAGTTGTCAATCAAGTGCTTCCGAGAGAAGGCCGGCGCCGTAAGGTTCGACATCGCCTTGGTATCGCCAATGAAGACGCAATCATTCGTGCGTACACCTTAATACACGTGCTGGTGTAACCCACTCTGCACCCCAACATTGTCGACGCCTTATGGCATCGATGCTAGTCTCCCTAAGCGATGTGGCTTGGCGATCGTCTCGCAGAGTTTCCAATCTTCACGGGCCCAGTAGAGAACCATGTGCCAATGCCGTTGCACCGCCATGGAGGGTACTGGGAGCTCGTGCTGGTGACGCACGGCTCTGCTCGTCACCTGCTCGACAATGAGACGTTCATGGTGGGGCCGGGGGACGCATTTGTGATCCCGGCGGACACCGCACATGGTTACGACGAGTGCGAGGAGCTTGGCCTCACCAACATCATCTTTGACCCACGGCGGCTGCAATTGCCGGAAAATCAGCTGCTTCAGGCGCCCGGCTACAGTGCCTTGTTCCAAGCGGAGCCGAAGCTGCGGGCGCGACACGAGTTCCAGAGCAGGCTGCAGGTGGATCCGGGAACGTTGACCGAGATTTTAACATCCATCCGTCGCATGCGGCGCGAGATATGGCAAAAGCAGCCAGGCTTCGCTGCGGCGGCCACGGCTCACCTTTGCCACGTCATGATTGAGCTAACACGCAACTACGGTGCGATGGGGGCGCCGTTGCCTCAATCGCTGGTTCGCCTGTCCGGGGTGATGCAATGGCTCGACCGAAACTTTGATCGGTCCATCACCGTGGATTCGTTAGCTGAGATCGCTCATATGTCGCGCAGTTCCTTTTTGCGCTCATTCCGCAGCGCCTTTGGTAGTTCGCCCATGAACTACGTGACGAAGCTGCGCGTCGAGAAGGCGGCCCATTTGCTTCGAGATTCCGGAGCTCGCGTGAAGGAAGTGGCTCAGCTAGTTGGGATAGAGGATCGCAGCTATTTCGCGCGAGTATTCCGTCGCCATATGGGCGTTGAGCCGAGCGCGTATTGGAGTCAGTACCAACGCGCTGACGCGTCTCAGGCGGAAATGCGCCTGCAATCTGCTTAGTAATGGTGTGCCCAATTCGTGCTGGCCGCGGGGGCGGTATTTGCAAGTGCAAATAGAATTTGGTCCTAGAGTCCACATTATCGCTTGCGGATGACCCCAAAATCCTGCTGCTCCGCCTTTAGCATTAGGAGGCAGTTTTTGAAGGTGATCCTATGAAAACACGACCTTTCCAGTACCTCGGTTTGGGTTTATCGCTCTTTGGAGCAGCCTGCAGTGCCCAGGTTACATCGTCCTCACGTTCACCTGGACGATCTGGTAGCCCCACTGGCACGCCCAGCGGCTCCAACGTTCCTCCGGGCACAACGAGTTCTCCGGGAACTCCCATGGTCACGCCCACCGGCACATCGACAGTGCCCGTCGTCCCCGTCCAGCTTCCCGCGGCGGGAGCACTTGGCCCGGTTGCGCTCCGCCGTCTCAACAAGGTGGAATACGAAAACACAGCGCACCGTGTGCTCGCTGCAGCTCCAGGTGTCACCAGCAAATTCATCGACGACGACTCGTCGCTTGGCTACGATAACATCTCAGCCATCCTGTCGGTCACGCCGCTCCTCGCGGAGCAATACGCGAGCACTGCGAAGTCGCTGGCGGCGGGGCTCGATGTCGCCAAAGAAGCCCCTTGCACGAACGGGGCCGCGGCTGCCGCGGAAGTGGCGTGTGCAACGACCTTCATCCAACAGTTTGGCAAGCGTGCGTTTCGCCGGCCGCTCGTGGCCAGCGATGTGACGCGCTATTCAACGATCTTCCAGGATAAGCGCGGACGCTCGGATTACGCTGCGGCGATTCATCTGGTGGCCGAAACGATGCTTCAATCGCCGTATTTTCTGTACAAAACGGAGATGGGGGAAGGCTCCGGCGTTGATCGAAAACTCACCAGTTATGAGCTCGCAACTCAGATTTCCTATCTCGTTACCGGTGCACCTCCAGATACGGATCTCGTAGCGGCCGCGGAAGCCGGAAAATTGGGAACACCGGCCGAGCGAGAAGCACAAGTGCGCCGACTTCTTGGTAGCGTGGACAGCACACCGTGGGTCGCAAGCTTTGTCACCGAGTGGCTTGGAATTGCCGCTGCCGGCCACGTCGCCAAGGACCAGGCGAAATTTCCAGCCTACACTCCATCGCTGTCCGTTGCGGTTGCCGAGGAATCACAGCGTTTCGTTGGAAGTGTGCTCACGACGAACGGATCCTTGGAAGCTCTATTCAACGCCGATTGGAGCATCGCGAATGCCGAGCTTGGGTCGCTCTACGGCCTTGGCCAAGCACCTGCCGATTGGCAAAAGGTCACGCTCCCGGCGGATCAGCGCCTGGGAATTCTCACTCAACCTGCATTCTTGGTGGCCACATCAAAGGCTACCGATTCGTTTCCAATTCGCCGAGGCAAGGTTCTGCGAACGCGGGTGATGTGCGGCACGGTGCCGCCGCCGCCAGCAGATCTCAAAGTTACGCCGGTGGCGCTGGATCCGAACCTGACCACACGCGAACGCTTCCTCGCACATGAGCAAGCGGGCAGCGTCTGCGCCGGTTGCCATAGCTTGATGGATCCGCTCGGATTTGGCTTTGAAAACTACGATGCCACGGGTGCCTATCGCACCTCCGAGAATGGCAAACCAATCGACGCCACGGGTGAAATCAAGTCGATCTCACCCGAGATCGACGGACCTTTTGCCAACGCTCTGGAGTTCACCCAGCGCATCGCGAAAAGCCAAGTGGTCAGAGATTGCGTCGCTCGCGAATCCGTTCGTTGGTCGCTCGGACGAGAAACGGTGTCGACGCCTGACACCGATCCCAAAGTCTTGCGCGATCAGGCCATTGTTCAAGCGCTTTCGAGCAGCCTTCGCGTTTCCCACTCCGATATGCGTGAGCTCTTGGTCGCGCTCGTGAAACGCGACGAATACGGGTTTCGGTCGGATCAATAATCCCCATTAGCGAGGTTGAATTAGCTATGCCTTCCAGAAGTATTCTGAAACGCCGCGAACTCTTGCTAAGCCTTGGCTCAGCAAGCTTTTTGGGGATCCCCGTGTTTCGGGAAACGCTCGCAGAAGCACAGGCCGCGAGCTTTCCCGTCCGCTTCATACCCATTTATTTGCCAGGAAATTCCACGAATCCGCGGAGCGGAGAGAACATCGCCAGCTACAGCTTCCGCTTGGATGGTGTGCTCTCCGCGCTGGCCCCGTTTGCCTCCGAATCTCTGTTCTTCACGCTGGATAACAACGCTGGCTCCGCCCTCTGGGGTCGAACCAGTGAGCCCCATGCGGCGGCGATCACGACGCTCCTTACGGGCAATAGCAGTGCTAAGGCGAACGGCGACACCATCACTCAGTACGCCGTAGCGGACAGCATCGATCAGATAATTGCCGCTCAGATCGGCACGCAAACAAAGTTCTCAAGCATCGAGGCGGGCGTCGTCACCGAGACACATTCGAACGGTCCCCTGCAAGCCAGAATGAGCTTCAGGCAAGGAGTGGCGCAGCCCCCCATTCAGTCACCCATGGCTCTGCTCTCGCGCCTGTTTTCAGGTGGCGCACCACCGCCTGCACCCACCCCATCAGGCTCGACCCCAAAAGTGCCCGCACCCATGGTTGACACCAGTGCCGATGGCAAAAGCATGCTCGACGCACTGATCGCCGAAGTCACCGAGCTTAAGGCTGTTGGGGGTATCGGCGAGCAGGCGAAACTCGACCAACATCTCACTTCGCTGCGAGAGCTCGAAAAACAAATCGTGACCACGACACCCGGGATGCCGAATCCTGGCGGCGGCGGCGGAGTTGGGGTCACGCCTGGGTCAGGCTGCATGGCACCCGCTCTCGCGTCGGTGCCGTTTGCGCAGTCGTATCCTCCAGGCTCAGGCCCCAGCCCCGACATCCCGAACGTCACCAGTCAACAATTTGAATTGCTCTACCAGGCCCTGGTGTGTGACCTTACTCGCGTGGGATCCATGCAGCTTCTCTGCAGCGCCCACACCGAAGTGAGCTACGACTGGCTCGGCATTAAAGATGACCACCATGCTCTCGAACACAACCAAGCATCCGGAACGGGCCCGAGCCTCAACAAGGTTCAGAGCTTCTTTTCCAGCGAAATCGCCACATTTCTGAATCGTCTCAAGTCCACACCGGAGGGCAGCGGCACCATGCTTGATAACTCGGTGGTGCTCTTCTTCACCGATTTCTCGGACTCAAGTGGTCACTCACACGATCAGTTGCCTTTCTATGTATTCGGACGCGGTGGGGGCAAAATCACTCCGGGTCGTAACATCCCAGGCGGCGGGCACACGAATTTATTGCGAGGCCTTATCAACGTGTTTGGCGTTGATAAGCCGGTGGGCGACGACGGCGGTGGGCCGGCGATGGTGCTGGGGTAGGCTCTTTGCTTGGATGCGCTCCCCGCTGCCGCGTGCACGGCAGCCGCCCCTCCCAAGCATCGCCCTAAAGGTCGCCGCGGGAGGGCACCCATCACTACTTAAAAGTTAACCTAGAGAGATAGGGGAACCACCGCTGGCGCCACCGCTCGGGGTGATACCAAAGACGTTCAACACGCTGCCGAGCAGAGAATTGTGCGATCCTCCAGCGTAGTCGATGGTGCGGCCCGGAGTGATCTTGCCACCAGCTCGCCCAAAGGTAAGGAATGGAACGTTCTCGTGCGAATGCTCCGCCGCGTTTCCGAAGTCCGTAAAAAACAGAATCACGGAATTATCCAACATGGTTCCGCTACCTTCGGGGGTCGATTTCAACCGAGTCAAGAACTTCGCAATCTCGCCGGCGAAGAACGTTTGAACCTTATCGAGCAGTACGCCGACGGGGGCATTGTCTTGCTCGTGTTCCAAACCATGATGATCTGCATCCGCTCCAAGCCACTTGAAATAGACCTCCGTGTGCGCCGTCCCCAAAAGTTGCATCGACGCAACGCGACTCAAGTCGCAGCTGAGCGCCTGATAAATCAGCTCAAATTGCTGGCCGGTCACAGCCGCAATATCGGGATCCGGCCCGGACCCAGGAGGATAAGACTGAGCGTACGCCACCGGAGTGAGAGCCGGCGCCTGACAACCCGGGCTCGGAGCCGGTGCGCCACTGCCACTACCACCACCGGTGCCGGCTGAGGGCACACCCACTATCTGTTTCTCAAGTTCTCGTAGGGAAGTCAGGTGCTGATCCAGCTTTGCCTGCTCCCCGATGCCAGCGACTGCCTTCAATTCCGTGACCTCAGCGGTCAGCGCATCGATCATGCTCTTGCCATCTGCGCTCAGATCGATTGAAGACGCCGAAGCGGGCGGTGTGGATCCCGTTGGGGCCGGCTGGGGTAGCGGAGTTCCGTTACCGAATAGGCGCGTGAACATTTCCGCGGGATTTTCCACAGGCGGCTGCGGAGTGCCCCCTCGATAGATCATGCGTTTCTGGTTAGTGGGATTGCTGGCAGTTTCCGTCACGACGCCAAACTGGAGTGACGTGAACTTGAGTTGTGAGCTGATCTTGTCGGCAATTATTTGATCGATGCTGTTCGATTTCGCTCTGTCTCCCGTGAGCAAGCTCATCAGCTCCGCGGCGTGGGGCTCGCCCGTTCCCGACGCGATATCTGCAGCGGCATTGTTGGCAACGCCGTTGAAGACAATGGAATCACCTTGAAACGATGCTAAGGGTGAAAGCACGCCTGGAAAATTGTAGTTGCCCGGAGTCGCACTGCCCGGCAAGTAAATCGGCACAAAACGCACTGGAAAGGCCCCTCCCTGGGCCTCCGCGAGCGTTTCCCGGAAAACCGGGACGGCCAAGAAGCTCGCCGAGCCTAGGCCCAAGATCAGTTCACGTCGCTTGAGAATCGACCTTCCAAACATGTTGGCTTGGCTCCGTTGGTGGGACTTTGACAGTTTACGGACGGCGCCGAGCACAATGGGAGCAATGACTTACAATATTGGGGACGATCGATTCACCGGGCGCCTTCAGTCCAGCCCAACGGATGTCGTTCGCAGGCCGTTCATCGCGGAAGCACGGAAGGCTCTCCGCTCATAACGACGGCACGCACACCGAACCCAAAGTGCCGGCTTCTGCAAACACGGCGTTGTTGGCGCAGGTGGCGTAGAGGCCATCAGGGCGACAAAAGGAGCAGTCGCTCGCGGCTTGGCAGCTCTTAAAGCAGTAGTTTTTGCCGTCTTTGACCATCACGCAGGCTGAATCTTTGTCGCAGTCAGCGTTGGCCTTGCAGCCCTGGTGTCCGCAGTATCCGCCCTTGAACGTGGTGATGCAGGAAAGGCCGCCCGTGCAGTCCGCATCTGCGGCGCAGCTAGCACCTGTGCCGCAGGTACCCGGCATGCACACTTTTCGATTCTGGTTGCCGCCACCGGAGGAACGGCAGCTGAAAGCAGAGCCAGCGAAGCGCTGGCAGTACGCTTCATCGTCGATCATGCCGGGCGCCAGCGCGACGTCCGCTTGTTCGCAGCTGAGGAGACACATCATCATGCCCGTGGACTCAAATGGGGAACACACCTCGGCATGAGCCGTTTTGCATTCGCCTGGCGCGGCGCAACACTGGCTGTCCTGAGTGCACGTGTGCGTGCAGTAGCCGCCCTGCACGCGATCAAGGCAGAGTGCATCACCTTGAAGCGCACCTTTTGCGACGTCTGCGAAGCATTCCGTAGCCAGCTTGCAGGTTGAGCCGGTCTGACCGGGCGCGATAATATTGGCAGCCCCGGCCGCCGCTACCCCGCCACTTCCGTTGTCGTCCTTTCCGCAGGACAGGCTGAAGAGTGGGAGGGAAAAAAGGCCCGCGATCAAAAGTGGTGGGAATTTTAGTGTCATAAGCGCTCGCAGAGGGTGAGTGGGAGCGCTGGGGCGGAATTATGAACAACCTCCCCCCTGTGCTCCGGGGGGCGAGAACACCCGCCAGCAAGCTAGCGGTTCAGATCATTTCGGGAAGAGGCCCCTGTGCCGGATGATTGGGCCCCTTGCCGTCCGCACCCACACCAAATTCCCCGTCCGGAACACCAAAGCCGGCACTGATGGCGGTGTAAACATCGATCAACGAGCGGCTCTTTGACTCCGGGTAACGGATGTACCGCCCGTCGAGCTTCAGATTGCCAGCCTTGCCCACGACGAGCAGCGGCCAGCGACTTTGACGGGAATGATGGGTTTCGCCGTTGTCGCTCGTGATCACAGCCACTGTGTTGTCGAACAAGGTTCCGTTGCCTGAGGGCAACGCTTTGAGTGCATCGAGTGTTTGCGCCACCATGCCGCTCATCCAGGCGTAGGTGGCTGTGATCACCGGGCCGTTGATGTCCGCGTCCATGTGACCCACGTCGCCGAGGCTGGTACCGTCCTTGCCTCGAACCGACGCTGGCAGGATTTTCTGCAAATTGGGACCGTAGTCGTGAGAATCGCGGCAGCCGACATCGACCCCCATGACATTCGTCATGCCGCAGGTGACCGCGATGCTCGCCATGGCGTTCAGCGTCTCCAAGACATCGACGGGATCGCCCGTCTGATCGAGCGTCGGCTGCGTTCCGCCGGAGCACGTGAGGCCCGCTCCTGCGACGAGACGCTTCTGGTACGTCTCCATCGTCGCTAGATAGCGGTCGAGTTTGTCTTTTTCGGGTGCCGCGAACTCCTTCTGAAGGCGCTCAATATCGTGCCTTAATCCCTCGAAAAGCAGGTTGTTCTTGACGCTCGGAGTTCCAACGCCGCCGGCGGTTGCCATGGCACTGCCGAAAAGATCTTTAAAGAACAAAATTGGATTTTGGAAGGCACCGAGCGGTTTGCTGGCACCCTCGGCAAACATGTGACTCTTCATCTCCATATCGATATGGCTCGATATGCCTATCAGCGCGGATTTTCTGGGCACACTTGCGCTCACGGTGTTGGCCAGATGCTGATCGAAAGTGATGCCACCGGGTACGTAGTGGTCAGCATTCGCGCCAGGGACACAGCTCAAAGTCAGAAACCTGGCACCGTGGCCAACGTCGTCTCCTGTGCGCGGGAAATTCTTGAAGCCCTCCATCATCAACAGGTTGTTGCGGTAAGAAGCGCCGAGCGGCGCGAAGCAGTCGGGCAGCGTAAAGCTCGCTGAGTTTACTAGGTTGCCTGCTATCTCCGAAGGCTCCTGTTGGTTAACGCCGGTGAGGTCTTCGGGGAACTCTTTGGGGGTGAAGACCCAATACGGGTTGATGCCATTCGCAGCAAACCAAAACATCGCGATCTTGCGATCGGTGGCTTGCCCCTGCGCCTCCTTGACCAGAGTCTTAGCTAAAGGAGCGAGCAGGGCGGCGCCCATGCCGAGGCCGAACTTTTCCACGAACGACCGGCGACTAAACGAAACAGATTTGCGGGTAAAGTTGACCATGATGTCTCCTCAAAATCTCCGGTTCAAAAAAGAGTCGGACGACGCGAGCGCGCCCACGAATTCGACGTAGCTGCCCGCAGGCTTGTAAGCCTCAACAGCGTGGGTTAGGCTGCACGCGTCGGTGGTGGTTTCCGTGCGACCAAGGAAATACCTGAAGCCGTTGCGTAGGACGCACTCCTGAACGCGGCTGGTTCCAGCGATCTTGTTCGAGAAATCCACGGCGTTGGTGAAAGTGAGCTTCGCCCCGTCGACGTCGAGCGGGACCCCGCCTAGGTCAAGCAGGGTGCCGCCAGCATCCACGGGCTTGCCATTGTGTGTGGTGCGGTAGGCCCCGACGGTATCGTAGTTTTCGAAGGCTAAACCTGGCGCGTCCAAGAGATCATGGCAAACCTTGCATGAGGAGTTAGCCTGTGCATGCACCGCTAAGCGCTCGCGCATCGTCAGTGTGGTGGTGTCTCCCAACGGGGGCACCCCATCGGGCACCGTCGTGGGCACATCCGTGCACAGTACGTCTTTGTTGACGAACAAGCCGCGCCGCACGGGCTTGGTGTCGTCGCGCGTCGCCAGTGCTCCGAGCCACGTTGGACTGGTCAAAAAGCCTGCGCGTTGGCCGGCCGGCGCTGCCATTTTTACTGGCCCGCCTGTATCTGGGGGGGCGCCGGTGAGACCGAGCAACAGCTCCGAGCTGCAGTCGACGAACACGTTCGGGGTGGTAAACAACGCATTGATAAAGCCACTGTTCGCGTTGCTCGCGTAAACATCGCCCACCGACGCTTCGGCCTGCAAAACGAGCCTATTTTTGTTGTAATGGCACGCTGTCGATTCGCCCGCCAAGATCATGTCTGCAGTCTTAGCCACGCCTTGAATGGCACCGAGCTTGAAATACTCGGTAACGAAGTTGCGGGCGCCGTAGGCCGCCTCTGTGCCCATGATGCGAGCTGTCTGAGTCTTGATCTGCTCGGGCGTGGTTAACTCGCCACGCTGAGCGGCGTCCCAGAGCTCGGTATCGGGCGGCCCCGCGGTGAGCGAGTAGGCCAAGAAGCTGCCCACTTCATGCGGCGTCAATCGATAAACTGACGCGGTAGGTGTGGCGGCTCCAATTTCTGGCTTGAACAAAAACTGTGGAGCGAGCAGCAGCGACTGGAAAGCGACTGCAAGGGCGCCATCAGACCCAAGCTCAGCCACGCCGCGCTTTGCAAGCGCCACGTAGTACACAACTTCCTCCGCCGCGAGCGGGCGGCGGAACAAAATCGATCCCTTCTCCTGCACGAGCGTGCTCGCACACGCATCGAACGCGGCGCTTTCTGTAGCCCAACACGTCCCCACCTTAACGCTCTGTACCAACTGCGTAGCGATCTCGCCTGCCACCGAGAGAACAAATCCAAACTCGGCATCCGAAACGGTGACCGCTCCGGAATCCGTACTGTAGCGTGCGCTCGGCGGCTGCAGTGGATTTACAATACCCACAGGCAGACCGGGCATCGGCTGAGCTGCCTGGCGGCGCCCACTCAGCAGCGTTCCCACACTCCCGGCGTACTCGCGGGGATTCAAACGCCAGAGGCGCCTAGGAGTTGCAGCCTCGGGAGCGGGCGTTGGGCACCCGAGCGCAGCGAGAGGACCGGGGCCACTTGCGCTGACACCTCCAGTGCCATTACCACTGCCGGAGCCAACAACACTACCAGTTCCCGCATTGCCAGTGCCGCCAGCGCCGTTACTTGTGGTGTCTTTAGTACCCCCCGTCACACCTGCAACGCCCGTGCGGCTATGCGAGTTACCGCCGACGTTCGCACTGCAGGCCCCAGTTGCGAGGGCCAGGCAGGCTGGCACGACTAGCTCGCTCAACCGCTCAGCCCCGAAAATTATACGATTCGAAACACCCCGAGCGCGCTTTTTCATGGTCGAAATTCCTTCCAGCGTTGAGGAGCTATGGCTCGAATCAAGGCCGAACCACTGGCAACTTCGGCTCACTCAAATAGATAGCACGCGGGCGCGTCAGGTTTCGCCAAGTGTGTGGCCATTCATGCAACACTTGTGATCAATCCTGCAGACCAGTCAGCGCACGAGTTGGTACCATGGTGAAAAGTAAGGCCAGCTTTCTAGGCGTAGGACAGAATGTCAGAGTGAGTGCGCGTGTCAGTTCCACCTGAGATCGTCCAGCGCCCCCGCACCCCAGCGAGGCCGCAACAGGTTTACCACGCCCGGGGCGGCGCTTTTTACCCGACGGCAGCGTCCCCTTTTATTGTCGGCCGTGCGCGCATCCCGGAGGACTATCCGTGCTCCGCAGGCGACCTTTTGCACCCACCCCACACCCATCCGGGCGCAGAGCTCGGCGTGGTCACCGACGGTAGCTGCATCTTCTATTTTGACGGACACAACTATTCCCTGTCCAAAGGCGATTGCGTGTTCATTGACGCGATGACCCCCCATGCGATGGGGCGCGCCTCCACGCACTCGGTTGCCTATTACTATCTCCACGTCAGTTTTGAAGCGCTGTTGTCGGTTCCTCCGCCGAACGCTGGCCTTGTCTTGGTGCGCGCCTGCCGCAGGCAACGGTCTGCAGCGCTCCGGGTTTTCTCGGCCGAACCTAAGCTCTTAATGCCAATGCAACAGGCGTGGTCGCACTTCCAAAGTGAGAACGCCTTCGAGTTGGTGAGCGCCTGGGCAAAGGGGCTCGAAATGCTCGTGTCGCTCTTGCCTCACAGCCCTTGGGTGGAGGGTGATGAGGAAGCAAGTGCGGTGTCGACCAACAGCGCCCTCATAAAGGCAGTTACGCTCATTCACGAGCGCTCCGCTGAACCCCTCACTGTGGCCATGATCGCCGAGCATTGTTCGATGAGCGTTTCTCAGCTCGCCCACGTTTTTTCCAACGCGATGAACTATTCTCCGATCGAATACCGCAATCATATTCGGGTGGCCAAGGCCAAGGACAAGCTGATTGCAACCACAGACAAGATCGCCGCCATCGCCGCCGAAGTCGGCTTCGATGATCCAGGGCAATTCTATCGCTTGTTTCAGCGCATAACCGGCGTTACTCCAACCGAGTTTCGCAAAATGCGGTTCAACGATGCTTAGGAGCTTCCGGGGTACAACTTACCTTCAGCGCCGAGCCTCCTAATTCTCGAATCGGCCGTGGGAAATGCTGTTGTAGGTTGCAACGGCTGCCCGAAGACATGCTCAGGGCCTTTGAGGGGGATCCCAGGTGAGGCTGCTCCTCGACACGCACGTGTTGTTATGGGCCGCCCTCGAACCAGAGCAGCTCTCGGCTGCTTGTCGAGTCTGGAGGACGCGGCCAACGAAGTGTACGTAAGTGCCGTCTCGGCGTGGGAGATCTCAATCAAGCAGTCGCTCGGCAAGCTTGAACTTGATCAGCCGCCGCCTGTGGTTGGGCCTTTGTGGGAGTTGGCTATAGGCGAGGTGAATGGTCAGCCCGTTGCCGGTCTAAAGGGCGTCGGCATTGAGGTGGTGTTGCCTAATGGCCAAATAATTACCATCCCCGTTATCGTGATCCCGCCACTAGGTCCGGGGCGCGGCACCGATCCGCAGAAGCTCTGGCAGCTCATCAGCGAGCGGGACCGTGCTCGGCTCGTTTCGTCGGCTCTAACGCAAATCAGTGGGGAGCTGCAAGACGACACAAGCAAGCACATCTTGGAACGCGCGAGCGCTCAGCTTATTCATCACGCCAGTCGGCCAGGTGGTAATCGTTGATCGCGGGCAATATCTTCAGGAATGTGGCACCGGTCCGCTCTTTCAACAACGCTCAGTCGCACCGAACAGATATCTAGGGCGCTGGCGCCATCTCGATCTCGAAGTAATGCCGGATGAGCGCTGTCGCGGCATTCGAAGGCGCCTGAGACATACGAGGTAGCTGCCACCCATCCGTGCCGGGCCGCCCCCTTGAAGCTCAGCCTCGGCAAATCCCAAAACTTCCGCTTGTGGAGCTGGGACGCTCGGTGAGTCGGACATCAAGGTCGAGAACTGGTCGCACTAGCTATGAGCATTATGGTGGGGTAAGTTCAAAAGGTCACTTAACGTGACACACTTGAGCTTCCGAGCCGTGGCTTCGGTGAGCAGCGATTCGAGTTCGGTCACTCCCAGCGGCACGTAGGTGTCGTGCTCCGAGGTGTCGTGCAACAGTACGATCCCGCCGGAGGTAAGTCGTTCACAGACGCGAGTTCGAAAGGTCTCTCGGCGGGTCGAAGCCAGCCCATCGAGGCCCCGCAAGGACCAGCCCGCGAGCGTTAAGCCGAGCGAGGTTGCGACGCTGGCGATCGCCGGCGACACGACTCCGATAGGTGGGCGGAACCAGCGCAACGGTGGGACACCTAGCTCCCGGAGCACTGACAGCGAACGCTCAAGATCGGCCCTCAGCGTAGCCCGTCGCCAGAAAGCGTAAAACCAGCTGTGCCGATACCCGTGAAGGCCAAGCTCGTGCCCGCCCGCCACAATCTCTCGGATCACGTCCGGATAGAGCTCTACCTTCTCCCCGATCACGAAGAAGGTTGCACACACCTGAAAGCGGTTCAGCAACGCTAACACCTGACGGGTCGTCTCCGGATGCGGGCCATCATCGAACGTGAGCGCCAGACGAGATTTGAGCGCCGGCCCCCGCCGCACCACGGTGCCGTACCAGTTGAGGCCCGGCAGCGCGCCCAAAAAGGCGATGAGAAGCAGAACGGCGAGCGCCCCGAGGATCCAGCTCAACATTTTCTAAACCAACTCCCCCAAAAAACCGACCGCCCCACGCACGCTGATCCCCTCGGGTGTCACAAAGTCCCGCCCGCTTTGCGCCGTCACTTGCACGGCAGGAACTCCCGGAAACTTGGAAGCAAGGTAACGTAGGCTGCGATCAGGCTTAGTGTCGGTGAGCTTCACCTCCACCATCAAGATGGGCTTCTTGTTCTCGATCACCACGAAATCCACCTCGCGTCCGTCGCGATCGCGAAAGTAGCGAAGCTCAACATCGCGCCCTTCGGTGTCTTCCAGAAAGTGGACCCATTTTAGCAGGTGGCAGGCAACGAGGTTTTCGAAGCGCGCGGCTTCATTCGTTACCAAGCTCCAGTCTAGATGGTAATGCTTCTGTTCTTTCTTCACCGCTCGAAGGCGCGGCGTGCCAAAAGGTGGAACACGGAAGACGGCATACATGCGTTCGAGCACGCTCACCCAGTTTTCCAGTGTTTTATGGCTGACTTGGAGATCTTCGCGCAGGGCGTTGATCGAAAGCGGTGAACCGACGAGGTCTGGCAATCTGAGCATCAGAAGCTCGAGGTTCCCGAGATCCGAGATCGGCTCCAGGCTCGCAATGTCGTCCCGCACGAGCCGGGCGCGATACTCGCGGGACCAACGCCTGGCTTCAACTTCGGAGCCACCGAAGAACGGTTCAGGGAATCCGCCCAGGCGAAGCAAGCTTTGGAATTCGGCGTCACGCTTGAGCTTGAGCTCAGCGACACTCAACGGATGCAGGCGCAAGAGATGGTAGCGTCCCTGCAGCGAGTCGCCACCGTAGCGATAGAGATCGAGGCGCGCGCTGCCCGTCACCAAGATTTTCTGCTGTGCTCGGCGTTTGTCGTAGAGCCCCTTCAAAAGGCCTCGCCACCCTCGATGCTTGTGGATCTCGTCGAACACCCAAAGCGGTGAACTCGGCAACTGACGCGACAGAATGGCGTGCCGATCGTCAGTATCATCCCAATTCAGGTAACCCTTCTTGGAGCCTGGCAATGCCCGAGCCAGCGTCGTCTTTCCCACTTGCCGAGCGCCCGCCAAGAACACCATCTTCCGTTCAAGATCGGCCTTCACCTGGGGCAAGAGGTAGCGGCTTGCGGGAGTTTGCACGTTGAGCAGACTACGGCAGTTTTTACCCATGGTCAAAATCTGCCGCGGCAGTTTTCTTTAGTTAGTAAATTCTGCCGCCGCCATTTCCGGCGGTGCTGGCGACACATGAGCGCACACGCTCAGTGTGCAGCTCGCCCAAATAAGGCCGATTACTCCCCAGCCGGGCTCCCTCAGGCGCCCCAAGCCCCGTCATGCACAAAGCCGGCTATTCTTCTCAAATGCACAGCAAACGCATGATTCACGTCGGACGGGCCATCCTCGCCATCTGCCTCCCCGGTTGTGGAGGCGCGAGTAAAGTTGCGCTCTCGGGGTTGGGCGGCGCTGATTCTGGCGTTGGCGGCCGGAACGTCGGAGGCTATGAAAGCAGCCCCGGGAACATTGGCGGCAGCCTGGCTTCGGGTGGCATCGCCAGTAAGCTGGGAGGGTCTGCGGGAGCCTCCAATCCTGCCAGTGATTGCTTGAAGCACGTTGCCGCGGACCTGTTGGACTACGTCGCGGCAGCGCCCTATTCGGGTTCCGCCGCCATGACAATGCCAATTTGGGAAACCGCGAGCGACAAGTGGCAAGCCGCACGCAGAGCGGCGCTAGCCTGGGCGAACAAGGACTGCACAAGCTTTGCGAGTGCTGCACAGACGATGGGTTACGAGGCGGTTCGCCTTGAGGATTCGACGACCCACCGAAATTACTGGGTACTGCGCGATGTATCCTCACAATTTCAAGGAGTGTTCGCCTTTCGGGATCCCGGAGAGTTAACCGGAACGCGGTCATTGGTCATCGATTCACCCCATTTTGGCTTTGATTTTCGGGACGATCGCGCGATTCGCCTGTTTCGCGACATCGATGCGGTGGCCGTCCTACAAAACACCTCACATCGCTGCAACCTCACGTCGTGTTCCGGCTGTTCCGAAGTTCAGAATTACGCCTGTGATGGTACCTGCATGCGGGATTCCGATGTGGTTCACGCGATACGAAACGGCTATTTTGCCGTCTACGACGGCCTGGAAGCCGCTCGAGACGATCTGCACTTTGAATATCACGGCGCCAGCATGAGCAATAACCTGCCTGGCTGTGTGGGGACGGCTCACATTAGCCAAGCCTCCAGCATGAAGCTCACGCCCGCCGAGGATGACGGTACCTATCCGAATCGTTTTTGGACGGCTATGAAGAAAGACATTGGCGACACGTGCGCGTGTTATCATCAACGCCAAACTGGCTGCCTGTTGAATGGTGCCGCTTCCACAGCTGGCCGACGCACGAACCAGGAGAGCAGCCCCGCCGATGCCAATCTTGCGGTCTGCACCGCTTCACCTAGCGGGCTTTCAGGCCGCTTCGTGCACATGGAGGCCTACAACGTGGACCCCGCGCTCGTGTTAGCGGCGCTTTCAGAGGCTGTGCCAGCGCCCTAGGCCAACCCCACACAGAGCCACGCGGAAACACCGTTGATTTCCACAATTGACCGCCAACCTTGCCGGCTTCGTCGGACGGCGCTACTTGTCGGCTGTGGACATTGAAGGCCAACGTCGTTCCAGCAAATTCGAGGATCGCGGTGGCGGCGATGGTGGCGGTGGTGGCGGTGGCCGATCGATCAACGCGTTGTCGTCGATCGTGCGCCTGCTTGGCTTCAAGGGTGCGGCAATCCTCGGCGTGGTGGGCGTGGTCGTCTACGTGGTCGCGCCAGCGGGCGTGAAGCAAGCGCTGCTGCGTGCTGTCGGGGGTAGTGTTCAAGGGTCGAGCCAAAGTTCCTCAGGCTCAGGGAGTGCCTGCCAAGTTTCACCCGCCAACAACAAGGCCTGCGATTTTTCGCGCGCCGTGCTTGCCTCCACCGAAGACGTGTGGTCAGGGCAGTTTAAGACGGGCACGTTGCCGAGCTATGGTAGTGCGCCGAGCGCCTACGAGGAGCCGACGCTCGTTGTCTTTTCTGGCAGTGTCTCGACCGGCGGTTGTGGCAGCGCTACGTCCGACGCGGGTCCGTTCTACTGCCCGGGCGACCGCAAGCTGTACATCGATCCGACCTTCTACGACGTTCTGGAGCAGCGCCTGAAAGCCCCTGGAGATTTTGCGCAGGCGTACGTGATCGCGCACGAAGTCGGCCATCACATCCAAAACCTGATCGGCGCCACCAACCAGAAACCGGCTGGAGAAACCCAAAACCAGGTTTCAGTGCGTGTGGAGCTGCAGGCCGATTGCTTCGCGGGAGTCTGGGGCCACACCGCTCAATCTACGCTAAAAATCGACGACACCGACTTGAAAGAAGCCGTCACGGCTGCGCACGCCATCGGCGATGACGCCCTTGGCCACGCCAACACCAGCGACTACACCCACGGCAGCAGCGCCCAGCGCATCCGCTGGTTTCGGCGCGGGTTCGACAGTGGCGACCCTCGCCAGTGCGACACCTTTGCGGTCTCGAAGAACGCGGAGCTTTAGGCTCGCGAGCGAAATAGCTCTGGTCCGCCGCCGAGGTCCTTCGTGCCGACGACGTCGTTCCCCGCGTCGGGAGACTTCGGCGCGGTGAGAATCGTCTCAAGGATCGGCGTCACGACTTCCCTTAGCGCGCTTCTCCGCAGGTCTCGTTGGGTGTCGCCAGAAAGCATCCCGTGGGCACTCAACAGCGCCTGTTCAGGTTCCTGAACGGCTGGGATGTTCGCATCGCGAGCGCTGCTCAGCAACTCACTTCGAAGTAGATCTCGGAGGTCCTCCACGAGCTCAGCGCGTGACGTTGCGCTTAGGCTATCGAGGGCCCAAACGAGCGATTTCCAGCCCAATTGTGCGTGACGCGCTTCTTCTTCGCTGATCTTACTAAGTGCCTGTGCAAGCTCCGGCACGGAAGCCTGGCGACTTGCTTCCCCCGCTTCAATCGCAGCAAGCGTTTCGCCAATACAGGCTTCCTTTACCAACATGAGGATGATCTGCTTCGGTGTGACCGTGTCGAACGCTCCATCCAGCGAAAGAGGGGTTGGGCCAAGCGGCTTTCCGGCATAGGAGCTTGCGAGCGCAAAGCAAACGCGTGCGTGCTCGATCTCATCCCGGAGTGCCTGCTGAGTTTCGTCGAGAATCCACGCGGGCGCTCCCAGCGAGAGGAGGTGCAAAGCAAAGCGTGCGAACGCTGCCACCGAGGCATGTTCCATCAGGGCAGCTTCGGCGTAATGAGCGGAAAGTTTCTGGCGCAGGTTCGGCGTCAGGGACTCGGCGATGTTCAGTTTGGTGCTCGCCGCGAGCCAGGCTGTAGATGTCATGAGGGTTGCCTGGCGGTGCATTGCTGCAACGACGAATGGGCGGCCGCACACCGCTTGGACGACGCACTTGTTTCCCGACTCTGCGGCGAAGCACGACGCGAGCTGATCACTCAAGTGGCACTGCGTTGCCGTTAAGCACTCATCAGTAGCCGTTTGGCACTTGAATGATTCCACGCCGTCAATGGTGACCCCGCCGCTCACAATCGCACATTGCAAGGAATTACTGTTGCCTCCGGCGCACAAAGATCCGTTTGGACAGGCTGCGTCAGCGGTGCAGGATGATGGGACGCAGACGCCCACAGGGTCACCGCACATGCAGATGTTGCCGGGAAGACATTCGGCGTCCGACACGCATCCATAACCGCAGGCGCTGCCGTACGGTGGCTGGTTGCCTGGTAAGTAGGCATAGCAATAGCCATTGTGGTGATCCGTGCAATCTGAATCGTGGGTGCACGGATTCGTCGAAATCACTGAAGCGCTACCACCGGCAGCGCTGGCCCCACCGAATGGCGCCGAAGCCAAGAGTCCCACGTCGAATGATTCTACTCGCGGCAATTTGCTCGGGCACACGGCTGCGGCTGCCCGATGTAGCCATCCTTCTGCGCATTTGACGTAACCTGTGGTGGCACTCAAATAGGGAGTCGGATTGGTGCAGGGAAACTTCTCGGCGAGTGTTGGTGTGGTCCCGCCAGCCCCGCAGCCCCAGGGTGCGGAACTTAGAGCGACTAAGAAGAATGTGTGCCAAGTCGAGAGTCGAGTTCGTAGCATATCGGGAACCACAGCAAGGCTCGTGCCACTCCGGACCTGACATCTTTGATGTGCCTTGCGAGCGGCCCCTGATGGATACCTGTTAACAAGGGGATCTCGCCGTCAGCCGTGGCGCAAAGTGTGCCATCAGCTGCTCCTGGTGCTTTCTCCTAAGGCGCAGCGCAAATATACCCGAGCCGTTCCACGCTGCACGATACGTCGTTCCAGACGCCAATGCTGTCGCAGGCGAGCGCTGTGAGCTGGCTGCAAAGGATCCCGCAATCTTGGCCAGCTTCGCCATTGTTCGGGTTGCCGGGTGCCCAGTGTGAATAGCGATTGCCCACGGAAGTGCCGCTCGCGTCGCCACTCCAGAATGGAGTGCCATTCGCCCAACGCCAGTCACCTTCAGTAGCGATATCCGAAGCACCGATCCAAGGTCCGGGCCAGTTGAGCGCGCTCGCATGAGTCACAAGGAAGCTGTTTTGAGCTTCGCTCGTGATCTCCACCAAGGTCCGGTTGTCACTGTCGTGGCAGGCCGCCGCCGCGTCCGCTCGTGTTCCGCGGATGCTGCAGAACATATAGCCTTTGCCCGCAAATGCGTGACCCACGCAATCGGTGGGGCAATGTTCGTCACTCGTATCCCCACTGCAGTTATTGTCCAGGCCATCACAGATTTCACTGGAAGGAATGCAGCTCGGTTGTCCACCGGAGCCAGCGCCGCCCGTCGCGGGTTGCCCACCGGAGCTAACGCCACCGGTTGCCGGTTGTTCGCCGGAGCTAATGCCGCCGGTTGCCGGTCGCCCGCCGCTTGGGCTGCCTCCTTGGTTGTCGGCGCGCCCGCCTATTCCAATGGAGCCCCCAGAGAAACTAGAAGTGTTAACCTGAGCGGCTCCGCCCGTCGTCGGTGCGGCTCCGCCCGTGACACTCAAGGGGGCGTACCCTCCTGCTCCTTGATTACCGCCAACGTCTGAAGGTGAGCCAAATAAACCGTTCGGCTCTGATGAGCACCCGGCAGCCAAGAGCACCCCACTGAGCATCAAACTCAGTCTTCGGCGATCGGCTCGCCTGGTCCTAGGTGAAGGGGTCATCAGGTGGGGCCAGCTTGGTACGACGGCTCTCTAATTCAAGTCGAAAGTGAAGCCCCTTGAAAACGCTGCCTGAACGGCAACTCCTGATCTGGCAAACACGCACTGGGACGGCATCTAAATCCCAGACTCTATTCTTTACATGGGTCCGGTGCCGTGACGCGCGGAAGACACCCCCTTTTCGGTCTTTGGAGATGGTAAGCATGCTTACTATCTTGTGTTCGACTTAGAGATAGTTCGACAACTGCTCCCACCAAGGCAGCGTCGAGGGGCCGAACCCTCACGCCGTGTTGTATATCTCAGCCCGCCAAAACGTCGTCCAGATGGCTGGAAATTCTGTCGAGTTCGTTCACTGCGTTGGCGATGATGGGATCTTCGTGTATCAAATTCTTGGTCGGAGGCTGCTTTAAGAAATCTGGCCCAAAGAGAAACCTTTTTGGGATGTCAGACGCCGCACTGAGGCAAGGCAACTGGAGTAGGTGGACCTGAAAGTGGTCGCTCAAGCAGTAGCCGGAGCTGCGCTCCAGAGCGAGAAAAGCATTGTGGAAGCGGCCCGTGGGCACCATCGTTACGGTCGACCAAACGATCGAGATGCTCGGCCTGAGGAGTGAATAAGGTTGGCCGCGGCCGAGCGGTTCGGTGTACCCGCGCGCCCAGTAGAAGAGAAAACGAGCGGGCAACGCT
>JBBRRP010000012.1:0-68916 GCA_038246305.1 Polyangiales bacterium | reverse complement strand
CTCAACGCGTGGCCGATGAATCTAGATCCCGACTTGGAATGTCTTAAGAGTGACTCACGCTAAGGGTTGCGATGTGCCTCGTCTTCGCGGTGTTGAGGTCCATGCAACTTTTTTGCCCTGTCTAATGCGCATTGTGCCAATAAGGCGCGTCATATGACACCGCGATCCTGGTTCTCAAGTTCGCTAGCTGAACGCCAGCCCAGGGTAGCAACACTAAACCCCAACATTATTCCAATCCTTGACGCTCCAGGTCCACTAGGGCATGAAGCGTGCAGGTGGCGGCAGGCAAGAAGCCCAAAGCTTAACTGACAGGGAATGGAGGAGCTTAATCCAATGAAAAAAATTATCTCACTTTTAGCAGTTTGTGCGCTCGGCGCGACCTCGATAGTTGCTGGTTGCAGCAGCAGCGACGACAGCCCCGGCGGCACAGCTACCGGCGGTAAAAAAGCTACTGGCGGCGCACCCGGCGTGGGCGGCGCAGGCACTGGCGGCGTTAAGACTGGCGGCGCAGCAGGCGCAGGCACTGGCGGCGCTAAGACTGGCGGCGCAGCAGGCGCAGGCACTGGCGGCGCAGCAACCACCGGCGGCGCCGCTGGCGCAGCTGGTCACGCCGGCGCAGCTGGTCACGCTGGCGCAGCCGGTCACGCTGGCGAAGCTGGCGCAGCAGGCGCAGCTGGTCACGCTGGTAACAACTAAGGCAGTCAGCAAAAGGCAAACGCCTCTGAGCCTTTGGCTCGGGGGCGTTTCGCTGTTTGTAATCTAGCTCGAGTGCCTGAACTCTAAAGTCGGAGCTTTGGAAGAAGAGTTGCCGTGCCTCCGCC
Source organism: Polyangiales bacterium (assembly GCA_038246305.1). GTDB lineage: Bacteria > Myxococcota_A > Polyangia > Polyangiales > Polyangiaceae > JBBRRP01. Next base: position 68,095 of record JBBRRP010000012.1, on the reverse strand, counting down.
GGAAAACGGGTAAAGTCGCGGCCGCATGAAATTGCTCTTAGTGCGTCACGGAGAGAGCGTCGGTAATGCGGAAGATAGGTTGCAAGGGCAGCTCGATTATCCGTTAACCGAGCGTGGTGAGGAACAGGCGAGCAGGTTTGGCAGAGTCTTAGTTAGTCTTGGTCTTCGGTTTAACGCAGTTTACGTCTCGCCCCTTCGCCGCGCCAGGCAAACGGCAGAGCTGATCTCTGTTGGGATGAATCTTCCAGAATGGTCGCTGCTTGATGACCTTCAGGAGATTTCGTTTGGGCGGCTTGAAGGCTTGAAGCGTTCAGAGATTGAGCAGGCAGCGCCTGAGTTTTTGGCTCGCGGAATTGAGAGCTTGGCTGACTATGGGGAATTTGGGGGCGAAGCGTATGAAGCCGTGCAAGCTCGCGTCGAGCGGGTGCGTGCGCCTCTAATTAGCCGGCATCGTGAGGCTGAGGACACCGTGTTGATCGTGGGGCACGGGGGGTTCGGTTTTCAATTGGCCAAGAGTTTGGTTTGTACGCCGGTTCCCCGAGTTTGCCTGCTCAAAATGGGCAATTGCACCAGCACGCTGATTCAAATGTCAGAACGCCGTGGGACGTATATTGGGGAGTTGGTGTGGCATGTGCCCCTGGAGCTCTGGGCTGGGCAAAGCACGGGCGACGGCGCCCTCGGGCTCTTTCGGTAGGCCAAGATGGCGTGGTTGCGTTTTGATGCGGGGACTTTGGTCTTGGGGGAGATTTCTCAGGGCGAGGGGCAGGTGCTGAGCCTACCGTTCAGCTGCCAGTGGGATCCCCGCACCGTGTGCTTTCGAGCGCCCGCTCAGGCCTACGCAGACGTCGTTCTGGCTTTTACAGCCGCCAAGATTCCGCTGACGGATCAAGCGCGCAACTACGCCAAGCTCACACTGGCTCCGCTGGTTGAGCGCGAGGCTCGGCCGTTTCAAGTGGAGGCGCTGAGAGCTTGGAAGCGGGCGCAGGGCAGAGGCGTAGTGGTGCTTCCCACGGGATCGGGCAAGAGCCATATGGGTTGCATGGCGATCCTGGATAAGCAACGCAGCACGCTGATTGTAGCACCCACGCTCGATCTGGTGCGCCAATGGTACGATAGCCTGCGCCTCGCGTTTGGCGTTCCCATTGGTGTCTTGGGTGGTGGTGAGCACGATATCCAGAATCTCACGGTGTCGACGTATGATTCGGCTGCCATCCATATGGATCATTTAGGGGCACGTTTTGGCATGATCATTTTCGATGAGTGCCACCATCTGCCTGGGCCGACGTATTCTTTGGCAGCCAGTTTGTGTCTCGCCCCTTACCGCTTAGGATTAACGGCGACCCCAGAACGCCAAGATGGCCGAGAGGGGCTGCTCACTGAGCTGGTCGGCCCCATTGTGTACGAAAAAGCGATCACAGAGCTTTCGGGCAGTTACCTGGCAGAGTACGACACTGAGCGCGTGCTCTTGCATTTGAGCGACACCGAACGCGCCGAATACTCGGCGGAACGCGCCATTTATACTCAATTCCTGCGTGCGGCGGGGATCACGCTGCGCCAGCCGAGTGATTGGAACGACTTCATCATGCGCTCGGCGCGCACTCAAGAGGGGCGTCGCGCCATGCAAGCGTACCGACGGCAGCGCGAGCTAGCCACGGCATCGCCCGCGAAGCTCGAATATCTGCAACACCTGCTGCGCGTTCATGCGGGCGACCAAACCCTGATCTTCACCCACGACAATCGCACCGCCTACAAGATTTCGCGAGATTACCTGATACCCGTGATCACCCATCAAACTAAGACCAAAGAGCGTAGCGAAATTCTACAGCTCTTTTCGAACGGCACGTACGACGCTATCGTCACTTCTAAAGTGCTCAACGAAGGCGTGGATGTGCCAGACGCCAGCGTTGCGATCGTGATGAGTGGCAGCGGTTCGGTGCGCGAGCACGTGCAGCGGCTCGGTCGGATACTGCGAAAAAAAGGTGATAAACGCGCCATTTTGTATGAGCTGGTCTCGCACAATACGGGCGAAGGCTTCACCAGCGAACGCCGGCGGGACCATCTCGCGTACAACGCGTAAACGCCATGCTGACCGTTGACCTCGTGCGCTCACGACGTAAGAAATCTGAGCTGTTGCTCATGAAGCTCACGCCGGAGCAGCACAGTGAAGCGCTATTGCTCACAGAGGAGCTTCTGAGCATTGCAAGTGCGAGTGTGGGTGATGTGCGCGAAGAAGTGGAAACACGCTGGCGCGATGTCGCCGCAGGTGCGCGCGACCGAAAATTGTCTTTAGGATTGTTGAAGCTGGTGGAAGATCGCTGTGATTTTTCGTCGGACAACGCCGAACAGAGTGCTTCACTTCGAGCGCAGGCTTTTCGCTTGGCAACCGAACGGCGCCGGCGCGGGGATTTTGACCGCGCTCGAATCTTGGCGCAGATCGGCGAGGGGGTTGGGCTCTCACCTGAACAGGTGGATGGAGCGTTATTTGCTGATCTAAGAGGCGCGGAAAGGCTAATGCGCGCGCCGTACGTCGAAGCGACAACGATTCTCGCAGGCTATATGTTAGCTCAGCAGCAGGCTGTTTTGTTGCGCGCGGTACGCGTGGTGGCACGGATCAAGTGCAAGGATCCTGCGCTCTATCGGCACGTATTTCAGAAACTCAAGTTTCGGAGGCTGCTCTTTGAAGTGGAGCCTTGTGAGGGTGGGTATCAGGTGTCGATCGATGGCCCGTACAGCCTGTTTGAGTCGGTGACGAAGTATGGCCTCGCCCTCGCCGTCAGCTTGCCCGTGTTCCTTGCGTGCGATGGATTGGAGCTCTTGGCCGATGTGCGTTGGGGAGCCAAGCGCGAACCGCTAACTTTCAGCATTTGCAAAGACCGGCCAGAAGCTTTCGCTGACACCGCGGAGGAAGATAGCGAACTCAACGCGTTTGTGGCGGCGTTCCTGAAACTCGGGGGCGGATGGCAGGTGGATCAGGTTCCCCAAGTGCTTCAGCTCAAGGGGGTCGGGGTGTGCGTCCCGGATCTCGCGTTCACCCACCTCGCATCTAAGGAGCGGGTGTTCTTTGAAGTGATGGGCTATTGGAGCCGGGAGGCGGTCTTTCGACGCTTGGAATTGGTCGAACGAGGCCTGGGCGTCAAACTACTGTTCGCGGTCAACGAAAAGCTGCGCGTCAGCGCGGAAGTCGCAAAACTGCAGGAAGGTGCTGCGCTCTATGTTTTCAAACGCACGCTCAATGCCCGTGCTGTGCTTGAAAAGTTAGAAACACTCCGCCAAACCACAAAAATGACCAAATAATACCCGGAAATACCCTGGAGTCAGTGGACGAAGTGTTCTACGAATCGTCCCGAAGGAGAGTGTGAGACATGGCGTTTGCAGGTCTGAGCCTTGAAAACCGAACTGCCGTAGTGATTGGCGGCACGAGCGGCATCGGCCGCGTGATTTCTCTAGCCTTTGCCGATGCGGGGGCCAACGTGGTAGCCAGCTCGCGGCGCCAAGAGCAGGTGAACCAAACAGCCGACGAACTCATTGCGCGCGGAGCCAAAACGCTGCGAGTTGCTAGCGACGTGACAGACCGGGCAACGCTTGAGCAGTTACTCGCTGCCACTCAGCACGCGTTTGGAAAGGCCGACATCCTGGTCAACTGTGCAGGCAAGACTCAAAAGGTCCCGACAGTCGACATGGAAGAGAAGATCTGGGCGGATATCATGGACACCAACGTGACGGGCACACTGCGTGCGTGCCAGGTGTTTGGTCGGCACATGTTGGAGCAGGGTTACGGCCGGATTATCAATATTGCGTCGTTGTCGAGCTTTGTGGCGCTCTATCAGGTGGCCGCATATTGCGCGAGTAAGGCGGCTGTCGCATCGCTCACCCAGTCGCTCGCCGTCGAATGGGGCGCCCGCGGAGTGAACGTGAATGCGATTGCTCCAGGAGTCTTTAGAACCCCGTTGAATGCCGCGCTCCTCGACGGCACGGAGCGTGGCCGCGAGTTCAAGCTGCGCACACCGCTCGGGCGATTCGGCCAGTTGGATGAGCTGGGCGGCGCTGCGATCTTTCTCGCGTCTGAATCAGCGAGCTATGTGAACGGCGCGGTCTTGGCCGTGGACGGTGGGTTCTTGGCAAGCGGTGTGAATCAATGAAGAGCGGCGAATCGGCAAAACTGAGCAATCGGGCACGGGTTGCGCGGGCAGTTGAAGCGAGCGGTATCGTTGCGATCGTACGCATCGGTGATGCGACGAAAGTTGAGCCGATTGTCGAAGCCTTGCTCAAAGGCGGCGTGACGACGTTAGAAGTGACGATGTCCGTGCCAGGAGCCGTGGAAATTATATCTAAATTGGCGCCGAACCTGCCGAAAGAAGTGATGTTTGGCGCCGGCACCGTGTGCGACGTGAAGACGGCCAAACGGGTAGCGAAAGCTGGTGCGAAATTCATCGTGTCGCCCATCTTCAAAGCGAGCATCGTGAAATATTGCGGTGAGCAAGATGTGGCTTGTATGCCGGGTTGTTTCACACCGACCGAGATTTACGCAGCTTGGGAGGCTGGCGCAGATGTCGTCAAAGTTTTCCCGGCGACATCGCTGGGGCCCGCTTTTTTCAAAGACATCAAGGGCCCGTTGCCGCACATCAAATTAATGCCAACCGGTGGCGTGCAGCTCAATAACGTGGGCGATTGGATTCGCGCTGGGGCAGTCGCAGTAGGCGTCGGGAGCGCGCTCATGGATCCGGCGGCCATCGCTTCTGGGCGCTACGCAGTGCTCACGGAGAAGGCCAAAGCCTTCGTGGATGCGGTGGGCACTGCGCGATAAAGATCACTCAGAGCGGTCATTCAGAGCGAGTATCATTCAGACGGCGTAACGTCGCTCAAGCTCCGTGACGAACTCAAGGTAGGCTTGCATGCAGACTTCTTTCGTCAGCCCCTTCTTCTCAGCCCAGGCGTCAAATTTCGCGCGCCCCTTGAAATCAAGCATGCCGGGCCGGGCACCCGAGACATCGCCAACGCTGGCTTGCTTGTACAAAGCGTAAAGATTCAGCAACTCGCTTGGCGCTGGCGTCAGTTTGAGCTGCTTCACTCGAACTTGGGCGGCTTCAAAGTCGTGAATCAACGCCATACTGGTGTTAACCTTCGAGTGTGATCGCGTGGGTGGGGCAGTCGCTCACGGCCTGTTCCAACTTTCCGCGAATGGTTTCGGGCGGATCCTCGTTGAGGATATACAGAAAGCCGTCTTCCCGAACCTCGAAGACCTCTGGGCATGCCCTGACGCAGCGGGCGTTGCTGACACACAAGTCAAAATCGACGACGATTTTCATGGGCGCGAGGGTAACACGAGCCAACTAAAGGTTCAGCCGTTGCGTGTGATATTTCCTTTTCCGTCCGTGCGGTTACGGCAACTTAGCTTGAGGCTTTAGGCTGCCCGGTCGTTCAAGCCTTTCGCCACAATTCGGGCAGAATAGCGCGCCATCGCCCTCATTGCCGGCAGGTACGACAACCGAGAACTTGGCGTGACATGAGCGGCAGTCGCCACGAGCATCACGGGTGGTCGGTCTTCGCATCTCCGGCGTGAACCTCACGACCTTGTTGCGCTCCAGTTTGGCTTCCCCCACAGCCAGCTCCAGTTGGCGGCGAACGGCAGGTTGCGTGCAGCCTTCATCCGTCGCTCCGGAGTCGGTTGAAACGAGCCAGCCCACGCTCACCGTGCACATCATCGGGCGGCTAGCCCGCTCCATAACTATATGGATGCCGCCAATATCCTGCCGCACACGATCGAGCTTAGCGGATACTTCTTCGCAGTCCTTCTGGCTTGCTTGGGGCATGGGACCGGCGATGAAAAATTCGTCCCCGTGGGCTCGGAATACGCTGGAGCTGCTGTCGAAATAGGAGACGTTGGCAGTAACGAGGCATTGGGCGAGCTGTCGGAGCCGTTCGTTCGCGCTATCGTAGCCGAACTCATCGTTCACACTCTTGAACCGGTCGACTTCAACGAAGGCAATCCAGAAACCTTCGCTAGATTCTACCTTTTCCTCAAGCCACTCGGTGAGGGCTTCGTCGTTCGGAAGGCGCGTCAAACGATCCAGCAGCTGTTCGGCTCGAAGCCCCGCACGTATCGCGTGCTTAAGCTGCTCAAATGCGGCGTCGATCGAATCGGACTCCGACGTCACGCGGCCTTCTGAGCGTTCTCCACTAGAAGGGTGTGTGAGATGGATCCAAAGGGATCCGTTCCGAGCGGCAACTCGACTCGCATCGTACGAAGTTGTGCGCGGCCATCTCGGCAGGCGACATTCCAGAAAGGCACGTTCCCCTGTGCGCGACCAATCGTCAGATCCAAAAGCTCAAGACCAAAAAGCTCAAGTTCGACTTCCAGAGCGCGACGAAACGCATTGCGTCGAGCTTCATTTTTTTGCCGCGCGTTCGACGCGGCTATCATACCGGGGCTGAATGCCAGGATGCCTGTTGTAAGCAATGCTCCGAAGTTGGCTTCACTCTTGGCCATATGATTTGTTGATGTTAGCCGTGAAACAGAAGCTGGACAACGAGTCCCCAGAATTCCCGCCAAATCTAGTGTCCAGGGACGGAATTGAACCGCCGACACGAGGATTTTCAATCCTCTGCTCTACCGACTGAGCTACCCGGACAACGGCCGATTGGGCCGCCCCCATAGGCCTAAAACCCACGGGGAAGGGCTCTTAGCCCAGTGGCCGCCTGGCGCGCAATACCTCCCGGCGATGTCCTACACGGTTTTTTTTGGACGCTTCGCCCTGAGCCGAGGTAAACGTGCCCGCGATGACCGAAGTTCGCCACGATTGGACCGTCGCCGAGGTACGCGCGATTTATGAGTTGCCGCTTTTTGAGCTGCTTGACCGCGCCCGGGCAGTGCACGTCCGATTCCATCCGAAGGATGAAGTGCAGTTGTGCACGCTGCTTAGCGTTAAGACCGGAGGCTGCCCGGAGGACTGCGCGTATTGTCCCCAGTCTTCGAAATACGAGACGGAGGTTGTCCCGGAAAAAATGCTCGACGTGCAGGCTGTGTTGAGCGCTGCAACACGGGCCAAAGAACAGGGTGCCACGCGGTTTTGTATGGGGGCCGCCTGGCGAGAGGTGAAGGAGGGTGCAGCGTTTGACCGCGTGCTTGAGATGGTGCGCGGCGTGAAAGGCATGGGCCTGGAAGCTTGCGTGACCCTCGGCATGTTGAATGAAGGTCAGGCTCAGCGCTTAAAGGCTGCAGGCCTCGATGCCTACAATCACAACCTCGACACGTCGCGTCGCCACTACAAGTCGATCATCAGCACTCGCAGCTTCGATGATCGCCTCGCCACGCTCCGAAATGTGCGGCAAGCGGGCATCACCGTGTGCTCGGGTGGCATCATTGGCATGGGTGAAACGGTGGAAGATCGCTGTGCGTTGCTCGTGGAATTGTCGTCTTTGAGTCCCCATCCGGAAAGCGTTCCACTCAACGCACTCGTGCGTGTCGAAGGCACGCCGTTGGCCGCGGTGCCTCCGCTGGATCCGACGGAGCTCGTTCGGATGATCGCCACCGCGCGGCTCTTGATGCCCGAAAGTAAGGTGCGTTTGAGTGCCGGCCGCACCGATCTTAGCCGCGAAGCCCAGCTCCTGTGTTTGTTTGCCGGGGCCAATAGTATCTTCTATGGCGATAAGCTGCTGACCACCTCCAATCCTGGCGAAGAGGTTGATCGCTCGCTCATCGAGAGTGCGGGTCTTCGGCCTGAACCGCCGCGAGTGAGTGCCTAGTTTCGGCGCTTGGGTCGAACCCGTCGAAGCCAGAGGGCAAAAGCTACGCCAATCAGCGAGAAGCCTGAAGTGGTGAGCGGCAAGGTTTGGCGCTTAGGGGGCACGCCTTTGCCTTGAGGGGTGGCCACATGGCAACTGCATCCGCCCGTACTCTGTTCTTCCGAACACTGCTTAGTGAAACCGCGCCTGGGCTCACAGCTTGACGTAGCGACCGGGCTGCCCATGGGATAAGCCTGACAGATCGCAGCTACGTCGTCCTGAGCCAGGTCGCGCATGCCGACATTCCCAGGTGAATAGTTCGCCGACATCGTTGCATCGGGGACCTCGGAATGGGAAAGCCCCAAGAAATGTCCAGCTTCGTGCGTCACGATCGATTCGAGATCGGCCCCGATTTGGGTATTGCTGGTAGTGATGAGGCTGTTAGCCGAGTTGATTTCCACGTCCGCGTCGTAAATCTCACCGGTTGTTGGGTTGTAGCTCACCGAGGTGAGGGCGAGTGTGTGGGCGTCACTTTGGTGCATCCAAACCGTGTCAACGAACATCCATTCGTTGGAATTAGGCCCCGTTGAATTGTAGACGTGCTCACCGCATGCGCTCGGACTTAGATTTCTGACCGTTATGACGGGGCGTGTTCCGCCGCCGCAATCTGCAGCCAGCCACTTGCTGAGGGCGTCCGATATAACATTGTTGGCCGTGTCGAAAGATATCTTCCGCAAGGGCGAGCCCGCCTCATTCACGCTGAACGACACGCAACCGGTCGTCCAATGCAAGAACTCCCCGGTCGTGACGCAGCCATACATATCCTTGTCACACATCGACTCTGTGGGATCGCACGTTCGCGTCCGGCAAAATGCTGAGCTTTGGCTCGATAGTAGCAGACAGGCTGCACCAAGACCGAGCGCTAACGCCGAACTGCAGAGTGGGGACTTTGGGGTCATGGCAGAATAGTTATTTCCGAAGGATTTTAAAGATCAGGGTTTCGGCACGCTCAGTAGGCGGCGGTAGGTATCGCCAATCAACTGGGAGGCATCGCGCAGGGTCAGGCCACGCAGGCGCATACTGGCGGATGTGTCGAGCTTGCCGAGAAGCTTGGATAGCCCGCGCATCGGGCTCAGCACCATCAGACCCTGTGGGTCGCGCTGGAGCGGGAAAATACCCTGCGTTTCAGCGGTGACGCTGAACACCAGCGGAGCTCGTTCGCGTAAAAACAGCACTGATTTCTGACTGCGATCGAGGTGCGCTGCTCCGTGCACAATCTCGGCAACATCACCCACGCGGCCCCCCAAGGTGCGGACCATCACTTCAGTATCTCCCGGAGAGCCCGCCAACCGTTCCTCGACCCGGACCCGGGAATAAGTCACAATTCTGGGCCGCCCCCCAAAGGATTCTCGCAGGCTATGGGAGTCCAGAACTTGCCCCACCACGACCTGCCGGCTCTCCAGCATCAATTGCTCCAAGCTAACGGCCTCGGCAATCCCGGCCACCGCGGGACTCGCTGAGAGCAGCCCCAACCCCACTAAAAGCGCTATGCGCCAGCTTTTCAACATTCTAGGAAGGTAGCACAGGCGGCACTGGTGTCAGCAGCACAATCCATCATCAAAACGAGTTAGATTGGCCCTATTTGTCGTTAAATTAGGGGGAACCCTAAGAGTTTTAGCTCTCGGGCTATCCGTTATCGAAGCGCGCGCTATAAGTCACAGCCCTTGTTAGGCCCGGTTTCCACCATCAAATGACCACCCGAACCAGTGTGCCACCCACGAGTCCTCCGCAGTTGTTGGAGAGCGTTTCGCCGAGCCTCGCACCGGAATTGAAGAGTTACATCGTCCGCCATCGAACGGATGTGGAGGCGATGATTCGTGCGGGTGGGGACGAGTGCGGCATCGTGGCCGCTCGTCGCAATTCGAAGGTCCTGGATGGTGTGCTGTGCTCGCTGTTTGCTGCCGTCGAGGGATTAATGAGAACCCAGAACGGCTGGATGGAGGTGTCGCTCGCCGCCGTTGGAAGTTACGGGCGAGAAACAATAGCGCTGCACAGCGATCTTGATGTGCGGATTCTTTGTGCGAAACGCCCTAAGAAGGCACAAGCCATTGGAGAGGCGCTTTTGTATCCCCTCTGGGACGCGGGGCTCAGCATCGGTCACCAAATTGTTGCGTGGCAAGACATGTTGGAGCTCGCCAAAACAGACCTGCCCACGGCCACCACACTGCTTGATTGGCGCCATATTTCCGGTGATTCAACACTCACCGAGAAGATGCTGAGCCGCGCATTTGATGGCATCTTTGGGCCGAGTTCGATTCAGACTTTCTTGGAGCGGCTCGCAGTGCGTGCCGCCGAGAGGTACGAGCGCTATGGTGACTCGGTGTACCTGCTTGAGCCGGACGTGAAGCATGGCACGGGGGGCCTGCGTGACCTCGATATTATTCATTGGGTAGCGCGCGCACGCTGGCGGGTTCGCGAACTTTCCGAGTTGGTGGAGCACGGGGTGCTCGTGCCTCGGCAGCTTCAGGCGATCGACGAAGCGTCGCGTCAGCTCTGGCGGATCCGCAATCTCCTTCACTTGCATGCGGGTCGCCGTTCAGACCGGCTCAGCTTTGATCGTCAAGAATTGCTGGCTCAGGAGTTGGGATATGGCGATGGCGGGCCAGCGGTCGAGCAGTTCATGAGCGATTATTATCGGCACGCTCGCACGCTCGAACGCTCGCGTGAGCTGATTTTGGCTCGCGCTGAGCCACCGCCGCGCTCGCGGCCGCGTGAGTCTGCGTTGGGGCAGGGAATGAAGCTCACGAACGATCAGGTCTCGATCGTCGCGCCAGCTGATCTTGAAAATGATCCGGCATTAGCCTTGCGCATTTATCAAGAAGCGGTGAAGCGTGGCGCTAAGGTGGACGCGTTCGCGAAGGATCAAATCGCGCGCTTGTTGAACAGTCCAGAATTTGTAGAACGCCTTCGCGAGAACGAGGAGGCCGCCAAGATTTTTCGGCGCCTGGTAACGATTGTGCATTTGACGGAACTCCGGGGCGGGTCAGTGCTGAAGGAGCTGCATGATGTGGGGCTATTGGTGGCCATGATCCCCGAATTTGCGCCCGTCGTGGGGCGGGTGCATCACGACATCTATCACGTGTTCACCGTGGATGTGCATTCGGTGGAGGCGGTCGATAAGCTGCGTGCCTTGTGTCGTGGGGAATGCGCGGTGGATCATCCGCTCGCTTCGCGATTGGCGGCAGAGCTGCCAGATCGCAAGGTCTTATTCTTTGCAACGCTGCTGCATGATGTGGGCAAAGACATCGGTGGCCGCAATCATGCTGAACGCGGCGCGATTCTGGCGGAAACGATCTTGGCTCGCTTCCAGTTCTCAGCGGTAGAAATTGCGGAGGTTCAGCTGCTGATCCGCAAGCACTTGCGCATGTATCAGGATGCTACGCGTCGGGACATTGATGACCCGCACACGCTGGAAATGTTCGCAGGCGAAGTGGCCGGTTTGGAGGCTCTGAGGAGCCTCTATCTGCTGACGGTCGCGGATGTTTCAACAACGAGCCCGCAAGCGATGACGGCGTGGAAAGCCCGCATGCTGGAAGATCTCTATCTTGCCACCAAGCTGTATATCGAGAAGGGCCCCGAGAGCCTTCGGGGAACGGACCGTGCTAACGCGATTCGCCGGCACGTGCTTGAACTGTGCCCGGCTCAAGGTGAGCAAGCTTTCTTGGACCACTATCTGAACTCGATGCCGGATAGGTATCTCTACGGGAATGATCCCGAGGAAATTGTCCGTCAATCGCGCTTTGCGCGCCAGGCGGAGCAACGCCACTTTTCGGTCGAAGCGATCCGCGCCGACGAGCCCTATCTAGAGCTTGGGATCATTGCCGATGATCGCCCCGGCTTACTGGCGATGATGACGGCCACCCTGGCGGCGAGTCGATTGAAAGTGGTGGGAGCACAGATCTATTCCTACAAGGACGGTTACGGGCGCGCTCGGGCGCTCGATCTGTTTTGGGTAAGGAGTGGCGTGAGCACAGCGTCGGCGCGTGCTGCGTTGCCGCGCCTGGAACGTGATTTCGATCGCTTGTTAGCTGGGGAGCTGTCGGCTGCCGCACTGGTGATGGGTCCTGAGGGCCGTACCCGCACGTCGGAGCGGCCCCAACCTAAAGTTTCCACGGAAATTAACTTCGATAATCGCGCCTCGAGCGATCACACTGTGATTGAAATTATCACGCAGGATCAGGGAGGGCTGCTCTTCTGGCTCTCCAATTCGCTCCAAGTCGCGGGGCTGACCATCTCGTTCGCAAAGATCAACACCGAAGGTAACCAGGTTGCCGATGTCTTTTACGTGCAAGACGCCGCTGGGGCGAAAGTGACTGACCCCGGCCGGCTTCAAGTGTTAAAGGACCAACTGCAATCGACTATCGCCAATCTCGAAGGGGCCAAAGCGCCATGAAGAAATCGCATCTTGAAAAGCTCGTCTTGACCAGTCTCGCTCTCGGCATCGCTTCAGGCTGTGGCCCCGCCAAGCCTGCGGCAGCCCCTAAAACGATCGCTCCCATCAACTCAGAGAAACCAGAGAGCGACGCCAACTCGTCTCCGGCCCAGCGCGTTGAGACGGCTATCAAGCTCATTCAAACCAAGACCTATGCGCAAGCGAAGAAGCTCCTCGAAAAAGCGCTGGCCGACGATGAGAGAAATTCGAAGGCCCACTTCTATCTGGCCGTTGCTGACGAAGGCCTCGAAGATAAAGACGGCGCGGCGGTCCACTATCGGAAGGCGTTGGAGCTTGATCCCAAGCTCACGGAAGCTGCGGAAAATCTCTCGGCGTTGCTCTTGGATAGCAAAGACTACGAAGGTGCTCTGTTAGCGGTAAATATCGGCCTAAAATCCGATCCCAAGAATTTCAACTTGATGAGGAACCGCGCGATCGCGGAGCAGGGGGCCGGCAAGCTCGATGATGCTGCGAAATCTTACGCGGCACTCTTGGCGGTGAAGGGCGAGGATGAGGGTTTTCGGTACGCGTACGCTGAAGTCCTGACGGCTCTGGGACAAAAAGATAAGGCGCTCCCGGAGTGGGACAAGCTCTTGCAAAGCAAGAATGCCGACATGCTCGCGGCGATGTCCAAGCCACTGGCCAAGCTCGAAGCCTATGATAAATGCGTGGGCGCACTCGATAAGGCGATTGAGCTGAAGAAGGATCCCGAGTTTTACGTTCGCCGCGGACTCTGCCGTCAGAAGGTAACCCCATTCGATGCCAAGGCGGAGCTGGCGGATTACAACGGCGCATTGGCTATCAAGGCCGACTACACTCCGGCGCACTACTATTTGGGAATGGCGCACTTCAAGAACAAAGAGTTCAAAGAGGCACAAGCTGAGCTTGAAAAAGTTGTTGCGAGTGGCGACCCGAAGTTCGTGGATCGCGCGAAAAAGCAATTAGAAGCAGTGGCAGCCGCGCCTGCCGCCAAGAAGGGCGCCAAGAAGAAGTGAGAGAAGGGCTCGGATCTTAGAACTGAGTGAACCGATCGGATCTTAAAGCAGCAGCTCAAGGATCCGATCCAGCTCATCCCAAGAGCTATATTTCACGACAATTTCGCCTTTTTCGCCGCGATCTTTGAGTTCAACCTTCGTTCCAAGCTTTCGCTGCAGGCGCGTCTCGAGGTCGCGGACCGAGACGCTCTTGCCGTCTTTTCCGCTCTTTCCGCCATGAGGATCTTTCTTCTCATGCTTGGTTTGGCGAACGAGAGCTTCGGTCTGGCGCACACTGAGATGCCCCCGGATCACCTTTTCTGCTAGCTGCTGCAATTGTTTATCGTCGGGTGCCCCGAGCAAGGCCCGCCCGTGCCCCTCACTCAGCTCACCCGTCATCACCTTCATCCGAAGCTCGGCCGGGAGACGCAACAGGCGCAGCGCATTGGCAATCGTGGAGCGATCTTTCCCCACGCGGTGCGCGAGCGTTTCTTGGGTGTATTGGTGCTCTTTGAGCAGGCGATCGAGCGCTTCAGCGAATTCGATCGGGTTCAGATCTTCGCGTTGAACGTTCTCGATCAGCGCTAATTCGTAAGCGGCTTTGGTCGAGACGTCGTGCACGACCACGAGCACCTCGCGCAGGCCTGCTTTTTGGGCCGCACGCCAGCGACGTTCACCGGCGATGAGTTCGAAGGCATCTGCGGTGGTTCGCCTGACCACCAGAGGCTCAAGCAAGCCGTGCTCCGCGATCGAGCTGGCAAGCTCGGCTAGGCGCTCCTGGTCGAAATATTGCCGAGGCTGCCCAGGTTGCGGTCGGATTTTATCGAGAGCGCACAGGAAGACGTTATTGTCGCCGTAGCTCTTTCCGGGCTCGCTCGTCCGCGGAGGCTCGCGAACCGGCAAGAGCGCATCCAGCCCGCGCCCGAGGCCGCGCAGCGGCTTTTTAGCAAGAGTCATAGTTGCGCCTCAATCAGCTCCCGAGCGAGGCTGAGGTAGCCCTGGGCACCTCGACTCTGCACGTCGTACAGGAGTGCAGGCAGGCCGTGCGACGGGGCTTCGCTCAAGCGCACGTTGCGCGGAATAATGGCATCAAACACCTTGAAATGCCGACGCACTTCTTCGGCAACTTGATGGGCCAAACGGTTGCGCGGGTCCCACATGGTCAACACGATGCCCTCTACCAAAAGATCGGGATTGAGCGACCGTTTAACGCGATCGATCGTCGCCATTAAGTACGTGATGCCTTCAAGCGCGTAATACTCAGGTTGGAGTGGCACAATCACGCGGTCCGCCGCCACCAACACATTCAGCGTGAGCACGCCTAATGAGGGAGGGGAGTCGAGCAAGATAAAATCATACTCTTCAGTATCCGGGCTTCTCAACAGCTTGCGCAGGTGCGTGCCGCGGTCCTCTTCGAAGAGTTCGTACTCCACCGCCGTTAAGTCCTGGGTTGCGGGAGCAATGTCGAGCGTCGGTATGCCCGTGGGGACGATCACGTCGCGCAGACTCGCGGAGCCGATCAGTGCGTCGTAGATGCTGCGTTCCACAGTGCCAGGTCGAATGCCGACGCCGCTAGAGGCATTGGATTGCGGGTCCATGTCGACCAGCAGCGTTCGACGTTCTGCAGCCGCTAGACTCGCGGCCAGATTGACAGCCGTTGTGGTCTTGCCGACGCCACCCTTCTGGTTCGCAATAGCGATTATCTGTCGTTTGGTGGCCATCACAAGTCCGAGAGTCTTATCGAAATGAGGGGAAGGTTGGTGGTTTTCTTGGCTGCTCTCAGGAGCTGTCGTACTGTGTGAGCAGATGTAGGTGTGAGTGGTTGTTCTCGAGGTTTCGGCCCCAACGGCGCTTGTGTCGGCAGGATCGAAACCGGTCCTTCGGGCAACTTGTGCACCGAGGAGTGAAAGAAAAATGGCATCCCAGGGCTACGGTAACTTTGCTGATTTCGAACGTGAACAATTGCGGCCACCCACGCGCGCCGGCTGGTCCCTCGAAGAATTGGACCCGGCAGATCGCGACCACGATTTCGATATGGATCCCTTTGAGGCGTCACTGTGGGAAGCCGAGCACGAAGACAAAGACGATTACTCGGATGACGAGTAGGCGTCGAGCCTCTCCTTCATGAATTTGGTCCTCTCCCGGACCCGACCCCTGCGGGGCTGCCTCCTCGCGGGGGTCAAACTATTTTGTGCGCGACGAAACCCTCTCAGACAATGCGCAATGCGGTAGACGGCGGCTTGCAGCACTCTTGACCCAGCTCTTCGCACGTGGCACTGGAGCCCCTCGCTAAAATGCAGGTTCAGGTCAACCAACTTAGTCCCGTTCTTGTTGAATTCGACGTAGAAATCGCTGCTGAGCGTGTCGCGCTCGAGCTTGAAAAAGCTTTCGGCTTGCTTTCTAAGTCCGCAAAAGTCAAAGGCTTTAGGCCTGGTAAGGCACCTCGTGCCGTCATCAACCAGGTCTTCGGAGCCAGGGTTGCGGCGGATGTTGCCCAGCGGCTTGTCGATGAAACGTTCCCGCGTGCTGTCACTGAAAAGAACGTGCAGCCCATCACCTCACCCGCTTTTGAGCCTCAGAAGTTGGTGAAGGATCAGCCGTTTCTCTACAAGGCGCGCTTCGAAGTAATACCTCAGATAAGCGAGGTTAACTACGCGGGTCTTGAAGCGAAACGACCGCAGCTCAAGGTCGAGGAGCAGGCCGTCGATGAAGCCGTTGAGCGCTTGCGACGCGAGCATTCGACGCTGGAGCTCGCCAAGGAGGCCAGGCCCGCGAAGGATGGTGACGTTGTCACGATTGATTTCGTGGTGATGGCGGGAGGCCGTGAGGTGAAAGACGCCGGAGCCCAGGATTTTCAAGTCGAGCTTGGCAGCGGCTCGCTCATTAAAGAAATTGAGCAGGGCTTGCTCGGCAAGGAAGTCGGGTCCAAGTCGAACATTGACGTTCCGCTCTCCGAGCAGCACCCCCATCCGAAGCTCCGCGGTAAGACCGCAACTTTCCAGGTGACGGTGAAGGATATCAAAGAGCGCATTCTGCCGACAGCTGATGACGAATTTGCCAAGGATGTCGGAGCATTCGAGACACTCTCTGATCTAAAGAAGAGCCTGCGGGAGCGGCTCGAAGCGCAACTCAAAGAGCAGTCGGATACTTCGGTGGCTGAGCAGTTAGTCCAGGCCCTGGCGAACGCCAATTCGGTTCCGGTGCCCCCCTCGCTGGTGGAGCGGCAAAGTCAGCTGACTGAGCAGGAGATCTTGAACCGTGCGCGTAGCGAAGGCCAGCAGGCGAGTCGCGTGGGCCCAGAGCTTCGCGCACAAATCCAGGCAGACAGCGAGATGAAAGTGCGTGCTGGCCTGTTGATGGCCGAAATCGCCAAACAAGAGAGCATCAAGATTGGTGACGCTGAATTTGAAGAAGGCCTCACCGAGTTAGCTACACAGACCGGGAAGAACCTCGCTAAGCTTCGGGTTGAATATCGCGACGCTCGAAAGCGAGAAATGCTGCTAGGGATGATTCTTGAGAATAAGGTACTCGACATCATCGAGCAGAAGGCCAAGATTGTAGACGAATAGGCTCCGGGCGGCTCGTCCGGCGAATGCCACCGTAATCTTACTGAGGGAACATGCCGAAGCGACCTGAAACGCCAAAAGAAGCACTAATCTTGCTGGAAAGCCGCGCTGACGAGATCGCGCGAGCCACCTCGGGAGTCATCTATCCGCACGTCGTCGAGACAACCCATCGCGGGGAGCGCACGTGGGACATTTTCAGTCGGCTCCTGAAGGATCGAATTGTGTTTTTGGGCAGCGGGGTCGATGACGATGTTGCCAACATCATTATTGCTCAGTTTCTTTTCCTGGAGAGCGAAGATCCGGACAAGGATATTCAGCTCTACGTGAACTCGCCGGGTGGCGTCGTCACTGCCGGCTTAGCAATTTTCGATACCATGCAGTATGTGCGCTGTCCGGTGAGCACTATCTGCATTGGGCAGGCAGCCAGCATGGGAGCGCTCTTGCTGTGCGCCGGCGAAAAAGGGCGTCGCTACGCGCTGCCTCACTCCCGCATCATGATCCATCAGCCGCTCGGCGGCGCTCGTGGGCAGGCAACCGATATAGAAATCCAGGCTCGCGAGATTCGCCACGCGAAGGACGTGATCACCGACATTCTGGTGAACGCAACGGGAAGAAAACGTGAAGAAATCGCCAAAGATATTGAGCGGGACTTCTACATGGGTCCTGTTCAGGCCAAAGAGTATGGCCTGATCGATGAAGTCTTTGAGCGAAAGAAGAAAAAAGAGGCTTAAAGAACGAGGCCTGATGTGAGCCTGGAAGTGGCCGTAGGTCGCTCCATGGCCAAGAACAAAAGGAACCAACTGCCGGTGTCGCTAGTTTTGGCGCTTGGGTCGGTGTGGCCGGTTTGGCCGCCATGGGAGCAACTAAGAGGCGCGGCCTTGCGGTAAGGCGCCGCTGGCTCTAGAATTTGGTAGATTTTACGCTTTAAAGTAAACCTCTAGCGCACGTCAGACAGGAATAACCGGTGGAACGACGGCGAGACGATTCAAATGGCAACTTGTGCTGCTCTTTCTGTGGGAAATCCCAGAAGGAAGTTAAGAAGCTAATTGCAGGGCCAACGGTCTACATCTGCGACGAGTGTATTGCGCTCTGCAATGACATCATCGCCGAAGAGGTGGAAAAAGATGAGCCCAGCAATGGCTCCGATCCGATGCCGAAGCCCGCGGAGATCAAGGGCATCTTGGATGACTACGTTGTCGGCCAAGATCGCGCGAAGAAGATCCTGTCGGTGGCGGTGCACAACCACTACAAGCGCATCGATACTAAGGTCTCTTCAGATGATGTGGAGCTCGGGAAGAGCAACATTCTTCTGCTCGGCCCTACCGGCAGCGGTAAGACATTGCTGGCCCAAACGCTGGCTAAGATCTTGAAGGTTCCGTTCGCGATTGCCGATGCGACCACGCTCACTGAAGCGGGTTACGTGGGTGAGGATGTCGAGAACATCATCGTCCAGCTTTTGCAAAACGCCGACCATGATGTTGAGCGAGCGCAGCGTGGCATCGTGTATATCGATGAAATCGATAAGATCAGCCGAAAGAGCGATAATCCTTCGATCACCCGCGATGTGTCCGGGGAGGGCGTTCAGCAGGCTCTGCTCAAGATCATCGAGGGGACGATCGCCAATGTCCCGCCGAAGGGCGGGCGTAAGCACCCCCAGCAAGATTTTCTACAGGTCGATACCAGTAATATTCTGTTTGTCTGTGGTGGCGCTTTCGTTGGGTTGGATCAGATCATCCAACGGCGCCTCGGCCAGTCCCGTTTGGGGTTCGGTGCAGACATCAAGAGCAAGAGCGAACTCAAGTTGGGCGATTTGCTGGCCACGGTTCAGCCGGAGGATTTGCTCAAGTTCGGCTTGATCCCAGAATTTATCGGGCGTTTGCCGGTGGTGGCAACTCTGCACGAGCTCACCGAAGATGCACTGATCGACATCCTCACCAAGCCGAAGAATAGCTTGGTCAAGCAGTTTCAAAAGCTCTTTGAGATGGATGGCGTGAAGCTGAAGTTCGCTAAGGCCGCGCTTGCTGCGATCGCCAGAAAAGCATTGGCGCGCGAGAGTGGAGCGCGTGGCCTCCGGGCCATCATGGAAGAGGCGATGCTCGATATCATGTACGAGATCCCGTCTCAGCAGGGGATCAAGGAAGTGGTCGTCAATGAGGACGTAATTCTCAAAGGCGAAGCGCCCTTGATCGTGTACCACAAGGAAGCCGGCGTCGGCTGATTTTGGTTCGGCGCGCCGTGTCCTTATACAGACTTCACAATTTAACGCCTCCGACCTAGCTAAGGGATCAAGTGTCACGTCGTCCTATTCCCGCACTTCCGCTGCGCGATATCATTGTTTTTCCGCACATGGTATCGCAGCTCTTCGTAGGGCGTGAAAAGAGTATAGCCGCGCTCGATGCTGCGATGGCGGGAGATAAAGAGGTGTTCCTGGCAGCTCAGAAGAGTGCCAAGACGAATGAACCGCTCGCGGAAGATATCTATTCGATCGGGACGGTCGGCGCGATCGTTCAGCTGCTCAGATTAGCGGATGGTACGGTGAAGGTGTTGATCGAAGGTCGGCGTCGTGCACGCGTGCGCAATTACGTGGACACGCGCGATTTCTTCCAAGTGGAGGTGGATGAGTTGAGCGATGCTACCGACGGGGATGTTGAGGTCGAGGCACTGCTTCGAAGTGTCCAGAGTACCTTTGAGGTCTACGTAAAGCTCAACAAGAAGGTGCAGCCCGAGATCTTGATGGCTGTGCAAAGCATTGAAGATCCCTCAAAGCTTGCGGATACGATCGCCGCCAATCTGCCGACGATTAAGCTGGCGGATCGGCAAGGCTTGCTGGAGATGCTCGATGCAAAGAAGCGGCTTCAACGCCTGTATGAATTGATGCAGGCAGAGATCGAGATCTTGCAGGTTGAGAAGAAGATTCGTTCGCGCGTCAAGAAGCAGATGGAGAAGACGCAGAAGGAATATTATTTAAACGAGCAGATGCAGGCCATCCAGAAGGAACTGGGGGGTGGGGAGCGGGATGAATTCAAGAGCGACCTGGCGGAGCTGGAAGAGAAGCTCAAGACCAAGAAGATGAGCGAAGAAGCTCAAACTAAGATGAAGCGTGAGCTGAAGAAGCTCAAGATGATGCACCCCACGAGCGCTGAAGCCACCGTGGTCCGTAATTACATCGATTGGGTGGTCGGGCTGCCGTGGTTCGAGAAGACGGCTGAGCGTTTTGATATCGAAGAAGCCGAGCGCATCTTGGACGAAGATCACTACGGGATGAAGAAGTGCAAAGAGCGCATTATCGAGTATTTGGCGGTCCAAGCACTGACGAAGCAACTGAAGGGCCCCATTCTTTGTTTTGTCGGGCCGCCTGGCGTCGGCAAGACGAGCATTGCGCGGAGTATTGCGCGCGCGATGGGGCGAAAGTTTGTACGTCTGTCATTAGGTGGCGTGCGTGATGAGGCTGAAATTCGTGGGCATCGGCGCACGTATATCGGGGCGCTGCCGGGTAAGCTGATTCAAAACCTTAAGAAAGTGGGCTCAAACAATCCCGTCTTCTTGCTGGATGAAGTCGACAAGATGAGCGCAGATTTTCGGGGTGATCCAGCGTCCGCGCTCTTGGAAGTTCTCGACCCAGAGCAGAATCACTCGTTCAACGACCACTATCTGGATATCGACTACGATCTTTCCGACGTGATGTTCATCACCACGGCGAACACACTCAACGGCATCCCGCTGCCTCTCCAAGATCGCATGGAGATCATCCAGCTCTCAAGCTACACGGAGTACGATAAGCTCAACATTGCCCAACAATATCTAGTGCCGCGACAAAAGAAGGAATGCGGGCTTGAGGATGTTGAGGTGGATTTGGGGCAGGCTGCACTCCGCACAGTGATTCACCACTACACCAAAGAAGCTGGCGTTCGGAATCTCGAACGCGAGATCTCGAGCCTGTGCCGGAAAATTGCCCTCCGCGTTGTGAAGGACGGTAAGCAGGTCAAGGTTTCCATCAAGCCCGAGGATGTCCCCAAATACCTAGGGGTCCCCAAATACCGTTTGGGCCAAAAGGACGATGAGAATCAGATCGGCCTGGTGCACGGCTTGAGCGTGTCCGACTACGGGGGGGACATTCTGGATTGCGAGGTCAGCGTTGTTCCAGGCAAGGGAAAGCTCGCGATCACAGGCCTTTTGGAGAAGGGCATGGAGGAGAGCGGGCAGGCGGCGATGAGTTATGTTCGCTCGCGGGGAGCCGCGCTTGGCTTGGAGAAAGATTTCTATCAGAAGGTGGATGTGCATGTGCACTTTCCAGATTTTGTGCGTAAAGATGGCCCCAGCGCGGGCGTTACTATGGCGACAGGTATCGCGAGTGCGCTGGCCCGCTGGCCCGTGCGTCATGAGCTGGCAATGACGGGCGAAATCACGCTGCGCGGACGGGTGATGCCGATTGGCGGCCTCAAGGAAAAGCTCCTCGCCGCGCATCGCAACGGCATCAAGACGGTGTTGGTTCCCAAAGAGAATCGCAAGGATTTGAAGGAAGTTCCGCGAAGAGTGCTGGCGGCACTGCGCATCGTATTTGTTGATCACATGGATGACGTCTTGCGCGAAGCGCTGGAGGTAGAAAACCCTGATCAGAAGTTCGGTCCGCGCCGCCTGGTGCTAGAGTATCGCGAAGGGGAGCTCATTGATGGCGCAGCTCCGCCTGAAACGCCGGGCGCAGTCCGCGGTCCGTCGGTGGTTGAGCTGCCCTCCGTCGAACAGCCTGGCATTTCGTAGGCGCTCGGCCGTTAGAGAACGTTGGGTTCGCGCAAGCTCTTGCCCGGGCGTTGCTTCGCAGCTAAGGAGCGCAATGCCAATCCTCTCGAACGGGGATGGGCGGGTAGCTCAGTTGGTAGAGCGCTGGCCTTACAAGCCGGATGTCGCAGGTTCGAGCCCTGTCCCGCCTACTGAGCGATCTGAATCGTGGCATCGGCACCGCCTGGATTGTTTGATTGTTCCATCGGGAGAACTTCTTCTCGCGGAATGCTTGGGGGCGTGTTACGGTTCTGCCGCGCTTCTGGAACAGTGGGCCGGTTTTTGGCCTCCTGTGAACCTGGTGTCTTTTCCGGGAGATTCGGTGAAGGCCCGGGTGGACTCGTAGCGCTCACGCAGGAATTAGGCCTCATATTGGGGTTTCTCCCTGCGTGTGCAGAGACACTGCAACGAGGTGAGTTGCCGAATGACGGGTAGAGCCAGCGCAGACAAACGCCGCAAAGAAAAAGAGCGGCAGGATCGGAAGAAGGACAAAGCCGAGCGAAGAGCCACTCGCAAGGAGGTGGATAAGCCTGAGCGCAGCTCGGACGAAGATCCCGATATTGCGGGCATCGTTCCGGGGCCGCAGCCTCTGCCTGATGGATTCTCCGATGGGGAGCCAGCTTCCGAGAGAGCAGTCTAACCGGGTGCGCAACTACCGATACATGAGCGAGGCGGCGGTGAAGGCTCGCGAGCGACGAGAGCGTGAAGACGGCTGTCCCCGGCTTATGACAGAGGTGCCGCGCCTGCGAGAATTGAGGCTCGATATCGAGGAGCGCCATCCGGAAAGCGCGGTCGCGGGGACACGCTATACACGAGTGGTTGTCGTTCCGAGTGCGGCCGCTCTGTTTGAGTTGAATTGTGGCGATACTGGCTGCAAAGATGGAGGCCACGATCTGACCCGGGAGATCTTGGGCGCACTGACACGTGGCAAAGTTGAGTTTTCGGGTGAAAGTTCGTGTCGGGGCCAGCTCGGCACAGCAGATTGCCGACGCCTCCTGAAGTACCAGGCTGTGGCGCACTACGCGCCTGAAGTCGTGTAAAAACAAACTTCCGGCGTCACGGCTGCGAGTGCGGCCCTAGAAGGCGCTTGCGTTTGTCGGTCAGCTTGAGAGGCTCGAGGCCAAGGTGCGTTCCGACGAAGAACTCATGATAGCCTACGTTGCGGGGAACTCGGCCGCATTCCGGGAACTCTTCGAACGCCATGCGCCCGGGCTCCTCCGCAGCATGAAGCGGGATCTCCGGGCTCAAGAAGAGGCAGGGGATTTGGTTCAGCAGTGCTTCCTTCAACTGCACCGAGCGCGTCTTGATTTTGATCCCACCCAACGCCTGAGGCCCTGGCTATTCACGATCGCGTTGAACCTCAAACGAGAACATTTTCGCCGTGTGAAACGTCGACCTGAAACGTCACTCGACGGGATCCTTGAGCCCCAAGAAGCGGCGCGCGGAGCGCAACGTTTTGAGGCTGCGCAGGCGTTGGCGCGGGCCTTGGAACAGATTCCTCAGCAGCAGCGCGAGGTGATTGAGCTGCATTGGTTCGATGAGCTTTCCTTTCACGAAATCGCCGAGGTGGTGGGCGCAACGCTCAGTGCGGTGAAAGTCCGCGCACATCGTGGTTACGCAAAAATTCGTGAAATTTTGGCTGATCTGGAGCTTGGCACAGGAGTTTCGATCCCGGTTGTGCCGGATCCTGAGGCACCTCGTAACCCCAAGTCGCTTGCAGACGTAGAAGGCAAGACGCCATGAGTCAGCCCGGCGACGAAAAAACCCAAACAGCTCTTACGGAGGCTGTGCTCACTTCTGCGGTGGATGTGAGCCAATTATTAGCGGGACTCGAGGCTCAGCTCGAAAAGGAGAAAGGGCTTCGAGCGTGGCTCCGGAGCCGACCGAGCGGAGTGCGTTTTGTGCTGGCCTTGGGTGTCGCGTGTGCGGTGTTGGCGCTCGAGATTGCGCGAAGCCAGAGGGTTGCTGACGTTCTCCAACATTGGCCGGTGCTGGCTGGGCAAGCGCTATTAGTGGTGAGCGGAGTGAGCCTGTGCTTGCGATCACGTCTCTTGGTGAATCGCGCGCGGTTGTTATTCAGCGGATTCTTGCTGTTGGTGGCGCCCTTCTGGGTGTCCATGGTCGTGGGCAAGCTAGGGAATTCTGGGCACTTGTCAGCTTTGGCCAGTGGTTCTGGGTGTTTCGTGCATGGAGTCTTATACTCGGCCCCGCTCGCTGTTATGTTGTTGCTGCTCGATCGGCGCGATCGCCCGGCCCGTGAGAGTCTCATCTTGCGGGGCGCGATCATCGGCGTCGTGGGGAATTTGGCGCTGATTTGGCATTGCCCGAGCACCGATCTGTTGCACTTGTTTTCAGGGCACGCGGGCTTGGGAGTGGGTTGGGTTTTGGGATGGTTGCTGTGGCGTAGGCTGACAGAGAAAGATCGGAGTTCGAATTGGATCGTCGAGCCGCGCTCCGACTAGGGCTCTCAAGCTGGGCAGCTAGCGGTTGCGGTTCCAACCGAGCTCCAGCAAGGTTCGCACCCCAACCAGGGCCGCAAGTCGGCGCTACTCCGGGAGGATCTGATATCAAGCGAGCTGCTCCAGGCTTCAAACGCGGCGTCAGTCTCGGAAATGCGCTCGATGCACCAACGGAAGGGGAGTGGGGGGTGACGTTGAGCGAAGGTCACTTTGAAGCCATGGCACGTGCGGGACTGGACCACGTGCGCCTCCCGGTGCGCTTCAGCGCACATGCTGCTGTCGTGGCCCCGTTTGAGCTTGAGCCCACTTTCATGGCTCGCGTCGAGTGGGCGTTGGAACAAGCGAAAAAGCAGGGTCTCGCTGCTATCCTCGATTTTCATCACTACAACGAACTCATGGAGGCACCTCTGGCGCATCTTGATCGCTTTGTGGAGATCTGGAAGCAGCTTGCGGAACGCTATCAAACTGAGCCGGAAACGATCGCTTTTGAGCTTCTGAATGAGCCGTGCAAAGAGCTCACGCCTGTGCTGCTCAACCCACTCATGGCTCAGGCGATTTCCGTAGTACGCGCCACGAACCCAACGCGCCCAGTGATTGTGGATAGTTACGCATGGGCAGCCGCAGAGGGGCTCCATCAGCTTACGCTGCCGGATGATCCGAATGTCATCGCTTCATTTCATATGTATCAGCCCATCCTGTTCACGCATCAGGGCGCGCATTGGATGGGCCCCGAATATCAGACCCGTGGCATTGTGTACCCAGGCCCCCCGGCGCAACCAATAGAGCCTGTGGTTGGAGCTGAGTCGGTAGCCTGGGTGAAAAACTGGCTGAAAGACTACAATTCTTTGCCCGCTCCGCAAAATCCTTGCGGGGGATCTGCGATTGTCAGGCAGTTCGAGCTCGCGACTGCCTACGAGAAGCAAACGGGTAGGCGGGTATATATGGGCGAGTTTGGAGCGATCGATGTCGCCGATGCGGCGTCGCGCGAGAGGTTTTTGAAGTTCACGCGGCGTGAGGCGGAGCGTCGCGGCTTTGGCTGGGCTTACTGGGACGACGGCGCGGGATTTCGAGGCTGGGACGTGCGAAATGGCAGTTGGGTGCCGGAAATCCAGCGTGGATTATTTGAGTGAAGGCCCCTGCTAAACGTGGGCTCAATAGTTGGGTCGGTAGCCTAGCGACAAGGCAAGCAAGTGGACCAAGATGTCCGTGGCCTCTATGCCGTCAGAAATCCCCCGTAGGGTGCGAAGCGTGAGGAAACGCTCATCATAAGCCGCGTTCGGAACGCGTTCACGCAAGGCGCGCACGAATTCTTGAAAGTTGGCCAAACTGCTCGGGCCGAGCGCTTTGCCGAGACCGCCATAGTGAGCGCTGCGTTCGCGGAGGAGCCAGGGCGGCGCGCCGCTTCTGTGAAAAAGATACAAGACTTGTTCTCGAGTGTCAGTGCGCGAAACCACTTCGCGAGTGGTGGTCTTTGACATTTTTAGACCGCCAGTGATGATCGCCTTGGCAGGGTCGAATTTGCGTTCCTTCACCACCGTGGAACTCGTGGTAACCGTGCTGTGCGTGGCGCGGATGATGGCGAAGATGTCGGAAAAAGCGAGCTGCTCCGAAGCTGTTTCCGTGGCAGTTAATCCGGAGGGCTGGAACCGAAAATCTCGAATGGCCTGCATGCGGCCGCTCGGATAGACGGCTCGCCTCTCTGCCCATACGGCTTGGCCGCCCTCCCGCTCAATCGCGTTAACCGCAGCTTCCGCCCGACTAGCATCAGGAGTAGTGAGCACCACCGCAGGTAGCCCCGCCGAGAGGACAAGGCGCAACTCGTAAAGCGTGGTGCCAAGATGCGCGGCTAAGGTGGTTCGAGCTGCATCAGGGATGCGGTCGATGTCTACGATGGCGACCAGGAACACGCTTCAGAAGCTAGCACATTGGAGGGCGTTGCCTTGCTAGGTCCGCCATGCCGTGGCTTTGATCGGCTCAGACACTTTGCCGGACAGTTGTGGTCGCACGCATTCAGTCCGTGACGCACCCCGCTGCACTCTCGCCTCTTGGAGATAGTAAGCATGCTTACTATCTGATGTTCGACGTTGACAGAGGTCCGGAGGCGAGCTGCCTATTCCTGGCGAAGCTCGACCTTTGTGCGAACGCGGCGCCAAATCTCCACGACGCCTCGCCTCAAACAAAGGGGGAAAGAACTCGCAAGATGTGTTGCCGCTGGATCAGGGGCAGACGCGGAATTGATTGCGAAAAATCCCGTGTTGTGTTCCTATTCGCGCCATGTATTTGCGGCATACGTGGTGGGTTTGCGGGCTCCTTGCTGTGGTGGTTGCGTGCGGTACGCCTGAGCGGAATTTTGGCGGAGATGCAATGGGCGTCGAGGGCAAGGCATGCTTCACGAACGCCACGTGCAATCAGGGTTTGACGTGTGCCTCGAACGTGTGTGTGGCCTTTGGCATTGGGACGGGCGGTGCTGGCACGGGTGGAGCGGCCGGAAAGACGGGCGGCGCACCCGCGGGTGGTGGTGGAAACCAAATGCAGGGTGGCTCATCGGGAACCACGGGTGGAGCCCAAGCGACCGGCGGGGCGCAAGCGACCGGCGGGATGGCGACTGGTACCGGGGGTGCACCTGGAAATAGCGGGGGAAATCCTGGCATGGGCGGAACGGGAACAGGCGGTGCTACAGGTGCCGGCGGGGGGGGCGGCACGACGTCGTGTTTTGCACCGATGACGCTCGATTCTCCGAATGCAGGGGATAAGGTCACGGCGGCGGTTTGTTTCGGTCAAAAGTACACGGATAGCTTCACCTGCGCCTGGGATGGGAGCCAAGTGCCCGATGTTACCCTGTGCTCAATAGGTGTGAACGTGGCATACGTTGTGGTTTGGGGGGACGTAAACGGCGTGACCCTGGGTACCGTGTACGACTCTCAGGATGTTAACCTAACGACACCGTTTGGCTACATCGTTAAGGACACGAGCGGAGTTTTCCAAGTCCAGTGGGCCAACGGGGATTACGGCGAATGCCAGGTCTTGGGCAACCAAATTCAGCTGTGCGTCACACCGGTTGCAACCACGATACCTTAGGTAGCCTTTGAGCACTTTGGGCTGAGCGCTAAATGGCGGGGGCAATTGAGCGTAGCATGGACTCGCCATCGAAAGCCTCGAGCCCCAAACCAACGGAGCAATCATGATTGTCGGTGTCCCTAAAGAAGTGAAGTCCCATGAATATCGAGTCGCGCTCTTGCCATCAGGTGTGGATGAGTTGGTGCGTCATGGGCACGTGGTCTTATTTCAAAAGGGCGCCGGTGTTGGGAGCGGTTTGCTCGATAGCGAGTATGAAGGTCAAGGAGCGGTGTTGGTGGATGGCGCGGCGCGTGTCTGGGGCGAAGCCGAGTTGATCGTAAAAGTGAAGGAGCCTCAGCCCGAGGAGTGGCCCCAGATCCGGAGCGGCCAGAATGTCTTCACCTATTTTCATTTTGCGGCTGACGAAGCGCTGACGAGGAATATCTTGGCCAGTGGCTGTAGCGCG
Source organism: Polyangiales bacterium (assembly GCA_038246305.1). Taxonomy (GTDB): domain Bacteria; phylum Myxococcota_A; class Polyangia; order Polyangiales; family Polyangiaceae; genus JBBRRP01. Next base: position 40,583 of record JBBRRP010000012.1, on the reverse strand, counting down.
ATCGCGTATGAAACACTGGAGGATGTGCATGGGCGTCTCCCGTTGTTAACGCCCATGAGCGAAGTGGCGGGGCGCATGAGTATTCAAGAGGGGGCGAAGTATTTGGAGCGGCCGCAAGAAGGGCGCGGGATCTTGCTCGGCGGGGTGCCCGGCGTTGAGCCTGCTCACATCGCAATTTTTGGCGGCGGTGTGGTGGGAACGAACGCAGCGAAGGTGGCGGCTGGCTTTGGAGCGAACGTCGTGATTCTAGACAATAATTTGGATCGTTTGCGCTACCTCGATGATGTGATGCCACCCAACGTCACCACGCTTTTCAGCGACAGGCACACGATTCGGGACCAATTAGCCCATGCGGATCTCGTGATCGGAGCGGTGCTGATCAAAGGTGCACGAGCGCCCCGCTTGGTCGAAAAGGAGGACTTAAGAAGGATGAAGCCTGGAGCCGTGATTGTGGATGTGGCCGTCGATCAGGGAGGCTGCTTTGAGACGACGCGACCCACAACCCACGCCAACCCCACGTACATCATTCATGACGTCGTGCACTATTGCGTCGCGAACATGCCCGGCGCCGTTGGTCGGACGAGCACCTACGCACTGTGCAATGCCACGGTGCCCTACGTGCTAGCGCTCGCTGGACGGGGGCTAAGGGGAGCGATCGAGAAGAAGCCCGCCATTCGGAGTGCAGTGAATATCTATCAGGGCGAAGTCGTGAACGGTCCGGTCGCGGAAACGTTCGCGCTGCCATTGGGCGTGCTCTAACGGTGTCAAGGCGGGCGCCTCAACTACTTTCAAGCCTTGAGGGGTGAAAGTGCCGACGATACTCGCTCGCCGTGAGTCCGGTCTTTTTGCGGAATACTCGCGAGAAGTACAGCGGATCCTCAAATCCAACCCCATGAGCGATTTCCCCCACGGGGCGCTCCGTTTGTAACAGTAAGCGCTGAGCCTCTTGGACGCGCAGGCTCGTGAGATAGCGGGCTGGCGGCTCGCCGACGTACTGACCCCAGTATCTCCGAAAGGTGATCGGTGCGATGCCAAAGCTCCGGGCTAACGCGTCAAAGTCATGTGTTTGGGCCAAATGGCTCTTCAGCTTGGCCTGGATCGTTCGCACCAGGTCTTCCTCGTGGCTTGGCGCCGCGCGTTGTTCACCTGTGGCGCTCTCGAAGATCAGCTGCTCGCAGAGTCGATCGATGCGATCGGGCTCTTGGTGGTGATCAGGTCTGCTCTGGAGCCGAAAGAGCGTATCCAGAGCGTCGCGCCATGCCCCAGTTCGCTCAATCGGCCAGGCGGGTTTGTCTAACCGCGCGAGATTGCGGCGTTGCCATTCTGTGACAGCTTCTGGTGCGTAGCAAATGTAGAGTTCTTGCCAAGCTTGCCAGCGCTGACCGGGGCCATAAGCAGCGTTGCGGGTTGGCCACTGCGTGAGCACAAACGGGGCCACCACCTCACACTCGAAGTCGCCAAATTGATAATATCCACCGCCCTTCAGTATGAATGAAAAATTGAAGCTATCGAACGTCGTATCGAGTACTTCCGTTTTCTCTGGGATAAATCCGATTGTGACCACCGGCGGGGGTCCCGGAAAGCTGCGCGGTAGATGGCCGAGGGCCATGAAAAATTTGTCCATGTTTCGGAAGACTAGTTCCATTCCAAAGCGAGGACAATCCAACGTAGCGTGGCGCAAATGACGGAAGGCACTCTTGGTCCCAGCAGATCAGCTCTCATCGTTTGGGGGGGCTGGGATGGTCATTCTCCGCAACCGTTTGCTGAGCGCGTCTCGCGATCCTTGGTGAATTCCGGATTCACTGTACGGCAGGCAGATAGCTTGTCGGTGCTCGGCGATCAGGAGTTGTTGGAAAGCTTAGCGTTGATCGTTCCGATCTGGACGATGGGTGAGCTTGCCAAAGAAGAGTGGACTGTCTTGGAGCGCGCCGTACGAGGCGGTGTTGGTTTTGGGGGCTTTCATGGCGGCATGTGTGATGCGTTCCGAACGAATACCGATTACCAGTTTCTCACCGGTGGCCAGTTCGTTCAGCACCCGGGCGGGATCATTGACTACGAGGTTCGCATCGTTGAGCCGCAACATCCCATCATGCAGGGCCTGGCTAACTTCCGGCTGAAGTCCGAGCAATACTACATGCACGTGGATCCTTCGAATCACGTCTTGGCCACCACAACTTTCAACGGTGAGCATCAAGGGATGGATTGGATTCGTGGCACTCAAATGCCGGTGGTTTGGACACGAAGCTACGGTAAGGGGCGCGTGTTCTACGCCAGTTACGGCCATGCGCCTGAGGAGTTTGACGGCCCCGAGGCCATGGAAATTATTGCACGCGGTCTCGTTTGGGCTGCCGCTCCACGCACCACGGATCGCACTCAGTAACTGAGGACGGAGTCAGTATGACCAAAAAGAAGGTTGGGATCGGAGTCGTGGGATGCGGCATGATCAGTCGCATCTATTTGGATAATCTGAGTTCGTACGCAGGTACGACGATTGTGGCCTGTGCTGATCTGGATCCCTCGAAAGCTTCCGCGGCAGCAGATTCCGTGCCCGGAGCGGTGGCGTGTAGCGTGGGGGAGATGTTGCGGCGCGAGGATGTTCAGATCATACTGAATCTGACGGTCCCGAAAGCGCATTTTGAGGTGGCCCTTGCTGCGATCGAAGCCAACAAGAGCGTGTATTGTGAAAAGCCACTGACACTCTCGTACAGTGAGGGTCTGGAGCTGCTGCGGGAAGCAAAAGCCCAAGCAGTGCTTGTGGGCTGCGCACCGGATACATTTCTTGGCGCCTCGGCGCAGTTAGCTCGCCAGTTGCTGGATTCTGGGAGCATCGGGCGGGCCATCGGGGCACAAGCCTTCATGCTGTGCCATGGTCATGAAAATTGGCATTCCAATCCTGACTTCTATTACCAACCTGGCGGCGGTCCGATGTACGACATGGGCCCGTATTACTTGACGGCGTTGGTGAATCTATTAGGGCCAGTGAAGAGCGTTTCGGGCGCCACGCGTAAGTCTTTTGAAGAACGACGCGCCACGAGTGGGCAGCATGCCGGCAGGGCAATTCCGGTTGAGGTGCCGACGCACGTTGTGGGGTTCTTAGATTTTGAATCAGGGGCTCTCGGAACGATCACCACAAGTTTTGATGTGTGGAAGGGAAGCGTGCCGCAAATTGAGATATTCGGGGCTGAGCAATCGATGAACGTTCCGGATCCCAATGGTTTCGGCGGTGAGGTGAAGACGGGAAAGGGAGGGGATGCGTGGGAAGTGCATCCGCTCATCCACAATTATTCAACGAACAGCCGAGGCGTGGGCGTGCTTGATATGGCGCTCGCACTCCAGCAAGGTCGCGAACCTCGAGCATCGGGAGCGCTCGCAATGCATGTGCTCGAGATCATGGAAGCCATCCATCGAAGTGCGGAGCAAGGGGTGAGAGTCCAGCTTGAGTCTCGGTGCGAACGCCCGGAGCCACTCCCCACCTCGGGCCTCTAATTCCTCAGTTGGCTGCCGAAGTGGACGCACTATTGCGGGCATGTTCGAGGTGTTCTCTCAAAACGCCTCGGGCAATCTTGGTGACGAATAGCGTAACGAGCACGGTCGCACCCAGGCCTGCCCAATATAAAACACCGCGCACTGGAGCCCCAGCAGTTCCCAGATCCGCGACGCTCTTAGCGAGCGAACCGACATACGCATAAAGAAATGTCGTCGGCAAAAGGCCGATGCCTGTGGCCAAGGCATAACTTCGAGTCTTGAGTTGGGTGAGGCCAAACACGTAATTGAGCAACCCAAACGGTGCCACGGGCGAAAGCCTCAACAGAATTACAATCTTCAGACCGTGCAGCACGGTGGCGCGTTGAATGGCGTGAAAGAGCGTTCGATTGCCGAAACGCTGCTCGATGGTCGTCCTTGCAAGGTAACGTCCAATGACGAAAGCTGTGGTGGCGGCTAGCAGTGAAGAGGGCCAAGCCACGAGCGCACCCATGAGCGGCCCCCATATGAAGCCCGCCGCCAACGTGAGCATCAGGCCAGGAGCCATGGCCACGACCGCAACGATGTAGACGACCACGTAGACCAGAACTCCCAGAAGTCCGAGGTTCTGAATAAAGCGCACGGCGTTTGCGACGAGTTCGGAGACGGGGAGGAGCCACCAAAGTGCGAGCACGAGCGGCGGCACGGCGAGGAGCAGCCAAGGATGTCTTACCCGCCGGAGCGGACTGGGCGTCGAGTCGTCGCGTTGGGTCGGCATAGGGCGGCGCACCAGGCGCCCCGGCATGGGTAGCTGGACGCCACACTTCGCACAATTGCGGGACGCACCAGAGCTTGATGTCGGAGCCTCAGGCAAAAGGGTCTCAGCGCGCGCGAGCTATGCCTGCGAGAAGCTTAAGATAGGCCGATGGGCCTGGGTGCTTTTCCCCCTTGTGCCCCAAGTTCGCTATGGTATGACGCCGCCCTCCACCGCACACGGGGCGGTAGTTAAGTTGGTTATAACGCCGGCCTGTCACGCCGGAGGCCGCGGGTTCGAGTCCCGTCCGCCCCGCAAAAAGCTCTTAAGATGTCCGATAGTTAGAGGCACCGAGGGACCTCCGGTCCAAACGCCTGGTCCAATGAGCGCCTCAGGCAGCTCCGGAAACGGAGAGCCGAACCCCTCCACATGCGACTGAGCAGTGCGGATGTAGCGTTGGGTTGTGGCGAAATCGGAGTGGCCCGCGCGGTCTTGGATCTTCAGCACCTCGTCACCGCGCACGGCCATCCATGTGAGCCCGGTGGCTCTCAAGTCGTGGAAGCGAATGGGGCGAGTGGTCGGGGTCACATGGTGCAGGGCGTGCCGGTCAACGCCAGCCTTCAAAAGCCAACGTCGAAGGCCCCGCGCCATGTCACGCTCGCTCGGCATATCCTCGACTAGCAGGCTGTCCGGCTCACGCTCGCCCAACATCCTTTCCAGCAACGGGAGGATCGTCGGTTCAAGCGTGACCGTGCGTTGCCGCTTGCCCTTGGTCGCCTTGGCTTGCCCCGTGCGACGGTTCAGCGCCCGGGTGATGCGCATGGTCCGGTGCTCAAAGTCGAAGTCTCTGCACTGCAGCGAGCGCAGTTCACCATCTCGTGGATACAAGTAGACGGCCAATGCCACGACGCGGCGCCACCGGAGCGGGACTGCAGCGCAAGCCAGGAACTTCAGGACCTCACTCGGGTACAGGAACTGTTCGCCAACATCATCACCGCGATCCGGACCTTCAACATCCGCGGCCGGATTGTCCTTGCGCACCCGGAGGTCATCACGCTTGGACCGCACCGCGTCCTTGGTCATCTTGGTTGCGGTCGCCCAAATGTTCAGCGCGGTTTTCCACGCCAGCGTTTTGGCCTGCACCTTGGCGTCCAGTGCTCGGCAGAGCTGGCGCAAATCATCGGGCGTCCAGTCGGCTACATGCTTATCACCGATGCTCGGGCGGATGTGGCCTAGATAGTGGGAAGTATTGTCCCGCACAGAGGTGAGGCCACGCGCCTCACGTTCAGCGAGCCAGGAGCGCACCCATTTGCCCATCGGGGTAGCGGGAAGCTCAGCAAGGACTGCAGCAGGCTCCACGGTGGCAACTGGTGAAGGTTCGGCCTTGGGAGGGAAGACCTTGGCTGCAAGCTCGGCCCATTTAGCCGTCATCTCCCGGGCTCTCGCCTCCGAGTAGCTCTTTGGGAATGGTGGCTTTCGCCGTTTAGAACCATCGGCAAAGCGCAACTTGGCCTGCCATCGGCCGTCAGGCAGTCGAATGAGCGTGCCTGTTCTCTTACGCGACATGCTTGCCTCCTTCCAGTCTTCCCAACTTCATCGCCATGGCAAGCGACAACTGCATAACTCGAAGCAGTCCCGCGTACACATTCGAGCTAGTGACGGTCCGCGAAACCGGGTCAGAGCTCACGACCTCACGATTCGCATGCTTGCGCATTTCGAGCGCCACGGCCTGCAGTTCGTTGGCTTGGTCAGCTATGGCCATTGCTAGATTCTGCCTTGGCGAGCCAGTAAGGGCGTTCATTGGATCACCCGCCCGGCCGCTTGGTCCTCTAGTACGGCGTGCGCGAAGTGAGCACTTGAGGCGGCACGGATGAGAAAGCTCATTAGGTGCGAATTGTCGAATTCGGGATCAACCTCCGTGAGGTCGTGGGCCACGGCGATGGCATCGCAGATGAGACCTCGGAGCTTGGCCATCTCGCCCAACAGATCCTCACCGAGCTCGGGCTGGGTGTCCGTGTGCACGATCATTGCGTCACCGCTTTCGCTCGGGCGGCCTTTGCTGCCAGCTTCAGACTGAGGCGCGCCTTCTCTTTGCGCATGTCCTGAAGGTCCTCTTCTAGGTAGCCTAAATTGGAGTCCACCGTTACAAGTCGCTCTTCAAGCGTTGGAGCCGCCATGTTTTTGCGGGCTTGGCGTAAAAACGAAGCATCCGAGAGCATGGTCTTTATCGTTTTGACGAAGGCGTCGCGCTCCTCTGCCGTTTTGACGAAGTGCCCATGGCCGCCGTGTCCGCGAAATTTGGTTGAGAAAAGCCAACCATCTGAGGTCTTGCGGACTTCGACGCGCGGCTGGCTTTTGTGGATGATTTGAGTAGTGCTGTGTAGTGTTGTAGTTTTCATTTGTCAGTTCCTTTCAGGAGGAGCGGGCCACGGGCTCGGGTTTGCTGTTACAAACGCCGGGCCCACTATGTGGCTAGCGGGTTTTGGGTTTGGGCTTTGGTTTCACGTCGCCAGAAAGCTTCCTGTACGCCGCACGCACGTGTTGCCGTACCCAAGCACTGACGCTGATGCCTTCGTTTGCTGCAACAGCGTCAAGCATGGCTAGCTCTTCATCGAGCATGCGGACGTTAAGGGTCTTCTCTCGTTTCGGCTCAACCATCACAAGAATCAAGGTACTGCGTTTCTCAGTACGTGCCAAGCCAAATCAGCATCCCCCTGTCGATTATCCGCAGCCGCGCAAATCAGCCTCGGCTTCGTGCACGAGACGCACTTCGTGCTCTTCGTCCGGCATCTCGACTTCTTCGGGGAGAGGCTCGGGCTCCGCGGGAACTAGGCTCAGCGGAGGTGCTTTGGGTTGCGGAAGCTTGCGGGTCTTGCCGTCCTTACCCTTCCTTTCATTCAACTGGCGAATTTCGCCAGTTGCTTCAAGGTTGGCCCTCCACTTGGTGACCGTGTCTTTATTGACCGCACACTGATCGGCGATCCATCTGTCAGACTCAGTGAACCACTCTTCGTCGCGCAAAACCATCTTAACCGCGCGCTCCTTGTCGTCATTCGACCGTTGAAGGCCATGCGCGGCATTCGCGCCAACCGAATGAAGAATGGCGTCTCGCTTCGTGCCCTGAGCAATAGTCGGTAAAACTTACTATTGGCAGAAAAGCCGCCACTTTGAGAGGCCAAGGCACTCTATGCGAAACATAGTTCGAGGATGAAACCTGCTGTTTTCGCTGCTCATTAAATCCGCTTCGAGGATGAATCGAGGTGTTTTCGGCCTGATGTATGTTCCGCATATACCAGCTAGCGGCGGAGCCGGAAACGCCCTTTCGGTGCTCCCTAAAGGACCTTCAGGCACGATTCATGCTGTTTGGCGACGGCTCCGGTCCAAGCAAAGTGCCTCGCCGCGGAACCAGGGGGGAGTGGTCGCTCGCAGCGAGGCATGTGATTACTACTCCGCTGCCTCTTGGCCGGCAAGTACAGGCGCAGGCGTTCTCGCAAATCGACGATAGAGAACCCAGCCGCGCCAGGTGTAGAGGAACTCTGCGCACGCGGCCGAACGTGTGAGCGTAGCGAGAGCAACGCCCTCCGAGTTCCGCACGACCACATCGAAGGGCGTGTAATCAAGCCAGCGCGAGAGAACCAGGCGGCCACCAACTCGGGCGCCCAAGTTGGCCAAGGTGTAAGTGCGATCCGCGGTTAGGGTTGAGGCGGCCATGACCCACGTGTCGCCGCCGGCGGAGTGCAGCCTGACATCTGCATCCGGCAGGCTCATGCCGCGGCGTTCCGATCCACGTAGTGAAGGGTCGCCAAGACTTCGCCGCAAACGGGAGCTGAGTAGGCGTCCAGCGTCACATCGCCCACCGGAACTGTCAGCGCGACGTGGTAGCAATGGTTGGGCGCCACATCTTGGATTACTGATTTGATCATCTCGGAGTAAATCTTGCCGCCGCTGTCCGCAATATTCCCGCCGATTGGCTGGGCTGCAAAGAAGGCTGTAAGTGCGGATTTGGCAGCATTCAGAAAATCGTTGAAACCGATCGACGCATCCGAATAGACATAGGCCGTGTATTGCACCGGAACCTCAAGCTTCGTCGCGCTCAAAGCGTGCGAGGTTACGCCCGCTGGTTGAGCATTGCGCGCAAATGATGCCTGGATTACTGCCAGGTCCGGCGATTCGACTCCACCACTTGGAGTCGCCATGTAGACGGAGACATGACCGGTCCCGCGTTCGTGGGTTGCCGGGTCTTCGGGGACGATACGTGTACGAGTCACACCAATTGCTGAGCCGTCCACCGGACGCACTGCAGACCGGGCGGCGTAGGCGTACGAATCCGCCGTGCCGCTGGGTGACAACGCACCCAAGCTTGCCGAGCATCGGAGCCGCAAGTCGCTATCCGTCTCTTGCTCAGTGCCGATAAGCGCCGCTGCATTCGAGCAAGTGACGCCGAGCAGAGTAGTTTCAATCTGGCTGACAGCACCCGCCAATGCAGAGCCAGCCGCGCCCGCTTCCACCGCCTGAATCGGTACACTGAGGACGAAGGGCACCAGGCCAACCGCGGGGCTCAGGGCGAACGTCGAAGTGTTCCGATAGGTCTTGCCGGTGCTGTCATTCGAGAAAATCAGATCGCCAGCATCGACCACATACACCCCTCCACCCGAATTGGTGAGCGTGAGTGAGCCGGTGGCAAACGTCGCTTCAGTCCGGGAAATGCCGTAGCCGTGCAGCGCAAGAAGCGAAAGCCAATCCCCGCCAGAAGTTGGCAGAAAGATGCCATTGGCCACCGCTGCCACGATTTGCGAAAGTGCCGCTAGAAACAAGCACGCCAAGGTAATGAATGCCCTCATCACCGCACCTGGCTTCCAATCGGTTGTGTTGACCCCCACCACGCTCAGGGCGCTGTAGAAGGAGCTTTGAAATTGTGCCGATGTTTGGGGTGTCGTCAGTTCTTTGAGTGTGAACACAAGCTAACTACTTTCTAGAGGCCTTCCCAAAATCAATGCGCCGACGGACCGATATGTCAGCCCAGAATTGGGCCAAAATAAACGCCGACGCACTGATTGTGAGAAGGCCTCCGAGGTTTGCTCGGGCCCTCGATTCGCAATACCGCCGAGCAAACATGAGCGAACTCAAACAGCGGTACTGCGATCCGAAAGCCCGAGCGCATTGGTCAGGCCTGCGAGGCCAGATTCACCCGGCGGTTCGAAGGATCGAAGGGCATAGAATCGATGCGAGCCTGTGCTTCTTTAATCGAGCGCTCATTGTGGGCGCGGTTGTGGCCCTCAGTCCACTCATGCAAGGCGGACGTTCGGCGCCCGTGCGCGCAATGTCCGCAAATCACGGCCCAGCGCTCAGAGGAAGCCGGGCTTGTCGAGCCGCGAGTGCGCGCCAGTTCTGCCAAAGCGCTTTCGATTTCCAGCAAAGTGCGCTCGGTTTCGACCGGATCATCAATCAGCTGAATCAGCCGCGCCGCAAGTGAGAGGCAGCGTTGATCACTCAACAGGTGCCAGCTAAACGCGCCAACAGCCGCCGGGGTCTTGACCGCGATGGCGTCCGCAAGGGCCAGCACTACCTCTCGACCGTCTAGGCCAGGCTCCCCGAGCTCACGCGTGAAGCGGGCCGATAGCTTGTGAACGATATCGGCCAAATCTTGGGTTAATGACCTCTGGGGTTGAGCCCTCCATTTGCGTGCCCACCCTGCAAGCGTGCTCCGCGTCACACCAAGTATTTCGGTGTGAATTTCGTCCGCCACCGACTGGGCGCGATCATCAATCGCCTGAAGCTCAAGGGGCAGCCGCGCGTCAATTGTGCGCCGCTTCTCAAGTAGCTCCACTTTGGCGGCTTCGTACGCATCACGCAATGCTTGCCGGGCGTTGGCAGCGGCCGCAGTGCGCTCGGTATGGCTTGCGCTCTCAAGAGACACGAATCACCGGCCTTTGTGGAGCGACAACGCGGTAAATGGACCGGTGCGCTTCGTGCTTTATGCGCGGCAGACTCACGGTATTGAAAACTGAATCCATTCGGGCCAAAACGTCCGGCGGTGTTGCCTTCGACGCATCATCAAGCATCACGGGGTACCTGCTCATAATTTCCGTTATCTTGGCGGCATGCTCGGCCGGGGGGAGGCTGGCCAAACAGCGGAAGGCCTCCGTTCTGACGCGTTCATTCAAATCGATTTTCGATGACATGATATTTTCTTTCTTTTGGGGAGTTGAGGGCTGCGCCTTTTGCACAGCGGCTTTGGGTGAAGGTTTGGGCGCGGCTGCTTGCGACGCTCGGTTGGCGCGGTATTGCGGAAGTGAGGCGAGCCACTTGTCGCGAGACGCTCGCCATTCCGTGCTTCCTAGTACTACTTTCATGGGTTATTCTTTCGTAGTTAACTTATGGCGAGACGTACGCGTTGGCTGTCCAAGCGGTTGCTGTGATCTTGGTGGCAATCACCGAGTGCCGTTTGCTGGCAGTGAGCGCTGTCGTGAGATTGGTGGGGCCCGTCGCGTCGCGATAGGTGATCGCGTGACCGTTCTTGGTGCCATCCGCGCAGAAGGTGATGCGCGTTCCTATTGCAGCGCTCGCGGGAAGCGTGACGGTGGAGGCGGCGCCTGTGGTCGCGATATCGTAAATCGCGCCATTCGTGACGGTGGCGGGTGCTGAATCATTTGCGACATAAGCGGGCAAGACACCGACCCGTTCACCTATCGCGTTAATCGCCTGGGTTGAGGTGTTTGCGCGCTCAACCAGAACGCCGCGGGTCTCAACTGCCCACACACGCCCAGCAATTGAACGGCCGGAAGCGGTAGCTGTGACCGTTTGGTCGTCCAGCATGTAGGCGAGCTTCCCAACATCCATAGAACTCGCGCCACCCGGTGCCACGACTCCGGTGAAGGTCGCATCCTGAGCAAACCATTCGGCCCGCACTTCGCGGATGAGGTTTACCTTGACCAACGTTGCGGCGGCCGTCGCGTCCACATCCTCGGAGAACTTGCCGAGAATCAGGAACGAGTCACTCGCTGAAGTAGCGGGCTTAACGGTGCCGGTGGTGAGGTCAAGCACTGCGATTCCGTTCGTCCAAGCCTTGAGGCCTGAAGCGAGCGTGAACTTTCGTGCGGAAAAACTTTGTTCGCTACTAGGGCGAGCCATGGATAAAGCAGTCATTTTATGATCCTTTGAATACGAATTATTTCGATAGGCCGACGGAGCGGGCGCCTACTTCGCCGGTGCCAGAAATGGCCGTAGTAAATCTCCGCTTGCGGGTGAAGCGGAGGCAACTCACCGAAGGGCAGTTGAACGCAAAGACTCTCAGCGTGCGGGCCGTTTTGGCGTGAGAGCATATTAGATGGTAACCGGAGATTGCTATTTTTTGCAAGCATTATCTTCACTTTCTTCATCGCAACTCGGTAGCGTTTTTTCGAGGTCCGCAATCCGAGCCAATGTCTCCGCGTGCTTCTGGCACCACGCCAGGTTTCTCGAAGCTGTATCCGGATAAAGCCATGAGAGCACGTGGCACCGTACGACCCTATGTTGCGCTAGGCGTGCCAGAAGCGCGTCTTCGAAAGTCGCCAAGCGCTCACTCAAGTAGGAACGGGCGGCGTCAGGAAGCTGTAGCCGCGCTAACTCGTAATCGGTGACCAGGCCGGTCGACGCGGGCGGCGTGGGCGAGCCATCGAGCGAGGCGTCTGGCGGAAGGTCCCAACTGCGCCAAGCGATCCCAAGCTCGGCGCTCATGCGAAATCTGATCGGCGAACTCGGAACGTCGCCCGTGAGCCATCGGCGGATGCTTCGGGGATCGACACTGAGCAGGCGGGCTACCTCGGCCGTCGGGCCAAGAGCGGCAAGGCGAGCGGCGCCAAGCGTGGGTGCATTTCGGGTCATAGGTGCCTTTTTAGATTGTTGACCATTCTAGTCAATAAAGTGAATCGCTGTGTCAGGATCCGGATCGGATCCCAGAATTTTCGGCCTATCGATGGGTTTGAGGACGGAACTCCCCTATGGGTGTTAATTTTTCCCCACTGTTGACCCGGGGGGTAGGTGAGCCTCAGCAGGCCAATAGAGCCGCGTAGCTGCCATCGTGGCGCGTCCCCAGCTTGGTGGAGTGGCAGAGGTGCTTCTCACCTCGAACCGCTCTCTCCCTTGATTGCCTCTCGCTCTTCATCCTCGAACAGCTCAGGTTGGGCAGGGTCGGCAGGGTCGCCGGGGCACGGTTTTCCCATAACTTCTTCATCACTCTCTCGTGTAGAAAACTTTACTGAAAATGGCGCCCCAGACGCCCCTGCCGACCCTGTCGGTTCCTCCCATCTTTCCAGTAAGCGCACCCCTTTCCAGATTCGACGCCCATTGCTCTTCAGTGGCTGACAGCCTCTTTTGACTAAGCGCTCGCCAAGGTCATTGCCGTTGAGCGGATTCCGAACGCCCTCTTCTTTGCACCAATTCTCGTAGGCGCATCGAAGGTCTGAGGCAGACATCTTGGCGTCTGGTTCAAAGGCACAGATGTCACCAAAGAAGCCAGCTGTTCGGTCATTGTCTCGGCGATAGCTTGCTGTGCTTTCATCGATTGCGGCAGACGTTCCGAGCCCGCTCTTCTGCCATTCTAAACAACCCTGAACGGCCCATGCCAAGATGGCGCTCTGCACTTCAGGTGCTCGGAGCTTCTCGCGCATAAGAGGATCGCGTTGGTCTGCTGGCAATGGGTGATTGAACGGTATGCGTCGCACACGAGACCACGCCCCTTCATCGTCATCGCGGATGGTTGGCGCGTCGTTCGCTGCTAGCCAGAGCGCAAAGCTCGGTAGGAACCGCACTTCTTTCTCGTACTTGGCAGCCGCTTCGATCATATCGCCACCCGTCACCCGCTTGATTATTTCCTCATCGAACCTCACGCCCTTTCGCACCTCCACCGATGTCACCAGCCGAGCACCCATCAATGACACTAGGTCACCACGGTTGCCGCCAACGTTGGTCTGAACGAGCCAGGTGCTGAATGAAACCGTGACCGCGTAGTCGCCGAGCGCAGCGGACACAGCATCAATAAACGTGCTCTTCATGCCATCGGGCGCACCGTACAGGAACCAAAAAGCTTTCTCCGTGACGTTGCCCTGCAACGCGTAGCCCACGGCCCGCTGAAGGTACGCAGCAAGCTCAGCATCGCCGCCCGTGGCTTGCGCCAAGAACCGATCCCAAAGCTCATGTTTGGCCGTTGGGTCGTACGAGGCGGGAGACACCTTGGTAATGTGATCACCCCGGCAGTGGGGGCGCAGTTCGCCCGTGCGCAAGTGCAGCGTCCCATTCTCCACATTGAACAACCAAGGATCGCTATCCAGGTCCGTAGCGAGCACAGGTATACCAATTTCCGTTTGGGCAAGCGCGATCATGGCCGTGATTCTGGAATGGCTCTCCGATGCGTGCGCGTGCTTCGCGATTGCCTGAGCTTGGTCCCCGTCTTTAGCGTGCTGAGCTTCCGTGTAGATTGTCCGCGCAGTCTTCTTTGCTAGCCGCTGAACCTCGCCTGTCTCATCCCAAGCCCAGCGTTTCCCGTCCCACGTGAGCCATTTTTTGCGCTGGGGACAGTGCCGAATGCGATCGCGATGCCTGGCAACCAACCGTTCAGCGTTGCCGAGGTCGGTTAGCTTCATTCCGATCAATCGTGGGTCATGGTCGTTTATGTGCTGCCTCGCCCGCCGTCTCGCCGCGTCGTTCATAGGACGGGCCCCATGGGCCGGGTCGTTGGGTAGAGTGTCGTTCATAAGCTTCTCGTTTTCATCCATGCCTTCACCACGACGCCCGGTGAGCACGCTTCAGCGCAGCATCGGCCGCAAGCTCACCACATCGAATTGACCAGACAATCCGGTCCAGTTGGGCGATGGCTTGGCGTTGCCGCCATAGCTCCAAAATGCGTTCAGTCTGTTGCCGTAGAATCTTTTGCGAAGTTGACGCGGGCGTGCTCAACCGAAGCGTTTGCAGCTCATAGGCACAGTCACCAACCACGCCTCCAGCTTCCAGCGCGTCTAAAATGGCTTCATCAGAAAGCGGAATGCCCGAAGCCAACACGGCGTCCGCTGCGCAGAATATCTCACCGAGAATCCGCGAGTAAAAGTGGTTCTCCACCAGCGGCGCAAGCTCACCGGGAGTGGCGTACCCCTCCAAAACAGCTGCAACCAACTCCGCTTCGATGTCCACATCATTCGGCAGTGGCAGGTCCGGACGGGGCTCGGAAATTATGCTCATCGCGCGCAGTTCGGCGATAATCGCCCGCACCGTTGCGCTTGGGCCGGTGGAGATCCGGGCGTTCACGTGTTCCCCCAATCAGCCGTTGGATCGGGCGCATCGATGATGCCAGCCGCGCGGTCCAGTGCGCTTGCCACTAGTGCAAGTTCACTCTCCCAGAGCGCAATTCCTTTGCCCGGCTGCCACTGGTTATTTTGCCAGTACCACTCCCTGACATGATAAAAAGCCCGGCCCTTCCATTCGCTTTTGGCGATCCGAAGTTCGCGACCTTCGCCGCGCTCGGACTTATCGAGCAGCAGGTCAGCCATTCGCGACCCCATGATCTTTTCGGTTGCGCGATGAACGCGCCGTGACATACAATGACATAGCAGTTGATTCCTGCAGTTGTGAAGGCTTTGAGAGGCGGTCAGAAATGGCCGCCTTTCGGCTTTCTGGGGTGGCGGCTCTAGGAGCGACGCCGGGTTAAGCTGGGGTTGCGCTCAGGCTTTGAAGCCCGGCGAAATGAGGTGCACGAGGTCGAGAGCCTTCAACGCATTGGAAATGCGGTAAGCAGAAATCTCGGAGCCCCGACCTTCGAGGTAAGCTTTGACCGAACGTTCATCAACGGTCGCGTGAGCCGCGATGACGGTACGCTCACGGCGAGAAATTTTGTGGATTTGCGGCTGCTTTTTCAGTGTCTTCATGAGTGCGCTCCCTTGCTTTCATCTATTGTAGCGAGGTGCTGCAAATCGGAGCCGGGCGTTGCGATCATTCTTTGGCAGCTCCCGATTATCTTCCGCCATTCATAGCCAG
Source organism: Polyangiales bacterium (assembly GCA_038246305.1). Classification (GTDB taxonomy): domain Bacteria; phylum Myxococcota_A; class Polyangia; order Polyangiales; family Polyangiaceae; genus JBBRRP01. Next base: position 25,363 of record JBBRRP010000012.1, on the reverse strand, counting down.
AAGCGCGGCCGTCTCGCGCCGTTCGTACTCATCGGGATCTTCAGACTCAGGCAGTGCACGCCTAATGGGACGTGCGCGCGACCTCATCCACAATTCAACATCGGAGGCAGCGACTAGGACTCTGCCACGCGAACCGCGCGACAATGCGAGTTCTCCGCGGGCTTCAGCCGCAAGCAGACCGTCTCGGGCCACGCCGTAGCGCTGCATTGTTTCGGCCGGGGTGATCAGCTCTGGCCCCGCTTCGAGTTCGGCGAAAGCTGCCCGGGCACTGGCCAGCGCGGCTTCAGCACAACACAGCGCGGCTTCTAGAGCCTTGACGCCTTTGGCATTTGACGTATTCCTCATTTTGATACTCCGTGCGATTCACCCCAACCCGCCAGGCCTGGGGTGGTTCGCTTTAGGCGCCGCTCTTCTTAAGGCGAGGGGTGACATCGAGCCCAAGCGCACGAAGAGCGCGCTCAATTCGGAGCCGATTGTTTGCCGAGACTGTGTCGGGCGCACGCTGCCAGCGCTTAACAGTCGAAGTTGAAACCAGCGCTTTTACTGCGATTATTGCGCGTTCACGATCAGTTGAAGCCGTCATGTCACTATTGTAGCGACCACGTGGTCGCCAGCTGGGACCGTGGGAGACGATTGTTTTCACCGAACAGGCGTCTGCATTGCGCCTGTTCACGGCCGCCCCCTTCGGCTTCGTTCGGTCGCCAAATCCACCACTTCAGGGGCCCCATCGGTCGGCGCCAGTAGTCTCCCGAGCGCTTCGTGTGCTACTCGGGCGGCGTGCAAATCTCCCGCAATCGTCGCCGCGCTGAGCGCATCAGTGAGCGCCCGAATGAGAGTGGCGCGGGCGTTTGGACCAGAGCCCGCTTCATTGGACCGGCCCCGAAAGCTCGCGGACTTTGACTCCTCTAAACTTGAGTTTTGGGCTTCTAGAGGTGGTGAATCGCGGTCTTTCCCCGGGATTTGAGCTGGCTCCCCATTCGAGTCCCGTCCGCCCCGCTAAAATTCAGCATCGTTACGCTCAGCCGGTACGGGAAATGGGAGCGGCTTCGAGCCTTTCAGTGTGGTTTGGATCACTTGCGGCAAGTAAGCCGGCCATGGCGAGCTGGGTCTTGCGCGCGATGGCAAGCGTGCCGGTCTCCCACCTAGACACGGTTTCACCCTTCACGCCAAGCTGCTTGGCAAGCTGCGTTTGCGTGAGGCCAAGCGCCTTGCGGGCGTACTTCAGAGCACCGCCATCGACTGCTAAAGCGTCGCAGAACACCACGAGGGCCGCGCTTCGTTCGGATTCTTCGAGCTGCTTCTGGGTAAGGTCGTAGTCCCCACACTTCACACAAGCGAGCGCACGATGCCGCCCGCTATCAGTTACCCGGTGTGAGCCCACCGAAACAACTCGTTTGATTGCCTGGCGTTCCATTTTCCCGCCGCACTCGCGGCACTTTATTGGCGGCTCTTTAGTCTTCATGTCTGCTCTCCTTCGAACTAGAACACCGTGCAGATTCGAACCATAGTTCCTTCGAACGCAACGCCAACGTGGAGATCATCCCCGTCAACATCGCGGCCACCCGAGAACTTCCAGTTCCCCTCTTTGGCTCGCCAGGTGGCATGCTTGGCGCTCAAGATGGCACAGCTCACGTCCTTGGCCCGAACCCGGCGTTGGGCCATGCGCTCTTCGGCGTGGCGGCTGAAGAACAGTTGCCGGAGACTGGCCGCGTTCTGAGCAACCGCCGGGGCTTCGGCTTCCTTCATGCTTTGTTTGCCGGACAATCACCTGCGATGTCTACGGCCGACTTGATCCCAAATCAAGGGCTCACGGGTGTGCAGTGGCAAAAAAGCGGCCGCGGCGGAACCACCAATGCGTTCCGCGGGCAAAAATCCGCCCCAGAGGGCCAGTCGGCGGCGGTCGTCTTGCAAACGCACTTTCCGAACGCCTGGAATGCGCAGCGTGTGGCTTAAAGCGCGCATTTGCTGTTCTGAGGGCCAGCCAAATTCCGCGCCGCGCAGGCGAACTTTCTGGGGCGAAATCAGGGCCAACGGCAATCGGGTGAGTTCACTCATGCGCAGCGCCAAACATGTTTCCGAGGTGCCGAAGTGCTGGGCCATGCGCCGAGAATCTCCGCCCACGCGGGCTAGCGCCCAACCAAAGGCCGTACGAGGGATCAACAGTCCCGCCGCAATTCGTTCGACATCTGCCAGTGTTCTCTCGTTGCGCAGGCCCTCGCGCCAAAGCCACCACTCGGCCAGCTCCTGGCACAGTGCCCAGCGCCCTCGGATGGGAGGCAGCCCCTTGCGGAGGTAGATCTTGGGGGCACCCTTCACCAACGCGAAGGTGCCGTCGCGGGGCAGGGAATGGGCCTTCACCGAGAATACGCTAGCGGGTCCGAGCAGCTTTCGAACCAGAGTTTCAGGTTGGGTGGGTTCGCCGGCGTTGACGTGAGCCACGTGGAGAAGCGTTTCAGCGGTTTGTTCAAGGTCGTCAGGATTCATGTGCGGAAGCTCACCCCATCTGCCCGAGCGCGTCTAGCCTGGGTGGGTCAGAAAATGTCCCAGTTGGGTCCGTTGGTTGACCGGGAGAAACCCTAGAGAATGCGGCTCCGACTAAAGTCGAGACGTTAATATGCCTTTAAGTGTCGAGACGAGAAGTTGGGAGAAGAAGGGCTTGGTCGTGTGTCGAGCACGAACCAGCATAGCTTTCCAACTCGGTGCTTTTTCCGGGAAGCGGTGACGCGAAAGTATCACTCGGTGAGCGTGCAAAATCCTAGGGGGATGTGTCTGCACACGTGCGCCGAGGTGGGAGTCAAGTAGTGAGCGAATTGCGCTAGCGGGATGAGTGGCAGATCCGGCGTGCTAACGTCGACTCAGATGAAGCACAGTGCATTCCTTTTTTTGACGGCGACAATCCTGGCAACCTTGGCCTTGGAGCAAGCTTGTTCCTCTCAACATAATCGGGGTGACGGGACAATCCTGAGTCTCGGAGGCGTTGGCAGTGGAGGCGCAGCCGATGCAGCGCTGACCGGGGGAAGCCCCGGGATGAGCAGGATCGACTTGGGACAGGGCACGGGCATGGGCGTTGCGGGTACCGGCACATGTGGCGCCTTGATGTGCGAACAAAAGGTTCCGGCGTGTGGGGATTCCACGCTGGATCCAGGTGAAAAGTGCGATGACGGCAATACGGTATCCGGTGACGGTTGCGGTGCGAACTGCGATGCGGTCGATAAGGATTTTGCCTGCCCAACGCCGGGGAAAGCCTGTGTTTCGACGGTAGCCTGCGGAGATTCCAAGATCACCGGCACTGAATCCTGTGACGACGGGAATGCGCTTGCGGGTGATGGATGTGACACCAAGTGTTCGCTGGAGGCGGGCTGGAAGTGCCCTGTGGTCGGAGCGCGCTGTGTGGCTGCCGCGTGCGGGGATGGGAAGGTCGCCGGGGCCGAAGAGTGCGATGATGCCAATCCGACCGGGGGCGATGGCTGTTCGGCGCTCTGCACGATCGAGCCAAAATTCAAATGCGACGTGCCGGGTCAGCCCTGTGTTGCTACCACCTGCGGCGATAAAAAGGTGGAAGGAACGGAACAGTGCGATGATGGAAATTTCGATACCGGGGACGGGTGCTCGCCGCTCTGCAAGATCGAGCCGAAGTGCTTGAACGGAGTCTGTGAGGCGAAATGCGGTGATGGCCTGAAGTTAGACAGCGAGGAGTGTGACGACGGGAATCAGCGCAATTTTGATGGCTGTTCGTCGCTCTGCAAGATTGAGCCTGGGTTCACTTGCGACGTCACCGTCGAAGCGCCCAACTTGCCCGTGGTGTATCGGGATTTCATCGGCTGGGACGACAACGATCCTTTGCCCGATACAGGCCCAAGGCACATCGATTTTGAAAGCAGCTTGGTAGACGATGGCTGCCAGCAAACCATCGCCACAACGCTGACTGCCGGGAAGCCCGTGCTGCTGATGGGCAAGAACTGCGTCTCCAGCGCAGCGACCTTTGCTCAATGGTACCGCAGCGACGACACGATCAACCGGACGGTGTTAGACACCATCGTGATGTCACCGGTGCCAGGCACACCTGGGGCATTCCAGTTTGAAGACCCTACTTTCTACCCCCTCGATGGCAAGGGCTTCAATGACCCAGCAAATCTGAAAGAGCATACCCGCGAGGGGGACGATGGGCAGCACAATTTCAGCTTCACGAGTGAGCTCCGCTATTGGTTCACCTATCGCGGCGGCGAAAAACTCACATTCTACGGCGATGATGACGTGTGGGTGTTCATCAATGGCCATTTGGCGGTTTCGATCCCTGGCGAGCACCCCGCGGAAGATCGTTGGATTATTTTGGGTGGCCCTGCTGGCGTGGGCAGCACGGGGAGCGATATCAGCAATGATCCTCCGACCACCGGCATCTTCGATCCGGTGACACTCGGACTCACACCTGGCGGCGTCTACGAGGTGGTGGTCTTTCAAGCGGAGCGGCACACCAATAAATCCGGCTACAAGCTCACGTTGCAGAATTTTCTGAATGGGCGTTCGGTGTGCAAATCAACCTGCGGGGATGGCATTGTTGCTTCTAACGAAGCGTGCGATGTCGGTGTCAATGATGGGTCGTATGGTGGTTGTAACGCCGATTGCACGTTGGGGCCGCGCTGCGGGGACGGGGTTCTTCAGGCGGCTGCCGGCGAAGCCTGCGATGATGGTATCAATCTCACAAGCTACTCGGTCAGCCCGAATGCCACGGCGTGCGCTCCGGGCTGTAAAAAGCCCAACTTCTGCGGAGATGGCGTCGTGGATAGCGTCTTTGGTGAAGCTTGCGACGACACGAAAAACGTAGGCGGCTACGGGAAGTGTGCGCCCGAATGCCGTCCCGGCTAGTTTTGCGGCGATGGAAAAGTGAACGGCTCCGAGCAGTGCGACGACGGCAATAAGGTTGCCAACGATGGCTGTAGCGCAGCGTGCACCACGGCCCTACGCTAATCCGCGACGTCCCGGCAAGTTAACGCAGAAAGCAGCAGATGATCCAAAAAGTGGATCGCTGAGCCAAAGTGTTGGGCACCTGTCGCCGCAAGTCCCGGTTTGCTCGAAGCGGGGCCATATGAGCGTGCCAGTCGTCTATCTTATCTCTTGACGCAGAGCATGCCGGATCCCGAGCTCTTAGCAGCTGCGGCGCGCGGTGAACTAGCGACGAAAGAGCAAGTCGCGGCCCAAGCTCAGCGTATCCTTGGAACCCCTAAAGCCAGGAGTAACGTGGTGAGTTTTCACTCACAATGGCTGGATTTTGGCTCAATGGGGCAACTTACCAAAGATGCCAATCTATTCCCGAACTTCACGCCAACGATCGCTGCCGCGATGCGTGATGAAGCCAACGCTTTCGTCGAGCACACGGTGTTTGACGGCGCTGGAGATATGGCTGCCCTCCTCAAGTCTCCCCAATCGTATATGAACGACGCGTTGGCAGGTTTCTATGGAGTGACGGCACCGGGCTCAGCCACAGCGCCTGCCCCCGCGTTGCTCCCGGCCACACAGCGTTCCGGATTACTCACCGTGGCGGGGCTCCTCGCGGGCCACTCTAATCCCACTCAGGGCTCACCTGTGGTGCGAGGCTTCTTTATTCGCGATAGCTTGCTCTGCCAAAAACCGCCTCCGCCTCCGAAGAACATCAACATCAGGGTGCCGGCATTCGATCCAGCGCTCACCACTCGCGAACGTTTCGCTGCCCATAGCGCCGATCCCACCTGTAAGACGTGCCATCAGTTGATGGATCCAATCGGCCTCGGCTTTGAGCATTACGATGCCGTTGGGATGTGGAGAGCTGACGAAGCCGGCAAAGCGGTGGATGCCAAGGGCGAACTCACGATGACGGACGTTGATGGGCCGTCTGATGGTGCGGTTGAGCTAGGGCAGAAGCTGGGAGCGAGCAAGATCGTCACTGATTGCACCACCAGCCAGTGGTTCCGCTTCGCGTATGGGCGCCTCGAATCTGGGGAGGATTCCTGCCGTAGGGCTACCGTTCCTGGAAGCGTTGGCTCCCAAGAATGCCCGCGCGGCTTTGCCCGAGTCACGTTTTATTGTCGTGTACACGCCGTGTGGCTCCAATAATCTCGATCTGTTCCAACCGCAGGGCCTGGGCGCCAACTTCACGTTGGGCACTGAATCTGCACCTGTGCTGCCCTACAAGAACAAGCTCTTGGCGCTCACCGGCGTGGATATGAAAAGCGCCGCTGCGGGCGATGTGGGAGACCAGCATGCGGTAGGCATGGGTCACATGCTAACTGCACGGAGCTACATGGTGGATCCCAAGCTTGCCACCGCCGAAGGTGATAAAGATTACCCGGTGGGTTTCGCCAACGGCATCTCGGTGGATCAAGAGATCGCCAACGCGATCGGAGTGAACAGCCGCTATAAATCGCTCGAATTCGGCGTGCAAACGAGTGTGCGTTACGGCAACCATCCGTTCAGCCGTATGAATTATGCAGCGCCTGGGCAACCCGTGTCGCCCGAAGATAGCCCACTCGCAGCCTATAATCGCCTCTTCGGTAGCGTCTCGACGCCGCCCGGTATGCTGGATGCGGGCCTAGCCCGGCGACGTAGCGTTCTCGACTATGTGCTGAAGGAGTTTGAAACCGTCAACGCTTCGGTACCCGCCGCCGACAAAGTACGGCTTGATCAGCACCTCAGCATGATCCGGGAAGTGGAGCGTGGCTTACAGGCAGGTGGCGCGAGCGGGCCCGTGTCCTGTGACCAAGCGGCAGGCATAACTCCCATCGTCGATTACAATCTGCACGCGAACTTCCCGGCCGTTGGCAAGCAGCAGGCGGATCTGCTCGTGCTCGCACTGGCCTGCGGGCTCACGCGCGTGGCGTCTCTGCAGTATTCTTATGCGCGCTCCTTAGAGCGTCTGGAATGGGTGAGCACGCAAGGCTGTGGCCTGCTTCCGATCATTCCTACACCAACATTCGAGCGTTCGTGTTTGGTACCGCCGGTGGCAAGATCAACACCGGGCAACCTCTCGATTTCGGCGGCGCTGCGCACAATATGTTGCACGTCACGTTCCTCAATGCCATGGGAGTGCCGGCCACGAGCTTCGGAGATTCGGGATTTGGCAACGGTCCGTTGCCGGGAATTCTCGTCTGAGCCACAGATATGTAGGCGTGGTCATCGTAGGTTAACGCTAGAGAGATCATCTGAATGAAACAGCTGTATTTTTTGACGCCCGTCCTTTTCGTTCTGGGCTGCAGTTCGGAAATGGGGCCCAGGCTGGCACCTACAGGTTCAGGGGGTGGAAGCAGCCAGGCTTCGGGTGGTGCCCCAGCGAACAGTTCGGGGGGCGCGGCGGCTTCGGGCAAAAGTGGCGGAGCCGTTGGTTCGGGGGGAAGGGTCTCTGGCTCTGGCGGGCACCAGCGGCGGTTCAGCAACCAGTGGTGGCACTACGAGCAGCGGTGGCACTGGCTCGGCCCCCGGTGGTTCGACGAATGCGAGCGGAGGCGCGAGCGCAGAGCTGGCGATTGCCGCCGCGCTCAATCATCGCAGGGAGGCGCCCTGCAAGGGCGCAAGCGACAATCCTGAGCTTTGCGGGTCGGATATGACGTTGCCGGATCACGTTGCGGTGATCGGCGGAGATCCGCAAACCATCTACAAGATCACGCTTCATTTCCGTTGGTCTCACTGAGGCGCACACCTTCACGCCACAGATTCCGGACTCGGCGGCGCCCCACATGCTCAAGGGCTCAGAGGGCACACCCAATGAGGACGCCCACACGAAATTTTGGCTCGAAGTGGCCCAGCCCACGGAGAAGTACTACGCGAATGCGTTCTCCTTCCGAACTCCGAATTTTTTTTCTCAGCCTCGGTTGATCCTCTCGGAACGATGCTTCTGCGTGACGTCGAGATAGTTAAGAGAGCGCGCTGACTTCCACTTTTTCGGGCAGGCCATTCAGGCATTTCAGCCCGCAAATTCGCCACGTAATGGCGAAAATTTCGCCACAGAATGGCGAATTTCCGAGCGTGTTGGGCCCATTCGCGGCCATTTCCGCCAGTCCTGCCGAATGGGTGACGGGTGACGGGTCAGCACGTCTCTGGCATATTCGCGGCGCATGAAAGCTCCGCTCGCGTTAGAGGCCGTCGCGAGTGTGTGCTTGGCCACGTTTTTAACCGCGCTTGGATTTTCTCGGGGCAAGCCACGTTCCAACGAGGCTTTTGCTCCGAGCGTCCAATGCGTGCGCCCGTTGGGGGCCGCGGTGCACAAGAAATACCGCGGGACCGACGACGTCGAAGCTCGCCTGGAAGCTGGTGCTGCGGTGCGTGTGATGGGGCAGCGTTCGGACTGGCGGAAGATCACCTATCAGAACGCGGGTCGCGGAGCTTTCGGCTGGGTTGAGGCGCGCCAGTTGGACGCCTGTGCGAGACAAAATGAAACGGATGTGCCAGTTCCCAAGCCAATAACGCCGGTCCCGTCTGACGGAGAGAATTGCCTATTCGGATGCCCCCAAGGAACCTCGCCCGCGAATATTCGAATCGATCGACCCATCTATTCGTTGAGCGCGAACCCAAGCACGAAATTTGCCGATTGGGCGGCATACCGAGTGCGCACGAGCAACTTTGGGCCACACCGAGCTCGCGATTGGCACGCCGATCCAGATTTGCCAGAAGCCGCAACCCTTGAGAAGCCGGACTACGCCGATGCCCCCCGACTGTTGCACATTGATAGGGGCCACCAAGTCCCGCTGGCTGCCTTCGAAGGTTCACCCTTTTGGCACATGGTGAATTACCTTTCCAATATCACGCCGCAATCAAGTGAACTCAATCAGGGCGCCTGGATGCACGTTGAGGAGCTGGAGCGGCATTGGGCGCCAACAGCGAACGTGTATGTGATCACAGGTCCGCTTTACGAAAGAGCTATGCCGTCGTTGCCTAAGGCAGACGAACCGCATCGTGTCCCGAGCGGCTATTGGAAGGTGATCGCCACTTTTGACAACCAGCTTCTGGATACTCTGAGCGTGGCCTTCGACCAAAATACCGGCAGATACGCTAATTTTTGCGACTATCAAGTCACGATCGACGCGATTGAACGTCGGAGTGGGCTTGAGCTCTTCCCGGATTTGAGGGAGCCCGATCAGGCTCGGATTGAGTCCGAGCCTGGAACCTTGCGCAGCAAAGCCGGTTGCAATTAGACGGCGCCGCGGCGCGGGAGATTGGTCGGGCGCGCTTGCGCGCGACCCTTAGCGGCCAGGGAGGAAGCCGATTGATTTTGCTTCTTTGCCGAGGCCTTGGTGCTGGCATCGCCCGTGGTGCCTTCAGCCTCAGCTTTTGCGTTCTCTTCCTCAAGCGCAACCTTGGCAGCTTCCTCGCGCACCTTCGCTTCGGCGCTGATCACCGTTTCGTCCTCTGCCCAATGGCATTTCTTGTACTTCTTGCCGGAGCCACAGGGACACACATCGTTGCGGTTAGCGGTTTTATGGCGCGTTTCAGATTCTTCAAAGCTCATAGGGATTTCCAGATTGGGGCGATTTCTAGCATAGACCGCGGCCGAGATGCGAACTCAACGGCTGATGAGACGCGCAACGGGTGCCAGAACGTCGCTATTTTCGCAGGTGAGCTTGAGCAACATGAGCAGTGGGACGGCGACCATCGCTCCAGCAACACCCCAGAGCCAGCCCCAAAATACCAACCAAATGAAAATAACTAACGGATTTAAGCGGAAGGCTCGACCCAACACGTAAGGTGTCACAAAATTCCCCTCGATGAAGGTGAGTCCAAAATAGGCCAAGGGCGGGAGGAGCGCTTCGGAGAGAGTGGGGAAGGTGAAGAGCGAAACGAGCCCGATCACGATCGTGCCCACGAGTGCACCCAGATAGGGAATGAAGGTGGCGACTGCGCAAAAGGCGCCCCAGAGTACCGGGTTGGGAACCTGTAGCCAATTCATGGCGGCGGCCACCGCCGAGCCCAAACCGAAGTTGATCACACACACCGTGCCAATATATTGAGACATACGCCTATGGATCGTCTCCAGCACGCGTGAGGTGCGCTCACGATCGTGAGACGCCAGCACATGGCCGAGGATGCGTTCCAGCAATACATCACCCCAAATCAGCAAGAAATAGAGCGAAATCAACATCACCACGGCCGCCGCTAAAAAATTCAGCGTCGTGTCGAGCGCGCTACTCAGAAAGCTTTCCCGTTCTAGAGTAACAGCTTGAGTCTTCACACGCGGCGTGACGTCGGTGATGTGTTCGACACGTTCGGCCAGCTCGGTAACACTTTGAACCGGCTGGCGCAGTGTCCGCACTTTGCCTTCAACCGTATGCAGCACTTCTGGGAAGCGTGAGGCCCACGCGGCCGCAGGTCCAGAAACAGCGATGATGGAACACGTGGCAGCGAACAACAGCGTTCCGACGACCACCGCCGCCCCTAAAATGCGTGGCAGCCGCGCGCGCTTCAACGCGGTGACGACTGGGCTCAAAACAAACGAGAGCATGAGTGCCAGCGTTAGCGGGATCAGAATCTCGCTGGCGATGTGCAGTACGCCGAACAGGGCGATCACAAACAGGCCCCAGGTTGCCATGGACCGAGCACCGCGAGTTTCAGCGGCCGCCTTCAGTTGGTTCACCAGCGAGGGTCGGTCGCCGAGAGCCTCCTCAGGCTCATCGACTAGCGTTGCTATTTTAGTGTCCCGCGCGGCCAGCGGTTGGGGGGAAGAAGAAGAAACAGGCGGGCTTTCGGGCCCTTCAGGCTCGGACATAGGCGAAGGGGAGAAACGTAGCCTGTGCTTCTGTCCTTGCCTAGACAAGGCCCCACCTGAGTTCTATGTTTTCACCCCCTTTGACGAGAGTTCATGAACAGAGCGCAGGGCGAGTGGACGTTTGACGCTGTTTGCGCGGACCCTGCTGGCGATCGTGATCGTGTGCTTGGCGGGCGCTTTGGCTTGGCATTGGGGCCTTCGGCGACTGCTTCAGCCGTGGGTCACGCCTGGAACCAGCGAAAGCCAGGGGAGATAGCCGTGTCGGATCTCAAGCCCCAACGAGGCTACGTGTCTGAGATGCTCAAGCATCCGTACAGCGTACTCGGCGCGCTGGGATCGTTGCTGGCGAGTGGACTCTTGGCGTTCCGATACGACTGGGGTATCTCGGTGCTCCCGCTCTTGGGATATGGCACTTCCGCGTCGGTGGCTGCACTGTTTGTGCCGTTCAGCGGCTCGTTTCGCGACCGCATTGATCATCGACGCCAGATTGAGAAGCGTTCTAAAATGCGTGGCTATTTGCTCGAAGAGATCACGCGACGCAATCACAGTGGCACGCAGTGGGGGGCCTATCAGCGCATGTGTCAGCGCGTCGATTCGTTGCGGAAAGTGGCCGAGAATCGGGAGACCGCGTTAACGGCGGCCGACGTGGAGCGCCTGGAGGACGCGACGCTCGATTTTCTTGGGCTTTGGATGGCGCTCTTGGCGATGGAAGAACGCGAGCGAGCTTTCAATCCGGAAGCCGTGCTCTACAAGATCCGCGAGGTTGAGGCGGAACTTGCTAGGCCGCACGCCGCCGAGGAGCGCAAGCGACTCGAGCAGGCGAAGGCTGATTTTGAAGGAGTGCTGGAGAGTCGGGCGCATCTGCGGCCGCGCCAAGCGTCGGCTGAGGCATCAATGCTAGCGTTAGCGGACACCTTTGAAGAGGTTTACCAGGCGGTGATGACCAACCCGAAATCCACCGAGCTGAGCCGGCAGTTCCAGGAAGCGGTGGACCGGGTCCGGCTGCAAGATCAAACGGCTGAGGTTTTTGACGAAGATTTGGCCAAATTATTGCCGGAAACGCTGGTGCGCTCGGAGCGCCAGGTCAAGGTCATGGGCTCCTAGTGTAGGGTATTTTTGGAAGGATTCTGGGTATGGCATCGAGTAACTTTTTCGGGCGGCTTTCTAATCTTTGGTCAGGCTTTGTTTCCCTGTGGGTCTCCGATGTCGAAAAGAAGCACCCGGAAATCGCTTATGAGAACGCGATCAACGGCTTGGTCAACAAGTACGCCAAATTAAAGAGTGCAACGGCTTCGATCATCCGCCGCCGCGAAGACATCACCGAACGCATCACGCGCGAACGTGCCGAATTTGAGCAGGTGAAGGCCGATCTCGAAGCTGCGCTCCAGGGCGGCCAAGATGATCTTTCGATTGTGCTCATCGAAAAGAAGAACGCAATGGCCAAGGAGCTCGAGGGCTTAGACGGCGAGCTTCAGCAAGCCAAAGTCGACGCGGAAGACGCGAAGAATTCTCTCATGGCGGTGAAGTCAGAAATCGGCAAATTGAAGGCCGAAAAAGATCGGATGCTGGCCAAGATGCAAAGTGCCCAGGCGCGCATTCAGATCCAAAGCCAAATCGAAGGGATCTCCGTGGATGCCGAGGTCAAAGCACTCGACACGGTGCGAGACCATATCAAAAATACCGTCGCCGAGGCTAATTTGGGCAAAGAACTGCGCGATAGCGACCTCGATACACGCCTCACTGAGCTGCGCCAGAAATCCGGCAGTGTATCCGCGAAGGCCGAATTAGAGAGCCTCAAGGCTGCACGGGCGGCCCAGGCCCAAGCTCAGAAGAAGATGTGAATGCCGAACGAGCGTAGCCTTCCGAATTGGGCAGACCGCGTCCGGCGTAAATACGTCGGCGGCGAGGCCTCCATGTTCCTGTTGCACACGAACGTGTTCGATAAGGTTTTATACGCGGATCACTATTACTCGCTCACGGAGTTTCTCGCCAAGATCTTGCTCTGGGAAAATAAGCAAAATATTTTGGTCTATGATCCGGCACTCGGCGTCACCTGCTTAAAGGCTTCGCCGGCGGTCACCAAAATCGATGAGCTGCGCTTGCGCCGTTCGCCGAAGGATATTTTGCCGCTCTTGGAGGCCATTCTTTTCTCCTCAGATTCAACGGCGTTGATCATGCCATATGTGGGCGCCGTGGCGCCCGATGGCGAATTCAATCTCTTAAGTGAGCAGGATCGCAATAGCTTGATCACGCTGCATCGTTGGAGTTTGAGTACAGAGCTGCGTGAGAAAGACAATGTCGTTTTCCTGCTGTCTGAGGCCCCTTCTGAGGTGAATCAGCGTTTGGTTTCCAACCCGGTGATCGCGGCGGTTGAGATCCCGATGCCGAACCTAAAAGAGCGGCGCGCCGTGGTCGAGAAGAGTGATCCCAGCATTGATGCGCTTCACGTGCGGCTTTTGAGCGAGCAAACTTCCGGCCTGCGCGCGGTCCAAATTGCCGCACTGCTCACGCCGCAGAAGACCGATAGTCTCGATGATGCAGAACGCCAGGCTTTCATTCTTTCACTTCTCGGGCAGAGCGCCGATGCCAACGTTCGGGCCGAAAAGCTCGGCGCGCTCACGCGCGGTATGGATGGCGAACAGATCCGGCATTTGTTGAATCCCAGCCATCCCATCGCGGAGACGCAACGCGCTGACACCTATTCGGAGGTGCTAGCCCTCGTTTGGCAACGGAAGCGCGAGCTCATCGAGAAGGAGTGCTACGGCCTCATTGAGTTCATCGAGTCGCGGCACGATCTTTCAGCGGTGGGCGGGAACGAAAACATTAAGGAAGAGCTGCGGCAGATCGCCGCCAATATCCGAGCGGGGGACCGCGCACGGGTACCAATGGGCCTGTTGTTCGTTGGCCCAATGGGTACGGGGAAGACGTTCGTTGCGAATGCGTTCATCAAGGAATCGGGACTTTCCGCAGTAAAGTTGAAGAATTTTAGCTCGAAATGGGTTGGGTCCACTGAGGCCAATCTTGAAAAAGTGCTCGGCATGGTGCGCTCACTTGGCCCGATCATTCTGGTGATCGATGAAGGAGATCGAGCCTTTGGTAGTCAGGGCGACGATGACGGCGGCACCTCGTCGCGTGTGATGGCGCGCATCAAGGAATTCATGAGCGACCCTGAAAACCGGGGTCAAGTGCTGTTTATCTTGATGACGAATCGCCCGGATAAGCTGGACATTGATATCAAACGTGCCGGCAGGCTCGATCGGAAGATCCCCTTCTTCTATCCGGATTGTGCTCCAGATGTCGAAAGTGTGTTGAGCGCACTCCTTCATCGCTACAGCGTCGAACATGAACTCGTGTGGGACCGAGATCGTGAGGCCACGTCCGCGCGGCTCATTGGCTATTCTAACGCCGATCTAGAGGCTGTGGTGCTGCTGGCCAACGATTCGGCGCGCTCGCAAGCCGTCAAGCTCACGAGCGAGCTGTTCGCTTCTGCCATTACAGATTACCTCCCGAGTCGTGATCAACGCATGCTAGAATATATGGAGCTTCTCGCGGTGTTCGAAACCTCCCGGCGGGCGCTCTTGCCTGAGCGTTTTCGTAATCTGCCCGCTGAGGAGCTGGGTGCACGTCTGTCGGCGCTTCGCGCAGAACTTCGTATTCATTAGCGATTCTAGGTTTTCGGAAGGATAGTTTTATGCAAGATTCATCAAATAATCTCGAGCTCGGGCTAGACCACGTTCAGTCGATCGTGCGCGGCATGCACGCGGTGGCGAAGGCCGATGGTGTGCATCAAGTGGAGCTGGTGTTGCTCCGCGAGTTTTACGAAAACTGTCGCCAAGAAGTAGCGGGCCTGTCGGGGTTTGAAGACTTGATCAGCGGTGAATTTGACTTGGCGCATGCGAAGGATGTGTTGAATACTCCCGAGCTCAAGGAAATGTTCATTCGCTCGTGCGTCTTCCTTGGCTATGCCGATGGGCTCTACTCGGAAGCAGAACGCTCACTGGTGGCCAAGTTCGCCACGAGTCTCGGGCTCGCCAAGGAAGCTCTTCACGAAATCGAACATCAGGTGGGAGGAGAGCTGGTGCAGAGCGTTGCCCGCATCAAGAATGTGGACGCCTTGAAGGCCGTGGTTTCGAGCCTGAGCGACAAGTAGCGGAGATTCTGGAGCTGCGCCCCGGTGGCTCGCAGGCCTCAGCGCAGGATCAGGGGATATCCGGGTTCGGTGTGGCGTTTGCCATCGATCGTGATGCTTCGCACAGAACCGTCGAGCTGGTCCGTTGCCAGGTAGCCAATGGCACCCTTTAACTGGGCGACAACGCGCCGCATAAGGGCTGCCGAAGGAACGGTTCGCGGTGGGCCTGATTGGCCGCGGATCCGTCGATTGATCCAATAGCGGGCCACGTCGTCTGGTGAAAGGCCCATCACGATGCGATCAAAGGTCACGCGTTCGGCCGTTTGCACGGGGTGGTTGAAGGGGATGACATGGTGGCCATCGCGATCTGAAACCTGATCCCCACCGAAGATACGCTGCAGTGTGCTCAAGGCCAAATCCGAGGTTGGGCTCGAAAGAGCTACCACAACGACGATCGGTAGCCCTTCCGCGTGTGCGTTGCCGCTCAGACACAGGCTCGCTCCCGCGAGCAGCAGTGAACGCCGCTGAATCCAATGAGAGGCTGCCCGCGTCGTCATGCTTCAGAAGCTCCAAGCCGCCTGGAGTTCAAGGAAACTGATTGGATCGCGGCCAAATCCCAGACTTCCCAAGCCGCCGAAGGCTCCATAGGTGTACTGAGCTTTGAGCGTGACACGAGGGATCGGGCGAATGTTCAGGCCGAAGTAGCTACCATAGGC
Organism: Polyangiales bacterium; assembly: GCA_038246305.1. Taxonomy (GTDB): domain Bacteria; phylum Myxococcota_A; class Polyangia; order Polyangiales; family Polyangiaceae; genus JBBRRP01. Next base: position 9,792 of record JBBRRP010000012.1, on the reverse strand, counting down.
CGGCGGAACCTCCGGACGGTTGCTGAAATTGTAATACTCTACGATCACATAGGGCATCACCGGGAGCCAAGGCAGTTGGTAGCCTATCAGGCCATAAACGCCCCAGCGCCGATAGTCAGCCGTCAAGTACGGTCCGACCAAACTCGGCCTTTGTTCGCGCACATCGTAGGCGGCTTCATTCATAATGAGTTCGCTTTGGAGCTGCAACCTCTGCCATTCCCATTTGGCGTCTCCGGCCAAACTTAGCTCGTGATATTGGCTCGTGATGGGCCGAGTGATGGAGAGAACCGCCACCCCCGACGAAGAATCCACCGCGTTGAGTTGAGCGCGATCGGTGTAGAGGCCTTTGTAGAACGATGTCCCCAACGTGAGTGTTCCAGGGATGGCTCGAGTCTCGAGGAACAACCGCCCACCGACGGCCTTGTTGCGATCGAAATCGTGGTACGAATCCACCGGCCCTCGACCATTGGAGAGTGTGAGATGGTAACCTAGCTTGGTGGCTTTGAGGCTGTAAGCCCCGTAGAGTTCGAGGCCCGTTTGTCGCTCGGGGAAGAGCGCTTCGCCCACAGTAAAGGGGCGATGCGTCCCGATGAGCGTGGGGGAGCCATGATCAACGTTCCAGATGCCGTAGGGAGTGAGCCACTGTCCACCTCGGATCGTGAGGTAATCATTCACGGTGTACTCAAGCCAGGCTCGTTCGATAATAACTCCACCCACCTCGACCGGCCTCTGAAACTCTGCGTAGTCCAACGCACGGGCGTCAACTTTCGTTGTGACGCCGTCTGTGAGCCGCTCGGTGCCGTGAGGCAGGTAAGTAAAACGGACTTCGCTCAAAGCGCGCCAGCTTGGGCCGAGATCGGATGAAAGATAGAGGTTGAGGTTCCCCACGGCGAAGCTGGGGTAGGGGTGATAGATTTGCGCCCAACGGTTGTGTTGGCTGATCAGAAGCGCCGTGTACGTGAAATCTGCATAGCCGTACAATTGAAGGTTCGGAGCGTCCGCGGTTAACGACGTGGGCAATTCTTCTCCTGCTAGAGATTGAAGCTCTTCCTCAGTGAGGGGTGCCGCTGCGGGCACGGGAGCGGGCGCAGTTGCGGGGGACTTCTGCTCGGAAACTACGAGCTGAGACGGGTCAGGAGTTGGCGAAACTGGTGGCGAATTGGCGGCATCCGCGGTGGGAGGTCCGGTGTCGGGTGGGGCTTCGATCGCTACGCCTTCTTGAGCCCAGCCCGTGGCGGTGCGGCTGAACGCGAAAGCGACGAAGCAGCATGCCAGGAAATAGCGCTGACTCATTGGGTGCCTTTCGCCTGAGCACAGCCACCTGGAGGTAAACAGAGCGACTTCTTCAGTGGTGCAATCGTGCAGCATTCCTGACCTGGGAAACAGCTATTGGGAGCCGCCGTGCAGCCTTGTACGAAGCAGGTATGGGTCTGAAAGGGCTCGCAGAAGGTAGCTTCCGTGGTTGCGCAATCAGCATCCGAGGCGCACGCATTCCCGGCCCCGACGGGTGGACGTCGACAAAACGACGGAGTCGCAGTGGTGTCACACGCATAGCTGCCCGAACAAGGATTGGCGTCACTGCAGCCTTGTTCCGTGCAGTAACCTGAAGTGCCGTTCACAACATGGCAAACGGAGTATTGGGGATCCGTGCAAGGCGCATTCCCGGTGTCGCACGCAACTCCCAGCTTGGAGGTCAGCGCCGTACAAGCCGCACCAGCAGTGAGGCGTTCGTAGCCAGAAACGCAGGTGCATTCGCTTCCCGTCGACATTTCGTTCTCACCGCAGGGCACGCAGCCGAGGCTGGTGAGAGCGGCGTTGTTCACGCAGAGGCAGGCATCGTCGATCAATTGCTGATTTTCGCCGCACCGAGCGTTGGGGTCATAGACACAGGATGCGAACGCACCCAGGCAAATGGCGAAAAATGAAAAACGAACGGGTTTCATGAACTTCATGACTCGATCTTCCAGGCTAAAGCCCAACGCGTTGCGCCAAGGTGCGAAAGGTGGAAGTAAATTCAGCATCATCGGCCGTCTTCTGAATTGCTCCAAGCGCGCCCGTTTGCGCGATCAGGCCGGCGAGTTCGGTATCAGGTTTGCTGGAGTGAAAAATGATGTGGAGCTTCTTAGTGAGCACGCTCTTCTTCAGGATCACGGCCAGGTCATTGCCGCTCAGCGCTGGCATCATCACATCCAAGAGCAGAATGTCAGGCAGCCACTGCGAGATTAAACGAGAAGTGCCGATGGCTTGATCGCGAATCATGACCTCGTACCCCGCCGCTGCGAGTCGCTCTCGGCACACCTCCAATGCAACGGGGTCGTCGTCGATCATCAAGATTCGAGCTTTGCGTGGGGACGGGGGATTCATCACAAGAGCCAGATACGGTCTGTCGCGAAACAAATGAAGGCGGAACCCAGCAAGAAACACCAATCTGCCCCGGGCCCCGGGTTCGGCCCGAGGACGTTCTACTCTTGCTAAAGTACTCTAGAGTCCCGTCCGTTAGACGCCTAGGGCAAGGAGCCCCCCTTGCCCCAAGAAATAAGATGCTCACCCCGAATCCACCGTCCATGACCCCGCCTTCCTTAGAGCCGGCGTTGCCTTCGTCTGGATTGGAGCAAGCCAAGATCCTTTCGACCTTCAGGATCAAGGTGTTGCTCACCGGGTTCGTTAGCTTGCTGCTGCTCTCGATGATGGGGCTAGGCTTACTGCTTGTTTCGCAGATTTTTGACAAGCTGACGCCGGCAATTGCGCGCGATCTTGAGTGGAAGGCGCGGCGAGGTGCCACAGAACTCGCGAATACCGCGGAACTCGGCTTTGTGGTGTCCGATGCCAAGCTCATTCAAGAGGCTTTTGGGGACTACCGCCAAGATCGGGACGTGCGCGCGTTGGTTGCGGTCGACACGGACGGCCAGGTTATCACTCGCCACGGCAGCGTGCCGGGAGACGTCCGCGAACTCTTCCGCGGACCGCGGCGCACGATCAGTGCCAGGCGAGGCACGCTTTCTGCGTGGGATCAGGCTGAAATAGAAGGCGGTGTCGTGGGCCGCGTGGCGGTCGTGGTTTCCACGGAGCGGATCGAGGCAGGTGCGCGCCTCAGGAGCAGCATTCTGGCAACGGCGGCCTTCGGCTGTGTGGCGGCGTTGGTGGTGAGCCTGCTGTTCGTGAATTTCTATATCGGGCCACTGGTGCGCGTGACGGAAGCGGCTTTCAAACGGCTGGAAATCACCACCCACCAAGCTCTTGAGGCTGCGCGCCTCAAGACTGAATTTCTTGCCAATATGAGCCACGAAATTCGCACTCCCATGAATGGGATCCTGGGTATGTTGGACTTACTGCTCAGTGTTGACCTCAGCCCCAAGCCATTGCGCTACGCAGAAATGGCCCAGCGATCCGCGCGTGGTCTGATGGCTATTTTGAATGATGTCTTGGATTTCTCCAAAATGGAGGCAGGCAAGCTCACGCTGCGCACACAAACTTTTTCTGTGGAAGCACTCGTTGAGGAAGTCACCGAGCTGTATGGGCCGCACGCCCAGAGCAAAGGGGTCGAGATCATTGGCGAGGTCTTGGCGGATGTCCCGCGTTGGATCGATGGTGACCGTGACCGCCTTCGCCAGATCTTGTCCAATCTGGTCAATAACGCCGTCAAGTTCACCGAACACGGTGAGATCGCGGTGACTGTCTCAGTGAATCCAGTCTCCGAAAAGGGGGCTTCCCTTCGCTTTGAGGTGAGAGACACAGGTATTGGTATTGCTTCGGCGGACCAATTCGCCCTTTTCGAGGCCTTCTCTCAGGTGGACGGTTCGTTCACTCGGCAACATGGTGGCACCGGGTTGGGCCTCGCCATCTGCAAACAGCTCGTCGAATTGATGGCGGGGCGGCTGCAGCTCGAGAGTGAACCCGGGAAGGGGAGCTGCTTCTGGTTCGACGTGTTCATTCCCTCGACAAAACCTGAAGAGATGACCTCGACCACCTCGATGAGGCGGGCGCCCCTGCCATCGCTCAGGGTGTTGGTGGCCGTGGATAACGCGAGTTTAGGCCTTTCTTTGACCCGTCGGTTGCTGGAGTGGTCGCTCGACGCGAAGAACGTTGTTGGCCCTGTCGCCGCGGCGGAGTTGTTGCGACTCTCAGCCGAGAATGGCCCTGCCTTCGACGCGGTGATCCTGGATGTGAGCGAGCCGACGGGTATCTTGCAGATGCTCAACGGGTTCGCTGTGCCACCTCGGGTGTTCAGGCTCACGGACGTGCGCAGCAGCGGCGAATCCGCAGAGGGTTCGCAGTTCGAAAGCACAATCTCCAAGCCTGTAAGAAGCTTGGACCTGTATCACGCGCTGGCTCCCATTGGCGGTGTGGCTCTTGCAGATTCAGCCACGGTGCGCGCCGCAAGCCACGGCTTCGCGGTTCCGTTTCAAGAGCGCTATCGGATCTTGGTGGTGGAAGATAACGAGGTGAATCGCCTTGTGATCAGCGAAATGTTGGAGGAGCTTGGCTGTGATGTCGTGCTTGCAGAAAACGGAAAGTTGGCTCTCGAGGCGCTAGAAACTGACGAATTTGATCTGGTGCTGATGGATTGCCAGATGCCGGTGCTAGATGGATATTCGGCCACGAGTGCGATCCGTGCAAAGGGTGGCAGGTTCGCGACGCTGCCAATCGTCGCGGTGACAGCCCACGCTCTCCCCGAAGAGGAACAACGCGCCCGCGATGCTGGGGTGACCGACTACATCACCAAGCCTATTGCTCCACGGGCGTTGCGTTCGATGGTGAGGCGCTATTGTCGTGCGAAAGGCCTATTCGTTGATTCGGACCTCTCGACCGCACCACCGCCGGTATCGTTGGAGCCTGGTCGAAGCGAGTCAGTGTCGTCGCCCAGAGTGGCACCCGCTGAGCCATCGAGCGGTCAAAACTTAAGCAGCAACGTGCTGAAGGTCTTTCTCAAGCACGTTCCACGACAGGTGGAGAGCATCGCGAATGCCGTGACAGCAGGTGACGCAGAGGCATTGAAGGCAGCCGCGCATAAGCTCAAGGGAGGCTGCTTAGTGGCGGGAGTCACGAAGATGGCTGAAATCTGCGCGCAGCTAGAGGATGGGGCGGCAGAACAATCAGCGCTCGCCTCAGAGCTGCAGCGCGAATTTGCTCAGGTGAAGGCTGATTTCGAAAACCGTGTGGCTTAAGGCGAGTGTGAAAAGCTGAGGCGGCGTGAGGCGCCACGGGGCGGCGTTGTGAACTAGGAATTAGCGTCGAAATAGGCATTTAGTGCAAGGCAATCGGCCAGTTCGCCGTAAGTTCCTCGGATGCGATCGGGCGCGGCCGAGGCCTGCAAGCGCTGTGCGATGCGTTCGGAAAGGGTGCCCTGCCTGAGAAAGCCTTCTAAGCGACCCGCTTCCTCGGTTGGCAACAGTCCCGTTTTAACCAGCTGAGAAATCAGCAGCTCCCAAAGCAGCCTGCCGTTCGCACTAGACAGGGAAACGCCGAGGGCGCTTAAATATTCTTGATCCGAAATGAGCGCACGCGAACCGCCCTCAACTCCAGCCTCGAAGATCGTGAGCAGCCGCGGCTCATCAAAGCCCCGTTGTTGGGATAGGGAGCAGGTCTGTTCCTGCACCAGGGCCTTTACGAGAGCTACCACGGCGTGCACGATCGCAAGATCCTGAGCTGGGCATTCCTGCACGTCCAGAACGCGAATTTCAATGCTCCCCCGGCTAAAACGCGTGATTGCACCGCGCGCATTCACCCATTCGGCATCGAGCACGTGCTGGTGGTCGAACGGCTCCACCGCCGCAGCAATGGGTTCGAGAATGCGTCGTCGATATTCTGCTTCCGTGCCCACGTTCTCGGGGATCACCTGGGCGGTGACGATGGGCAGACGTACGCAGTTGTTTCGGTAATAGGCCAGTCGATTGTCGGCTTTGCCGGTTAGCCTGCCTTCCACAATCGGGGAACTCGCTGCCAGCATAGGAAGGAGTGGGAGCACGAGTCGAATGGCCGAGTGCAGACGTTCGAATTCGGCATCCCCACTGAAAGGCAGATTGATATGGACGCTTTGCAGATTCGACCAGCCATGGCCCCGGCAATCAAAAATGCGGTTAAAAGTGCCGTAAATCTCAGCGTTATCGTTGGGCCAGAGCTCTGTATCGCGCACGGGATCCATGAAGGGATGCATCGCAGTGGGCAGGAGCTTGCCGCCGAGTGGCCTCAGTAGCTGATTCGCTTGTCGCACCGCCGCATGCAGATCGCTCGCGACGGGTGCCAGGCTGGGAACAGGCTCCTTCGTCTTGAATTCCACCACGTGCAGCACAAGCTCGTTGGACCAGCCCGCATTCCCGACTTCGATCTCGGACTCGTTGCCACCACTCGCAGCGACCAGCATTTGATCGCACACCGGAAAGACCCCGAGCGAATTCTCGTGCACAATCATGTACTCGATCTCAATCCCAAAGCGTTCAAACAAATGAAAGCTCACGCTAGCCTCGTTCTTCCGGCTTCTGAAAGCGCTGCTCCAGGCGGTCGAAGAATACCTGCATCACGGCGCGATACAGCTCGCCCTTGAGCACGCCGTCTTCGAAACCCGAATCGAGGGAAGGATTATCATTCACCTCCACAATGTACGCGCGACCCTTGACCTCTTTCACATCCACCCCGTACAGCCCATCTCCGATCAGATTGGCGGACTTTAGCGCCGTCTTCAAGACGACCGACGGCACATCCGTGAGCGCTACAGCTTCGACGCGGCCGTAGCGGCGCCCCGCCATCCCTTGCTTGATGATCTGCCAGTGGCCCGACGCCATGTGATACTTGGCTGCCCATAACGGGCGGCGATCGAAGATCCCAATGCGCCAATCAAAGGGCGTGGGGAGAAACGATTGTGCAATCACCAGCTCACTCTTATTGAACATGCGCTCGGCTTGTTCGAGCAATTCCGCCTCAGATTGCACTTTGAGCACCCCTTGCGAGAAGGCACTGTCGGGCTGCTTCAGAATGCACGGAAAGCCGAGTTCGCTCGCGATCAAATGCACGTTATCTCGGTGCAAAACGACGGTTTTGGGAGTGGGCACATGATGCCGCGACAGGAGCTCGTTGAGAAAAACTTTGTTGGTGCAACGCAAAATGGAATCGGGGTCGTCCACGACGACCAACCCTTCGGCTTGTGCTCGGCGCGCGAAGCGATACGTGTGGTGATTCACGTTCGTGGTTTCGCGGATGAAGAGCGCGTCGAATTCTGCGATCGACGCGTAATCGCTGCGATCCACGAGGGTGGCGTCCATGCCCAGCTGTTGCGCGGCTTTGCAAAACTTCTTGATGGCGGTTTCATCCGAAGGACCATCCGTCGCCGCAGGATCGTACAAGATAGCTAGATCGTAGCGGGACGCCTTGCTCCGCGGCACATGGTGCCGCTTCATGCTGAAGTAGTTGCGCGCTGCGGTGAGCACAAAGTCGCGATGGGCCTCAGGGATCTGATCGGCGGCGATCGGCACGATTTTTTGAAGGCCCCAGTGCTTGTCCGCACCCAGGGTAAAGTAGGCTCGCAACAACGGAGCGCCGAAAGTGCGAAACAGATGCGCGCTCAGACGATCGTAACGAATGGCCAGGTTTTGGCCGAAATAGATGCTGAGCACGAAATCCTCAGACGTGAGGCTCTTCAAGCTGCTCTGCACCAGGTCGTCAAAATCATCCGAGCGAATGCGGACAATCTCGCTGGCCTTGATATCCTGAATCGCTGAAAGCGACGGCGTGGGCTTGTGTCCGCGCGCGGTGGCTAACAGGGAAACGTAGTAGCCCAAAGATTGATAGCGGTAGCTCTTGCACAGATTGAAGACGTGAACTCTTCGGAGATCGCTGTATTGAGGATCGGTGAGGTAACGCCGTGCAGAAACGACGTCCACATTCGGTAACTCGAACGGCCAGTCCTTAGGGGAATTGGTGACGATCAGGGAGCGCATAGGACGGGCACGTGGAGCAGCTCAGGCAACTTTCGGCTTCGGGAGCGAGCGCTCTGAGTGGGGGCCACTCTTGGGTTTGATGATGAGGAGATTGGCGTCGTAGGTGAACGCACCGAGCAGAATGGCGTTGATCAGGCGCTCCATGCTGACCCAGTAATTGCGGGCGGTGTGCCGAGCTTCGGACCAAGGATCACTGACTTGAACCGTCTGCGCGGCGGCGTCGTAGCCAGAAAGTACTACAAAATGGCCTTCGGGCATGCCTCCTACGTCATCGTATGCGCCCGTCACGTTGATGCGTCGACACCGATACAGGTGCGTGGCGCTCAGGCCCGTCAGAATAGGTAGACCGAGGCTCAAATAGCGGCGGATCAAATTGCCACACAATTCGTCGAAGCGGCACGTGCCGCCCTGAATCAAGAACCGGTAGTAGGCATCCAGCGCGACCTGCAAGCGCGGATTGTGCCCAAGGCCACTCGCCGCCAGCCCAGGCGCGAGTTGACGACGCCCTTCCAGCTTACTGGCAAGCTCGCTAGAATCGAGAGCAGACCAAGTGGGGTCAAAAACCTCTAAATTATAGGAATACAGGATCGCGTCGTAGCCACGGCTGAGTGCATGGGTGCCTAAAAGCACAGCCAACGTGCCTCCCTGAATGAGCTCGTGAGTTTCGGCCACCACCTCATCCAACCCGATCGGATCGCCAAAGTATTCGTAGGCCGCCTGCAGGCAAGTCGGGCCGCAAGTCGTGTCGTCGGGCTGCCCCAGCATGTTGAGTGCAAGTCGCGACATCGTATCGGGACTGATCGGCAGGCGCGCTTCGGATGGGGCCTTATGGGAGTCGGAATCGGGGATTCGAGGGGGCATGGCGGGCTTCATTCGCGGGCGGAATCACCCAATCTGGCGCATAACGCTAAAGGCTTGAAAGCCCTCGTGCAAGCGCTCCCAATTCGTGGCATGCGGGAGCCCGCGCGACGCCCGGAAAACCGAAGCAGAAGGGAATTTCCCAATGAAACAAGCATGCAGCGTACTTCAAGATCTATTGGACCTAAAAACGGACGCCGAGAGCCCTGAGGTGCTGTGGGTGGCCGGGAAGCCTGAAGCGGTCGAGGCTGATGCGACAGGCGTGCGGATTGTGCTCCCATTCCACCCGTGCACTCCGCCCTACACGGAGTACAAGCTCGATCTTAGCGCAGCGCCCGTTCGTCAGGAGTTGCGCATTATTGCGCTCGGTTCGGAGATGCTGCGCGTCACGCTTCTGGCGGATGCTTCGAACACCAGCATGGCCTGCCAACGGCAGAGCGAGATGCTCGTGGAGGCAACGATTCCTGAAGCGCTTGCTTTGCGGGTTCAGGTCACCGCCACGGGTTGGGAGATTTTTGATAGCTTGGGGGCGCTCCGCGTGCGGATTAACACCGCGGAGGCTGCGATCCAGAAGTGGAGCGAGCTCTTGCCGCCTCCCTATGCGGCGCCCGAGATCACGCTCTTTCCGGATGGGACGATCGCTGTCCCATTGGCGGCCCACGATCATTTTTTCAGGAAGCAGCAAGATTCAATAGCTCTCGGTTACGTCACGGTAGCGGGGAAAGCTGTGCGGACGACGTTTTCCCTGGAGGCTGAAGCGCAGGAACGGTTTGTGGGGACGGGTGAACGCTTCGCCAAGATGGATCTTTCCGGTCGCACGTTTGACCTCGAGAATCTCGATGGCTTGGGCGTTAATAATCGTAGAACGTACAAGAATGTTCCGTTCTACATTTCGAGCCGGCCGTACGGGCTCCTCATTCATACCTCCACCGCCGTTCGCCTCTCGCTCGCAGATCTCTCGACCCGTGCGGCACAAGCGGCGGTGGGTGAGCCAGCCATCGAT
>JBBRRP010000011.1:0-72662 GCA_038246305.1 Polyangiales bacterium | reverse complement strand
GTCTGCCTCGTCGAGCACAACAGTGGCAACCTGATGTACCTTGAGGGTCCGGCGTCGCAGATGGTCGAGCACGCGTCCCGGAGTTCCGATCGTTATGTGGACGCCTTTTTCGAGCGCCGTCGTTTGGTCACGCAGGGACTGTCCACCGGCAAGCACAGCTATCGATAGACCTGGCAAATTTCGCCCCAGCTTTCGAAACTCGCGCGCGATTTGCGCGCACAGCTCACGCGTAGGACAGAGCACGATAGCTCGCAGATCGCGCGTTTCCAAACTGAGCCGCTGCAAAAGCGGAAGCGCGAAAGCGGCGGTTTTGCCGCTACCAGTTTTGGACTGCCCCACGACATCTCTGCCCGAAAGGATAGCTGGGATTGCTGCGGCTTGAATCGGCGTGAGTTGCTCGAAGCCGAGCTTCTTCACGACACCAAGCAGCGGAGGCGAGAGTTCGAGTGCGCTGAAGTCCATTTCGGGAGGCATAGCCCCGAACATAGCGCCTGCGCACGCAGAAGGGGATCAAACAATGGAGGAGTGACACTTGAGTAACCCCGAAGCCCTGAGGCGTGCATGAATGCTAAGAGCGCTGAGCTCGAGCCCATTCGGCCAGCAGAGCGCCCCAAGCTCGATTGAAGAAGCATACCAGGCGCCTAACTCCCGCGAGCGTCGTAGGTTTCGCCTGACATGAGGTCGTTTTCCAGGATGGGACCTATGGTCGTCGCAGAGCTTGGGCCGATCTCCATCATACTGCCGCTCCCGCCAGATCTGTCCAGCCTGGGGCCAACACCTGATCGCCCACGCGTCGCCCATTCAGCTCAACGTCATCGAGGCCAAGCGCCGTGACGCACAGTCGAGCTCGCAGGATCTTCTGACCCAGCCCAAACGACTTTCCGAAGTAAGGCGCGGGAACCCCTGAGCGCGGGCCTCCACACAAGGGAGCTTGGATGCAATTTAGGAGTTTCTGGATCTCAGACTTGGCCTAGCGTTCGTCCGCCGTTACGCTCTGAATGTGCGAGCCGTCAACATCCGCTATGGAGCCTTTCAGCGCGCGTCAGGCGTCGTCACTGGTGCCGGATACATTTACGACAAGGCCGAACAAAATGAGAGAAATTGCACGGACAGAACTCTGAACTCTTACGTGCTGGTTTATGTGTTGGCAGGCTCGGGCATGTACAAGGATGCTATGACGCGCGAGCGCAAGGTCACGGCGGGTGACGTGATCGTGCTCTTTCCTGGCCTCCAACACTCGTATCACCGTGTGGATTTGACTGAGATCTGGTCTGAGTGTTTTATCGAATTTCGGGGGGAAATATTTGTGGCACTGGAGCGAGACGGGGTCATCAGCCGTAGCTCGCCGATCCTATCGCCGGGCTTGCAGGAGGCGTTGATCGCGGAGAGTGACGCGATCATCCGCGACTATCAAAGTGCTGGACCGGGAGATGAAGCCCTATTCGCGGCCAGAGCCCACCTCTTACTGATCCGTTGCGTAGACGCACACAAACACACGGCTCAAAGCCCCAATTCTCGCTCATTTCTGACCGCAGCCTGCGCGCGCTTGCAGGAAGCCCTGGACAGAGACCTCGAGATACCTGAGTTGGCGCGCAGCTTTGGTATGAGCGACCGCGCATTCCGGCGGCGTTTCGCCGAACTTGCCGGTATGGCTCCAACCCACTATCGACTCTTGCAGCGCATCGCTGTTGGAAGAGCGCTTCTCACCGATACCGAGTTGCCCGTGGGCGAGGTAGCCGAGAAGCTCGGTTACTGTGACGTGCAATTCTTTTCGCGCCAATTCAAGCAAATCACGGGTATGACACCTTCGTACTTTCGCCGTTCGCCCCAACCGCGCAAGCGCTGAAGTTGAGCGCTCAGGCAAATCTCGTGGCCGAAACTTACGAAAGTACGGCCAACGGGTCCATTGTTTATCAGGCTTGAAAGGCTGATACTTAGTCCAGGCTTTCCCGAACGTTTCAAGTGGCGCGCGCTCAAGGCGCGACTCACACACGGCTTTGTTTGTCTTTAGCCTGAGGCGCCGTATGCATCCGCTCGTCCAATTCCCTCGCTACTTCTCGCGCCAACTGGCGCACCTAAGCCTGCTTTTTGCGCTCTGCCTGGGCCTCTCGTGCACGGCCAACGTCCCGCCGCGTGCGGGCAGCACCAGCCGCAATACGGACCCCAATGTGGGCGTGAACCCAACGCCGACCACTCCGATGCAAGTTGGCCCTTCACCTGGGAACACGGCGCCAACCGGTAGCGTCCCCGTCGGAGCGAACGGTATGCCGCTTGTGCCCCCGGAGCCAGGCCCCGCCGCACTGCGGCGTCTCACCAATCAGGAATATCGGAACACGATCCAAGATCTTCTGAAGTTGCCCGCACCGCCGACCGACCCGTTGATCCCAGAAACGCAGAGCAACGGCTACAACAACTTTGCAGCGGCCCTCACGGTGCCGCCCACGCTCCTTGAGCAGTATCAAACGCTTGCGACCCGCCTTGCAAAAGACGCGGACATCGCGAGCCTGGCGCCGTGCGTGCCGCCCGCTAGCGAAAGCGATTGCGCCCGCAGCTTCGTGCAAACGTTCGGAGCGAGCGCGTTTCGCAGGCCACTTACTTCAGCCGAAGTGGACAAGTCTTTGGCGCTTTACGCACTCGGGCAGATGGGCGCAACCTACGCGGACGGCATCCGCCACGTGCTCGAAACAATGCTCTATTCTCCGCATTTGCTGTACCGCTTCGAGCTGGGTACGCCGCTTGCTGATACCCGGCATGCGCTCACGCCTTATGAGGTTGCTAGCGAACTTTCCTATCTGTTCACGGCGAGCCCACCAGACGCAGAACTTGTCGCGGCCGCAGCGAGCGATGCGCTCGCCACCTCAGCGCAACTGGAGGCCCAGGCGCGCCGCCTGTTGGGCCAAGCGCGAGCCCACCAACAGCTCCGCGGCCTGCTCACCCAGTGGTTCGAGCTGCCGCGGCTCCCGGATCTAACGAAAGATCCGGTGCTTTATCCCACTTTCACGTCCAGCTTGGTGGCATCCATGGCCAATGAAAGCAACGCCTTCATCGATTCGGTGATGTGGGAAGGCGATGCCAGATTATCCACGCTGCTCACGGCCCCGTATTCGTTTGCTAATGCTGAGTTGGCAAACCTTTACGGAATGCCGGACCCAGGCACAGGAGCGGATTTATCCCGGGTCAAGCTCGATCCCCGCGAACGCGCTGGGTTGCTGACGCAGGCCTCGGTGCTCGCGGCACACTCAAAACCAGGCGATTCAGCGCCCATCAAGCGTGGCAAATTCGTACGCACGGTCCTTTTGTGTCAGCCGCTCGCACCGCCTCTACCGTCCGTTATCAAGATCACAGTTCCCCCGCCGGATCCCACCTTAACGACTCGGGAGCGTTTCGCTGCGCATTCGGCCAACCCGACGTGCGCGGGTTGCCATTCGCTCATTGATGGAGTGGGTTTTGGGTTGGAGAATTTTGACGCCATTGGGCAGTTCCGTACCTCCGAAAACAATAAGCCTGTGGATGCTGGAGGAATGCTGACTGGAACCGACGTAAATGGGGCGTTTTCGGGCGGCGTGGAGCTCGCCACGAAGCTTTCCACCAGCGCCCAAGTTGCAACGTGTGCCGGGCTTCAAACGTATCGCTGGATGTTCGGACGAATGGAGAGTCCGGGGGAGCCCGAGTTGGTCCAGGCGCTCGTTGGGCAGCTGGGCCAAGGGCAAGTCGATCTGCGCGAGCTTTTAGTTGCGCTTACCAAGACCGACAGCTTCTTAGTGCGGACGTTCACGCCGTAGGCCTCGGGCCGCACGCCAAATCTTCAGCGCGTTGAAGGAAGATCCCATGTCAAAAGCTCTCATCCGTCGTCGCCAGCTACTGTTTCGACTCGGTGGCGCTGCCTTTCTCGCCGTGCCTGTATTTCGCGATACACTCCGCGAAGCGCGTGCTGCTTCGCCGTTGCGCTTCATTGTGTTGACGTACCCAGGGGGCGTGCGCTGCGCCGAGCCCCTCACCGGCGAAAACGCCGTGGCTGGAGCGTTTGATATGAAGCCGATCGGCTTCGACTTCGGTGGCCTATTGTCTGGGCTAGCCCCGGTGCAATCGGATCTCCTCTTTGTCGACGGTATCGGCAATTTCGCGATGGCGGAGTTCAACGCCCACACGCCGCACAGCGTGCTGACCGGGGACTCACGAGGTCAAGCGGAGGGGATGGAAATGGAAACTCCAGACCTTAACTCCATCGATCAGATCGTTGCCAAGGCCATCGGCACCCAAACACGCTTCGCTTCGCTCCAATTTGGCGTAGTTGCCGGCAGCGAACACTGGAGCTTCTTGAACGGCAGCCGCCTCGACGCTGTCTCCGACCCTAAGGTGATGTTCACGCGGCTCTTTGCTAACGGCGTGCCGACAGCGAGCACAGGTAGCGGTGCCACACAAGCGGAGGTACAGGCCGCGGCCGCGATGGAGCGCCTGCGGACTCTGCGCCAGAGTTCACTTGACGAATTTGCCGACGAAATTCAGGGAATTAAAGCCATTTCCGGGAGCCTTGAGCAGCAGAAGCTCGATCTACATCTGAGCAGCATCCGCGAGCTGGAAAAAGGGCTGCTCAGCGGATCCGCTGGTGGCATTGGCGTATCGATGCCCGGAGCGGGCTGCGCCGTTCCCTCGATTACGGCGGGAAGCGACGTTCCCGCCGTGGGTGCCGCGATGAATGACATGCTTTTTCAAGCGATCAATTGTGATCTGACTCGCGTCGCTAGCCTGCAATGGCTGGGGACCGGAATTGATGGCACACCCTGCACCGCGATCTTACCTTCAAGCTGGGTGCCCGGCGTGACATCAGAGAAGAACCATCACTCGATGCAACACGAACCAGACGCCGAGTTCGATCTGGTGCAAACCTGGATCTTTTCACAAATCGGCGCCCTGCTTCAGAAGCTCAAGAACGCGCCCGAAGGCGGCGGCAGTATGCTCGACAATTCGGTGGTGTTGGTCGTGTCGTCTATGTCGCACGGTGGCTATCATATGGGCAGCCCATTTATCGGGTTTGTAGCGGGCAAAGGTGGCGGGCAGATCCGGACGGGCCGCACCATTGATGCAGGGCGCGTAGCATTGAACGATCTGCACGTCAGCTTGGCCAACGTGATGGGTGTAAACATCACGACCATGGGCGAGGCGAAGTTCAACAAATCGCCGCTCAACTTGGGTTAGCTCAAGGCTCTGGCCAGGCCCAATCGAGCTGGGTTTGTGCGTAGCGGCTCCCGCGCGCCACCCCTTTTGACCCGATACGGGAGCGCGTTAACCTCCACGCTCGTCAATGCGTCGACGGCCGTGACAGACCCCAGCTCGAGCGCAGCAGAGCGCTCCAAGCTCTATGAAGAAGCGCTGAAACTCCGCCGGCTGCGTGAGCGGCTGCGCAGTGCCCGTTCGTGCGGCGATTTCCTCGGCTCGCTTCTGTGCCCGTATGAGGGCGACCAAGGCGCCCAGAATTTCTGGATCTGTAATTTCGGGCAGAACAGAAGGGGCGTTGGTGGTCATCGGGTGTCAAGCAACCGACGAGTGGGACTTGAGCAATCCCGAGGCCTTGAGGCGTGCATGAATGCTACCTGCGCTGAGCTCAAGCCCATTCGGCCAGCAGAGCGCTCCAAGCTCTATGAAGAAGCGCTGAAACTCCGCCGGCTGCGTGAGCGGCCGCGTGAGCGGAGTGTCCCGAGAGAGAAGCGGCGCCAGATCGTAGTCACCGAATGTCCCATCGGAAAACTCCAATCCGAGGACGTAGTCCCGCTTGCTGTTTGCACGCAGAATCTTAATCATTGTCTGCTCCAGGAATCGCCGCGAGCGGCATGAGCTGTTCGGCCCGTTTCCAGTTCTCGGCGAGTTCAGCCCGGTGTTCTAGGCACCATTCCTTCACCAAGCGGGCTGCGCGGTTCGGCAGTCGACCCTGCAATACCTCCCCCGAGACAATGCTCACGAATGCTTCATGCCCATGATATTCGGCATGGACATGCGGTGGGGGATGGTCATCGTGGTACATTCGAATATAGATGCCGAAGAACGAAGAAATTACCGGCATGAGCCGCTCCAAGTCTAGGCGAACATGTGCAAGGGTGCAAACCCGCCGGGGCAAGGCACTGAAATTGCACATCCCCGCGGGCACGTTGCCATCGCGGTATTCATCGCCAACGATGAGAGCTTGTTCTAAGTAGTACTCTAAGATGAGGGGGCAAAGGCGCCTGCTGGGTTCTGGCACTTGCGGCGAACCCAGAGTACGAATGCTGCGCTAATCAGTGAGAAGCCTGAAGTGGTGAGCAGCAGGCTTTGGCGCCTAGTGCCGGCGAACGGTAGGCGGTAGAGCTTCATGGGCGTGCGCAGTGTGGGCATTGGGGGCGAGGCAACCGGGAGCCTTAAGCCATCACTTCGGTCTGCACCTTCTTTGGGAGGCTGGCTTCACCGAAATCTTCGGTGGGTGAGCCATCTGCTTTGCGTACGCCGGAGGCTGCGAGGAACGTATTGAGCAGCCGGCAATTGGGGGTGCGTTCGCCAATATCGATGTATTGACCCTGCTTGAAGAAGCCCTTGGCTGAGCCGCCAATGATGTACGGGAGCGGGCCGTAATCGTGATCTCCATTGGCCTGCTGATTGACCCAAATGGCGGCGCCCTGATCGATGAGCGGCCCGGTGGGTGTGTTCACGGCCGCGAGGGCATCTAAGAAATACTTGAAGTGTTCCGCGTAGTGACGGTCGGTCAGGCGGTGGGATTCTTCTGGCATCGGCCCATCGCGGTGCGACACGTCGTGGAAGCTTTCCGAGTTGCCCACGAAGCGGTAGTGCCGATCATCGACCCGATCAGAAAGCTTGAGCGTCGCAATGCGTGTGTAGTCCACGGACAGAGCAAAAACGACCACATCCATCTGGAGCCGAATGATGGTGTCCTGTGATTCTTCATCATGCGCCTTCCCGTCCATCGCCTGAAGTTCAGAAACCTTGGCGGGGGAAAGCGCGCCGATGACGTTCATTTCCAGCTCCCGCACCGAATCAAAGTGTTGTTGGAGCCGCTGCCGGTCACTCAGAGACAGATCTTTGCGCGCTTACCCTCGTGAATGGGATAAGACGTCCCCTCCCACAAGTGCGCAGCCTGGCCATGGGTGACGACCACCAACTCCAGGAAATCGTGGCCATGCATCTTCGTCGGAAAGTGGTCCGTATAGGGGTAGAGAGTGAGCCCGAACATCGCCACGGTCGCTCGAGGCTGCCGGATGTCGATGAACGGATAACGCACCCAATCAGTCTAACGACTCCGCCCCACGTCGCAATCCCTGCTTGGGCTGACGTCAGAATGCCACGCTCGGCTCGATTGGCGGAAATTTGCCAGCGACGACGCAAGAATGCATGACAACCTCTGTGAGGTGTTGGTTCGTTTTTCCGCGCACCATTCGCCAACCTAGCTACGCTCGGCACCTTGTAAGCTCTACGGAGTCTGTGTCTAGGAGCGGCCAAGGTGGCGCCTCTGCAAGTTCCGCACAAGGTGGGAGCATAAGAACTCGACGCTCTGCACCTTCCGAACCACGTCGACGAAGCCCAGACAGGACCACGCTTAGCTGTGCGCGCAATTGGAACTAGGTTCCAGGCTTTTCGCCGCTGGGAAGTTTCGGATAGACGCGCACCATCTTGCCGTCGATTTGCTGAATAAGCGCAGTGCCCGTTCTTGCGGCGATTTCCTCGGCTCGCTTCTGTGCCCGTATGAGGGCGGCCAAGGCGCCCAGAATTTCTGGATCTGTAATTTCGGGCGGTACAGGAGGGGCGTTGGTGGTCATGGGGTGCCTCCGTGGTCCAGCACAACAGGAACCGTGGGCGCACTGTCGTACAAAGTCCAGCTATTCACAATCTGCTTGTAGATCCCTTCGAAATTACGCGTGCCAGCTGCGAAGCGGCGGCGAATCACCGCTTCTGGGATGTCGTGCCCTCCCTGGCGCACTCGCTCGGCGACGCGAGCGACGGCAAAATCAGCCGACGGCAAAGAGAGGTAGTGGTTTCTTACCGTGTAACCAGCTGCGCGCCAATCGCGGATAAATTTTGCGTACGTCCGATCCGCCAGCGTCGTTTCAAAAGCAAAGCTTTCCTGTTTTCTAACAGCATCCTTGATTAACTCCAGCATGATTCTGCCCGCCCGAACGGCGGCGCGTGCGGGCGCAAAGGGAGACACTCCTTCGGCGATGAGATCGGCGTTGATGAAAGCTGGGCAGTCGCCTTCTCGAAGCAGGAATTCGCGAGCAAACGTAGTTTTTCCGGCTCCGTTAGGGCCCGCCAGGATGTAGATGCGAGGCACGTCGAGCGTCACCGCTCGAAAGGGTATGCCGTCTCGTTTGCGCGGGCAACCAAGAGCTAGAAAAACAACACCCAACAGCAGGGGACGTCGTCTGATCGTGGAGGCGTGCACTCCGGCGCTTGCGTCGAATCCAGAGTACAAAGGCTGTGCCAATCAGTGAGAAGCCTGAAGTCGTGAGCGGCAGCCTTTGGTGCCGAGAGCGTGTGCCTTGGTCTTCGGGGCTGGCAATATAACAACCGCAGCCCCCCGTACTCAGTTCATCCGAGCATTGCTTGGTAAAGCCGCGCCTGGGTTCACAACTGGAAGAAGCGACCGGGCGGCCCTGAGGATATGCAGCGCAAATCGCAGCTACATCGTCTGGGTCAAGGTCGCGCATGAAGGGATCCCCAGGTGAATAGTTCCCAAACATCGTCGCCGTGGCCTTCTCCGAATGGGCGAGACCCAGGAAATGTCCAGCTTCGTGCGTCACGATCGATACTAGATCGGCTCCGATGTTGGTATCACCGGTCGTGATGAGGTTGTTAGCGGAGTTGATTTCCACGTCAGCGTCAAAAATTTCACCGGTGATGTCATCGTAAGTCATTGAAGTGAGCGCGAGCGTGTGTACGTCCATCAGGTCCATCCATTGAGAGTCAACAAACGTCCACTCGTTGGAGTTGGGCCCTTTCTTATTGTACACATGCTCACCGCATGCGGTCGGACCAAAATTTTGGACTGCCAACACGGGATATTTGTCGATAAATTAGGGGAAACCCTCAGGGTTTGGCCTTTCCGCTCCGGCTCTAGTGTCGTCTGTGGCGGCCGTTCATCCATTGACGAGCATGTAGATTAACGTCGCGTACTTCAGTGACGGGGTCGCGGCAGCGAGGTGGGCATCAGCAGCAACCTGGCGTCCGCGGCCTCACTAGAGCACACGCTCCTACGCCAGACTTCGCAACTCGCGTGCATTAAAGCCCATCAAATAGAGCAGCGTGTCCAGGCGTTCGTGGTGATTTAGGCTCATGTCGGCGACGGTTTGGAGTTTGGGTTTCGCGCGGAAGGCGATGCCGAGCCCTGCTGTTTGGAGCATGAGAATATCGTTGGCACCGTCACCGACGGCGACGGTTTGCTCGAGGCGAAGGTGGTGCGCTTGGGCCATCTCTCGCAATACTTCTGCCTTGCGCTCGGCATCCACAATCGTGCCTATCAGGCCACCGGTGAGCTTGCCGTTCTCGACTTCGAGCTCGTTCGCAAAGGCAAAATCAAGGCCAAAACGGCGTTTTAGATCGTCGACAAAAAACGTGAAGCCCCCGCTCACTAAGCCCACGTGGAAGCCCAAGCCTTTGAGCTTTTCCACGAAATTGAGCGCGCCTGGAGTCAACTCAAGCCGACTGGTGAGAGCTTGTGCTTTCTCCAAGGGCAGCCCTTTCAGAAGCCGTACGCGTTCGGTCAAGGCCGCGCGAAAATCGAGCTCGCCGCGCATGGCTCGGGCGGTGATTTCTGCAACCTCAGCTTTACATCCGACGAGCTCGGCGAGCTCATCAATGCACTCACCCTTCACGAAGGTGGAATCCACATCCATGCACACCAGCCGCCGGTTGCGTCGGAATACATCGTCTTTTTGCACGGCGAGATCGACGGATAGGCTCATGCCGAGGCGCAAGAGGCCGCCGCGCAATTGAGCTAGCGATTCGGACATGGAAGCTTCAGCTGGAAGATCGACAATCAGCTCCAGGCCGCTCAAGGCCCCTTCGCTGAGCGAGCGAACTTCACGGATATTCACTTGATGATCCGCCAAGTAGCGAGCCAAACCAGCGATCGAGGTTGCATCGGAAAGCGTGCCGAGCAGCGTGATGCACAAGCTCGGTCCGGCTTCAGGCGGTAGGGAGTCGGCAGTGAGGCCCGAAAGCAGGGTCGTTTCGAGTCGGAGCCCTAGCTCTCTGACCGCGTGGCGCATTTTTTCCTGCACCTCGGAATCAGCGGGGGCTTCGATGATGGCGCTCATCATCAGATAGCCGTGAAGCACGCTCTGACCAATGCTCACTAGGTGTGCGCGTTCCTCGGCTATCACCTCGGCTATTTTGGCGGTGATCCCCGGGCGATCGTTACCTGCGACGTGCAGCGCAATGCGGAGCAAGGGGGGCAAGGGGGGCAAGGCGGACACTCAGGCTGCGCGACCTTCCACGATGCCCCCATCGGCCGTCATCGCCACAACAATTCCAGGCTCTGCCATGATGCTCACGAACGGTACTCCGAGTGTGAGATCCGTCCAAGCCGGCTTCCATCGATACTGAGTGCTGGGATCGCGGACCCAAATTCGCCCGATGGACGTCACCCACTGTCGATTGAGCACGTCCATCGCAGAAGCGGTGAGGTCCGGGCAACCATCGGCTACAGCACTCTGTGCCTCCTCAGCATGAATTCTGAGTGCCACTCCGTCGCTGCCGACGACGAGTGCTTCGGCGCGTGCTGGCTCGGAGCAGCCGGCGACAAAGGCCCGTGTTTTCGGTGTTAATAAGAAGGTGATGCCCCACTGCATCGGGCTATAGATCGCAGCAAAGCCGCCGCCTTCATTCAAGCGCCCGCAGATCACCCAGCGATCTTCGTCGAGCGGGAGCAGCGAGGAAACGTAAGCTACCCCGCTGAGTGGCAGTGGCTTCATCCAGCGCCGGGCAGCCATCGCCCACAAAGTTGGCGGTGAACCCGGTTTTTGGCAAACAGCCGTGAGCAGATCCGTGAAGTGCCCCGTTGCGTGCGAGAAAACGGCTGTTTGATCGGGGCACGTCACGCGATCATGAACGCCCTGGTTGTCGCAGATGGCAAGCGTTCCTTGTTCTCCGCCCACCAACCATGTGCCCGGGCCGAGGCGGTGGGTAAAACGTACGCCGCTTGGAAACTGCAGTTCGCTCGGAAGGCGATCGACCCAGGTTTGCCCTGTCCAAAATGCCGGGCCTTGGGTGGTGGTCACCAAACAATGCCCATCGGCATCCCAGGCCGCACTGCGCACCACGCGATCATCCCCTGCGGGGTGGCGCAGAATCCAGTGCCATTGAGCGACTTCACCGGGAGGGAGCGTGCGAAAAATACTGTTTTTCAGGCGCGTACTGGCTACCGCGGGGGTTGCGCGTTCGGTGAGCCAGGGCACGAGCTGGGCTGCGAATTCTTGAGCCAGTGCGGGGCGAAGCCGTAGATCTTCGGCGGACGCGCGCGCGATGCACCGATCGATACCCTCACAGGCTGCCTTATTTTCGCGCAATTCTGGGTTGAGCCAACGCCCTTCCAGGATACTGCGGCGGTCAGGGCGACGAATGCTGAGCAGCGCGGCAACTGGCGAAGCATCGTCGAACAAGCTTTCGCCTGTCAGGACGAAGTACAAGAGGCAGGCCAGCGTGAACACATCCGAGTGTGGCCCGACTGGCCCAATGTCGGGGAAAATCTGCTCAGGTGACGCGTAGCCTGGAGTTCCCGGAGTGGCTCCGGTACCGAATGTGGCGCTGAGACCTTGTGGCCGAGCAATCCCAAAATCAGAGATCTTGAAGATTTCATTCGCACCGAAGCCGCAACAGAGCACGTTACGGGGTGTTAAGTCGCGGTGAATCACCCCCACTTCGTGAATGGCGCTCAAGCCTGAAGCCAGGCAGCGCGCGAGGTGCGCCACACGGCGTGAATCGAAGGCAAATCCTGTGTTTTGGACGCTGTATTGAATGCGATCCACGAGCGTCGTGCCTTCGACGCCACCGTGCACATATTCGAGCGCCAACCACGGCACCTTGGGGCGATTGGGCCCATGGATTTGGGCCGAGCCAGTGTCGACCAAACGCACCACAAACGGTGTTGGGGGAACTCGCTCATTCAGGCGCCCCAGCGCCACAGCTTCTTTTTGGACGACAAGTGTGGCCAATTCACCGGCACTCAGCACGATGTGGGGCCGCACTACCTTGACGACAACGGGCGTCGTGCCAGCCGCGGTCTCGCGCGTGGCCAGGTACGCCACGGCCATTCCGCCTTCACCCAGCATGCGCTCAATGCAGTAACGCACTCCCGAGCTCACTTCGGAGTCGAAGCTGACTCCGATCAGCGTGCCTGGTTGGGGGGGGAAAGATTCGCTCATGGCTCGGCTTAAGAGGATGAAAACGCTGGCGCCCCGCCGCCGCACTTCGCCCGAAGTCTATACCCGTGCAGCTCAGCTGCCCAGCGTGAAGGGCAGGCGTTCGCACCACGTCAGGTAGCGCTTGAGGAGTAAGTCCCTGCGCCAGCCCACCAAGCCTTCGGCCCCGTCTGCCGCGCCGGTGCCCAAAAGTATGCTGTCTCGCACCTGGCGCATCACTTTTTGTGGCAGTGCGGCCTCAGGGGAGACACAGAGCTCGACGCACAGTTCGGCCCGAACCCAGCTCAGCCAAGCATCCAGCCGCACTTGCTCGAAGGTGCCGTACGAAGGGGGCTCAATCGGGACAAAATCCTCGGCTTTGGCGCTTTCCGCGGCGCGTTTGAGGCGCCCCACGATGTCGCGCCCCTGCCGCTCGACCCAGAATCGCGGCACGCCCTTGATGCGCCCCAAATCCTCAGCCGTGTCCGGCATGCGGCTGGCGATGGCGAGCAGCGTCTTGCTCTCGGGCGCATCTTTGCGGGCTCGAGGCTCGAGCGCGTTGTACCAGTCGATCAGTGCCAAGAGGCCAGCTTGGCTTCGGGCATCCAGCTGCCAAGCGTTTCGAAAGGAATCAAGACCGATCTTGGTGAGCAGAGGCTTTTCGGGCCAAACCGCTTCCGCCGAAGCCTGCTGAATAAGAGCCACGCGGTCATGCTCTGCGCCACTCTTCGAAAGCGCCGTGTACAGCGCGGGGAGGTATTCCACGTCATCCGCGGCGTACGAGATTTGGGCCGCGGGCAAGGGGCGCCGCAGCCAATCATCCGCTTGATAACCCTTGGATACCCGCACTTTGAGGAGCTTGTGAAGTAAGTACGGAAGCGAAACGGAATACTCGGCGCTCAACAGCGACCAAGCCACTTGCGTGTCGAATACGCGGGGACGTTGCTGGATGCGCAGCGTGTCGCACAGGAGCGTTACATCTTGCGAGCCGGCATGCAGCACCCACAACACGTTCGGGTCACCGAGGATGCGTGCGAGCGCTCCGAGGCCGGGCAAGCTGAGGGCATCAATCACATACACCTCTGCGCCGCGGCTCAGCTGCAGCAGCGATAAAATCGTGCCTTTTCGCGAAGAGTCGAATTCGGTATCCAGGTAGACGACCTCCGCTCCCGTCAGCTCGCCGATCGCCGCATCCAGGGCACTTTCAGTTTCGACCCAGCGCATAGCCGCCGTCTACCACGTGTCGGAACCGAATAACGGCGGAAATCCTCAGCAAACGGCCTGCGCTTCACGCTGGGGGCCAAACCCACGTGCTTCACGCGGTTCGCCCGCTTGACTCCGACCGAAACATGGGAGACCAGAAGACCCCTTGGCGGCCAGTTATTTCGACGTAGACGGCACTCTGGTGGGGACCAACTTGGTTCATCCAACGGTTTTTTATTTGCTGAATCAGGGCACCCCCCTGCAGACGGCCATGCGTGTTGGCCGAGCGCTCGTGCGTGCGCCAAGAATGATCCTGGCCGAGATGGCAGACCGCCGCCTCTTCAACGAGCTGCTCTACAATTCTTACCAAGGCATGAGCGAAGATCGCCTGCTGTTGCTTGGCAAAGAAGCTTACCAAAAGGTGATGCGGCCCTCGATCTACCCGTTCGCCGCCAGCTTGGTCAAAAAGAGCCGGGATAACGGCAATCGCGTTGTTTTTGTGTCGGGGGCGCTCGATTGTGTCATTGGGCACATGGCCAAGGAGCTCGGCGCGGATGAGGTGATCGCGAACCGCCTAGAAATCAAGGGTGGGATTGCGACGGGCAAGATCTTGAAACCTGTAGTTGCTGGCCCCGAAAAGGCGCGTTTGATCCGCGAGCACGCGCGCGAAAACGGGTTTGATCTCAATGAATGCTTTGCGTTCAGCGACAGCTATTCAGATGTGCCCATGCTGAGCGTGGTTGGGCACCCTGCAGTCGTCAATCCAGACAGGCGGCTGGCACTTCTGGCGCGCGCTTATTCTTGGCCGAGCTTCAACCTGAAACAAGCCTTATGAATCATCCTTCGGTCGTCACTCTTGAGCACGATAGCGCGCCTCGCGTCTTATTTTCGGGCGATCGCCTGGTCGAGGTGGATCTGCCAGCGGGCACGCGCTGTGTGTATCCGAAGCCGCCGCTAGATCCGCTGAAGGACGTGAACGCCGCCATTCGCTACGCGCTCAATCACCCGCTCGGGATGGATCCGCTGTACGCCCTTTTGACCCCCGGGATGAAGGTGACGATCGCCATCGATGACATCTCGCTGCCGCTGCCGCCCATGCGTGCGCCGGATGCCCGCCAAAGTGTGTTGGAGATTGTGCTCGCTATGCTCTCCGACCACGGCGTGGATGATGTGGAGATGATCATCGCCACCGGCATTCACCGGCGGATGAAGGGTCACGAAATCCGCCACATCGTCGGTAAGCGCATCTTTGACGCCTACTACCCCGACCGCCTCTACAATCACGATGCTGAAGATCATGATAATCTTGTAGAGATCGGCACAACAGAGCACGGAGATGTGCTGGAGCTGAACCGGCGCGCGGCGGAGAGCGATCTCGTTATCTACGTGAACTTGAACTTCGTTCCGATGAACGGTGGGCACAAATCGGTCGCGGTTGGGCTCTGCAGCTACAAGAGCCTGGTGCCGCATCACAATCCGCACACGATTCGTGGGTCCAACAGCTACATGGATCCGAGCAACTCGAAGCTGGCTTCAGACATCAGCATCATGGGGCGTTTAGCGCACCAAAAGCTCAAGATTTTCACCATTGAAACCACGGTGAACAATCGCATGTTTGATCGCCCGCTTGAGTTCCTCATGAAGAATGAGGACGACCTCTCGGCGAGCGAGCGAGCGATGCAGAAGGCGCTGGTGGTGGCCACGAGCAAGCTCCCCCAGCCGGCGCGCCAGGCGATTTTTGACCGTTTTCCAGCACCATATGGCGTGACGGGTGTTTTTGCGGGCGCCACTGAAGAAGTCCACAAGAAAACCGTCGAGCGCTCCTTCGAGCAATATTTAGTGCCCTTCGAAGGCCAAGCGGACGTGCTCGTGACGGGCATCCCGTACATCAGCCCCTACAATGTGCATGCGTTCTTGAATCCACTGCTCGTGCAGGTGTTAGCTCAAGGTTATTTATTCAACATGTACCGCGGCGCACCAATGGTGAAGCCAGGCGGCACGCTCATCATCACTCACCCTTGCACCGACAAATTCGATCATGAGCAGCACGCTCCCTATATCGAATTTTTTCACCGCATCTTGCCTGAAACGCGGGATGCGCTGGAGCTCAAGCACAAGTATGAGTCCAAGTTCGCCAACAACGAGGCGTACATCCATATGTATCGCACCGGCCACGCCTACCACCCGGCACATCCGTTTTTCATGTGGTATTGGGGCGAAAATGGCCGGCAGCATTTGGGGCGCGTGATCGTGGTGGGCGCAGATAATGAGTACATTCCGAAACTGATGGGTTGGGAAACGGCTCCCACCATGGATGAAGCGCTGTATCGAGCGAAGGGCGGTGTTGAGCGAACCCTGGATGTCGCTTGCCTGCACGTTCCGCCGATCGTGATGGCGGATGTCACGATCCCGGGGGCCTCTGGGGGAGCTCTGTGAGCGACGAGCGCGACAGCTCAGTGAAGCTGAAGTCGGCGCCGCCGTTGGACACTGCGCGACCGCTGGAGCTGGCACGCGTACTTTCAGGAAAACGCTTGGTGGTGGTGGGAGGCACCGGCTTTCTCGGTAAAGTTTGGTGGTCGTTCCTGCTCGCAAAATTTCCCGAGATCGATCGCCTCTATTTGGTGGTTCGCAGGAAGGCGGGCCAAACAGCGAACGAACGCTTCGCGAACGAGATCGCGACGAGCGAAGTGTTACGCCCACTTCGGGAAGCGCATGGCGACAAGTTCGACGCCTTCCTAGAAGCGAAGGTGGTGGCGATCGAAGGCGACGTGGTTCGGCCTTTTTGCGGCGTTTCGGCTGAAATTCGCGACGAGCTGCGCGGGAATATCGATGCCGTCGTGAACGCAGCAGGCGTGGTGGATTTTGATCCGCCGCTCGACGAAGGGCTCGAAGTGAATGCCTTTGGCGTGCAAAATTTGGTCGAGCTCGCCAGAGACCTTGGGCACGCGTCGCTCTTGCACACGAGCACTTGCTACGTCGCTGGTGATCGCACGGGCAACATCGCCGAGGCGGATCCGCGGGACTTTCCCTTTCCGCGCGCGGCTGATCTGGATCGTATGCACTGGGATCCTGACCGCGAGATCGCCGAGTGCTTGGACGTGGTGGAGCAGGCGCGGCACCGTGCGGGGGACGCCTTTCGTCAGAGTCGCTTCTTGGATGAAGCCAAAAAGAATCTGCGTGAAAATGGCGAGCCAGGTCGCGGCCGTGCGCTCGAGGATGAAGTACAGCGCGTGAAGCGCAAATTCGTGGAGGGGCAGCTGTCTGAAATGGGCATGGAGCGCGCCCGTTTTTGGGGATTTCCGAATACCTACACGTACACGAAATCGATCGGTGAGCAGATCGTGGCCCGCTCGGGTTTGAATTGGACGATTGTGCGGCCGGCGATCGTTGAATCCACCTGCTTTTATCCGTTTCCAGGTTGGAACGAGGGCGTGAACACGAGCGCGCCACTCATTTATATTTTGCGCCAAGGAGGGCTCCAAATCCCGGGCTCCGATCATAGCCTAGATGTGATCCCCTGCGACATGGTCGCCGCCGGATTAACGCTCGCTTTGGCTGAGCTGTTGGAGGGGCAACCCAAGCGCGTGTATCAGCTCGGTTCGGGCGATACGAATCCTTGCAGCATGCGCCGCTTCGTTGAGCTGACGGGACTCTATAAACGCCGTTACTACCAGGAAACCGGCAAGGGCGGGCCTCTTCTGAGCTTCTTGCAGGCCCATTTCGAAGGCTCCGTGGTTTCGAGCCAGGAGTTCGAACGCTTTGGACCGCACGTGATTGCGAACGGTGCCGAGCAGCTCTCAACCCTGCTCAACAAAGCCGCGTTCGGCCCGCTGAAGGCATTTTTACGGCCGGCGTCCAATTCGATCCAGCAATTCGCCGATCAGCAACGCAAGGTTGGAAAGATCTTGCAAGTGTTCGTGCCGTTCGCAGCCGAGTACGATTACACGTTCCGCTGCCAGAATACGCGCGATGCTTTTGCGCGCCTGAGCGCCGTCGAAAAGGAACTGATCCCGTGGGCGCCGGAGAGCATCAATTGGCGTGAGTGGTTCTTGAATGTCCACATTCCCGGACTCGAAAAGTGGGTCTTCCCGCAAATTGACCAGCGCCTCAAGCGCCCGAAGCGCGCCCCGCGGCGGCACGAGACGCTGCCGGCGCTGCTCGATGAGATTGCGGAGCGTTATGATTTGGCGGTGGCCCTGCAGCGAGTTGAAACCGATGGCCTGAGCCGGATCAGTTTTCGCGAGTGGCGGCAATTGTCGTTAGCCTGTGCTGCTAGGTTGAAGCAATTGGGCGTGAAGCCTGGCGATCGTGTGTTATTGGCGGCCCAGAATCATCCGAACTGGCCGATCGCTCTGTTTGGCGTGTTCGCCTTGGGTGCCACCGTGGTGCCCCTGGATGCCGCGATTGAGCCGAATATCGCTGAAAATCTTGCGCAAGCCTCTGGGGCGCAGATCCTGATGGGAGATGCGAAGTCGGTAGCCCGCCTGGCTTCGCTTGAGGGGAAGATACGCTTGCTGGAGATACGCGAGTTGTGCGCTCCCGGGCCCCAAGCGGAAACCGCGGAGATCGATCCAGAGTCCGTCGCTGCGTTGATCTACACGAGCGGCACTACGGGCAATCCGAAGGGTGTGCAGCTCTCGCACGTGAACCTCACCTCGCTGGTGGCTTCCTTGGCCCCGCTCTTTCCACTTTCGAAGGGTGATCGCATTTTAAGTGTGCTGCCCCTACACCATACGTTTGAGTTAACCTGTGGCTTGCTGTTGCCCCTGTCGCGCGGTGCTCGTGTGGTCTACCTGGATGAGCTGAACGGTGAACGCCTGGAGCACGCGCTCAAGGCCGGCCGAATCACTGGCCTGGTAGGTGTGCCGGCGCTCTGGGAGATGCTGGAACGCCGCATTTCTGCCAAGGTTCTTGAGCGAGGCCGTTTGGCTTCCTATTTCTTCGACGTGGCCGCTGAGCTCAATCGCTCCCTCGGCAAGAATTTGGGGGTCGATCTCGGGCGAACGCTGTTCGGTCCCGTCCACCAGGGCTTGGGTGGCCACCTCAGGTTCTTGGTGAGTGGTGGCGCGGCTCTGCCCGAGAAAACGCAACAGATGTTCGCTGGATTAGGGCTGCACTTGGCTGAAGGTTACGGCTTAACCGAGGCTTCGCCGGTGCTCACAGTCGCGCCTGGAGGCCCAACGACCAAGCCGGGGCACGTCGGCAAGGCGATTCCGGGCGTTGAGATCCGCATCGACGAACCCAATCCCGAGGGCATCGGCGAGGTCGTCGCGCGCGGCCCCAATGTGATGATCGGGTACACGGACCAAGAAGCCACGAGCCAAGTGATCGACAAGGACGGCTGGCTCCACACGGGCGATCTCGGAAAGCTGGATCGCAAGGGCAACGTCATCATCGTTGGCCGCGCGAAAGATACGATCGTTACTTCGGCGGGGGAGAATATCTATCCCGACGACGTTGAGACTCAGCTTGGCCGAGTAGAGCACATCAAGGAGCTAGCGATAGTTGGCGTATCAGATGGCAGTCGCGTTGAGCGGGTGGCTTGCGTCGCGGTGGTCGAGGCAGATCCCGCACTCGATCGTGGTGAGCGTTACGCACGTGCGCGCGTGGCCTTGAATCGAGCCTTCAGCGCGTTGCCGAATGTAGCGCGGCCCTCGGTGGTCGCGTTGCTGGACGTGGATTTGCCGAGAACTGCGACGCGGAAGGTGAAACGCGGCGAGGTGCGCCGTTTGGCGGAGAGCGCCTCAAAGCCCCAAAATGGCGCGGGAACGAAGAGCCAAGGGCCGACTTCAACGGCCACCCTCGCCGTGCGCTCCGCGGCGGCGCTGATCGCTCGGAAGCCCGTTGAATCGATTCACTCCGGGCAAACGTTGCGTGGCGATCTGGCCTTCGATTCGTTGATGCTGCTAGAGCTCTTAGTCGCACTCGAGTCTAAGGTGGGCACCTCGTTGGATGCTGACCGCCTCACTGAATGTGAGACGATCGCCGATGTGGAGCGAGTGTTCCTCCAAGCGGGCGCTCGGCCTCGCCCGACCACCGAAGTGGTTGAGAAGGAAGCCGAGGCACCTCTCAATATCCCTCCGGTGTTGCGTGAGGCCGCGATGGAGTGGATGGGCCGCGCACAAATGGGGTTCTACGATCGAGTCCTCAGTACCAAAGTGTCGGGGCGCGCGTTCATCCCTCACAACAAGAACACGATTGTCGCGGCGAACCACGCGAGCCACTTGGATATGGGTTTGGCCAAGTACGCGCTCGGAAGCTACGGCGAGGATCTCGTATCCTTGGCCGCGCGTGATTACTTTTTCGAGGGCAATCGCTGGCGCAAAGCTTACTTTGAAAATTTCACCAACCTCGTGGCGATGGATCGGAGTGGCTCGTTGCGAGCCGCGCTTCGCCAAGCCGGCGAGCTCTTGGAAAACGGCAAAACACTGCTGATTTTCCCGGAAGGCACGCGCTCGCCCGATGGCCAGATCCACGAATTTAAGCCGGCCGTGGGCTACTTGTCGTTGCATCACGCTATCGATATTTTGCCGCTCTGGCTTGGGGGCACCTATGAGGCACTGCCCAAGGGCGCCAGCTTGGTGCGGCGGCGCGACCTCTCGGTGCGCATTGGCCCGCTGCTGGCGGTCGAAGACTTGCGGCGCTTAACGCAGGGCATGAGCGCCACGGAGGCTTCGCGCACCATTTCCGCACTCACACGCCGTGCGGTACAGGAGCTTGAACGCGGGCGTGTGCTTGATATCCGCAAGCTCACTTCGGCAGATCTCTTTGATCAGGGCTTTCAGAGCTTGGATAAGGTTTTCGCGGAATTGAAAGGGCGGTTTGTTCCTGGCGTGGTGAATGCTCCCCTCAGCTATTATTTTGCGCTCGGTGAGAAGGAACGTTGGAGTCTGCGCGTGACGTCCGACTCCTGTGAAGTCGCATCCGGGAAATCATCTGGGCAGGCGGATTGTGTCCTGAAGACGTCGCCAGGGATTTTTACGAAGATCGTGCGTGAGTCCTACACGCCGACGCCGGCTGAGTTCATGTCCGGCGTTGTTAAGTCCAACAACGTCCAGCTTTTATTTACGTTCCAAAAGCTCTTCAAGTTAGAAAGTCAAAACGGATGAGTCAGGCTCGAAGGCAGCGCTTTTGGGTCGCGGGGGCTACGGGATTTCTCGGCTCACACCTCTTGCGCGCTTTGATCGAACGCGGCGATGATATCGTGGCGGTCTCCAGGAATGGCGGTATTTCGGCTGGTTTCGACGTCACAACGCTCAATGTTTTGGACAGCGACGCTGTGTCAGAGAGTGCTCAAGGTTGCGATGGTGCCTTCTTGGTCACCGGGAAGGTGAGTCGCGCTAAAGATGCCGGGGAAGAGTTGCACCAGGCTCACGTCACCGCGACACGCTCGGCGCTCAAAGGTCTCAGGCAAGCCGGGGTTCGGCGCGTCGTCGTCGCCAGCACGAGCGGTACACTAGCGGTGGGCAAAGATCCCGATCGTGTCTTCGACGAGCACGACCAGGCGCCGCTCGAATTGCTCGCCGGTTGGCCCTATTATCGGAGCAAATTGTACGCCGAGCACGCGGCCTTGGAGGCTAACTCCCCGCCCGATTTCGAGGTGGTCGTGGTGAATCCGAGCCTGCTGCTCGGCCCGGGTGATCTCCGCGAATCTTCCACGCGCGATGTGCGTCAATTCTTAGAGCAATCGATACTTGCGGTGCCACGGGGCGGCATCGCTTTCGTGGATGTGCGCGATGCGGCGCTTGGCATGCTCGCAGCCTTTGAACGTGGACGTGCCGGCGAACGCTATATCTTGAACGCCAAGAATCTCACCATCGCAGCTTTCTTCCAACGCTTGGAAAGATTGACCGGGGTCAAAGGGCCACGCCTCTTTCTGCCCCGTTCTCGGCCGCTCGCACTCGGGCTCAATAAGCTCTACAACAGCGCTCTGCGCAAGCTGGGCGGAGAGCCGCCGGTGTCGGAAGAAAGCGTCGAAATGGGCCAATATTACTGGTATTGCAGCGCGAAGAAGGCCGAGCGTGAGTTGGAATGGGTGGCGCGCGAGCCTGGGGAAACATTGCGCGATACGGTGCAAGATCTCGTGCTCCGTAAGGTGGCGTTTCCGAAGCAGCCGCTCCAGTTCACTCAGAGCACTTCCGCCAGCTGAGCAGTTGTCGCGGAGTGCCGCCTACGCTAGATCAATCGGGGCAACGAACCGTAACGCAACCCAGAGGAGAGAAATTCAAATGTCAGTTTCAAAAGCATCCGCGCAGTGGAAGGGCACTCTTAAAGAGGGTTCAGGCAGCGTCGCCAGTGGCAGAGGGGCCTTCCAGGCGCCGTTCTCGTTTGTGTCGCGTTTCGAAGGTGGCCCGAACGGCACGAACCCAGAAGAGCTCATTGGCGCGGCGCACGCCGGCTGCTTCTCGATGTTCTTGGCAGCCCAGCTCACCAAGGCTGGCCATCCGCCTACAACTATCGATACGCAAGCCACGGTGCATCTCGGTGAAGGGCCAGCCATTACCAAGATCGAGCTTGAGACGGTTGCGGTAGTGCCTGGTGTTGATCTGGAGACCTTCAACGAGAAAGTAGCCTTCGCGAAGGCCAACTGCCCGATCTCTAAGGCTCTCGCAGCCATCCCTGAGTTCGAGCTCAACGCCAAGCTCGCAGGTTGAGGCTCGATTGAGTGGGGGGCTCACCTCAACCATACGCAAATCTCGAAACCAACTCTGGCATTTGTGCGTCCGTTTCACGCTCTTCGCGTGAGCGCGGGCCCACCTGGGGACGCGGGACCATCGTGCCGTCTTCGCGGAGTGGGCTGGCTATCGAGAGCTCAAAATTTCCCTGTTTCGCGTCCCTGAATTGCGGATCTCGGACGCTGGCGTGGCGGTCGCGCCCAAGGCGCTGCCAGGCGGGAAGATCGAACAGGAGGGTCATGGTTTCTCGGCCGCCGGCACCGTGCACGCCGTCGCCGAAGAAGGGCGCGCCGCTGGCGTCCCAGTAAAGATTGTGGTCGCACAGAAAGTCGCGGTGCTGCAGGCTACCGCTCTCATCGCCGAGCCCACCGACGAACATGGCTTGGCCGTCTGAAAGCATCAGATTGTCGTGGAAAGAGAAGGCATTCGTGATAGCGCCATCATCGAAGCCGCCCTTCTCTGGCCAGCTCATGCGATTGCCACGTGAGAAGCTGATCAGGCCTTCTCCGGCGTGAGCAAAGATATTGTATCGAATCGAATTTTCGCGACCAAAGTGCTGATGCAAACATTGGCTCGAAATGTTGTAGATCACGTTGTGTTCGATCACGATGTGGCTGGAGCCTTCATCGAGATTGATGCCGAATCCGCCGTAGTTCCTGCGGGTTACGTCGTGGATGAGATTGTGGCGAATGGTGGTGCCGGGCTGCACGCCCAAGGTATAAATCCCGGCTAAATCGCTCAAAACGCCCTGGCCCAGATTGAACACGTGGTTGTGCTCGATGCGATTTTCAGCGGTCATTTGCGGGCGGTAACCCCAGGTCCAGCCGACTGAAATGGCCGTGTAGTAGAGGTCTGAAATGCGATTGTACGCGATTTGGGTGCGGGCGCCGTTCATCAGCAAGATGGCGCTCGAAGCGATGAACACGCGACCGAGAGCGACGAACTCGTTGTCGGTGATGCGATGGCCTTCACTCCAGAAGACCGGAGCGGTCTCCAATCCACCGCCATTCACGATCAGACCGCCGCCACCCAAGTCTTTGAACGTACAGCCAATCACGGAGCACTGCTTGGTGCCCTCGCCGAATTTGACGCCGTAATTGCCGAAGTGCTCGAAGCTGCAGTCCCAAAAGCCGCTGAAACGAGCGTGTGTGAATTGAAGCGTGGGCGGCACATAAGGATCGCTCTGCGCCGTCCTGTGCACGGGCTCCCAATTGGCATAGCGAAAACCAATGCCCAAGAACTTTAGGTTTTCAACCGGATGTTCGGGCGTGCCAGTGACCTCCAGCAACGACGCTTGCGTCGTCACCACCACATCTTCCTGGTTCGGATCTTCTCCCGGGAGTGGCAGATAATAGAGCTTCCCCGCTTGGCGATCGCAGCACCAATCCCCAGGCTTTTTCAGCTCCTCCAGCACGTGTTCCAACCATAGAAAGGGCTTCAGGAACTCCGAGGACAAGCGGCTCCGCCCGATGGGGCGCGTGAGCACGAGTAGCCC
Source organism: Polyangiales bacterium (assembly GCA_038246305.1). GTDB lineage: Bacteria > Myxococcota_A > Polyangia > Polyangiales > Polyangiaceae > JBBRRP01. Next base: position 48,912 of record JBBRRP010000011.1, on the reverse strand, counting down.
TTGCTCTGCGTCGAAGCGTCCGATGGCGATCCGATCCGCTGCGAAGAGCGCAGGGATCAGCGCATCCATGGTCTCGGCCTCTTTCAGGGCTGGCAAACGCCCCTTCTTAATTTTGATGCCGTACACATCTCTGCCGAGCGCGTGCGCCTCGGAGTGGCCTACGATCTCAAGCTCTTCGGTCCTCGCGACTTGTCGACGTTCGCCGTTAACGAACAGCTGGCGAAAGAGCCCACCATGCTTCAGCAGGATGGCCACGTCGGCCACGTAGGCTTCCGTGCCGGCAAGGCTCGTTTTGGTGAAATCTTTAACCCGAACACCGGCATCGATGAACGCTTTGCCAGAATTGGTGGCTTGAAGAGTTAAGTTGCTGCCGCCTGCGGCGTCCAGCTTGAGCGGCTCATTGATCGAATACACCCCGTCCGCCAAGACGATCTGCGTTTCCTCGGCTTGAATTCCTGAGTGGCGGAGGGCTGCCCTGGCAACGCGCACGCGGTGGAGTGCGGAGCCGAGCGTTCTGACGGGCCCTTTGTTGTCTGCACTCGCGGGATTATCCGTTTGACCCGTGCAGCGATCATTACCGAGTGGATTGCAATGAATGAGGATCTTCATGAGGAGCGCCAGGGTGAAGCACGTTCCCAGCGTTTGGCAATGGCGGCGATTGCTCAGGGACGAATCACTTGAGTTCCTGAAGGCGCTTGATATGAAAACTCACCGGGCACCACCGTCACGTTCACCGAAGGCGTCAAGAAATCAAAGCGATTGCGGTTGCCTTGGGCATCCAGCAATAGGATGCGGCGCACCTGAAATGTCTTTTGATCCACATACAGGAGGACATTCTGATAGGCGGGCGTGGGCTCTTTGGGCTCGCCGAGCAGCACATATCCGCCCGGGAACTTCAATTTGACGGCATCGAGCTGCTTCAGATCAAATGTCTTTTTTAGGCTACCGCCACCGATCAGGAACGAAAGAGCTGCGGGATAGTAGCTCTTGTTCATCGGCTGTTCGTACATCTGCTTGCTGGCTTTTTCATACACACGGATGAGCTTGCCGTCGGAGACAACGCGATTGCCGTTGGTGTACCGCCAGCTCATTTTGCCGGGTTTTTGAAAGATAACCTGGCCGTCGGTCTTTTTTACTTTATTGGGGAACTTCATTTCATAGCGCTGTTGAAAGGCAGCCTTGAAAGTCTTCGTGCTGTCGTAATACTTCTGAACGCCGTCCGCGATTTCCTCGGCGGTGGGTGCGGCGATTGCCAATGCAGGTGAAAGCAGGACGAGGCCCGCAGCGGAGCCCAAGAGGAGAGTGAATGAGCGACGATCCATAGCAAACTCGACTTACGCTCTTCTCGCCCAAAAGCTACCCACCGGCCTTCCGACGCCGCTTTTTTCCGCCCAAAAGTGCCGCCAAGGCGGTCCGTTGCGCGGGGCTGCGTCCCGCCAAAGCCTGCATAAAGGGGGCGATCCGGAGGTGCGTGACCGCCAGCGCCAAGGCATCCGCCGCATCCGGCTCGGGCAACCCGCTGAGACCCAAGAGCGACTTGATGATGCGAGCCACCTGCACTTTTTCTGCTTGGCCGCTGCCCGCAATCGTTCGCTTCACTTTAGCCGGCGCATACTCGGCGATCTCAACGCGCTTCTGCGCTAAGCAAAGCAACACCACGCCGCGCGCATGGCCGAGCTTGGCCGCCGCCTGCGCATCCTTGTAAAAGAAGAGCGTTTCTACCGAGCCGACGTTGGGGGAGTGCGTGCCCAACACTTGATTGAGCTCTTCGGCAATTTGCTCCAGGCGTGCACCCAGGCCGTCTCGTTCGTTCGTCTTGATCACGCCGTGCGCCACGTGGACAAGCTTGGCACCATCTCGGCGCACCACGCCCCAACCGAGCTTGCGTGTTCCGGGGTCAATGCCAAGCGTGTTCACGGGATATGAGATACCAGGCTGAGCCAGCGATGGACAGGTCTTTGCGCCGTGCGACGGCGACGTGTAGGCTCTTGGCTATGTCTTGGGCACCGGATGTGGTGGTCATTGGATCGGGCCCCAACGGGTTGAGTGCGGCGATCAAGTTGGGGCGCGCTGGCTTCCGTGTGCTCGTCGTGGAGGAGAATGAGCGGCGCCCTGGCGGCGCGATGGGCACCGAAGAGCTGACTCTGCCAGGCTTTCAGCACGATACAGGTCCAGCTTTTTTTCCGTTTGGAAAGTCGAGCCCAGCCTTTCGTGAATTTGGATTGGAAGAGTTTGGGATCCGTTGGGCTTGGGCTGATTTCGAAAGCTGCCACGTGGCGTTGGATGGGAGTTCGGCGTGTTTGAGTCGCGCGCCTGCCGAGCCTTTAGCCAATTTTGGATCGCGTGAAGATGCTGCTGCTTGGAATCAATTGGCTGCCTTCTATCGGGAGCATGAGCCTAGGCTTTTGCCCGCCTTGCTCGGGCCGGTTCTGCAGTTTCGGGCCTGGCAACAGGTGGGCCTCGGACCTGCGCTCAAGTTGGGTTGGTTGTTGGCACGGAGTGGGCGCTCATTGGCAGAGAAGCTGTTCCAAAGTGAAGCGGCACGTCGGGTGCTGCCAGCGCTGGCGCTCCACGCGGATGTGGGCCCAGCGGATCGATTTGGCGCGGCACTCGGTTTCATGTTAGCGGCCAACGCAACCACAGGTGGCTTCCCGGTGCCGATCGGGGGCGCCAAAGTGATCACGCAGGCGCTCGTGACACTGTTGGAGCGCTACGGCGGGCGCATTCAGCTGGGGGAACGAGTGCGTCGGATCCGGCTAGAAAAGGGCCGTGCGGTGGGCGTGGTGACGGCGAATGGGCTGGAAATTGGTCCTGTGAAAGCGGTGGTGGCGGCGACGGGTGTGAGGAGTTTGTTCCTCGATTTGATCGAGTCGGGTGCCGTACCGAGCGGCGTGCTGCGCAAAGCGCGTAGCTTTCGCCAGGGGTGGGGAACGTTCAAGCTCGATTTTGCGCTGTCTGCGGCAGTGCCGTGGAAGATTGAATCAGCACGGCGAAGCGCCGTGGTGCACACGGGAGAAAGCTTGCTCGATTTGGAACGCTTCACCGCCGAGGTGCGTGCTGGCAAGCTGCCCATGAAGCCGTACTTGGTCGTCGGTCAGCAGAGCCTCATCGATCGGCAGCGTGCGCCGGCCAATCAACACACGCTTTACTGCTACACGCACGCGCCCTCATCGATTCCTGGAGGATGGAGTGAGCACAAGGAGCGTTTCGCGGACACGATTGAAGAGCGCTTGGAGCAATTGGCGCCCGGATTTCGTGCCCATGTCAAAGCCCGTGCCGTCCAGTCCCCCGAGGACCTCGCGGCACAAAACTCAAACCTGCCCGGCGGTGATCTGGGTGGAGGCTCCGCAGCTTTCACGCAGCAACTCATATTTCGGCCATTTTTCCCTAATTTTAGCTATCGAATGCCGATTCGCGCGCTGTATCTGGCGTCCAGCTCGGCCCACCCGGGCGGAGGTGTCCATGGGATGTGTGGCTACAATGCAGCCAAACAGCTGATCGCCGATCTGAGCTGAGTAGCGAAGGAGCGGCGCCTGGTCTATTCAAACCAGATGGCTCCAAAGCTGCCGCGAACCCCCAGTCCCACGAACCTTGCCTGGCTCGATCTCGAGATGACGGGGCTCAGCCCGACGCGCGATGTGATTGTCCAAGCAGCGCTGATCATCACGAACTCGGAGCTGGAGGTGCTGGAAGAATACAGTTGCGACATTTGGCAACCTGAAGCCGAACTCGCAAAAATGACTCCCTTTGTACGCAATATGCACCAAAAAAATGGGCTCTTGGAGCGCGTGCGAGCCTCCACCATGGACACCATGGCCACCGAGCGTTTCCTTTTAGAGCGGGTGAGCGGCTGGTGCACTTATCCGGCAACACTGTGTGGCAACACGATCGGTATGGACAAACGCTTCGTGGAAGTGTGGATGCCAGGCCTGAACGGCTATCTTCACTACCGCATGGTGGACGTTTCGTCGCTCAAAGTCTTAGCGCGGCTGTGGTACGGCGACGAAGGTGTGTATGAAAAGCCCAAAGCGGGCGAACACGATGCGATCGTAGATATTCGCAACTCCATCGCGGAGCTCAAACACTACCGGAAAGAGATGTTTCGCAAAGGCCCCTGAACCACGGAGTGGAAGGGAGATATTAACGCGGTAAAGGGGAAGCGAGACATTAACGCGGTGAAGGGGATTCAAAAACCGCGGGACCATCACGTGGAGGGAAGGTCCGGAGATCTTCGTCCAGATGGAGGGTATTGGTGCGATTTGGATAGTAAGCATGCTTACTACCTTTTCTTCTGCTCTGTGGTGGACCTACTTCGCTCGCAACTGCAAGTTACGGAGCGGGTCGTGAGGTGAGTGGAGGTGTTGGGTGTGTCGCGTGAGACATCGCGAGGAATAGGAGGGCCTGTTGGTGCGATTTGGATAGTAAGCATGCTTACTATCTCTTCTGCTGTGGTGGAGTGAGTTTGCTCGCAGGTGCAAGTGAGGCTGGCTTGTGTGGAAGTGAGGCGCTGGCTTGTGTGGAAGTGAGGCGCTGGCTTGTGTGGAAGTGAGGCGCTGGCTTTAGGCGCTGGCCTGTGGAGGTGAGCGGGTTGCGGGCCTCAGCAAGCGGTGTGTGATTTTTGCGGGAAGATTTTGCCGGGGTTGAGCAAGCCTTTGGGATCGAACACTGCTTTGATGCTTTGTTGGAGTGCGATCAGGTCTGAGGATTGTTCGAGAGGGAGGTAGGGGGCTTTTAAGATGCCGATGCCGTGTTCACCGCTGAGGGTGCCGCGTAGCTCGATGGTGTCGCGAAAGAGTTTCTCGACGCAGGCTTGAACGCGCGGGATTTCTTCGTCGTCGTTCCAGAGGAAGTTAACATGGAGATTGCCATCGCCGGCATGGCCGTAGGTGAGTGCGCGGACATGGTGCTTTTCGCTGCTGACGTCCACGCGTCGCAGGAGCTCGCCGATTTGGCGTCGAGGCACGACCACATCTTCGCTCACTTTGTGCTGGGCGAGGCGGCGCACAGCTAAGCTCATTTCGCGGCGCGCGGACCAGAGGCGCTCGCGTTGGGCGGCATCTTGGGCGACCAACAAATCTATCACTTGAGCCGTGTCGCAAGCGTCCGAGATTTTCTCAGCTTGGAGCTCACACTCCGCTTCGTTGCCATCCACATCCATGAGTAGCATGGCACCGGCCAGGGTATTGATCGGGTTGCCAGCGGCACGCATGGCATCGAGTGTTCCGCCATCGAGCAGTTCAATGCAGCGTGGCACAATACCACGTGAAGTAAGCTCCTCGACCGCGGTGCCGGCCTGGTGCACATCGCCGAACAGAGCGAGAAGTGTCATCACGCTTTCGGGTTTGGGCACCAAACGGAGCGTGATATCACCAAAAATTGCTAGCGTTCCTTCGCTGCCCACTAAGAGCGAGGTGACATCGTAACCGGTGACACCTTTGACCGTGTGGCGGCCAGCAAAAAACCGTTGGCCACCGATCAAGAAGGTATCGACGCCGAGAACATAATTCCGAGTTGCTCCATATTTGAATGCGCGCGGACCGGCGGCATTTTCAGCGACATTTCCACCGATCGCGCAGCTCGACCAAGAATTCGGATCGGGCGGGTAGAACCAGCCTTGAGCTTCAACGGCAGCATGCAGATCCCCGAGCACCATTCCTGGCTCGACCACCACGATGCCTTCGCGGGTATCAAGATCTTTGATTTGATTCATACCGAGCGTTGTGATCACAATCCCGCCGGCGATAGGTATCGAGCCTCCGGTGCGTCCCGTCCCACCTGAACGGGGAGTGATGGGCACCTGAGCCTCACGCGCTACCGCGAGCGCCGCGAGAATATCCTCGGGAGTTCTCGCCAACACGACCGCATCCGGCATGCAGCCGTGACCCTCAGAATCGTCATTCGCGTAGGCTTCAAGCGAAACGCGCTCAGAGAGCACTTTGGAGGGGCCAAGCTTCCGCTCAAGCAGGCTGAGCGCTTTTTCCACCGCTGTGCGGCTGGGTCGCGGAAGTTGGGGACTGGCTAAAAGCATCGGTGGGCAGCAAGCCTAGCATTTTCTTAAACGGAGACTTGACGCACGCGCAGCCGCGGCTAGGTTCGGGGCCCTTCACAAGTGTGGCCTGGAGAGGTGACCGAGTGGCCGAAGGTACCCGCTTGCTAAGCGGGCGTAGGCCAAAAGCCTACCGAGGGTTCGAATCCCTCCCTCTCCGCTAGCTCCGCCTTCGGCGGAGCGTCGCGGCGTGGGAGGGATTCGGCTGCTGGCTCGCATTGGAGATGCTCGCGGCGCAGAGCGAATCCGGTTCTTCTCGCTCGGTGGTGGGTGCTGGTGGAAACCTGATTAAGCACAAGCGACGCCTTCGCCAAGGTACCTCGCTTTCAGCTCGCGAACCCAAGCGGCGCCGGCAGCCGCTTCGTCCACGGCGTCCAGCACGGCCTCGAGGGTCCACGCACGAAATGAAGCTTGGTCGCTCAGGCACGTTCGGTAGGCGTCGGCCGAGCTGGCCCGGGTGTGGGAGCGGGCTCTTCTCTCCGCGCTCCGATTCACGCCTAAGCCTTCGGACGCCCCAGCCGCACCTTTCGATCCAGCGGCACCTGCAGAAGCTCGAGGTTCGTGACCCGAAGGGCGTTGGCTATCTCCACCAGGGACTTCACCGTCAAGTTGGTCCCACCTTCAATTCGCCTTAAGTAACCAGCGGAAACCGGTGATCAAGCCCACCACCGCCAGCCTGATGGTAAAGTTCGTGGAGCGTGGTGAGATATCTCTGGAAGAGGGTGATTGGGGCACACCGTCCCCGTGACCCTGTCATTTGGGGAACAAAGGTCCAAGTTCAAGTGTCATCGCGCCAGAACGGGGAGGAGTAATAGCGCGAGCTCGCTCGCGATACCGCGCTGCTTGCTCAAGGTCCGGCTTGTGGCTTTTCCCCCCGGCTTCGTACGCCTCCGCGAGAAGCACGCACGCCATTGCGACGGGATTCGGACCACTGCAGCCCTGTTCAAAGCGTTGCCCGGCTGTTGCCGAGTTTTTTGGGACACCACTCCCTCCGACAAGAAGCATACCAGATAAGAAACAACCCATGCCCTGGCCGAGTTTGCAGGCGCGACCGAATAGGCGTTCGGCAGCGACGGGCTCTCGACTGACGGCGCCCTTGCCGTCCCTCACCGCTACTCCAAGCAATAGACATGCGGGCGCTATGTCGGCAGCACAGCATCGGGTTGCGGAGGCCTTAGCCTTCTCAATTTCGGCCGACGGGGAACCCGGGTCACCGAACACCAGCGCCATGTAGCTAACGCACGAAGCAACGTCTCCCAATGCGCACCCTTTCTCCCAATAGGCGAGCGCAACCTTTGGCTCCCCAACTACATGAAAGCGTCCAACGGAATAGCACCCAACGGCAAATCCATCTTCGCAGTACTGCGCGAGCACCTCAAGTGCCCGGTCCCTTGCGAACGGCAATGTTGCGTGATCACGGACTTCGTGACTCGCTACCTCAACACAAGCAGGGACGAAGTTTCGATCACAAGCGCGTCGATGGTAAGTCAGGGCGAGCGCATCGTCCTGCTTGACCCCAACCCCGTAGTCATGCAGGACGCCCAACAGGTAACAGCTTTCCCCATGGCCGAGGCGGCAACTTTGGATCGCGGGCTCCAACGCGCTAGCATCTCTCGCTGGGGCCTGCAGTTCTTTCTTCTGCGTCGGGCTAACCGCCCGAGGCGGGGCAGAGGCACAGCCCACAACGCACGCACACATCATGAGGGCGGTGCCAAGGTAACTTCTTGCTCGGGTATTTATCAGCACGAGTTCCCGCCGAACAAGCCGCCAATGGCCCCCCTATGGCCTTTAGGTCGTCCCAAGGTAGAGGCTTCCGGGAAACATGAACAATGCGTCCCGCCCCACAAACCGCCCCAACTCCGCATCCTGATACCGAGCCCGGAAATAAGTAAGCCCCTTCTCGCCATCATGGTACCTTCCCGTGAATCCAACCTGGTTCCCAACAGCGCTCGCAGCTGACGTCGCTCCAGCGAGCGAAACCACACGCCGCTTCCCGTGCGGCGTGTAGCCGTACCGCTCTGCGAGCTGTCCGAACTGATTCGAAAGCGCCATAACGGAGTAAATCCGGCTCTGATGGTAATACAAGGTCCCGGTCGAGGCTAGCCGAGCAAGCGGCTTGCATGACTGCGTCTAGATTTTCGCTGAGATCCCTTCCGACTATCACTTCGTAATTGTCGAGCCGAAAGTCGCTCACGTGGCTGGAAAGCCAGAACAGCTGGGAGGGCTCCCACACGCCCCATTGCTGCACAAGGGAGCGCTGTCCGGACAACTCTGGCCAACCCCCACACGCCGTTTGCATCGCAAGTCTCCACAGCGTTGTGAAGGCATCGCGTGCTAAGCGGCGTGCACTTAGTGCATTGGCCGGCCACACAACTATCCGTGCAAACTTCAACCTGCGTCGAGTTTACCAAATCTGCACCACATTGAACGCGCGAGTCGCCGTCGGCGACAATTGGGTTGCACACGCCCGAGTTCGCCCCGAGCCGTGTTGCCAAATATTGCGTTGAGGTCAGGGCTGAATCGGTCAAAGGTTTTACGCATAGGCGAAGAAGTGAACGCCTCGACTCTGCTCTGGCGAGGAAGCGCGCCTAAACTCTGCGTTTGCGTCTTACCTGAACCTTTTTCGCGCGCTGGCTCTTCGCCTTCCGAAAAAAGTCAGCAACCGATGGGGTCTGAGTCGTCTTCTCCCGCCTTGAACCTCGGAAGCCACTCTGCGTTTTGGATTCAAAACGCGTTACAGGGTGCGCCAGTGGATGGTGGCGGAAAAGCCAAGTGCCGGCACCGGGCGTCCACTTTGACCCTGAACAGCGATCGTCTTCCGGGTGCATCTAGGCCTATCCCGCGCGAGGCAGCGAATAATCATCGAGAAAAGACCCGACCCAGGGGAGTCTCCCTTTGTATATTTTGTGAGATAAACATTTATCGGTGATTTTGGATGTGAGCCGGTGGTGGCGAAAGCTCGGATTGCCCAGAAATCAAGCTGATTGAGGTGGGCTCGCCCTGTGGCGCCGGCCCTAAGTACTTACTTCTTTACTGATAAGTATAATTCTTGGGGGCGGCTGGGGGTTGATATCCGGTTCGCCTTCGATCGGCGATGGGAGAATTGATTTTCTATACTCCAAATAGGTGCGACCGCCTTCTCAGGCCCCCAGCAGATCACGCAAAAAGCGCTGAACGCCGCTGTTTGCGACGACCGAATTCTTCTATGATTGATGCCGATGGCGACGAGCATCTCGCGCGAGAACCTGTACGTGGAAGTCTGGGCCGAGGCCATGACCACCGTCGCAAAGCGCTACGACGTCTCGTCGAATTGACGTACGATGCTCTCAACCGGATGCTCACGCGCAAGAACGGCGCGAACGAAACCACCACGCTCAGCTATGACGACAACCTGGCGGACGGAGTTGGCATGGATGCACAAGGAAGCCGCACGTCAGGCCTCGCGCTCGGAACGAATGTGGCGGGCGGCGGCATTCCGCCGCAGGAAACCAATCACCCATCAACTTCGAGCTGGCCTACTCCGCTCAGCTTGCCGCATAATCTCATCAACACTCTGTCCAGAAAATCCGGGAAACTCCAGTTGGTGTGCCCCCCTGAAAACCGGACACCTTTGATACAATCGGAGGCGTCACATGCGCAGAGCAAGAAAGAACAACGTCGGAAGTAGAGTTTGGAACAAAAGGTCGAGCTTCTGGACGAAGCGGATAGAGCTGGGGAAAGCATGGGATCGGTAGCTCGGCAGCATGGAGTGGCACCGAGTGTGCTGTTTAGGTGGCGGCGGCTTCCTGGGATCGGATGGGCACGGCGCGTCGTCTACGGTCCGACGGCGTTCACCTGGAAGCGCCGTGCGACGGGGGCATGCCGGTGTCGGTCAAGGCTACTTGCGCCCCGGTGCTGGGGGCCATTCCGCTTGACCACTTGTGCCGTGACGCACGTCGCAAGATTGAGCTAAGTATCCGTAAGTCTTGGTACGGCTCGGTATTAGATGCGGTTTATACCAACGACTAACAACCTCCGCGGCCGGACCAGATTGACAGAGACGGGCGCCAGGGTTTGACTCGCCCCACTTTGGAGGGATTCTTGCGCTACCAGCTCTATCTCGGCTTGGCCGCCGTTTGCCTGTTCTCTTGCGGTAGCGAAAGCGGTGGTGCGAGCTACGGGGACCTTCCAAGGCTCAACCTTCCTCAAAGCTTCGAACCAGATCCAAGCGTGGATCCAGAGGCAGCCTCCGTTCGAGCGGGTGGCTACGTGGAGCTTTCGAGTTCGGGGAACCACACGTGTGCACTCCGGATGGATGGAACGCTCTGGTGTTGGGGGGAAAACACGAGCGGACAAATTGGTGTGGGCGACAACCGGAGAACGGTGGACGAGCCGACGCGCGTTGGCGGGGAAGGCCCATGGAGCCAGGTGAGCGCCGGGCGCGAACACACTTGCGCCATCCAAGGAAACCAATTGTATTGCTGGGGCTACAACGTACGCGGTGCTGTCGGCGACGGCACCACATTCTCGCGCTTCACGCCGCGACTGGTTCCCGGCACAGGCTGGACGGATGTCTCAGCGGGCACGGACCTAACGTGCGGCATCCAAAATGGCGCCTTGTTTTGCTGGGGTAGCGATTGGTTCGGGAGGCTTACCGGAATTGCAGCCAAAGATGGGGCCACCGGTCTCATGCGTCCGCACGTGGTGGATAAGGTCCATACCTGGAAACGGGTGGTCACGGGCACCGATGCCGCGTGCGCGCTCACGGTAGAGGGGGCGATCTGGTGTTGGGGTGAGGGGGCGGCTCCTACGACGGGTCCCCTAAACGCTCCCCAGCGGTTAGGAACGGACGTGAACTGGATGTCGCTTCATTTGGTCAGAACCTCCGTTTGCGCCAGTAAGGCAACGGGTTCGCTTTGGTGCTGGAGCGCGGAGGAGCCCATCCTGCGTGACACCTCTGTCGTTTGGCGCACACTGCCGCGCGTGAGTGACGATCACTTCTGTGGCGTCACCGTGGACGGCCATTTGTCCTGCGGGGGGAACGACGACTGGGGTCAACTGGGCAACGGGTTGCCACGCGAATTTCAGCCCCAAACAGTCCCTGTTGGCGATCGAACGGATTGGACGGCCGTTGTGACAGGCGCCGGCCACACGTGTGCCTTGAACAGCGCGGGTGAGCTGTGGTGCTGGGGAAGTATGGTTCACCAAGAGGCGGGCCTCGGCGTTGCGCTCAGCCGGTCGGTGCCTGGCCGGGTGGGGGATGGTTGGAGTCAGGTGGGCCTTGGCCTCACACACACCTGTGGCATCAAGAATGGGAAGGTTTGGTGTTGGGGGAGCGGGCAGGATTACCCCGAATCGGGCCTTACCTTCGGTACTCCACAGGAAACGAGCTTGCCTGCCGCGCAGGTAGCGGTGAGCCGTGGCCTCGGGTGTGCGCTTCAGGCCGGACAACCCACTTGCTGGGGCAGCGTTGCGCTGGACAAGACGCAACCCTTGCCAACCTTGCAAAGCATTTCGGTGGGAACGCTGCACGCGTGCGGCGTCGGCCAAGATGCATCGCTCTACTGCTGGGGAGGCAATTCGGACGGTCAGCTCGGCGACGGCACCACGATCTATGCTGCAAATCCGGAGAAAATCGGCATGGAGAGGTGGCAGGCTGTTTCAGCGGGCGACACCAGTAGCTGCGGTATCACACTCACTGGTAAACTCTTTTGCTGGGGAGCGGCCCGGTACTTGGGGGTTGCGATCGAATCACCGCTACATGCCCCCAATGCCGTTCTGCCCGAGTTCGATTTCGTCGGTGTCTCCGTTGGCGCCCAACACGCGTGCGCGATCAAGAACGACCAGTCGCTCTGGTGCTGGGGGAACAATCTATCCGGTGCGGGCAGCACGGGATACTACGGTGGAGAACGTGGCCCAGTGCGCCTTGGGGCCGACTTTTGGAAACAGGTGAGCGTATCTTGGCACGCCTGCGGGGTTAGTATGAGCGGCGCCCTCTTTTGCTGGGGACAAAACTCGCGCGGCCAGCTCGGAAATCCACAAGCTTCCGGTGCAAGCTTGCCCACACAAGTCGGCACGGCGACGGACTGGACGAGCGTCACAAGCGGCCCCGAACACACCTGCGCGCTCAATCAAGCGGGTGAGCTCTATTGTTGGGGCGACGATTCGAACGGTCAGCTTGGAAATCGCGAGCCATTTGTGGCGGAGCCCACACGCGTTTGGCCGCGCTAATGGCTACAGCCCCTGAACTTCGACGGGATAGGTAGTGTCCTCCCGTGTGCCGTTACCCAGCAGCCCGTAGCTATTGTTTCCCCAACAAAAGGTCCGGCCATCTGAGGCAGCAGCGCATGACGCAGAGCGGCCGGCCGCGATCAACGTGACGTGGGATAGCCCAACCGGCGTAACGGGAGCCTTGACCACGCACTGCGTTGAATCAGCCCAGCATGTCCGATACGGGCTAACACCGTCGCCCAGTTCACCGTAGGGCCTCGATCCCCAGCAGCGCACCGTACCGTCCTCAATGAGCGCGCAAACATGGTAGTCGCCAAAGGCGAGGCTCTTCACCGACCCGAGGCCGGGGATCGGCCGAGCATCGGTTCGCAGTGGCTCTGCGGTTGCCCCCAAGGGATCGCCGTTGCCCCAACACCACACCTCGCCGCTTGCGAGGAGCGCACAAGTGTAACCCGTCCCCGCACCCAGCTCTTTGATCTCGACGTCCGGCAATGCCAGCACGCGCACCGGGATTGCGGAGTCCCGGCTTGCATCGTACGGCGCATAAGCCACGTTTCCGAGCTCTCCCTGCTCGTTGCTGCCCCAACACCAAGCGCTACGATCTGATAGAGCAACACAGACGTGCGATGTCCCGACTGCGACCCCGGTTGCCGGAGCAACCAGCGGGATCGCCACCGGGATCTCGCTCCTTCGTACCGCATCACCGAGCTGCCCAGAATCACCGTCCCCCCAGCAGAACACCGTTCCATCGGTCTTTATGCCACACCGAACGGCACCTTCTAACGTATTGGGCGAGCCACCTTTGCCCGCGGCAAGGCTCGCCACCTCTGATTCGAGTCCCGGCAACACGGTCGGGGTGGTCACCAGGTCTCGCTCTGTCACCTCGCCAAACGCACGCCCCAGCGGGGCTCCCCAACAGGCGACGGCTCCCGTATCCATCAACGCGCACGCGTCGGCTCCGATCGAAAGCTGCTTAACGCCCGCATCAAGGCCAGCCACTGGGGCGGGGGATAATTGAAAGTCCGGCGTTGTGGCGCCTAACGGTTTGCCATCGGAGAGCGCTCCCGCTTGTCGAAAACCCCAGCATTCGGTGCTGCCGTCTTCGAAGCTTGCGCAGGTGGTTTGCTTTCCGATTGAGAGTTGATGCACTGGGGAACGATTCGGCTCGCCACTCTTGTCGGAGCTACATCCGAACGCGGGTAAACAAACCAAGGTGAAAGCCGAACGGAGGCCCACGCGCCGAAGCCTTTGAATGATGCAGAAAGCTCGCAAGAAGGCGCAGTTCATCACTCGTACTCCACGATGCCTTGGCGGACATAGTTCACTTCGTTGTTCCAACAGAAGTCCTGTTCCTTCCCGCCAAAGCCCCACTCAACGTAATTCTCGCCCAGGATGCGGTTGGGCTCCCCCACGCAGAAATTGGAAAACGTGCGCGCTTTTCCGTCCATCCACTCAAACACCCCATCCGCATTCGTATCCCAGAGCCCGATCCACTTATGGCGCGCGAAGTATTGCCCCAAAAACAGATTCTCTTCCATATCGTCAATCGTTGCCAGGTGCCCTCCCATGGCTATTGCAGCCTTCGAAGCATCCAAGAAGGAAACGACAAGAGGGGTTACCGTGTAAGCGTGGCCAGTCCGTGGATCGACAACCGGATCGCACACGACGGCCAAGTAAACCTCCGAAACTACCCCGGGTGCGACCGTCACGGCGAGTGAAGCGACCGGACAATGCGGCTCCGCCTTCCCATCAGCGCCGAGGGCTGTAGCACACAGACCGTAAGAGCCTCCCGGAAGTGTCAGCGGTTCGAATGCGAATACCGCGCCCCCATCGCCGCGCCCCGCTGGGCCCAGCGTTTCGTCAACAGTTGCGCCGTCACAGGGTTCTCCGGCGCGCACGGTGTGGTACTTCACCTGGGTTGTGCCGTAGATGGGAGCAACCACCGAAGCGACTTCCAACATGCCGGTGGGTTCGGTGGGCTTGCTATTGTTGCCCCCGCAGCCCAACGCGGTGAGCAAGAAGGGCAGCACGACCCAGCTTTTCCCAATTCCCGGCCGACCCGCCTCCATCATGGGCTCAGATACCCACGGCTTGCCACGGTTGGCAAGAAACGCACGAATGTTCTCTTTTTTGTGGGATCGGTAAAAAAGGTCCGTCGAGGTGCCAAGCGGCCGAAGGGCGTTCGTAGCGCTCGTCTGCGGCCTCTCCAAGGCCTCTCCAGCCAACCTTGCTCGGTTCGTGTGGGCGGTGTTACGGGGTTGCATGCTGAGGGAGGTTGCTGTGAACGAGTGGTGTCGATCTGAAGTTGGGCGATTCGGTGGCGCTGGCTGGGTCATGGGGTCCCTGTTTGCGCTCTGCGCATTCGTCTCTACAGGCTGTAGCAGCACGAGCATTGAACCTTCGCCCTCGGGGAACCAGGCGAATACGGCAGTAACCGCTGTATCGCCGGCGCCCGTATCGCCGGCCACAAGCTCGCAGCCGTCGAACGCCGCGATGCCGGCGCCGATGCCCGCACCCGCGGTTACCACACCGACAGTCACGCCCGTTCAGGCTTTTCTCAATGGGACACCACCGTGCATGCGTCTTCCAAAAGGCACGACACTGGATCTTGAGGCGGGTTGCGCTCGCGGAGCTTGCGTTGGCATGACGATGGCGGAGGTCAAGTCGGTGCTGGGGGAACCTACAAACTGTGACGACTTCTCGGGGTCAGTCTCCTGCCAGTGGGCAGTTGGGGTGAGTCTTGATTTTGTTGACACCAACCACGATAAGCTTCCTGATCTCGGGGCTGAGTCAGAGTTCTTGACCGTGAGCCGACCGTTTGACGGCGCAACTGCAAGTGGGCTGGGGTTGGGCGTGAGCATGCGGTGCTTCGCAGAGACTTATGGAGAGCCAGTGAGCTTGAATCTCAGCAGTAGCTTTACTTCCGCAAGTTTTGGTGGGGATCAGAGTTCTTTCGGACGCATCTCTGTCGATGATTTCTCTGGTACGGGTGAAGCGCCGGACGGGCGTGCCGATTCGATTACGGTATTTCAAGCGTTGGTTCCTCGCTTGAAGACATGTCGCATCACCGCGGCGGACTGTCCCGCTGAGCGCCCGCGGTGCGCCCTGACACTAGGGCTCAATGGCGCTGAAACGTCCTGCAAACCCAGCCTCGGAACCAAGGCGGAAGGCGAGGTTTGCACGCGACCAACCGACGAGGCTGGCATTGATGACTGCGCTCCTGGGCTCTACTGCTCCGGCGAGACAGCTCCCCTCGCGAAGCAGTGCCGGCGATACTGCGAAGTAGGCGGCGCCGCCTGTGGCGCGGGGGAGGCATGCGCCCCTATCTACGGGAGCCCGGTTGGACGGTGCCTGACGACATGCCCAGTTTTTGGGACCACGTGCCCGGCGGGGCTGAGTTGCACGGGTGGGCTTGAGAGCGAAACCGCAACTTGCGTTGCAGTCGGCCCTAAGGGGTTGGGTGAGCCTTGCGACATGTGCCTGGGTGGTGGCCAGGCTTGCACCCCCGCAAACAGCGACAGGTGCCAAGCGGACCTCCAGTGCATCCGCCCTGCCGGCGGGAATTTTGTGTGCAGCCAAGTCTGTGACTCGGCACATCCCTGCAAGGCTGGTAGCTGTACCAAGATTGAGGCCAGCGATGCTTACGGGTTTTGCAGCCCCTAGGGGCGCGTGCCGACGCTTCCACACTCAGTTGCCGCAATACCCATACTCTACGCCTTGAAACACGTACAGCTCCGAGTCTGTAAAACCATGGCACTTGCGTTGGCCTGCTGCGTCGCACGCGGGGTTGTTCAATTCGCCGAGGTCCCGGCGACAGTGAGGCAGACAGTAGCTCTCAGTGTCGAAATGACTGCAGGTGAGGTTAGGTGCACAATCGACGTCATCCACGCACGCCTCACGCAGGCCTGAGGGGCCCGGCACTGAGCAAATTGGGTGCATGCCAATTGGATGTTCGTAGTCCCGGCTGTAGATACAGGTGTGTTCGGGCCGACAAGCGCGGGTTGTGTTCGTCGCAACGTGCGGGTTGGTCGGATCGCATTCCGCCGGCAGGCACGTACCGTACTCGACGCCGGACGGAGCGAAACTTGGTGGCGAGTAGGGCCCGCACCTTGAATCACTCCCGCCACAATTATCGATACCAACCTTGCACGGACGCGTGCAGTGCCGTCCTATGTGGGTGCCGAACGTGCAAACGAGCCCGGCACTGCAGTCATACGTCTCGGTGCATGGATCTCCATCCAGCAAGGTTCCAGCACGAAGCGCACACA
Source organism: Polyangiales bacterium (assembly GCA_038246305.1). GTDB lineage: Bacteria > Myxococcota_A > Polyangia > Polyangiales > Polyangiaceae > JBBRRP01. The sequence goes on along the minus strand of JBBRRP010000011.1, from coordinate 32,388 downwards.
CGGCTTCCGGGCCAAACCGCCGAAAAAGGCTACAGCTTTCGCCTACCGGACACGCGCTCTGGTTAGCTGGATCACAAGTGAGCGTCGGAACGCAGCTCCCTATCAACTCGTCGCCAACCTTCGGCCCCCCCGGTAGCGCCTGACAACCCCTTCCTGGCGGGCAGGCCCTATTCAAATCGCCCACCACACACTGCTGTAGACAGAAAGCGTACGTCGACCCTGTACATACGAGCCCAACTTGACAGCTGGAATCAGAATCGCACATGGCCTCGCGAGGCTGAGTGCCGGCGAGCTCACACATTCCCTCAATGATCGGCGTACGGCTGATGAGGAGCGGCGATAGGGCAGGCTCGATCAGTGAACAGCGCTCCCCAGTCGCGCAGGCTCTGTGCCGGGTTGGATCACCCCTACCCACAGGATCGCACGGTGCATAGCAATAGCCGTAACTTTTGCCATTGACCTTTGTAGCACTGGAACCCTGTTGCCATCTTTCGGGAGCAAGACATTCGGTTCCCGCCGCGGCCCAGCGCAAGCACAGCTTTCTATCCAGCTGGCTCCCTTGTGCGGTTCGTCCGACCATCTGACAACCCAATCCGGGGGCGCACTCCGAATCTGACTCGCAGCGCACATATTCACGCTTCGGTCCCGATGGTCCCCCGCAAAACGCCCCCCCTTCTGCGTCTGCATTGCAGCGGATGCCGGAAGGGCACGTTCCGGGCTCGTCAAGGTTACAGGGCGTGGGCGGTTGGACAGGCGCTGCAGCGGGCGGCGCCCCCCCTGTTGCTGTCAAGCGAGTGTCCTCGCCGCCCTCGGAAACTGATCCGCAGGCGATCAGCAACGCTCCCAACATCCCGCCAAAGGCCAACGTTGCCCCATACCGCTTGGGCGCGCGCCCCCGCTGTGTCTCCCTCATTGCAGCTCCTGGCTATATCAGCTGGATTTGGCCGCGGCAAGCACCCCACCCATCAGATAAACCTCTACTCCGTAGCCATCTTGAGATACGCGACGCGGTGGGGCTTCTTGGAGTACAGCTCCGAACGCCGCCGCGGGAACACTGCGAAGGCAGGGGTCCCCAAAATCGAAAGAGCCTGGCCCACCCGTCGCCTCACTGAGTTGCTCCCGCATCGCTGGGCAGCTGCGGCAATTGTGCACAAGAGGCCGAACTGAGCGCGGAACTCTTTGTGCGTATTATCCGGGAAAAAAAGCAGAAATTCCTCCCGAACGATCCTAACAGGTCAGCCGAACGCGACTGCGCCCTGCATGGGCGTATCCCCCAGAATACGAATTCTGGATCAGCGAAGGGGGACTTCGCCTCGAATGCTGTGGGGCCCTGATATCGTTGGGCTAGCCACCCAGAGAGAACGCATGACCGTTTCACGCCGCCGAATTCTCCAAACGTTAGCCATTGGCGCGGGCGCTGCCACGTTTGCGCCGGTGTTGCGCCAATGGCGGGTACGAGACGTGAAGGCCGCCAGCAGTCCGCCGAAGCGACTGATGATCTTCTTTCACCAGAACGGCTTCCGGGATCTGGCGGTCGATCAACTGCCGGTGATTGACCCTGTGAACTTCAAGTTGGGCACGATGTCGAGCCCGCTTGAGCGACACCGTCAGGATTTGGTTGTGTTGAGTACGCTTTCGCAGGGTATCGGTACCTCGTCGCACAATGTTGGGTATAACGGAATGTTGACGGGGCAGCCGGTTACGGACACGCCGCGCAAGGGTGGGGGTATTTCCTTGGACCGTCAGCTAGCCAAGGTGGTCGGCTCCGTGGCGACGCCGGCACTCCCCAATTTGCACCTGGGTTTGGCCACGATCACGGAGGGCTCGTCGTTCGACGAGAATGGCACGTTGGTGCGGCCCAATCCCGATCCATACAAGGCCTACGACAGCGTGTTTGGTAGCCTTCAGTTGGGAGGTGCACCGGCAGCTTCGACGCCCGACAATCGCTCAGTGTTGCGGAAGAGCGTGCTCGATTCTGTTTCGAGTGACTTGGCTGACTTTACGCGGCGTCTGGGACCGGAGGACAAGATCCGCGCTGATGCCCAACTGGACGCCATTCGCGCCTTGGAAGCGCGTTTGCAGGCCAATGTGAGCGTACTGAGCAACGGCGCCTGTGCCAAGCCTGTCATCCCGGGGGGCATATCGATTGATGGCGACAATGACGGCAAGTTCATTCCCCTTAAGACCAAGGCCCAGCTCGATCTGATCTTCAACGCATTTAGCTGCGATCTCACGCGCATTGCGACTTACTACCTGGAGTCTCAGAATAACGACAATATTCACGCCAACTTTGATCCCGTGAATATGCCTGATGCCAACTGGCATGGCCTTTCGCATGCCAAAAATGGCGCTGAATACGACGCATTCGTGCGCGCCCAAAACTTCGCCTATGAACAAGCGGCTCAATTCGCCGATCGCTTGAAGGCAACTCCAGAAGGTGATGGCAGCATGCTCGACAACACGCTGATGTTAGTCTGCACTGAGATCTCAATTGCCCACGCCTGTTCGAGTTACGTTTGGTACACGATAGGCGGTAAGAACCTCGGAGTCGCGGGCGGGCGGCTCTTGAAGTTCGATGGCGCCTCGCACTGGCAGTTCCTAACCTCGCTCCAGAATGCGCTGGGTGTGCCGGGTAATTTTGGTCAGGCCAGCGGCCCTTTGCCAGGATTTTTAGCCTAATGTTGCATTCCCAATTCCGATCTTCTTCGACGCTCCTGATCCTCGGCCTAGCCCTGACAGCCTGCTCCAATGCGCCAGGGACTCACACTACGCGACCCGGTGCATCGAGTGCCCAACAAGATCCTGCGTCGGGAACGGGGGCGAGTACGGGAACACCGCCAACTGGCACGCCGTCCAGTGGTGGCGCTCCGGGTGTGGTGCCGAACGTGAGCGTAGCGGCGGCAGATCTGGCGAAAGCTCGGGCCCGACGCTTGACGGCGCAAGAGATCCAAAACTCAGTGCGGGATGTCTTTTTTGCAACGGAGCCATTGGCCGTGCCGCCCCTCGTGGAGGGAAACGCCAAGGGCTTCGCATTGTATGACGACTACGCCGTCACTCTCGATTTCTACACGGCACTCCAGGCTTTCTCGGAGTCGGTGAGTGCGGTCGTCGCACCGCGCCTACTCAGTTCGAATTGCGGAAGTGGAGCGGCGGCATGCGTTGGGGACATCATCGCAAGTTACGGCCTTCGACTCTATCGGCGCCCGGTCACGCCCGACGAGACGGCTCACCTCACCAAGGCTTTCAATGAGGCGAGCGCGATCGGCACTCCAGAGCAGGCACTCAGTGTGGTGCTGCAGGCGTTGTTGATGTCGCCTGATTTCTTGTATCGAACGGAACTCGGCGGCCCCCGCACTGTCAACGCTGTCGTGGCGCTCACAGGTTATGAGCGAGCGAGTGCGCTCTCCTATTTCCTGTGGCAGTCGGCACCCGACGAAGCGCTCTTGGCGGCGGCAGAAACGGGCACCCTGAACAATGCTCAAGGACTTGAAAGCGAGCTTGGACGCGTGCTCAATGATGCTCGGGCCAAACCAGTACTTCGAAATTTCTTCATGGTTTGGTTGGGGATCCATCCCGAGGAAGTGTCCAAAAATTCTGCTCTCTTCACCCCCGCGCTCCAAGCTTCGATGCGCACCGGCGCTGAGCATTTCGTGGACGAGCTCTTGTGGTCAGCTAGCTCAGATATCAAGGAATTGTTCGTTTCTGCGGTGCCTGCCGGGAACCCCAACGAACGGGCTGGTATCTTGACGGATCCGTCGTTCATCGTGTCGCACACACCGTCGGATTCGTTCAGCCCGATCCACCTAGGCGTCACGCTCCGGCGCGATGTGCTGTGCCAGGAGCTGCCGCCTCCGCCACCACTGGTTCCAGAAGCACCGCAGGATCCGAACCTCTCGATTCGGCAGAAGTTTGAGATGCACAAGTCCAACTCGGGGTGCGCATCGTGTCATGAGTTGATCGATCCCCTCGGCTTTCCCTTTGAGGTGTATGATGTGCTCGGTCAATATCAGACCTCGGACCGCGGCTTTCCGGTCAATGGCGCGGGCACGATCACGGGCACCGACGTGGACGGCCCTGTGATGGGTGCGGTCGAGCTCAGTCAGCGTTTGTCCATGAGCACGACCGTGAAAAGCTGTTACGTGGCGTCGGTGCTGCAATACTTGTTAGGGCGCTCGGTGCAGGTACCGCACCAGCGGACTCACGTTGACCAACAGACGATCGACAGTTTCTTGTCGGGCTCGTTCAGCACGGGCAATATGTTGGCAGTGATGAAGTCCGCCATGCTGAGCGATCCAGCTTATCTGCGAGACGCAACGGACCTGCCGCTGTAGTTCGATGTCACACCGGCGTCGCGCCGAATCCCGTTCCCGCTACCGGCGTTAGGGCTTGGTTGCCAGGTGTCCACACGCGGGGAATCTTGCGTCGTATTCGGGGCTCCCGCGCCGAATCAGATCCACCAAAACATGTCCCGAAACCGCGCTACCGCAGGTCGGAAACCCAGGGACTCCCTGTTGCTTGCCAACTTCGGCAGGAATGTCGCGCATGGCGCTGGCGCGTGCGGCACGACAACACACTTCTGCGTCGCTCCACACCGCGCAAGCTACCTGACACTCCGCCATGGACGCGTATTGACCCACGACTCCGTTGAGCAGTGCGCCATCGACCACAAAGGCATTGCAAACAACATCGCACGTAGTTGGGATCTTCCATTTAGGATCGTAACTCGCACTAGCGACGTACCCATCCGGCGTGCAAACGACTCGGGGTGCGTTGGGAACGGGCACCGACCACGGCCATGGCGTTCCGCTCGGGCAGGGACACAGGTCCACGCTGACGTCTTGGCATGGGACCCACGTTGCAGAAGATGCCATTGAGGCGCCGCCACTGCTAATGCTCCCGCCACTGCTAATGCTCCCGCCACTGCTAATGCTCGCACTGCCGCCAGAGTTGGCTAGAGACGATGAGCCTCCTGAGTTGGATGGCATAGCGCCAGGAACCCCGCCCGTGCCGGCGGGTAGTTGACCTGGAAGCGCGTCTGGAGAACCTGCAGCGGCTCCCGAAGTTTCCGCTGGCTTAGGCACCGAACCGTCCGTTGTGCTTGAGGAGACGCAACCCGTGAGCAGCAGTAACGTGGTGCCGAGGAGGCGAGGGTAGCGGTTCGACACGGTTACTCCAAGGTGAGCGTTGAGAACGGCAATTCGGTCGGATCGACGAGGGTATTCCCGTTGGCATCCGAATGGAGGCGTGCTGATTGGTCGAAGTTCTTCTGGAACGTCTGGAACAAGGCGAAGTTATTGATCTCGTCGAGGCGAATCGTGCCATCCGCACTTGGCACTCCCGCGGCTAAATCCAAACCGTTGAACCAACTTGCCGTCTCGAAGTTGATGATCAGCTTCGTGCCGCTGGGATCCACTTGAAACCCACCACCCAACTCGAACCTAAGGCGCCGTTCGACGTTCGCCCAACTGACTTCAAAGCGAGTGCCCTCCGGAAGCGTGCCCCGAACCAGCAACTCGTGATCCAGCATCTCGGGCGGAATACCCGGGGTGAGCGGCGCCTGGGCGGCATCAGCTCGAAGTTGAAGCACGCAGTAGTCCACGCCGCGTTCCAGCTGAAATCCTAGAGCTTGGGAGCCTGAGGCCAGATCTAAGACCTCATTGCCACTCCAGAGTTCCTTGAGATCGGGAGCAACGCCGGGGGCCGTGCAGCGAGCCATGCGCACCGAGCCTAACGTCAGCCACACTCCGCTAACGACCGGCTCCTTGCCCACGGCTGGCGTCGCGGGATCGCCGCTTGAGTACTTCAGCGTGATCCCGACCGTTGCCGAGGGATTGCCGAACTCACTGCCCTCGCAGCCCAAAAGGCCCAGTGCTCCGAATAGGAGTCCGACGATGGTACCAACTTTTAGCAAGCTTTGGCGGGTCACGAAACTCTAGCTCTCAGAAAGAGGGAACAATTGGAAGTTGATTTGAACGACCTGGCGCGGATTCGGCTCAGCCGCTGAAAGCTCCAGCAATTGTCGCCGAAAGTGCTGCACCAAAGCCTTGATTTCCAAAAGGCCCTTTACCCCTACGCACAGGGTGAGCGCCGAAATATCGCGCTCGTTGGATGGGATCGCCTCGATCGCATCCGCGCCCCGCAAGATCATTGAGCGGTGATAGTTTGCTACGTAGACCTGGGTCGTTTCCGGACCCGTGGAGAGAATGGCCGTGCCTTGGCGCAGCTTATTTCGATCGTCCCGCTCCAGCAGATGGATATCCAGCAACACACGAAGCGCGGCCCGGGCCTCCTCGGGACGGATCTGGGGACGGAGCTTTCTTGAGATCCAGTTTGGATCCTCGCGAAAATCTGCGCGAGCGACGAGTTCGCGAATAGCTGGGATGTACCAATGTGAGCAATAGGCAGAGTGCGCCAGATCCAGCCTGCTCTCGTGGTGGACGGCTCGGGCGGCATCTAAGCTCCGTTCCAGCTTCTCTTTTTGTTTTGGAGTGAGCGGATGCTCGCGACGCACGAGAAGCTCAAAGTACTCGGTGCCCTCGGGAGTGAGGTGCAGCGCCAGCGCGAACTTTTGCGCCATTTCATGAGTGATATTGCGCTGCCCATCCATCACCAGCTTCAAGTAGTTGGGCGAGAGCAACCCCGCGCGACGTGAGAACGCGCGGTAAGAAAGCCTGCGACGCCGCTTGCCCTCGGCATAGTAGGCGCGCAGGAACTCGCGGTAGTCGAGGTAGTCGAACACATTGGCAAACGGCTCCTCGCTCATGCCAAAGCAATCTAACATGTGGGCGGCACGCGCACCAACGCAGGAGGCCCCGGTTGTGGCCCTGCTTGGAGCATTCGTATTCTTGAGAATACGAGCCGCCGCCGTGAGGGCTAGGGTCGCCATGAGACGCGAATCCGTTGCGAGCCCCACCGAGGCGGACCCCTGTGCTAGTTGATGGCGGAAGCTTCAAAACCAATGACAAGAATCCCATCGCAGAGAGCAGTTTCATCGCGGTGGTCGCCGCAGTGCTGTTCGGCGTCACGACGCCGTTCGTCAAACACTTCGGCCAAGGCGCTGGGGCCTTCGCCACCGCAACGCTGCTCTATGCGGGCGCGGCCATCGGTGCTGGGTTTCCTCAACGGCGACCGAACGAGCAGGCCGTGGGTCGCGCTCAAATACCTCGGATCGCTGTGGTTGCCCTCTTTGGCGCGACGCTTGCCCCGGCGGCATTGGCTTTTGGCCTTCAGGGCGCAGGTGCGCTTACCGCTTCGTTGCTCCTCAACCTAGAGGCCGTGTTTACCGTGCTTTTGGCAGCGATATTCTTTCGAGAGCCCGTTGGTAGGCGTGTGCTTATCGCTGCGACGCTGATGGTTACGGGCGGGGCGGTGCTTGCGTTCCGCGTCGAGAGCGGGACAAACGCGGGAGCACTAGGGTTTTTGGCACTATGTGGGGCGACCCTCTGCTGGGCACTGGATAACACGCTAACGCGCCCGCTCTCCGAGTTTGATCCGCAGGCCGTGGTGTTTTGGAAGGCGGGAAGTGGTGCTTTGCTTTCTGTCGCGATTGCTCTGTCGCTGCGCGATGCTTGGCCAGCACCCTTGGCCTTGTTCGCGTTGTTAGCGTGTGGTGCGGCTGGCTACGGCTTGAGTTTGCGTTTTTACCTACGCGCCCAACGCGTCCTCGGAGCCGCGCGAACGGGTTCTCTCTTTGCGTTGGCTCCGTTCGTCGGCACAGTTGTGGCTTACACACTTGGCGATCGCTCCGGCATGGGCTTCATCGCCATTGCGGCCCCACTTTTTGGAGCAGCCGTGTACCTGCATCTCACCGAAACAGCCATTTCCATCAGCATGAAGCGTTAGAGCACGAGCATCCGCACGGCTCGGATTTGCACCACCGGCATCAACAGGTGAATCACCGTCCAAGATAACGTGACCCATTAGCGTTTTGAGCTATTCGTGCAGTATCAGGTTGAGTTGGCTATTCGGCCACCACCGAACCTCGCAGCATTCCCATGCCACAGGTGAACGAAATTGTTCCGGACGTTGGCAGCGTCAGGTCTACGCTCACCGGCTGATTCAACGGGAGATCCTTGTTGATCCCGAGCTTTGGAAACACCAGTTGTTGCCCACAACCTTCGTCGGATGTTCGGGTGAACGTGAGGCGGGCAGGTTTGCCGGCGGCGGCGTGCACCTCGGCGGGATGGTAGCCCTCAGCATCCACCGTGATAGCGATTGGTCCTGAAGAGGTGTGAGCCGCACTTGGGCCTCGCAACGGTGTGTGAGTAGGGGCAGGTGCCGGCGTCGGCTCGCTCGCTGTGGAGCGGGTGTTGCAAGCCCATCCTAAGGCCAGCGTGGTGAGGCATACGGCGCGGAATGAGAAGCGTCTAGTTCGTTTCATTGTGCATCACCTTCAGTTGCGATGGGTTGGGATGGAGCAGCTTCAGCCAGAAAACGATCGGCACGCTGACGAAGGATTGCGTAGACGACGAGCGCCATGAGCATAGCAACAGCCGCGATGATCGGTAAAAGCAGGACCGGTCTCGGCACGGCGGTGAGGGTGAGCCGAGCGATCAACGCTGCAGCAGCCAGGAAAGCAGCCAATTTTAGCACTAGCACGCTATTTTTGAAACCTTGCAAGAGGGGACTGGAAACGCGCTCAAGCTTTGTCCAGATGAGCTGTTCGTTCCGCCAATAGGTGTAAATGACCGGGATGATTTCGAGGGTGAGGAAGGCACTGGTGACGAGTCCGCCCACCATCGGTGCCGCGATGCGCTTCATGACATCGGCGCCGCTACCGTGTGCCCAAAGCAGAGGGACGAGTCCGATCAGCATGGTGCTCACGGTCATCAGCTTGGGGCGTACCCGCTGGATCGTCCCTTCGGCATGGGCTTCGATGATGTCTTCTAACGAATGGATACGCCCTTCGCGCCGACGGCGCTCATAAGCGTGATCGATGTACACGATCATCACCACGCCCGTTTGTGCAGCGAGGCCGACCAATGCGATAACACCTACCCAGACGGCAGTGGACAGATTGTAATCGAGCAGCCAAACCGCCCACACGCTGCCCACGAGCGCAAACGGTACAGATAGAAGCACGATGAGCACTTCGGTGACGTTCTTAAATTGCAGGAAAAGCAGTATAAAAGTGACAAATAGCGCGACCGGGATCAGGATCTTCATTCGCTCTTTCATATCAGCGAGCAGCTCATACTGGCCTGTCCATTTCAGGTAGTAGCCGGACGGGATTTTCAGCTCAGCGCGCTCCCTCGCAGTTGCGACCACGCTTTTCGCATCATCCACATAGGTGCCAACATCGCGATTAGCATCAATGTCCACGTACACGTAGCCGACGAGAGACCCTGCTTCGTCGCGAATCATGGGCGGACCCGTGGCAACATGAACGTCAGCGATGCTGCTCAGCGGGATCTGTGCCGGTGCCGCCTGCGATGGGAGCAGGATCAGGACGTCCTTGATGGCCTTGAGGTTGCTGCGGAAATCTTGGGCGTAGCGCACGTTCACCATGAAGCGTTGGCGCCCTTCAACGGTGGTGGTCACTGGCAGCCCGCCGAGAGCCGATTCGATCACGTCATTCACGTCGGCGATCTGGAGGCCGAAGCGCGCCAGTTGTTCTCGGTTGGGCACTATGTCGATGTACAGGCCGCCCACCGAGCGTTCAAAGAGGACACTGCGCGTGCCCGGAACGTCGTGAAGCAGACGCTCCAGTGTGGTGCCGACATTTTCGATCTGCTGAAGATCACTACCGTAGACCTTGATGCCAATCGGCGTACGGATACCTGTTGACAGCATATCGACCCGATTGCGGATCGGTTGGGTGAACGCATTCGTCCAGCCAGGTAGTTGCAAGCGGGCGTTCATCTCTTGCACCAGATCTTCGCGCGCCATTGGCGCAAACTCGGGCTGTAGCCAATTAAAGAAGGGGCGCATGAACTTTGGCGTGTGCCCGACATACCAATGACGAACATACTTGGTGCGCCATTCGCTCTCGGGCTTGAGTTGCACGACGGTCTCAACCATAGAGAGCGGAGCTGGATCGGTTGGTGTGTTGGCGCGCCCGATTTTGCCCAACACGGACTTTACCTCGGGGAAACTGCGCAGAATCTGGTCCTGTTTCTGCAGTTGGCGGCGTGCTTCCTCGATCGAGATGTTGGGGAAAGTCGTGGGCATGTAGAGGATGTCACCCTCGTCGAGCGGCGGCATGAACTCCGACCCCAATCGCGTTGCAATAGGCAGGGCTGAGAGCACCGCCATCAAGCCAATCAAGACCGTTGTTTTGGGGTTGTGGAGGGCAATGTGAACGAAGGGTTCGTAGACGCTACGAATCAGTCGCGAGATCGGATGCTTATCTTCAGCGCGGATCTTGCCGCGGATCAAGGCGTCGCGCAGGGCTGGCGCGACCGTTACGGACAAGATGGCGGCCGACAGCATCACGAACGTCTTGGTGTAAGCCAGTGGCCGAAACAGCCGCCCCGCCTGGCCGGTTAGGCCGAACACCGGCAGGAACGAAACTGCGATGATCAACAGTGAGAAAAAGATCGCTGGTGTTACCTCGCGCGCGGCTTCTGCCAGGAGCTTTTGCCGCTCACCTGGGGTCATATCGGCCGGAGCGTGTTCGAGCTTCTTGTGTGCTGCCTCCACCATCACAATCTCAGCGTCAACGGTGGCGCCAATTGCGATCGCTATCCCACCGAGCGACATGATGGTGGCGGGAATATTGAAGAAATACATCGGAATGAACGACGCGACGACGGCGAGCGGCAGCGAAATGATGGGCAAGAGCGCGCTTCGCACATGAAGCAAGAAGAGCAAGATGGCCAACGCCACCACCACCATTTCTTCAGTCAATGCGTGTTTCAGAGTCTCGATGGCGCGCTCGATGAGATTCGCGCGGTTATAGACTGGGACGATTTCGACGCCTGGCGGGAGCGTCGGGCGCAGCTCCGCAAGCTTCTTCTCGACACGTGAAATCACATCGAGTGCGTTCTCGCCGTAACGCATGACCACGATGCCGGATACGGTTTCACCGCGGCCGTCGAAATCTGCGGCGCCGCGTCGAATATCACCGCCCATCGCCACACGCCCAACGTCACGAACCAGAACCGGTGTGCCAGATTCCGCACGGATCACGATATTCTCAATATCTGCGACGCTCTTCAAATAGCCCCGCCCGCGCAGAAAATACTCGCGCTCAGTCAATTCCAGCACGCGCGCTCCCACCTCGCTGTTCGAGCGTCGGACGGCAGTGACGACATCTGAGATCGCCAATCCAAAGTTCCGCAAGCGCAGCGGATCGACCGTGACTTGATATTGCTGCTCGTAACCTCCCACAGCCGCCACCTCGGCAACTCCGGGCACACTGGCGAGCGCGTAACGCAGAGTGAAATCCTGGAAGGCGCGCAATTGCCCTAAATCATGCTGCCCCGAGTGATCGACGAGCGCGTATTGATAGACCCAACCGATCCCGGTTGCATCGGGACCTAGGCGTGGCGTCGCATCGGCGGGCAGCTGACTGCGGATCGTGTTCAGGTACTCAAGCACCCGCGACCGTGCCCAGTACACATCCGTACCCTCCTCGAATACCACGTAGACAAAGCTCATGCCGAACATGGTCTGACCGCGGACATCGACAACGTGCGGCGCGCCCAGGAGGGCTGTCACGAGCGGGTACGTCACCTGGTCTTCGACCAAGGTCGGCGAACGCCCCATCCATTCGGTGAAGACGATGACCTGCGGATCAGAGAGATCGGGTGTGGCATCTAGCTTCACGCTGCGCATCGCCGCGACGCCGGCGACGGCCAGTGCTGCCGCTGCTACGAGCACGAGCACTCGGTACTTGGCGGAGGCTTCGATCAGCCTAGCGAGCACGCGCGCCCGCCCCTGCCATGCCCGTGACGCCGGACCCGCTGTGGAGTGAGGCGTTCAATCGGCTTTCCGAATCCAGCATGAAGCTCCCACGCGTCACCACGCGTTCACCCACGTGCGCGCCATCGAGGATCTGAATTTGCCCGTTCGCTTCGAGTCCCGTGTGTACGGCACGAGGTTCGAAGTGTTCGCTGTCGCTCGCGACATAGACGTACTGGAGTTCGCCTGTGTGAATCACCGCGCCCGCGGGTACAAATAGCCCGGTGGCCGTTGGCAATTCGAAGCTGACCTCGCCGAACTGACCAGGTCTCAGCGCGTAAGCCTTGTTGTTGAGGCTGAGGCGCACGCGACTGGTACGCGTACTTTCATCAAGTGCGGGTTCGATGAGCTCAACGCGCACTTCAACAGGCGTTTCGGTTTGACCCGTGATCGCGAACTTTGCCTTCATTCCCATGCGAATATTGATAAGATCGCGCTCATGGACACTGGCTATCACCCACACCGTAGAAAGATCAGCGAGCTCATACAGGATCGTTTCTGGATCGGCACGCGAGCCCAAAACGGCATTGAAGCGCGTGACATAGCCGGAACTCGGAGCTCTCACCGGAATTGCGCGGAGCGCCTTGCCCGTGCGAGCGATCTCATCGATGTCGCTCGGAGTGAGCCCTAGTAGTTCCAGGCCTCGCCGTGCGGCAGGTACGATGTCAGCGGCTGGTGATGCTGTGGCTCCGGGGGCTGAAGGTGCAGCGTTCCAACGCGTTGCTGCTAAGAATTCCTCCTCCGCACGATAGATTTCGGGGCTGTAGACCCAGGCTAGCGTCTGACCACTTTGAACGCGAACGCCTGTTTGGCGCACCGCCACTCGCTCCACGAATCCCGCGGCACGAACTCGAACCTGGGACTGACCGCTCTCGGGTGTACTCACCACACCTGGGACACGCAGGCTATCACCCAGAGCTGCTGCTGTGACCAAACTGGTTGTTAAGCCGATGCTCTCTTGCTTCTCTTGAGAGAGGGTGACCGGAACTACGGAATCTGGAGCGAGGCCACCCGTCGAGGCCTGTGATTTGGCGTTTTCAGCGCGTTCCTTGGGGATCGGCTCAAGGTCCATGTGGCAGATTGGGCATTGCCCCGGATCCGGCGAGCGGATTTGGGGATGCATGGGGCAGTAGTAGCGATTCTCCTGGTGCGCGGAGTGGACTTCCGGGCTGGGGCCCCAAAAGCTCCACACCGTTCGCGCTGCCAACAGGGTCACCAGCCCGAGCAGCACCCAGCGTGCGATCGCCGCTATTTTTAGGCCTCGGATTTCTTTCATGGTGAGCTCTCAGGTAAAATAGCAACGCGGGGTAACGGCGCGCCAACGGCACGTTCAAGCGCGGCGATAGAATGGGCTAGATCGGCTGTGAGGGTAGTTTCCTCCATCTGTAAATCAAGCAGACCCCGTGCGCTCTCGACCCAATCCAAGAGCGAGACGTGACCGGTCGCGTACGCGGCCTGTACCGCGTCGATCGCACGACGTGCTGACGGGATAGCCTGTTCATGAACCACCTTGAGCTCATCTGTCATTGAAGTGAGCCGCACGTAGGCTTCGCTCACTTCGGTTTCGGTCGCCGTGGTCTCGGCGCCTTGAGACGAGGTCTCCGCTGCCTCTTGTTCACGCGCCTCGTCAACGCGATATCGCTCGGAACCCCACAGCCAGGGCAGCGTCATGGACGCGTTGGCGCCAATCCCCGGTCGCCGTTGGGGATCTTGCCAGTAGCCGATGCCCAGCATGAATTCAGGGGTTTTTGCCTCTGCTTCAGCAGCTTCCGTGCGGGCCCGCGCGGCGCGCAGGCGTGCGTCGGTTGCAACCACGGTGCCGCGACGACGTGCTGCCAGGGCGTAGAGTTCACTCAGCGACAAACGCACAGTCTCTGCCCGAGTTAGTGCAGGTGAGCCGAGTGGTGCCTCGATGGGGCGCTTCAACAGCGCGTTGATGAGCGAGCGGCTGCGGGCGATCTCTCCGGATGCTCGCGCGATGGCTCGTCGCGTTATTCCCACCTCGAGTTCGACGCGCGCGACGTCAGCCAACCCTGATCCTCCCGTGGTGAAGCGTGCTTGAACCGCCTGCTGGAGTTGCTCAAGCTGCACCAAGTGCTGGCGATGAAGCGCGTGATCTTGGAGGCCATGAACATAGTCCGCGTAGGCATTAGCGGCGCGTTCGGCAGTCAGCCGCTCCTCGCTAGCAAGCTCAGCCAAAAGGGCACGGGCCTCTTCCGAGCTGGCGCGTGCCCGGGCATCGAGCGCTCCCGCAGCTGGAAAACGCTGTCTGAACTCAAGCATGAACATGTCCGCCTCCCCCAAGGCGTAGGGGCGCAAAAGCGGTGCATTCCAGATTTGTCCCTCGACTTCAGGCGCCGGCAACGAAGCTTCCGCCTGCGCCGCGTACACCAGAGCGCGCGCTCGATGTGCCAATGCTCGTAGAGAGGAGCTTTTTTGCACCGCCAGTGCGACGATCTGATCCCGATTCAGCATGCCCCCAAGGGCAGGGGATGGCGCTTTTCCGTTGTGCTGTTCGCGTGCTGCCGTGTGCTCGCGCGCTGCCGTGTGCTGCTCGTGCGTTGCGAGGGGCAGGGAAGTGGCGTCCCATGTGCTCTTCAGGTGTTGGCTTGTCTGCGCCGAACCACAACCCAAACCCAAACCTGACGCACCCATGAGCCAGCTCAGCCGAAGTAAGATACGCACCCTGACCTAGGCACTTCCAGCCTGATCCGTGACAGCTCCTCGGAAAAAAAGACCGGGGACAAAGAAATGTGGTCACGCCCGGCCGTCGAAGCGCCTAGCTCCGTGAGGCCCAAAGTTACACGCCTCACCAGTCTGATATAGGTGGGAGCCCTTCGGGGCATCCATGGAGAAAGGTTCGGCTCTCAGTCTCGACAGCTTAATGGCACGCCTTGCCGAGGGCGATCGTTCGAGTTTCACCCAAGTTTTCGAACAGTTGTGGCCGGTTGTCTTCCGTTTATGCCGTGCCATTTTGAAACACGAGGCCGATGCCTCGGATGCCGCTCAACAGGCCATGGAAAAGATCTTCGTTCGCGCATCCGACTATGACGCTTCCAAAAAAGCGATACCGTGGGCATTGGCAATTGCCTCGTGGGAATGCCGCACGATCTTGCGCAAGCGCGGCCGCCGTCGTGAGGTTCCGGAGGGCGATGCAGAAGTGGCGTTGACGCCGGGTTCAGATGACGATCACGCGCAACAAGAGCTGGTAGTCGCTGCGCTCGAAGCTTTAGGCACACTCAGCGCAACAGATCGTGAAGCTCTGATCGCCACCTTCTGGGAAGAGGCCGCCAGTGTTTCGGGGCCAACCTTGAGAAAGCGCCGGGAGCGCGCCTTGGATCGATTGCGTATTGCTTTTCGGAGGCCGTATGGACTCAGCTAACTTGGAACAGCTGCAAACACGGCTCCGGATCAAGTATGAATGGAGTCGCGCACTACGGGCGTTCATCGGCTTCGCGCCGGTGACGGCGGTGGTGGCTCTTGCGGCACTCGTCGGTAAACGGCCGGAATCCGCGTTATTTTTTGGTACGTTGATGTTCACTTCGGGTGTCTTGCTGTTGTGGTATGGCCGCGATCTCCGCCGCGCCGTGTTGCCTGGGCTCATCGCAGGGCTGTTGCCGCTGACGCTCGCGCTGTGTGCGAACAGCTTCGGGCACGTTTGTTTAGATGGGAGTTGCACGACGCTGTGCCTGCCGGCGTGCACGGCGGGCGGTTTGTTTTCTGGGTTGGCGATCTCTTGGGTGGGCCACCGCGGTCGCTATGGTTTGGGCTTCTGGCTCTCGGCGTCGAGCATCGCTCTGCTCACCGGCGCGATGGGGTGCTCGTGTATCGGATACTCCGGCGTGGTTGGCTTAGCGTTAGGGTACGGGGCAGGTGTTGTGCCAGCGTTGGGTGTCCGCAGGCTGCTTCGGGGACGTTAGCGATCGGTGCTAGTTAGGTGGCTGTTTGTTGGTTTTTAGACTACACTTGCCGCGATGTTTCAGCGCCGTGAATTCTTTGGTGGATCGCCCGTAGCAGGCCTGGTTGCAGCTGCAGGTTTTCTCGTTGTCTGTTCGAATTGTGGAGGCCACACGGAATTGGACTCTGCTTCCGGTTCTCGGACGCCCACACCAGTGCCATCCATGAACACCGTAGAAACGAACTCTGCCCCCAACACCAAACCCCCAGCACGCCCAGCACCCCCGCTTCCGCGCAAAGTTGATCTTACCGAACTCCGATTCTCTAAAGTGGTAGCTGGCCCAGGTCGCTATTTCTGTGGCATTCAGTTACTCACCGGCGAGCCTCCCTCCCTCGACTCGATTGGAGCGCCCGCCAGCTTGGGGAAGCTCGTGTGCATCGATGGTGATCAATTGCTCGAAGAACGCGAAGGGCCGTACCTAGACGTTGCATTCAATCGCGACATCGACGGCTGGAACTACCGCTGCGCCGTGAGAGATACCGGGGCGCTCGAGTGCGATGGTGTCGATCTGGTGCTTCCTAAGGGGAAGTTCAAGTCTGTGGGCGTGAGCTTCTTCAACGCTTGTGGCCTCGATGAGAACGGAAGCATGCATTGCTGGGCCTCTGACCTTGCGGGCGGGACCAAGGCGCTCGTCGAGCAATTTCAGATTCTTTCCGTAAGTATGGGCAACGTCTGCGCCATCGCGCGCAACACCTTTCACATCTACTGTCTGGCGAATGGCCAAACAACTGGGCCGTTCAATGACTCTTACATGGACGTCAGCGTTTGGCCCAACGGGGGCTGCGGCGTTAGCTTCCCACCTAGTTCCGTCCGCTGCTGGGGCAACCCTCCTTTGCAACCGGCGCCTGGTTCAGAGGAAAAGGTAACGCTGGCGGGAAGCTTCAGAAGGTTAAGCGTTAATCTAAATGGCACTGGCTGTGCTCTGACGTCAGACGGTGCCGTGCGTTGTTGGGATGTCGGCGGCTTGGAGTTCATCCCCGTGAAGGCTCCCACGGGTCCGTTCGTTACGATTTCTGTCGGTATCAATCAAACGTGTGCGTTGGATCAAAAAGGGCACGTTCATTGTTGGGAGCCAGCTCCTTGATCAGCAGATGCGGATACAACATTTGTGAAAACAGGCGCGAACCCTCCGCCTGGTGTGCGAAAATTGGTCGTTTGGCCTTGATAGAGTCGTGAGGTGACGAACTGCACCTGGCCAGCGTACGCGTAGTTTCGCACATCGAACTTGAGTGATTGCGGCGCGCTAGCCTCAAGGATGAGGCGTTCACCGGGAGGCACCAGGGCTTGCGCAACATAGTCGCCGGCTAGGATCTCGCCCCATACGCGCTTGGTCAGCTTGTCGCCACGGTAGGCGGCCTTGCTGCCGAAGCCTGAGGCGGGTTTGAAGAAGAGCTTGCGTCGTTCTGTCCACAACCGTTCGGCGTCGGCTGGATCAACGATCTCAGTTTTCGGAATGCCATTTAAGAGTATGCGCGCCGTGTCATTAGGAACGCCCATTGAGCGTAGGCCCTCAGGGTCGCTGAGCAGAGCTAGGTTGCGTTTGTTGGCGTAAAGCGCATGAGCGCGCGGATGAGGCGTTAGCACGACCGCGTAGTTGAGGTAGGCATCGCGTAGCACGGCGTGCGCAGGCGCTTCCAACATAAAATCCGTCAAGCGATTGTAGACGAGATCGATCGCCAGGTCTCCTTGCCAGAGAACGCCATCGTGCAGCCGCAGCGACGACGGATCCGTGATCACCGCATCTATGCCACTTCGACGAAATAGCTGTTGGAACAGCACGAACTCGGGGTAGAGATATTGCCCTTGTGGGTTCTCGTCGAGAATCGCGACTCGCTGTAAGCGCTTTTCACCGCGTGCCAGTCGCCATTCGGCGAGAAACATGGCGAGGAACGTCTGGTCGAGTGCTCCGAGCCCAACAGGGTCGGCCATCCTCGCGATTGCCGGGCAGCAGACGCGTTGTGCTTTGGCGAGCGCAGCACTCAGCAGCGCTCCACCCGCGTTGGTATTGATTTCGATCAACATCGGCTGAGCTCCGGCCAGGTGAAAATCGAAGCTCAAAAACGCCCCCTTTACGCCCCCCGCATCAAAGCGCGCCACATCGCGTGCTCGCGCGAGCACACGTTCACGGAACGCAGGCAGCGCAATGACCTCCTCGACTGCTCTAACGAGCTCCGCCATGCTTTGGAGGTGGTGCCGAGCTATGAAGACCGGCGTCGTCGCGAACAGATGCGGGCATTGCTCCGCGATCAACGGAGACAACCCGCCCGTCTCGACATCCGTTTCGAACTGGCGCTTCAGCTCCTCGGCATCCAGGGTGATGCAGAAGCAGTCGCGGTTGAGCGATTCGAGTGGCGCCAAGCTACTGGCCTGCTGCGCCCGCTTGAAGTGCGCTCGCTCGTTTCTGGATCTCCGCGACGGCAGTCGAATCATCGCCTGAGACGTTGACGGCAAAGCCGTTACCAGCAGACGTGACCTTCGCCTTCGCTCCTTTTGGCACCAGCGGGCAATAAGGCATTTCAGGCATGTCGTGCCCGGCGGCGGCAGCGCGAGCGAGATGGCAATCGACGACACGTTGCAGCCATTCTGCCGTCAGCCCGGGAAGCGCACGGAAGACGACCGTCGAGCCAACCTGTTTGGTGACGGTGGTTTTGCCGGTCTTCACCTGCTCGGTCAGCGGGGAGACGGAGAGGATATCCTCTCGATGGTGGAAGGGACTCATGTCTCGGTCATCGTCCGACAGGCCGCTGCAAGCGCTGGTCTCGGCACTCGCCAGCGCCGCAGAAGCTGCGCGGTGTTTTTGCGCGAGTTCGCGATGGTGCGCGGCGTCTTCAGCGTGTCCCCCCGTGGGATTCGACACGGAGGTCCAACATCCGCCTCTGCCCGAGCACTTTGACTCCTCAACCTTCGCGTCGGGGTTGTGTTGCTCGGCGTGTGTGTCCGCAGCCTGCTCCTCTTGCTTCGCCATCGCTTCGTGCTGGGCTGAACTCATATCGTGCGGCTTGGTGCCGGGATCTGCGGCACAGCCCAGCACTACGGTTGAAATGCCAGCTGCCAGAGTAGCGTAATAATGATTCATTGCTCGTAACTCCTTATTTGACGTTTGCGGGGTGACTCTACGACTCGGCTTGTTTCAAGGGCGATTCGAAGACCCCTTACGCCCTGACTCTGACCTTGGTCCTATGGCGGCCCTGCCGGTGGCTCCGGCAGGCGGAAGTCTCGCGTGAGGGAATGAGCAGAACTTTATGGTCGCAGTAGCCATGGGATGGCTTCCTCGGAGCAATACATGTGCCATCGATGTTGAGATTTACCAAACGCAACAACGAGCCCTGAACAAGCGCTGTTGGGTTTTGTGCTTTGCTTTGTTCACCGACACGCACGCAACCATTGCGTCGCCTTTGGGCGATCGCGCGAATTGTGCTGCCGTCACGCGCTGCCTTCCCCACGCGCACTCTTATACCTCCACCACGCATCGAGTCATGGAGTGCTCCGGCGGGATGCTGATTTTGCAGAAGGAATCGCTCTATAACTGTGGCCTTCCCGAGTTTTGACGCGATCGCAAAGGCAGCTTAAAATTCCTATGTACATGCACTGTCATCTGGATCCGCAGCCCTATAAATAAGGTGGGCTCAATCTATACGGATAATAATCTTCCCATACACATTTTCTCCGCGAGATTCTTGCACACGGTGGGCTTCCCCCACGTGTGATAGCGGATACACATGAGAGATGAGCGGCTTGATTTGTCCGCGTTCCATGAGAACTCTGAGCCATGCTAATTTCGAACTCACTTCATCCAAATGTACAAAATGAAGGGTTAGATTGCGACTGATAGCGATAAATTGCGCTTCTTCCAACCCCAGATCGGGTCCTGTGATTGTTACAACTCTGCCGCCTTCACGGGTTGCCGCAAAACTTTCAACAAATGTCGGCCCGCCAACAGTGGTGAAGCTAACGTCCGCACCTTTGCCTTTAGTTTCTTCTAAAACAGTTTCAACAACTTTGCCGCATTGGTAATCAAGCACACAATCCGCGCCCAAGGCTCGCACTCGTTCCATGTCATTTGAGGCGCAAGACGCAAAAACAAAGGCCCCTGCCGCTTTTGCAATTTGCACAGCAAAAGAGCCTGCGCCGCCGGCCCCGCCATGAATTAGCACAGTTTCTCCGATGCTGAGTTTCGCGCGCGAAATTAACGCCGCCCATGCTACCCCCCCAGCCACAGGCGCCGCAGCAGCTTCTTCAAAGGATCTGTTATTCGGCATTTTTGAGATGCTATCTATAGAAGCTATGCAGTACTCCGCGTACGCTCCTCCCCGCTTTCCGCCGATGGGTATGCCAAATACTGAATCTCCAACAGCAAAACGTGTTATTCCAGAACCAATACTTTCAACTATCCCTGCAGCATCGTAGCCAAGAACGGCGGGCAAAGTTACTGCAGGATGCGGTCCTGGCATTCCTCGCCGAGCGGCTCCGTCTGCAGGATTCACAGAGCTTGCCCGCACTTTAATGAGAACTTCGTTTGGCCCGGGATCATGCCTTTCAATTTCCTGTGCAACAAATACTTCCGGGCCCCCGAAGGCATTGATCACCATAGCTCGCATATAAATCTCCTTTTCATAAAAATTATTGTCATTGGTCTTCTGCTGGTTTGGTAACGTCGCAGCATTCAGCAATATACGGGCCGCTCCTTCGGTGTGCGTTGACGCTCGCTTCTCGGCTCTGCTACCCGCAAGCGATGCATTCCCTACCGTCCCCAGGCGCAGGAGCTGCGCGATCTCCGCTTGCCTTCACACGCGATCATTCACCCCTCCTAAGCTGGATGATCGAGAGCGCGTTCGCCGCGGCAGCAGCAACCGATGAAACATGCAGCCCATCTGGTTCATGACGCGATGGTCATGTGGCAATGCATTGCCGGACCCCACTGTAAAAGAGGCTCTGAGAGTGGTTTGCCAATCACACTTCTGGCTCAGCGGGTGAGAGGATGCGCCCCTTCCTTCCCCTCCGCTTCCTCATCTCATCCGCTCTTTCAACCTGGCCTCGGTTTCTAGGATCGCCAGCGTCGTTTTCAGTACGGTGTCGGGATTCAGCGAGATGCTGTCGATGCCTTGCTCGACCAGGAATTGCGCGAACTCCGGGTAGTCGCTCGGAGCCTGGCCACAGATGCCGATCTTGCGACCTTTGGCGCGGCAGGTAGCGATGACTTGGGCGATCATCTTTTTTACGGCAGGGTTGCGCTCGTCGAAAATGGGGGCAACGATTTCGCTGTCGCGGTCAACGCCGAGGATGAGCTCTGTCAGATCGTTAGAGCCGATGCTGAAGCCATCGAAGATCTCGGCAAACTCTTCAGCAAGGATGACGTTGCTAGGGATCTCGCACATGACGTAAATCTCCAGGCCGTTTTCGCCGCGTCGCAGACCGTGCGTCGCCATCTCCGCCTGGACACGACGGCCTTCGTCGACGGTGCGGCAAAAGGGGATCATCACCTTGAGATTGGTGAGACCCATCTCCTCGCGCACCTTTTTAACGGCTCGACACTCCAGGGCAAAGCCGGCCTGATAGCGCGGGTGGTAGTAGCGGCTCGCGCCCCGGAAACCTAGCATCGGGTTTTCCTCGTGCGGCTCATACGGTTTTCCGCCAATGAGATTAGCGTACTCATTCGTTTTGAAATCGCTCAGACGGAGGATGACATCCTTCGGGTAAAAGGCTGCTGCAAGCATGCCGATGCCCTGCGCGAGTTTGTCGACGAAGAACTGCGGCTTGTCCTTGAAGCCGACGGTAAGGCGCTCAATCTCGGCTTTTGTAGCGGCATCGGCGAGCTGCTCAAAGTCAATGAGCGCGAGGGGGTGGATCTTGATGTGCGTCGTCACGATGAACTCCATCCGCGCGAGCCCAACGCCTTCGTTCGGGATGAAAGAAAGGGAGAAGGCTTCCTCCGGATTCGCCAAGTTCATCATCACCTTGGTGCGTGGTCGGCCGATGGCCTTGAGGTCGGTGCGTTGTACCTCGAAAGGAAGTGCACCATCGTACACGAAACCCGCGTCGCCTTCAGCGCAGCTGACAGTGACGATCTGGCCGTCCTTGAGCGCCTCGGTGCCTTGTTCAGTACCTACGATGGCGGGCACTCCAAGCTCACGGCTGACGATCGCGGCGTGGCACGTGCGGCCTCCACGGTTCGTGATGATGGCGGCGGCCTTCTTCATGATGGGTTGCCAGTCCGGATCGGTCTTGTCAGTAACGAGCACTTCACCTTCCTGAAACTGGCCGATGAACTGCGTGCTCTTGATGACGCGCACTCGCCCCGTGGCGATCTTTTCGCCAACACTCCGGCCGCTAGCGAGCACAGTGCTGCGCCGCTCGAGCCGAAATGTCTCGAGCACGTCGGGATTCTTGCGCGACTGCACCGTCTCAGGTCGCGCTTGCACGATGAACAGCTCGCCGCTGTTTCCGTCTTTAGCCCACTCCAAGTCCATTGGAGCCGGTGCTCCGCGCTGCGCAGAGTAGTGGTCTTCGACAACGCAGCCCCACCGTGCGAGCTCCAGCACCTCGTCGTCGTTCAAAGCGTACTTCGCGCGATCGGCAAGTGGGACGGGTACGTTCTTCACCATCTTCCCGCCGCCGGTGTCGTAGATGAGCTTGAACTCTTTGCTGCCGACGGACTTCTGTAAAATGGGCCGGTGCCCCGTCTTCAGGGTGGTTTTGAAGACTGTGTACTCATCCGGCGTGACCGAGCCTTGGACGACGTTCTCACCTAGGCCGTATGCCGCGCTGATGAGCACCGCGTCGCGAAAGCCGCTTTCGGTGTCGATGGTGAACATAACGCCGGCGCAAGCGAGATCCGAGCGCACCATGCGCTGCACACCGATGCTGAGTGCGACCTGGATATGTTCGAAGCCTTTGTCCACGCGATAGCTGATCGCACGGTCGGTGAAGAGCGAGGCGAAGCAGCGCTTGCACGTTTCGAGTAGCGACGCGACACCTTGGACATTGAGGTAAGTCTCTTGTTGCCCAGCGAAGCTCGCGTCGGGCAAGTCTTCGGCAGTGGCCGATGAACGCACCGCCACATCGAGCGGTAGCGCGCTAGCGCCTTGCAGCTGCCGATAGGCGCCGGCGATCTGCTCCTGCAAATCCGCCGGCAACTCTGCGCTACGAATCGCCTGCCGCACCGCGTGCCCTCGTTGGCTGAGGTTGGTCATGTCATGGGTGTTGAGGTCGGTCAGCGTGGTGCGGATGAAATCATCCAGCTGTGCCTCGCGGATGAAATGGCGATACGCCTCCGCGGTGATGGCAAATCCGTCGGGGACCTTCACGCCCTTACCTGAGAGTTCGCGCACCATTTCGCCGAGCGAAGCATTCTTGCCACCGACGAGCGGGACGTCGGCGATGGTGATGTCGGCAAACCATTTGATGAAGGGGCGCGCCTCGGACGATGCAGCGGGCTGCGCTAAGCTGGTATTTTTAGGCGGTTTCATAGAGTTGTTCCTTCCAAGAATGATTCCCCGGTTTCGAACTTGAGAAGATTCTGTGTCGTAACGCGCGCGATCTCCCCGAGGGCCTCGCGGGTGAGAAACCCCTGGTGCGCGGTGATCAGCACATTGGGGAACGTGAGCAGGCGTGAGAGCTCATCGTCTTGCAGGATCTGTCCCGAGAGATCTTGGAAAAAAAGGCCCTCCTCCTCCTCGTAGACGTCCAGCGCGACGCCGCCGATCTGGCCGGACTTGAGCGCTGCAATCAGGGCGCCGGTGTCGACAAGTTTTCCGCGGCTGGTGTTGACGATGAACGCGCCGGCTTTCATTTGCGATAGCGTCTGCGCGTTGAGCAGATGGCGAGTCTCTGGAAGTAGCGGAACGTGCAGCGAGACGATATCGCTCTCGGCCAGCAGGGCGTCGAAGTCGACGTAGCGAACGCCATGCGAAGCCGCCCACGCCGTCGATGGGGATAGATCGTGAGCGATGACATGAGTCCCGAAGCCGCGGAAGATCTGCGCTGAAATGCGACCGATCTTTCCAGTGCCGACGATGCCGATGGTCTTGCCATGGAGGTCGAAACCTACGAGGCCATTCAAAGAAAAATTCATCTCGCGCACGCGGTTGTAGGCGCGGTGGATCTTGCGGTTGAGCGTGAGCAAGAGCCCGACGGTGTGCTCGGCAACGGCATGTGGCGAATAGGCGGGAACGCGCACCACCGCGAGGCCGAGCTTGCGGGCAGCGGCAAGGTCGAGGTTGTTGTAGCCGGCGCAGCGCATGGCCACGAGTTTCACGCCAAGCTTGGCAAGCGCTGCGAGGCACGTGCTGTCTGCCTGGTCGTTGACGAAGAGGCACACGGCCTGGGCGCCTTGCGCGGTGGAAGCCGTTGCGGCGGTGAGGGAGAATTCGTGAAAACGCCAGGAAACGCGATCGCCACCCTCCCCACTCAAGAGATACTCACGGTCGTAGGGTTTAGCGCTGTAAACGGCTGTTTCGATCATTCGCGCCATCTGCAGTCCGCCACTGCACACATCAAGCCACCTGCCGAGGTTGCAGGATCCCTTGTACCGGGCGTGGTCAACGCACTCCTTGCGGGATGATAACGATTTTGCGCAGGACTTGCGCTATGCCAGCACCTGAACTCAAACGCCAGATGCTGGTACCAGCAGCTCTTCGAGAACCTGCGTGAACTCGTCAACCTTCACAGGCTTTGTGAGATAACGATAAAAGCCCGCTTCCTTGACGCGCGACTGGTCCCGAAGCATCGCGGCAGCCGATAGAGCGATGACGGGGATTTGGCTTGTCGCTGGGTCAGCTCGTAGCCGCTTGGTAGCTTCGAACCCGCTCATGCCAGGCAGGTTGATGTCCATGACTACAGCCTTGGGTTGGCGCGCCCGCACGAGCTCTATGCCAATCTCAGCCGTCGGCGCGGTGATGAGATCCACGAGCGCGAAATCTGCGATCAAATCCTCCATAAACGCGATGTTCGACGGATTGTCTTCTATGTAGACGATCAACTGGCGCTCTCCGGCCAGGGCATTCAACGGGGACAGATCGGACGACTCCTGGCTTCGCTCGGGCGTCGAGTCGTCCGGGGCTGGCCGATGTTGAGGAAGCTCGATCCAAAACTCTGACCCCTCACCCTCGACACTCTGAAAACCTACGGTGCCGTCCATGAGAGCAGCCAGGCGCTGGGTGATGCTAAGGCCAATGCCCGTGCCCTCGATCGCGCCCGTTTCCTGGCCCGCGCGCTGAAACGGTTGAAAGACCTTGTCCTGTTTGTCTTGCGGGATCCCGATCCCATTGTCCGTGACGCCGATCCGAATACGTCCATCCTTCTCCACCGCGTGAAGGATCGCACTTCCGCCTGTTCTTCCGTACTTGATGGCGTTGGAGCCAAAGTTCATCATGGCTTGCTTGAATCGAGTCCGATCCGCAATCACCATCGGAAAATCTGCAGTCAGCGGCGCGATCACGAGCTCTATGTCGGCGCGCGCAGCCATCGGCTCTAAGGTGGTCTTTACTTCCGAGAGCGCCTCGGAAACACTCACAGCCTCGGGCGAGATCAGGACCTGCCCTGCTTCAATCCGCGACAGGTCGAGCACTTCGTCAATCAGCCGCAGGAGGTGTTCTCCGCCCTTGAGAACGTGGCCCATCCGCTCCTGCTGGCGTTCGGTGAGCGGAGTCTTCTTGTCGCGCTGCAGGAGCTGAGAGAAACCTAGGATGGCGTTGAGCGGGGTCCGGAGCTCATGACTCATCGAGGCCAGAAATTCGCTCTTCGCGGCGCTGGCCGCGTCGCTTGAAGCCTGTGCCCTACGCAGCTCTTCCTCATGCAGCACATCTTCGGTGATGTCCCAAAGGGTCGCGACAATGCCGTTTTCTGCCGTTCGTCGCTCCACGATGCGCAGACTGCGACCGTCTCGGGTGCGCACGTCCAAAGCTCCTTTCGGATCTTTGTGGTACGCGAGCCAAGACGCGCGAAAGGTGGCGAGCGCAATGTCTCCGAGGTCAAAGCTGCCGTGCGCAAGGTTCTTGTCGAGCAACTCTGCGAAGCTTCGACCCAGGATGTCGCCTTCAACGACACTACCGAGCAACAGTCGACATTCGCTATTGCAGAGGACCAGTTGATCCGCAGAATCGAAGATGGCGAAAGCCCCCTGAATACTCTCAACGGCAGCAAGCAAGTGCCCCTGCAGCCCGCGCATCTTGCGCTCGTCTTGCTTGCGATCGCTCACGTCACGAATGCTCGCTGAAATAAGCATCCCTTCTGCGCTTGGAACCGAACTCAGGCTGATTTCAAGTGGGAACTCGGTGCCATCGCGTTTCCTGCCGAAAAGCTCGAGCCCGGCTCCCATGGGTCGCGTTTGCGCCGCGCGGACGAAGCTCTTGCGCTTCCCAACATGGGATGAACGGAAAGACTCCGGGATCAGTACTTCCACTGCCTGGCCGATAAGCTCCTCTCTAACGTATTGAAAGAGCTTCTCCGTCTGGAGGTTCGCCAACACAATGCGCCCCAACTCGTCGGTCACCACAACCGCGTCCGGCGCCGTATCGAGCAGCTGACGAAAGATCTCCGCTCTCGCTTGATGTTCGTCTAGCCCGACAAAACCCGCGCCCGCCTCGCTTTCCGACACATTCTTCACTCTGGGAGGCCCCGTTTTGGCAGGCTCACACAGAAGATGGTGCCAGGCTCCGCCGCCTCAACCCAAATGCTTCCGCCGTGCGCTTCAATAGCAAGCTTGCAAAACGTCAGTCCAAGGCCGCGACCCAAGCGCGAAACAGTGCGGTAACCCGCATCGACTTGCACAAACCGTTCGAAAATCCGCTCGCGCATCTCAGGCGAAATACCTGGGCCCTTATCGGCAACGCGGATTTCGACGGCGTTCTCACGCTCAATCGCGGTAAGGCGGATCTCACTCTTCTCAGGCGCATGTCGGAGAGCGTTGTCGAGCAGATTTTCGAGCACCCTCCGCAGTAGATCGACGTCGGCCGAAACAACTCCGACGTCGATCGCGCGCCCGAGCGTGACACCAGCGGTTCTTGCCTTGAGATCGTGGGTGTCCAAGAGGTCAGCGACCAGACCATCGAGGTCAACGTCTAAAAAGCGGGGCGCCAATTCTCCTTCTTCGCTCTTGCTGATGTCCAACAAGTTCAGAACCAGGCGCATGAGGGAACGCACTTCGTCTCGGATCCGCTGCACGGAATCGCGTGCTCGCGCCGGCAACTCAGGATTCCGGAGCAGAAGCTGGGCGTGGAGGTCCATGGAATTCACGGGATTTTTGAGATCATGGACGACAAACGCGCTCAGGCGTTCCTTCTGAAGTTGTAGGCGCATCAAGTCGTCGCGTTGGCGGCGCACGATCTCGTAGTGCTCACCAAGCTCAGCGCTCATTCGTTTCAGCTTGAGTGCAGCTTGAATGCGGAGCACAAGCTCGGTCGGACGTATCGGCTTCGTGAGAAAATCGTCTGCCCCGGCCCGGAGGGCTCGATCAAACGTGTCCACATCACGCGACGCGGTGAGAAACACCACCGGCGTCTCCGCTCCACCTGGTAAGTCTCGGATTCGAGCGCACACCGCAAAACCATCTGGACCGGGGGGCATGCGCACATCCAAAAGCACACAATCAGGATGCTCAGCCTCGAAAACACGGACCCCTTCTTCTCCGTTGGCGGCCAAGAATACTAGGTAACCTTCGTCTTCAAGCGTTGCACGCGCTAGCGCCAGGTTCTCGGGATTGTCATCCACGACCAGGATCTTGGAATTGATCGGAACCTGAACCATAAACCTGCCTGCTATCCGCCCCCAGAGCGTGAGTGCTAATAGCGCGGTAGCTTAGAGTTCTCGCCCAAGCGAGGGTTTTCTTTGGAAGGCATGAATCCTCCACGCCAGGGTTACGCGGGGTTCTCGCCACCGTGGCCCAAGATCCGGCTTGCAATCCGCATGGGCATCAAAGGAACTTGATGAGAACCTCGCAGTCCTCCGCCCACACCGGATCGCTACTACTCAGCCGCTCGCGCTGTTTCGACTTCAATGTTAGGCCGAAGTTCGGATATCCGTGCGACCGCGCGGGCGATCACGACTGCCAATGCCACGTCATCCACGGACGCGAGCTGCCGTGCAATGTCAGCCAGAGACACGATTCCAACCAGTTTTCCCGCACTGTCCTTAACAAGCACCCGATGCACCTGCTCAGTCTTCATGATCTGAAGAGCCTGCAGCATCGAATCTTCTTCGCTACAAATGTGGAGATGCTTCGACATTGCACTCTCGACGAACGAGGCGTGCAACGGTTGCCCCTGAGTTGAACGAGTCGTCCGGCGAACAGGCCCGAACCTCTCGGGTCATGATACTCTTCACCGGTGCATCGAGCTTGCCAGACCTGCGCCTGCAGGCCGATCCAATTCCTCTTCGGGCCTGCTCAAGATGGCGACTTCCTTGTGCCGCGCAGCGGATCCAAGCGGTGAAGCCACAAACCACTAGTTAACGGCCAGTCCGAAGGTTTGTTGGCACAGCCAACAAAGGGCGCTTGACCATGGTAGGTGCAACCGGACGGGCCACCACAGACAGGGCAGGGCTTGTGCAATGAAACGGCACGCCAATCGGCGTCTATTGAACTTGTGGGAACGACGCGAGACATTGAATTTGTCCTTCAAATCAGGCGACACCAAAATCCAAAAAGAGGCGGTGCGTCCGAGGAGTGTCAAGCACATGTCGTGCCAAAGAAAGTGGGCAAAGCGCTGAACGTCCCCCAGTTCGACGCGATGGGCAGCGGAGTGCTTGAAGCGGTGACGAAAGATGCCCGTGAAGTAGAGCGGCAAGCTTGAATCCATCACCTTGAGATTTTCTCAGAAAGTTTTGCGCTCGACGGGCTGCCACGTTGTCTTTGGCGATGTAGTCCCGCAAGGACGGCCGTCCGCTCGTCGCCGGCGCTGTTTTGGCGAGAACCGCCTAGCGCTCGAAGAGTAGGCCAGTGTAGCGTCGCAAGGTGTGTTCCGGATTGAGCGGCAATTCGCAGGTGTGATCTGCATTTTCCCAGCGATCCCGAACTTTATAGCCACCCGCCAGGAGCGGGGCCTTGAACGTCTCCTCGTTGAACAAGATATAGGGGCAATAGGCCGTTCCGATATTTTGGAGCGTCACGAACGTTTCACGTTGGGTGAGAGGAGTCTTGTTCACCAATACGAACTTTGGCTTGCTCGGTAGCGAGTCGAGCATTTCGCCAAGCGTGGGCGATTCGACGTATTGAAGTGAACCTGCTGCAAGAAAAATATCCGCGCCACTCGCGTCACTCACTTCGCTCGTAAAGCTCAACGCTTCTGGTGCGCCGCGCTTTTTTGCGAGCTCCCGACCGGCCTCCACCACGGCAGGCACGTCGTAGACCGTCCAGCTCACGTCCTTTGGGAAGTCGAAATAGTGCTGATAAGCGTAATAGGCTACGCCGATATGGCCCCCAAAGTCGTAGACTCTCCGTGCGCCTTCCGAGAACAACTTGTTTAACCAGAACATGGCAGGGTAGTCGCTAGGAACCAGGCGATTCAAGCGCTCCTCGTACATCTGTGCTGGGCCGGCGTTGTCATAGCCTAACGGTTTGGTTTTTGGTGCCGCCTGGCCAGCCGCAGCGAAGTTTGGGTAGACGCCGTGACAGGTTCCTGCCCACGCCCCCCTAAAACCCTTCTCTAAGCGACGGGCGTAGATCTGTCGAATTCCGGGTACCGCGATGAGGCGCTCAAACATAGCGGTGCCGTACATACCACCGCGCGCGCTGGCTTGGCAGTCGGCCAATCGCCTCAGCAATAAAAGCGGCGGGCTAGCTCAGCGATTCGTCGTTCGTGGGGCACCCTGCCTTCGCACGCGATCATTCACCCCTCCTGAGTCGAATGATCGAGAGCGTCATCGCCGCGGCAGCGATCAAAGCGAGGATCGACACGAACCAGAGGAAATAGGAGCCGAGCACCAAGTTGCTGTAGAAGAACCGCCCCACCGCGACAGGGCTCGCGATCGCAATGCACCACCACAGCGGCCTCAGACGCCCGCTCCAAGCAACGCCAGACACGCCTGCCAGGAGGATACCGAATCCGAGAATAAAGCCACCGAGAGTGGCGAATACTAGATGCAGCCATTGCGCTAGGGGGATCGGTACTGTGTTCTCGGCGAGTCGGAGGTAGCGAAGATCCTCGGGCAGTAACGATGGACGGAGCCATTCGAAGTAGCCCCCCGTACCGATGAGAAGCAACGCGAGCGTGCCCAGAACCGCGGCTAGTGCTGGTGACCTGGAAGATTCGTTGCGTACGCTCATGCCACCGCCACGCATCGAGTCATGGAATGCTCCGGGGAGATGCTGCTTTTGCCGACGGAATGGCTCTGATCAGCGGAGCTTTTCCGAGTGCGGTTCTCGTCACTGCGTCGACAATCTCAACGCGCACAGGTGGCGGCTCAGCGCCAGCTTCCCGGAGCTCTCGCGTGACCGACGCTGCAAGTTGGTCGCCCAGAATCGCTTCCGTAGGTCGTCCGAGCAGAATGCGAAGCGCATCCGTGGTCTGAATGACCTGCCACTCATTGACGTGCAACGGTTCCAATAACCTGTGAAACACGTTCGGATGCACAACAACGTCGCGCCCGTCGCTCGCGTGCAGCACGAGCCAGTCCTCAGCTCGTCCCTCGATTCCGGACAGCAACGCGAAGGGCAGACCGCAATCGCAGCGATCGTTCGAGATGCTCACGCAGTCGCTCATCTCGTAGCGGATTAACGGCTGAGTTCGGCTGAAGAGCGCGGTCACCAAGATCTTTGCCCCCGGGCGTCCGTTAGGTACCGGGCGGTTTTTCTCATCCACCACCTCCGCGATGACCATGTCCTCGTAGATGTGAAGCCGGTGGCTCCTGCAGTCGGAGGCTAGCCCGGCGGTCTCGGTTGCTGCGTATACATTGAAGGGCTGCGTGCCCCACGCGCGTTGGATCCGGGCGGCGGCATCCTTCGTCAGCACCTCAGACGAGCACATCACCGCGCGCGGAGCGATTCGTAGACGACCGGCAAGTTGCTCCTCCGCGAGCACCTTCGCCATCGACGCATAGGCGACCAGGTTTTCCGGTTGCCATTCGTTCAAGCCCCCCACGATGTCGGCGAGTGGTTGAGTGGCGTCGAAGCGCCGCACCGGCACGAACGGGCTGTCAATGCTCATGCCCACGCGCGCGGACTGGTGCGATGGCACGCGTGAACTCACCACCGCAAGCCGCGTGCGGTGCATGAGATTGACCTTGATACCGGCCCACTCTTGAGCCCGCGCGTAGGACGCGATGACCATCGACCATTCGGTGCGATCGACGAGGAAGATCCCCGGATGGCCGGTGCTCCCGGAGGTTCGTGACGCCCAGTAGCGCCCTAGGAAACGCTCGTTGCCACGAAGGGTTGCGAGATGCTGTTCGACGTCGGCAAGGTGGACCGCCGGATCCGTCACCAGCTCGTCGAACGAAGACATCAGCTCGGCCTTGGTAAGAACGGGGAGCTCTTGCAGAGGCCGCCCCTCCAACCCTCGATGGAAGCGCTGGTAGAACCTTGATCGCTCATAGCTGAACCTGCGCATCTCAGCGAGCGCACGGGTCTGATGGGCGTCAAGCTCGGCGCGTGACCATCGCTCATGTGAGCGAAGCTGTCGTTGTTGGAGCAGGACTCGCGCGATTAGCCTAGCGTCCAAGGCTGCCTCCCGCGGCGGCTCGAAGCCCGCGCCGATCTGAAAGGACGACTGGGTCGCCGGGAAGCCCTCATAGCCAGCCATTCTTGAATCCCGCTCGTCGCAGCCCAGTGATGATGCAAGGGCACGCGCGCATCAGGCGCCACAGCAAGCCTGATCGGTAATTCTCGCACATCAGCACGACCGGGCCGAGGTTGATCCCGAAATGGTGGGCTGACGCCCAGCCGTCCTCGGCCTCGTTCGGAAAAGTCAGGTTGAAACTGCACCTGAAACAATACCGGCCGGTAACCTGTGGATACTTGTCCTGAAAGTGCTGGATGCTCGGCAAAACAATTTCGGGGGCGAACGGCAACGACGCGATCACAGCCCAAGGTGCGACGGTCCCGTCGTCGGGGCCGTAAGGTGCGCCGCGGGCGACATAGTCGAAGAATGAACGCTCGATGCCGTGGATCGTGCGCGTCGTCCAGCCGGGTCCGTCGGACGCGCTCAACCCCCAGAAGTTCTCACCGTAGCCCGCGAATTGCAGAGGGTTTCGGATCGCGTATTCCCGCTGGACGTAGGTCGCGCGGCGGCTATTCTCGCAATAGTCGATGCCCTTGTCTCGCGCAAACGCATCCTGGATCCCGCGGAAGTCCACCCAAATGTGTGAGTACTGGTGGATGAAGAGCGAGCCGCCATAGACGAATTCGTAGCCGTAGATCTCCTTCCATTGATACGTCGAAGTCCATGCCGTATAGCTCTCCGGCGTCAGCGGATATGTCGGCGTGCCCAGCCCGATTACGTAGAGTAGAACAGCCTCGTCGTACCCTTCCCAGCGGTAGGGCAGAAATCCGCTCTCGGGCGTCCATCCGTGCGTGACCGTCGCTCTGCCGTTGCATG
>JBBRRP010000010.1:0-73285 GCA_038246305.1 Polyangiales bacterium | reverse complement strand
TCCGCCTCAAGCGGTGGCTCGAACACTCCAGGAGCGGGCGCCGGTGGGGCCCCCGAACTCGGTGATTGCACAACCAACCAAGAGTGCACAGACCGCGCCTCCACAGGGGCTGCCGGCGCAGCCGGGGCTGGCCCAACGGTCGTGGCCGCCATGTGTGTGAAGCAAGGAGTGAGTCACTGCGTCTCACTCTTGAGTCAGGATTGTGATCACATCACCGGCGATTACCTGAATGACCACGCCATCGTGATAGGTTCGCTATTTTCGACCAAAGGCGGCACCGCTGCCACCAATCTGCCACGCCAACATTCCGCGGAGCTTGCGATCGAGCAAATCAACGCGGTGGGAGGCGTGCCGCCCGAAACCTCATCTGTCAGTCCACGGCCCCTGGTCATGGTTTCGTGCGATGAGTCGACCAACCTGGTGCGCGCTGCAGAACACCTGGTCAAGGATCTCCACGTCCCAGCGATCGTCGGTCCGAACACGAGTCAGGATACGCTCGACGTATCGACCAAGGTCACGGTGCTAGGGGGTACGGTCGTGATGAGCCCTACCGGCGTCGCTTCCAGCATCGCGGCGCTCACGGACAACGACCTCACCTGGCTGATGGTTCCCTCCGACGTGCAACGAGCGCCGTTGATGATCAGCCAGATCAATTCGCTCGAGCAACCCTTGAAAATGGCCCGTGCTAAGTCTGTAGTGAAGCTCGGCATCGTGTTTCGAAACGATGCGCTCGGAATCGGGACCCGCACCTCGTTGAGCGATCTGGTCATCAACGGCAAATCACTCCCGGATCCGCTTAATTTAGGCAACAACGTGCAGATCGATCCTTACAACGGAGCCGACGCCACGCAGCAAACGATTGTCGACAAATACGTGGCCTTCGCACCCGACATCATTGTGCTCGCGGGCACGGCTGAGGCAATCACCAAAATAATGGTACCGCTCGAAGCGCAGTGGACGGCACCCGATCGACCCTACTACGTGCTCATCGACTCCACCAAGGTCCCGGAGTTGCTGACTGCGACCACCAACAACGACCCTCTTCGTGCTCGTATTCGGGGCACCGGGATAACGCCTGGCCCTTCTGGCAACAATACGCCCGGCGCAACGTTCAACGCATTTCAAGTCGACTACAATGTGCGCTTCAACGCGACAGCGACGACCTCGGGAATGGGCCCGTCGCACGACGCCGCCTACGCCATTGGACTTGCCCTGGCGGCCACTACGGATCAGCCAGTCTCCGGTGCGAGTGTCGCGGCCGGTTTGCGCAAGCTTGCTGGCGGCACAACGACGCTGGAAGCTACGGGAACGAATGTGCTGGCTGCATTTCAGAAGCTCGTGGCGGGCGACCAGGTCACCGCAGTCGGTACTTTCGGCATGCTCGATTGGGACCAGAACGGGGCCGTGAAGGGCGGGACACTCGAGATGTGGTGCGTCGGGGGCCCGTCCACCAAACCGGCCTATCGGAGCTCTGGACTGATCTTTGACATCAGGTCCCAACAGCAGAGCGGCGCGTACGTTCAGTGCCCGTGATGGTCGCCCCTAAAGCGATCTGGCCTCGTACCGTATTGGGACGAGGCCAAAGACAACCATGGTAACCCCAGCCGAGCGCGCCCCGGGCACAGCCACCGAACGGAGATCCCCATCAAGCGAGCTTGTCGCTCTTTCGTTGGGAAGCGTGGTGGACATGCCGTTTTCAGCCGGCGAGATGATCGCAGGCAAATACGAAGTGCAGGCCCTGATCGGTGCAGGGGGCATGGGCTATGTCGTCTCTGCTCTGCACGTGGAGCTCGGCGAGAAGGTCGCCCTCAAGTTTCTACGGCCCGAAGCGCTGGCGATCCCCGAGCTCGTGGAGCGTTTCGCGCGGGAAGCGCGTGCAGCTGCGAAGATCAAGAGTGAGCACATTGCACGTGTCTTCGACGTGGGCGCGTTGCCTGATGGGGTGCCGTTTATCGTGATGGAGCATCTCGAAGGCCAAGACCTTGGCGCCGTCCTTCACGAGCAAGGCCCGATCCCGATCAAGGTGGCCATCGAATATGTGATGCAGGCCTGCGAAGCGCTCGCAGCAGCGCACGCGGCTGGCGTGGTGCATCGTGATGTTAAGCCTGAAAACCTATTTTTGACTCGGCACGCACAAGGCCTGGATTTCATCAAGATTTTGGATTTTGGTATCTCGAAAGTCGCGCTCGCACAGGGCAAGCGCGCCCATGTGCGCACCCAAATGCCGCTCGGCTCGCCCACGTATATGTCTCCGGAGCAAATTCGCTCTTCAGAACAGGTGGACGCCCGCACCGACATTTGGTCGCTCGGCTGTGTGCTATTCGAGTTGCTGACTGGCCTGTCGGCATTCGAGGAGCCAACGCTCATGCAGCTCAGTGCGGCAATTCTTGAGCACGAGCCGGTGCCCCTGCGCTCGCTGTTACCCGACGCACCGGTGGAGCTAGAAAAAGTCATTTCGCGTTGCCTCGAAAAAGACGCCAATCAGCGCTACGGCAATATCGCCGAGCTAGCGATCGCGCTTTATCCGTTTGCGCCGCGGCGTTCGCGCATCTCAGCCGAGCGTTGTTATCACGCGCTGAAGAATGCGGGCATTCCGTGCCCGGAATTCGAGATCGGCAGCGAGTATCCGCCGGGCATGTCGGATCAGCCGTCATTCACGAACACGCAGCGTGCGAGCGGGGTCATTCCTCTCGCCAACCACAACGTGACACCCGCGTTGTTGTCTGAGCTTGGTCACAGCGCCGCCGTGACGTTCACCAGTGAGGAACTCGAACAACTCCGCCCCACCAAGCGCTACAAGCAACTGGCGTGGGCCGCACTGGTTCTCGCGGTCTGCGCGGGAGCCTACCTGCTCACGCAGGGAGGCCCTTCAGATCCACCCGCACAATCCGGCGCTTCCCCGACGGTAGCGACCGCCGCAGTCACGCGAGCCGCCACGCCACCTCCGCGTATTTCGTCAAGCGCCACCCAAAAGGCCGGTCTTGCGGCAGCAGCGCCCGAAGTCACCTTCGCAATACCGCCTGCGAAGGAAAGGACAGCGTCCCCCCGTGCCATCACGCCCTCTACCAAGCCAAGCGCGCGCGCGCTGCCGCACCATGCCCCTGCGGCTCCGAAAAGCCCGAGCGGAACGCGCTCGGGCGCGAGCCCAAGCGACGAACCAGACGTCGGGTACTGACGACCTAAGATGTGGATCTGTGGGAGCTAGGTGGCGGAGGGACTGAGCGCGGGCAGACGTTCGGCCAGTTGGGCGATGGCCGCGACCAAGTTGTCGGGATCCATGGGCTTGGCGATGTGCATTTGAAAACCAGCACCTAGAGCACGCCTGCGATCCTCAATCCGCGCATACGCCGTGAGCGCGAGCGCAGGAATGCCGCTTCGCATGACGTCTTCCAGCGCGCGCACTTGACGAATCAGGACATATCCATCTTCCTCTGGCATTCCAATATCGCTCACCAAAACGTCAAACGTCCCCTGCTGAAGCTGGGCCAACGCGTCGTGTGCTGAGGAGGCTTGGACTGCCTCAGCACCGTATTGCTCAAGAATGAGGAGGAGCAGCTCGCGCGCGTCCACTTCGTCGTCGACCACCAGCACTCGAAGCCCGTCTAGGACGCGGCGGGGCGCTCGCTCGCTCGGGGGACCGTGCGACTCAGATTCTTCACCCGGAATTCCCGTGACGCCAATGGGTAGCTGTACCACAAAGGTTGAACCTTTACCCTCGCCAGCGCTGGATGCGTCAACAGTGCCGCCATGAAGCTCAACCAAATGGCGAACGATGGCGAGCCCCAGCCCAAGCCCGCCGAATTTCCGGTTGGAGCCAGAATCAGCCTGCCTGAAGCGCTCAAACACCGACGGCAGGAACTCCTCGGAAATGCCCTTGCCCGTGTCACTCACCGTGATGGTTAACTGAGAATCACCACGGTGGGCACCGATCGTTACCCTTCCTGCGCGCGGCGTAAATTTCACCGCGTTCGACAAGAGATTCCACACCACTTGCTGAAGGCGATCGGCGTCGCCAAAAATACTGCCAATATCGACGGGCAGATTGGATACTACCTCCACCCCTTTGGCAAGCGCTCCTGGCCGCACGGTCTCTAGCGCAGCTTCGATGACGTTCGCCACATCCAAGGCGTCCGCCCGGATCCGCACCTTACCAGCGATAATTCCCGACACATCAAGAATGTCATCAATCAGCTGAGACTGAGCCTTTGCGTTTCTTTCGATCGTTTCGAGGCCCCTTCGCAAGTGATCGCGATCAACATTCTCGTTCGTCAGAATGTGCGCCCAACCCATCATCGCTTGGAGCGGCGTTCGAAGTTCGTGACTCACTGTGGCAAGGAATTCATCTTTGAGCCGATTGAGCCGCTCCGCTTCACGACGAGCCTGTTGTTCACGCGCGAAAAGTTGAGCGCGTTCCGCCTCCCCCTGCCGCCGCTCGTCGATATCGGTGCTGGTGCCAAACCAACGCGTAACCTTCCCATAACGATCGCGAAGAGCGTGCGCTCGCGTCAAAAACCAACGAAACTGGCCAGAAACGCTGCGCAGCCGATACTCCATCTCAAAGGGCTCAAGTGTTGTCAGGCTCAAGTTCCAGCGGGCAACGACTTCAGGCAGAAGCGTTCCTTCGTGAACCTTCTCCCATCCCCAGCCCTTTACCTCGTCAAAGGTCGTCCCCGTGTACTCGTACCAACGCCGATTAAAATAATCGATGTACCCATCGGGCCGCGCGGACCAAGCCAGATCCGCAAGGTTCTCGACGAAATCGTGGAGTGCCTGGTCACTCGTCTCGGCCCTTTCAACTGACTCCTTCGCTCTCTGCGAAAGCTCGGCTTGCCGCTTAGCCTCAAGCCGCGTGAACGCCTCAGCCGCCTCACCGATCCCCAGATTAATACAATTGGCAATCTGCTCAAATTCTTTGGTAGAAATGACAACCAACGCCTCCTCAGCTTCTTCCAGCATGCAGCGGCGCAAGATGCCGTATTCGCGGACAAGCGCCGAAAGCTCGAATCCTCGCTCCCACCGCTGCTCGCCATGGTGCCGCGCCGTGCTCGACGACTCTTCCGAATGCTGAGAGGGGCTGCCGCCATCCAGGAAATCAATCGACTCTTCGAGAAACAACGGCAGGCTATTGACGAGAACGGACCTTGGCATGTTGTCCGAGGGTATATCGCCCTTCTTCAGAGCTAAGACGAATCGATCGATGATCGATTTCTGCCGCTTGGTGAACAGATCGACAAGAGCCGTGCTCACCTCGAGCCTTTCATCGTTGCGTTACTGGTCCCCGGAACCCGGCAAGCTACGGATGTGACATCAGGTCGCAGTGAGGCAATTAGCCACGAGCGAAGAATGTGGAAGTTCACCAATCCCCTCATTCTCAAAGTCTGTTCGGAAGCTGCTTCCATGCCAGATCTTAAGCAGTTTGTATGCCAATCATCACAATCCCTATGTGCGACGGCACGAATGTTGAGCTTAAAACAAGCAAGGCCAGCGCCTGTGACGCTGACCTCCTGCGCTTTAAAAACAGTTCAACTCGCGCCGTGTGCTCCATCGCCAGTTGCAGTTTTTCGCTGACTCGCTTGACCGGACGCGTGCGACGCCGGCTCCCTCCCTAAAAGTGCTGGTACTTCTTCTTGCAGCTCGCGCAGTGTATCCGAGGCCGCGTCCGTGAGCTTGTCAAGACGCTGACTCAGCATTCTCCGAGTGTTTCGCCCGCTGTCCGGGGCGAGCAACAACGCCACACCTGCACCGGCAAGGGCCCCGCCACCAAACAGCAAGATCCCGCGCCCAACATGGCTTTGGCGCCGCGAGAGGCCGACCACGCCGAGCAAGTCGTTGAGATCGTAGGAGTATACTCCACGCGCGAGTCGCGTTGAAGCGAGGGCGCCGCCGAGTGTTATGAGTAGTTTTGAAAATCGCATGAGGAGAGACCTTCCGTTTCAAAGCACGAACACGCTCGCGCCAGTTTACGCCAGACTTTGCAATTCGTGGGCCAGCCCGAGCCCATGCTGGCACGGCGAGTGCAAGCTGTCGCGCCGTGGCTCAAGAATATACGAGTAATATGGCTCATGCGTCTACCGACGTCGTGCAAGGAGCAGTTCGCCTAGTCCGTGCCGAAATCAAGGTTGCGCTAACGCATGCGGGAGACTTTGCCGTTCGGGCCGCCCTGGCCATTGCGTTTGGGGTGTTCGCCCTCGTGATGTTGCAGGCGGGACTGATATTGACTGTCCTTTCTCCTCTTTTGTTCGGGCATCTCAGCCAAACGTTGGCCGTCCTTGCCTTAGCAGTTCCGTACCTAGCAGGAGGCTGTAGCGGCATAATTGCGCTGGTGAGTTGGCGAAAGGCCACTTCGACGCCACGACATTCCTCGTCCCCCCTTCATAATCAGGAGCAAATATGAACCAATCCAGCACGCCTGAACACAATACTGAGAGTAGCCGGAACCAGGCAGAGCGGGAGCTCGTCGACGCTCGGGCTCACTTTAACGATACGTTGGTCGGAGTGTCGAATGCTTCTGAACGCGTGGTGGAGCGCGTGCGGGAGGGCGTGCGGGAGTTCAGGAAGCCGTTGCTGTTTGGTACGGCGCTTTTGGCAGCAGGTGTGGCCGTTTTGCTGATCGCTCGTAACTCAGGCGGTCGCAGGCCCATCCTACAGATCCGCATGGTTGCACCTCGTCCTGGCCCACAAAAGGCGTGGGTTGGGTTGGCCGCTCAATTGGCAATAGGCCTCTTGACACGCCAACTCCAGGATAAGCCTTCACAGCTTGGAGAGACGCCGCATCATCTCGAAACCTGAGTTCGCTCACACTACTTCGTGGCATGCAGCTTGCTCTAACGAGGGCATGAAACGTCACTGGTTAGTCATTGTCGTCCTATTCATGCTCGTCTCGACGGTGTTTGGTCTCTCGCTCGCTTTCGGGTACCCCTTCGTTGCCTATGGCGCACTCGTCAGCGGTCTGACCACGACGATTGTCCTGTGCGTGGCCTGGCTACGCCCTGAAGGGAAGTCAGCCGAGCACCATCCCTCTGTGGATCGACTGTTCGACGATGTGGACCCGTGACAGGCCGCTCACCTTCTGGCTCCGTCGACGACGTAGAAGCGCGCAAACCTGAATTGACAGTCGGGACAACGGAACGGCACCAGCGCAAAGACGCTAAAAAAGCGCTCAAGAACTCCGCGTCGACGGGAGCGACGAGTCGTCGCCCGGCAGCGAGGGCAACTCGGAGAGAGACTTTCAGGGTGCTGAGAGGTGGCGGGCAATGTTGGCATGAGGGAACCGATCGTACCCGAAGCATGCGCCGTGCCAGCCGGCCGCACCTTAGCGGGCACCCGCTGGAGCCATGATCGGCCACTCCAGCCGGACTCCGTTCTGAGTTGGAAAGGAAAGTGTCGCGCCTGATTGTCGCGCGGCCTCATGAGGCGCAACAAAATCTAACGCCTCCGCCCAGATTTCTCTACTGCCTTCAAACGCTTGCCAAGGGTCCAGCAGACACGCGACAGTGCTCCGGTCGATCAGGGCGCCCTGCCATGCGCAATCCACCACGAGCATCGTCGCTTGGCCATTCTGCGCTGAACGAGACACCGACACGACCAGTGACGCTGCCGTGCGACGCAACGAGGAAGCGAGCAAGCTTCGCAACGTCTGCGCAAACAAGGGTACTGTAAACATGCCGATCCACGTTCCTGGAAACTCTGAATCCCACACGATATCGAGCCGTGAGCTGAGTTCAGTGTTCTCAAGAATGTCCCGTAAAAGTGGGACTAAATCGGCCGTTGGAAGGTCAGGTTCAGGCCCACGCAATTGGAGTACCGACTTCTGCAGCAGAGTCGCAACCTCGGAACACTTGCGCGTAATGATAGCTAGCTGAGCGCGCGCACCTTCCAGATCGGTCGCGGCGTGCGCCAGACTTGCTCTCCCCGAGATGACCTGAAGCGGGGTGCCAAGCGCGTGCGCCAAGCTCGACGCGAGCCGCGCCATGCTGTAACGCCGTTCAAACTGCACGAGATCATGCTGCACGAGAGCATTGTCCCCGTCTTGGCTATCGCTGGGTTGTCTCGTCATCCAGTGGCTCACTTACAGGCTACCCGCGTGCACGGGAAGATCGCACGGGGGCCTGTGCGTAAGCGTGCCAGCGCCCCCGCCATTCGGAGGAGCTGGCCCGCCTCACATCGCGCTTATCGACTTGTCGAAGCGCCGGATTTTCCGTCGCCGCTGACTCTGATTTCCACGCGGCGGTTGTTCGCTCGCCCTTCAGCCGTCTTGTTATCTGCGACGGGCTCGCTTTCGCCTTTTCCTTCCGCAGTGACCCGGCCTCCGTCAATGCCCTGGCTGACGATGTAATCCCGCACGGCCTGCGCTCGCGCGAGCGAAAGCTGTTGATTGGCCTCGTCGCTGCCGTTCGAATCGGTGAAGCCTGCCACCACGATGTGATGATCAGAGCGCTGCAACTTCAGCGCTTCGGCCACCTTATTGAGTGCGTTTTGCGCAATGGGCAGCAGTGCCGATTTGCCCGTGGCGAAAAGAACCGCGCCTGAAAGCGTGATCGTGAGTGTGTTGGCCTCTTCCTTGATTTGACCGATTTCCTTCAGGCTCTGGAGTGCCGCCGCAGCAGTCGCTTCTGCTTTGAGGCGCGCTTCTTTCTCAGTCGCGAGTTCGCCCTTGAGAGCGAGCTTGCTGTTATTGAGCTGGGTTTCCTTGGCCTGAAGGTCGCTGATCTGGCCATTCTGGTCGCGAACTCGGCTCTGTGCATCTTCGAGGCCCTGCTTAGTGACGACTTTTTGGGACTCATTGACGTTAGCGAGGCTCTGCTGAGAAGCGACGAGGTCACTTTCAACCATTGCAAGTTGCGCACGCCTTTCAGCCAGATAGGCGTAATGGCGCTCTTCCTGCGAACCCGGGTCATCCTGATGGGCGACCTCGGCGCGTTTCAACGCGTCTTCGGCCTCCAAGAGCTTGGCCGGCGTGCGCGTCCGGGCCTCGCTGCGGGCGGCGACATCATAGGCACGACGCGCATCAACCAATTGCTGAGTCGCGGCCGAAGCCCCGCAAGCAACTGGCAAGAGCGCGAGCATCAAATAGGAATAGGGTAATTTTCCGATTAGACTCATTGTGCTACTCCTCCTGCTTCTTTGCTTAGCTCCTGAAGGTGTGTTTGCGCTTCAGCGACCTTTTGTTTTGATTCAGCCAATGTGGCGAGCTTGAAAGCCAGATCAGCATCGATCTTTGCCTCCCCTAATGCATCCTTAGCTTCGTCCATCTGGTCATCAGCGATGAGTCGCTCGGCACGGGCCAAGCTGTTATTGGCCATCTTCAAATGAAGGGCCGCCTGCGGGTCCTTTTCGGCTCCAACTGCCTGAGCGGCAGCGGTCGATGCGCGCGCATCTGCAACACTCTGAGTTGGAACCTGAGCGCTTGCACACCCGAGCGGTGCCCAGGCTAGGCCTATCGTGAGCAGTCCTAAGACTTGGGCTTCTCTGCGAAACCGATTCATAAGCAACATAAATTCTCCCTACTTATTGAGTAAACCTGCTCGCGCGAAAGACGCGTGCTGCCCCCCGAGTGCAAGGGGCGCGCCAAGAGCTAGGGCAGGGTTGATAGCACAGTACTGGAGGTTAACGCTGCATTTCGCACCATCGGAAGCCCAAAGTTTCGCAGGACGCCCAGATCGGGAGCCAGCCCTGTAACAAGAGCGCCTCAATGGGGCATTATGCCACGGGCTCGGTCAGTCACCGACGCGTTCAGCACGCTCGTAACCGTCGAGCTTTCGATAGAGGGTCCGCCGATCCAGCTCAAGCACCTTAGCCGCCTGGGTCTTGTTGCCCGAAACCGCCGTGAGCACCCGCAAAATATAGCGTTTTTCAAGCTCTTCAAGCGACACAAGTTCTTCGGGATTGCTGCCGCTGATGACGATCTGCGTGCTTTGGTGCGATTGGATCTTCTCGGGCAGGTCTTCCACGCCGATCTCATCAAACTGAGCCAATGCCATGGCACGCTCTATGGTGTTCTCGAGTTCGCGAACATTCCCGGGCCAATCGTAATCCAGCAGGCGTTTGGCGGCCGCGGGAGACACTCCCTTCATCGGATGAGAACTCCTCTTGGCGATCATGGCCAAGAAATGCTGAGCCAACAGCAACACGTCGCTGCCCCGGGAGCGCAGCGGAGGGGAATGCAAGCGCAGCACGTTGATGCGGTAGTAAAGGTCCTCACGAAATTTTCCCTCCTCCACTTGGCTCTCAAGATCCCTATTCGTGGCGACAACCAGCCGAGCATTGAACGGGATCTCTTGCGAACCTCCCACCGGCCGCACCTTGCGCTCCTGCAACGCTCGCAACAGCTTAACCTGCATGCCTAACGACATTTCGCCGATCTCATCCAAAAAGAGCGTTCCCCCGTTGGCTTGCCGGAGGAGCCCCTCGCGCGCCTGACGAGCATCGGTGAAAGCGCCTCGTTCGTGCCCAAAGAGCTCGCTTTCGAGCAATTCCGACGGCAACGCTGCGCAGTTAACGGCCACAAAGGGCCCCAAGGCGCGCTCACTGGTCTTATGCAAGGCATGGGCGATAAGCTCCTTTCCGGTGCCGCTCTCGCCCGAGACCAAGACGGTAGCGTCGCTGCTGGCTACCCGCTGAATCAAGTTCGACAGCTTCCTGATGGCCGAGCTCTCGCCAATCATGCCTTCGATACCCACGTGCTCCGTAGAAGCCAATCGGAGCCGGCGAACCTCTCCTTTGAGCTCTCGGTGCAACGCGGCGCGTCTCACGGAGAAACTCAACAAGTCCATATCAACCGGCTTGGTAATAAAATCGTAGCCACCCGCGCGAATCGCATTCACCGCAGTATCCAAATTACCAAAACCAGTAACGACGATAACCGGTACATCTGCTCGGTTCTCCCTCACCCATTCACACAACGTGAGGCCGCTCTCACCATTCAGCTGCACATCGACCACGACCACGTCAAAGTCTTCTGCGGCCAAGAGTTCATAGGCGGCGGTCAGCGTTGAGCACGACTCAACCTGAATCCCCTGCCCTTCTAGACATTCACGAAATAGCGCACAGACATCTGGATCATCATCGACGGCTAATATTCTACTCATGGCTTCCCTTGACTCGGTGGCGAACCCCTAGTCCCTCGGCGGCCGAAGAGAG
Organism: Polyangiales bacterium; assembly: GCA_038246305.1. Classification (GTDB taxonomy): domain Bacteria; phylum Myxococcota_A; class Polyangia; order Polyangiales; family Polyangiaceae; genus JBBRRP01. The sequence goes on along the minus strand of JBBRRP010000010.1, from coordinate 62,146 downwards.
CAAGTTTAATGCCAAATCGACAGATCAGCCCCGGCGGGGCGTTCGTGTCTCATCAGTGCCTTTCGAATGCTACCTCGTATCACGGAACCCCTGGGCGTGCGTAGTATTTTGCCTCACTGTGGCAAATAGGCCCCCAGGGGGCGATCAGAACCTCCTCAAGCTGCCGAGGGAGTCTGTTCCGGGCCCACGCCATCCAAGTAAGCAGACAAGTCGTTGACCGATTTCCGGGAAGCATCCATGTCAGCGCGACCAGCTCCAAGCTCCAAAGCCTCCCCGATGTCTGTGATGCCTTGAAATCCAAAACTGGCGCCCACGCCGCGCATCGCGTGGCCCAAGCGCACAACTATCTCAAATTCACCCCGACCGAGGGCGTCCAGCATGGTGATCACATCAAGCCTACGGTTCTTTAAAAACGGCGGTACCAGCGCCGCCAACTTAGGATACGCCAGGGTAAGGTCTGGGTCCTTCTGTGCGGCCTTCACCATTAACGGTCTAAGTACCGCTGGAGCCGCGGAGTACTCCTTGATCGCGCGCAACAGCACTTCTTGTTTGATCGGCTTCGTCAAGAAACCCGTGCATCCCGCGGCTAGGCACTTCTCGCGATCACCCTTCAATGCAGACGCTGTAAGCGCCACGATCGGCGTGGGTGCCCCACCGTTCGCTCGTTCCCACTCCCTGATCTTCCGCGTCGCGGTCAATCCATCCATCACCGGCATTTGGCGATCCATCAACACTAGGTCGTAATGGCCGGCTTTAAACATTTCGCACGCGACGGCTCCGGTATCAGCGATTTCAAGCCGGTAGGGTGTGTCCTGCAAGTAGGCCAGCGTGATCGTAGCGTTATCCGTTGAGTCCTCGACTAAAAGGATACGGAGTGCAGGCAACGGCCGGTCGGAACCTGTGCCGCTCGACACTTCCACCCGCGCCTCAGCTCCCGCCCACATCTCGAACGGGACCACAAAAGAGAAGACGCTTCCCTTCTCAACCGTGCTTTCGCACGAAATGCTCCCGCCCATCAGCTCTACCAAACGCTTGGAGATCGTGAGACCTAGCCCCGAACCCCCGAATCTGCGGGTGGTGGAGGAGTCCGCTTGGGTGAATCGCTCAAATATCCGGCCCAATTTCTCAGCCGGAATTCCGACGCCGGTATCCGAGATAGTGAAGCGGAGTGCCGTTGGGACGTTGGAATCCAGCTCACGCGTGACACGCAGCGACACTTCACCCTCTTCGGTGAATTTGATCGCGTTACCGATCAAATTGAGCAGGACCTGCCGCAGACGCGTCGGATCGCCGAGCAGGCTAACGGGCACTTTCGGAGCGACCTCACACACGAGGGCCAAGCTCTTCTCGCGTGCCCTGCCTTCGACCATCTCCGTCACTTTCTCCAAGAGATCCTTCAACGAAAAGCCAGTCTGTTCCAGCTCGAGCTGCGACGCTTCGACCTTCGAGAGATCAAGGATGTCGTTGATCAGATTCAAGAGATTATCGCCCGCCCGGCGGAAGATCTGCACGTACTTGTCTTGCTCAAGAGAAAGCTCGGTCTTCGCCAGCAGGTCGGCGATGCCCATGATGGCATTCATCGGCGTCCGGATTTCATGACTCATACTCGCCAAAAACTCAGACTTGGTGCGACTCGCGCTCTCAGCTGCGGCCTTGGCGTGCTTTAATTCCAGCTCAAAGCGCTTACGCTCGGTGACGTCGCGCGCGGCGGCGAAAACGCCTTGCAGGGTGCGATCACGATCGTAGAACGTGTTCGCGTTGTAAGACACCACCGTCGTCTTCCCATCCCGAGCACGCGCCGTAAGCTCATAGTCCGCGATCTTCTTTTCGCTCAAGACGCGGTGGATCCCCGCTTCGGCTCGCTCCGGATCTGTAAAGAAGGTCTTAAAGGGGGCGCCGATCAATTCGTCGCGAGTGCAACCGGTGAGCCCCTCCATCTGCTTATTAACATCCGTAATGATGCCGAACGGATCGGTGGTCACGATCGCATCTGTGTTCGATTCGATGAGCGACCGTGTGTAAAATTGCTGATCACGCAGGCGTTGATCCAGCTTTTTCCTTTCCGCCTCAACCTGCTGGCGCGCGGTGTTGTCCGTACCGATCAGGAGGTACCCTATAATGATCCCGTGCGCATCACGCAATGCCGTGACCGACACCACCGCGGGGAAACGGCTGCCATCCTTGCGGATGTAGGTCAGCTCGTAGATGTCCTCGATCCCGCGCGACGCCTTGAACACCAACGCCTCAAAGCCAGGCGTGATTGGGGTTCCAAGCTCAAGGCTGAGCGCTCTGGCGCGGGCAACCACTTCCTGCGGATCAGAGATATCCGCCGGCGTGATCTTGTTCATGACCTCGGCCGCGGTGTAGCCGAGCATTTGCTCGGCCCCGACATTGAAGATCTGAATCACTCCCTTCGCGTCGGTGGCGATGCTCGAGAAGTTTGCGCTGTTGAAAATCGCGCTCTGCAGGGCGGTGGCCTTCACTTGAGCCTCTTCCTCCTGAGCCGCTGGGCGTAATGGCATCATTTTGGCCTATCACCAATTGCCAGAACATGATGGCTCAATTCCAATCTAAGGACGATAACCACATGTTAATGCCCTACGAATTGTCATGCGCAGCCAATTTACCTCACCGAATGACTCGCTCAAAAAGTGGGCGCCCGCGGGCGTGCGAGGCCAGGTTGTGGCTGATAGCTGAGCAGCCACTCTCCCAACATCTTCTGCGCAGCTTCACGACTGACCCCCAATTGACGTTGCAAATAGGTCAAAAAGTCGAACGGGAGATCCTCAGAGTCTTGAGGGATACCAGCGGGTTGCATGCTGTTCTCCTTAACGAGTCCCCTAACGAGTCCTATTGGGTGGCTACTGGCCCAGCCCATCGGCGCTGGCAGATCTCAGAAAGCGTTTTGGCGAGACCCGGAATTTCCAGCACACGGGCTGGGGACCTTGTTCCGTGCGCGATATCGCCGAGCGTTATGATGCCGGCGAGCTTACCATGCGCGTCAACAACTGGTAGCCGACGGATTTGTGACCTTTGCATCATATTCTCGACGTCGACGAGCGGTGTGCTCGCGGCGCAACTGATGAGTTGGCGCGACATGACAATGCCCACCTGAATATCGCGCAACGGAAACCCCTGCGTGTAGGCGCCCATCGCGATATCTCTGTCCGTGATCATTCCCACCGCCGAAAGTTCGCCGTCCACGACAACCAAGCATCCAACGTCGGATTCCCACATGATTTGAGCTGCGCGCTCCAGCGTGTCATCCGCGGAACAAGTGAGAACATTGCGTGTCATCAGATCTTGCGTTTTCATAGGTATCCTCGGAAGTGGGCTATTGGCTTTGGCGTCTGATCCTTAAGCAAATGACGCGCCATGCCGATCAGGGTCAGCAGCGCCTGCGCGAGGCAGGTTCTAACGTGGCAGGGCCCATTCAGCATCGGGGCGTTTCGCCACGCTTGAGGCGGCAGTGCTGCACAGCTCCGAAACTTGTGGAGTCTGTTCGACGCGTCAACCAGCTCGGCTCTAGCCAGCGCGAGGTTCTGCGCGCAAGCTCCCGGCGCCCATGCGAAAGCTGCTCCCGCTGTTCGTCCATCTGCGCCTGCACTACCAGTTGCTGTTTCTCTCACCATTATTTGCGTGGGGCTTCGCGCTCGGTGGCGGTGTCTTCTCCGTGCGCACGGGCCTAGGATTTCTGGCTTTTCATGTATTTTTGTACGGCGGCATCACCGCTTACAATTCCTACTATGATCGCGACGAGGGCCCGGTGGGCGGGCTGCTTAAGCCACCCGCGGTGACGGAGGCGTTGCTCGGTTTTTCACTTGCGGTGCAGCTGATCGGCCTCGGAATTGCCGTCACTTGCGGCTGGTGGCTGACGCTTTTGTATTTGGTGGTAATGGTGCTGTCGGTTGCGTACTCGCACCCGACTTTCCGCTGGAAAGCGCGACCCTTGCTGTCTGTGGCGGTCGTTGCGTTCGGCCAGGGAGGCATAGGTTTCGCTGCCGGCTGGTTGTGCGGCGCCTCGCCGCCGCACTCGCTCTTCAATTCGCCTGACGGGTTGCTCGGCATGGCGGCAGCGATTTTGCTGACGACGGGCTTTTATCCGCTCAGTCAGCTCTACCAGATCGCTGAGGATCGAGCCCGCGGCGACTTCACTTTCAGCGTCGCTTACGGTCCCGTCGCGAGCTTTCGCTTCTCGTTGGGTTGTTTGATCGCTGGGGGCGTATGCGTTGCCGCCGTGGCATGGCGCCGGTTTGGTGTCGTGGACGGAGCGATAGTGATAGCGGCTCAGGTCTTACTGTGGGGCGTCGTGCTGCGTTGGCGTCAGCGGTTCTCGAGTGAGGTCATGGCGAACTTCGTCACCCTGCATCGCTTGCAGCTCGCAGTGTCGGCCGGAACCCTGGGCTATGTCAGCCTACGCCTGCTGCTGAAGTGAGCGCGGTCAGCCGCCGCGCGTATCCGGTATACGCCAATGCAGTGGAGGGCGTGAATTGAAAGCGGAAATCTGGCGGAACCGTGCGCGTCAGCAGCATCCGCCAAAATGCCCTTGAAAACACGACGGGCGCCGAACCGTGGAGCTCCGTGAAGTGAAGAGCGTGAGCTTGGCACATGCTCTCAAGCTCCGTCGGCTTAATGAACAAGCGCAGTACGTGCATGTGGCGCGGAGTATTTTGAACGAACCATTCCACGCCTTTGATCACCACCAGCCAGGCCAACGGATTACGGTTGAACGTGTGAAAGAAGAACAATCCGTTGGGCCGAAGGACGCGAGCCGCTTCCGCCACCACGCGCGCTGGGTCTTCCACGTGCTCCAAAAAGTCCATCGCGCAAACGGCGTCGAACGTTGCATCGGCGAACGGAAGCGCCAGCGCGTCCCCAAGTAGGTAGCGAGCCTTGCCGGTGACGTCGTGCCGCACGGCTACGTCGAGGCTCGCCTGCGAAGCGTCGATACCGGTCACGTCGAAACCCTCTTTCGCGAGGTGGTTGCTCAGAAACCCGCCGCCGCACCCGATGTCGAGCACTTGGGCCTCGCCACCGACGTGGGCGCGTAGCCGTTCAGTTAACCATGGGTTTCGGAGCCGGGATTCGGCGCGTAAGAGCGCGACGGGATCGTCGTTGGCACCGTACCAGCGCTCACCGAGCTGCTCATAGATGTCGTTATTGACGGGGACGAGCGACGAAATAGCTTTTTCCATGGGATATTCCAATACAGCGCTTGATACAATCCGGCACCGAGCGTGAGCGCGGCCGACAACCAGAGCAGCGCGCGGTCCTGGTGTTGCCATAGCAGCGCCGCCGCGCCCAAAACGATCGGGTGAAGCACGAACAACACAGAATGCAGCCAATGCTCGGCAGGCGTGCAGTGCTCCGCGTGAACCCACTCGTCCTTCGTGATAAGCAAGCAAGATAAAACCGCGAGTGCGATAAAACCAGCGAGTGCAGCGGGGGAAGGGGTGATCGCGAGAGCGAATACGTAGCAGCCCACCACACTGAGGGTATCCAATGGATGCCCCACGCGCTCCCAGCGCGGCAGACCGCGTCGGCGATGGAAATACAACTCATCAACCAGCATCCCTAGCCCTTGCAAGGCGAGAGGAACCAGGAGCCAGCTCACGACAAGACCTTGCTCAAGACCGCGCCTGAAAGGGTCAGCCCCGGGCCAAACGCCAAGCTCACGATCGGGGTGAAGCTCGCAACATCGGAGGCCAGGGCGATTTTCTGCCAGATGAACGGCAACGTCGCCGACGACATGTTGCCGCGTTCGCGCAACACGGCACGGCTGAAGCGAACCTGTTCTTCACTCAACTGCAGGAGCTTCGCGATCTGATCGACAATTTTGGGGCCGCCGGGATGGATGGCGAACACCGCTTGCGGCACGGCAGCCATGCTCAATCCGGATTGTTCCAAGAGAGACCTGACGAAAGGCTGAAGCGACCCCGCGATCCGTTCGGGCACGTCGCGTGCGAGCACCATCTCCATTCCCGAATCGGAGCAGAACCAGGCCATTGACGCTGATGATTCCGGGATGCTCCATTCGTCGAGCGCCAGCACCGCGAGGCCCGCCTGGCGACCATGAAATTGGGCCTCAGGATGCACCGAATAGGCGATGCAGCCGTCTGCGAAGAGGCTTTGAATGACGAGCTGCTCGGGCTCGTGGCGCAGCGGATTTAAGTGCAGTGAGCAGACCTCAGTGTGCACAATGTCAGTACGCGCTTCCGCGTCGCTGGTGCTCTCGTTCACAGCTCCGAGCGCGCCGAAGCCCGCGGCAATTCGAAGTGCGGGGAGTGCCGCATAGCAGCCCATGTGATACGCGTGGGTGATCCGCGTCCGTGCACCCCAATTCTTCGCTGCTACCAAGAGTTGCGCTGCACTCGGTGCCGCGTAGCCGGTACACGTCACGTGAATCAGGTCGCGCGGCGGGCGTTCTACCTCCGAAAATAGCTTAGAAAATGCCTCACTCGCGATTCGCTCGAACAATTTGGTGCGCGCGCGCATTCCCTGTGGCGCTCCTTGTTCGGAACAATCATAGACCTGCATCTCGGACCAGCGCGTGTGAGAACAGTCTTCGATCTCGTGCCCGCGCGTGGCAATCTGGTTTGCATTGCAACCAAACCGCCCCAGCTGGCGGCGCAGCGAATCGCGCAGCGACGCTTCGTCCGCGGGCTCGCCCTTCTCCTCCAATTGTCGCGCTTCAGCTCGGGCGTGCACGCACGCGAGCCACTCCAGGGTCTCCGCTTGCGTTGCTAAGTGGCGCGGGCGAAGCGCCCGAAAATCACTAAGAAGGAACATGTACTCACTCTTAGCAACTTGCGAGCCAGTGCCGCGATATCCGAGTGAATCACGGCACGCTTCGTGCTTCACGCAGCTCTATGCTCAACATCGAATCCATCAAGCCCCACATGCCCGTCGTTTGCTCGCAAGACGGCCAATTCGCCGTCGTGGATCATCTGCAGGGTGCGACGTCAATCAAGTTGGCTAAAGACAAGACCGGCCAGCATCACTTCATCCCAGTTAGCTGGGTCACCCTTGTAGATGACAAGGTTCACATCGATCGCCCTGGTACTGAGGCCATGAAACAATGGACGACGGAGCCCGATGGCACGGGCCAGGCGCGCCCAGGACAGCATTAAGCCGTGCCGATGAGGCCCGTCAGCAGCCTCTCTTTCGGGATGGTGGTCAGTTCCAGGCTACCGTGGCACTAATGCCGCAATGCTTGATTTCGTGAGTGGGAATACGTCCAAATCGGGGGACCAATCGTCAGAAAATTGGTCACCTGTGGCGGCCCCGCCAAGACCTGGTGGGCAATTTTCCCGTATTCAGCAGTTCGCTGTGCTGGCGTTGTTGTTGATAGCAGCCACCCTGGTGAAACTCGCGTTTCTCGATTTCTTCCACGAAGGCATGCCTTTCCTGCTGTTCTTCGCGCCCCTCGTATTGGCCGCGTGGTGGTTTGGTGTGGCCGGAGGCTTCGCTGTGGTCGGGCTATCGGCATTCTTGGGGTTTCAATTTCTGCGGCCTGAGAATGCCCACAACTTCGTTCGCGTATCGCTGTTTGTGGCCGAATCAGGCGTGTTAGTTCTGCTCACTGAACGAGCCCGCGCAGAACGACGAAAGGCTATCTCCTTTGCGCAGAGGGCTCATTCTATCCAGGCAAAGTTGCGGGCCATCTTGGAAGGCTCGGACGAAGGCATCACGGTGCAGGATCGACGCGGCCGGCTACTTTATGCCAACCAAAAGGCCGCCATCCTTGTAGGTTTCGCCTCGGCCGACGCGTTTCTCAACACACCCGCGGCGGAAGTGCTGGCCAAGTTTGATTTGCTCGATGAATCCGGTCAGAGGCTACCCCCGGAGAGCCTGCCCGGGCGCGCGGTGTTTGATGGGACGGTGCCGCCTGAAAAGCTCGTGCGATTTCGCATTAAAGCAACCGGTGAGGAGCGCTGGGCATGGGTGCGCGCCCGACCGGCAGGAGGCGACGACTCCCAACGGCCCGCCTTCGCGGTGAATGTGTTTCAAGACATCACCGACCAGCGCCGTCACGAAGAAAGCCTCAGGGTAAGCCGCGAGTGGTTTTCTATGGCGCTCAAAAGCGTAGGCGACGCGGTGCTGGCCACCGACGAGCACGGCATCATCACCTTCATGAACCCCGCGGCTGAATCACTCACGGGCTGGCAGCTCGCCGACGCGATGGGGCTGCCTCACCGAACGGTGTTCAACATCGTGAACGAGGCCACACGGGTAACAGTGGAAAGTCCTGTCGAAGTGGTATTGCGTGAAGGCCAGGTGGTGGGTTTGGCCAACCACACCATCTTGATAACAAAGGTAAAGGATGAGCTGTGCATAGAGGACAGCGCGGCACCCATCAAAGACAGTGCTGGCCACTTGGTAGGAACCGTTCTTGTCTTTCGAGACGTTTCGACACAGCGGGCAAAAGAACGGCGCCGCCTTTTCATCGCTCAATCGGCAATTCAGCTTGGCTCGTCGTTGGACTACGAGAAAACTTTGGCCACGGTAGCGAGATTGGCGGTACCAGTCGTTGCTGACTGGTGCGCAGTGGATCTCGTGGAGCCAAGCGGCCTCAAACGCTTGGCAGTGGCGCACGTTGATCCCAACAAAGTGGCTTTCGTGCAAGAGCTTGAAGCGCGCTACCCACCCGATTCTAACGCACCCGGCGGAGTCCCCAACATTCTACGGACTGGGAAATCGGAAATACTTGCCGAAATCCCACGACAAATGTTGGCGGCATCCGCGAAAGATGCTGAACACCTTGAGCTGATCGAAAAGCTGCAGTTGTGCTCCTACATCGGCGTGCCCCTTCGCGTGCGCGGAACCACGATCGGCGTCATCACTTTATTCATGGCGGAATCGCACCGCCATTACACCGAAGATGATCTTTCGACGGCCGAAGTTCTTGCAGACCGAGCGGCTGCCGCGATCGAGAATGCCCGGCTGTACGCCGATCAGATCTCGGCCCGCCAACGAACTGAATTGGCTCACTCGAAAGCTGAGGCCGCGAGTCGATCGAAAGATGAATTTCTCGCGATGCTGGGGCACGAATTGCGCAATCCCTTGGCACCCATTCTAACCGCGCTCCAGCTCATGAGTTTACGTGGCGGAGACACCTTCCTTCGCGAGCGAACTGTCATCGATCGACAAGTGCGACACGTGGTCCGCTTGGTCGATGACCTGCTCGACGTATCGCGTATTACGCGAGGCAAAGTTGAGCTGGACAAGCGCCCCCTCGAGATGGCGGACGTGGTTGCCAAAGCGTTGGAGATGGCGAGCCCCTTGATTGAACAGAAGCAACACACCTTGACCGTGGAGGTCCCCAAGGGTTTGGTGGTGCACGGCGACGCGGAACGCCTCGTTCAAGTGGTCACCAATCTGCTCACCAACGCCGCCAAGTATACCGATCAGCAAGGCAGCCTGATGGTCACCGCCGCGCGGATCGATAACTCGGTTGTCCTGCATGTGCGCGACAACGGCATGGGGATCGCTCCGGAAATGCTACCGCGCGTCTTTGAGGTTTTTACGCAAGAAGCCCAAGCGATCGACCGCGCTCAAGGGGGTTTGGGCTTGGGCTTGGCCATTGTCAAAAGTTTGGTGCAGTTGCATCAAGGCACTGTTACAGCAACCAGCGGGGGTGTCGGATGCGGCAGCGAATTCACCATTACCCTGCCCGCCTTAGACGCTCTGTCCAGCGTAACGAAAGAGGTCACTCAACCGAGAGTATTGTCAGCCGGCATCCAGGCCGCGCGCATCTTGATAGTTGACGATAACGTCGACGCTTTGGAACTGATGGCCGAGGCACTCAATGAGTCCGGTTATCAAACATTCACGGCAACTGACGGCCCGTCGGCACTTGCGCTGGTTGCGAAATCGCAACCCCAGATTGCGCTCGTGGACATCGGATTGCCCGTCATGGATGGCTACGAGGTCGCGACCCGTTTGCGGGAGAATGAAACCTCAAAGGACATCAAGCTTATCGCGCTCACGGGCTACGGTCAGGCTACCGACCGTGAACGTGCCTTTGGAGCCGGCTTCGATGCGCACCTAGTGAAGCCCGTCTCGCTTCCCACGGTTTTAGAAACCGTTGCGCGATTCGTCGCGAAAACTCCTTAATTCTTGCCAATAACGCGGCACCGGGGAGTCAGACTGGATTTCACTCCCTACTCAGGGAGGATTCTGCTCACTCCCTTCTCCATTTTTTTTGCGGCAGACCGCTGCGTTGGGGAACCTAGAGCTTCACTTTGGCATTCTCCTCTTCGCGGGGAATCACCGGTTCCCCGCTGAGATAGGCTTTGGCGGCGTCAATCACGAATTTCACGCCGCGCGAACCGCTGTTATCCCAATACTCTCCCACGGTCGGGTCGACGCGGATCAGGCACAGATCTGGATCGTCCGCACCGACCGGAAACCAAATCTTCCAGGTCTCCCTCCACAGTCTGCGGATGGTTGCCCTGTCTTTTTCAACCGTGGCAACACCGGACAAAGAGGCAAATTTGCTCTTACTTTGAAAGGCGACAACGACGTGAGCATCTGCGACGAGCTCCGCATGCTTTTCGCTCTTCAGCGAATCGCAAAAAAAGAGGCTGCCGTCCCCTTGGACTTGAGCCACGCCCATGGGTCGACCGCGCAGGTCACCCCCCGGAGTGCGAGTGACTAGGAAACCCGTGTCGAACTCTTGAACAATCGAAAGAAGGTGCTCACGGTTGGTGCTTGCCATGCGAGCACCCTAGCAAGCCATGTGCCGTGGCGCTTCGGTCGGCTTTGCAAAAACGGCCTTTAAGCCAAAAACGGAGGTGTACCGTTCGAATGCCCGCTCGCCTGCCCGGAGCCGCATCAGAGCCCCTTCGGCGATAGGCCGCGCTAAGGCGGGGTTGGAACGAATGAGCGAGCCTATCACCTCACGATTCCACGCGACAGAATGGCGTTGATCGAGCGTCGCGTGCAATGCAAAATATTGGCGCGCTTGGCCGGCGAACCCCAAGCGTTTGAGGCCCTGATTCACCAACGTAGCGCGCCCGGGCGCCGTGAGCTCAATGACGCCCAACGCACCAATGGATTGAAAGGCGTAGTGGCGGTGGATCGCGAGTGCAACCATCAAGTTACCCAACGCCAGCACTTCCCAAACGGGCTCAGTTCGAGGCACATCGATCTCAAGGGCGTCCGCCAGGCGTGACAGCATCGGACCATGCATGCCGGCTTCTTTGCCCTGCCCCATTTCGTCCCAGTAGTTGCGAGCTAGCTCGAGCTTTGCGCGCGTGGGCAGCTTCACTTGCGTCAGAGCTACGAGATCCTCAAAGCCGGCCTCGCCTAGCATCTCTTGCCCCAGAAACCAGCGCACTTGCTCATTATCGGCAACCTCCGCGAGCCACGGAAACAGCGGATGCCCCTGACCGGGTCCCTCGGCTTCGAGTCCCTCAAACCACTCGATAAACGAATTGGGATCGCTCGGAGCGCACGCAGCGGCGTGAGCAATCCCTAGCCTTTCTCGTTCTACGAAACGGCATTCCTTCAACTGAAGATCCAACTGTTCGCCGAGCGTGTGCTCCAAGCGTGCACTCTGCAAGGGCAAATCGCTATTAAAAGAAGGTGACAGCCTGTAACGATTGAACTCTGCGAGCTTCAGGTGGAGAGAGAGATGGGAAGGCTGTTCCCATGGATTTTGCTTCAGAGCGACCATACCCAGCGTTGATTGCAACATTAAGGCCAGCGGGTGCCCGGCATCCACGCACACAGGCCAACCGCAGCGAAACGCTCCACGCCCTGATTAGCCGGCAGGTCAAGCTCTTCGCCAAAAATATCTGGATCGATTTCCGAGTACTGAATGCGCGCATGCCTGCGCGCAAGTAGGGGCTTCGCTTGCTCCCAAAATGAATCCTGCCCAGCGATGATCGGCGCGCCAGTGTAAAGCAGCAAAACGCCGTTTGGCCGCAAGCGTTCGACTGCTTGCGCCACGATGCGTAGTCCGAGGGCTTCACCGTGGCTGCCCCCTCCATGTCGATACTGACGACCGAGCGTGTCATGCAAGTACGGCGGGTTAGCGACGATGGTATCGATGGGGCCATGCACAGACTCGAGGACATCACTTTTGACCAAGTTCACCTCACAGCCTGCGAGCAGCGCGTTGATGCGCGCGTAAGCGAGCGCTCGCTCGTTAATATCGGTCAGCGTGACCGTCGTGACATTCTGCGCCAGCACGAGCCCTCCTGCCCCGCTCCCGCACCCAATGTCCACAAGATGCCCATGGGCCGCATCCATCCGCTCTAGAAACGCACAAAACCGGTACGTGTCTGGGCCGAAGAAAACTGCATCCTTCGCGGTTGTTGGCGCTGCAGAGCGAACGAACAGGCGCCCCATGCAAGTAGAAAACCCAACCGAAGAACGCATCAGTCCCGCACTCGTGCTTACGATCTGCGCGCGCAACATGGTGTCAAACAGACCTGCCGGAAGGATCGCCGTATCGAACGGCAAATTCCAACCGAAAACATCGCGCAAGTCCTGGCTTTGCGCGTCCTCTCCGCCCCGGCTAGTGACGACCCGACGGCGTGTTTCGGGGGTCACACTCACGAAATCATAATTCAAGCGCCCAAGCGCGCGGGCTACGTCTAAAAGTGCTTCCTCGTCAGCGGTCACACGTTCACGCTGCATCTCGCGTTCCGACCGATTTCGAGTGTCGCGCCCCGACCGACTCCGAATGCCGCGCGGACGACCGACGATGGTAGAGCGTGATGGCGGCCCCCACTAACCCGGAGAGCAGCAGCAAGCCGTTGGTGATAGTGAAGACCCAGTTTTTCAGCAGCACACTGTAGATGGTGAAGCCCAGAGAAGCCGCGGCCTGGCCGAGAAACAGCCATTTGGACACCAGCTTGCCGGAACGATCGCGCCATTGGCGAAGTACCTGGCTTGTAACGGTGACGAGCAAGATCGCTGAGCTGGTCCACCCGATAGGCTCTTCCCACATTAGAATGCCAATCTCAATTGAACCAAGACCTCGTTCCGGCTTACCTTGAGATTGAGGTCCGGAGGAGGCAGCGCGGGCGTCGCCGGAGTCGCGACATCCAGGAGTTCACGAGACTGGCCCTCGAGCGTCGCATCGACACTTGCAGGGAGAACCGCCCATTGACGGACCGAAATGACCCAAGCACATGCTGAAAGAACTCGAGCCATACGCGACCGGATCTGAGAGCACCGCAGCGCTGCACGTGGCGTTCTGGTAGCGGTCTCGCACGTTGGGACTAACCGGGACCATGACGGATTTGATGGGGAGCTAATGGTAGACATATCGCGCCAACTCTCCTTCGAAAAGCAACGTTCGTGCCGTTTCCGTGTGAGCGGCAAAGCGCCTCGCCGTGGCTTTTATGTCGGGGTTTCTTTCGGATAGCTCTCAGCCGTGCCTGGTACGTTGCCTGCAACGATTGCGAACGCAAGTAGCCGAGCTCCCGCTCTGGAACTCGCGTTACTCCCAACGCAAAGAGGCCGTCATGATTTTGAAAGCTCAATTATCACGTTCGGATTTGGCTGATTTACTGCGCGACCTCGCACCCCTGCGTTTCGATATGCCTTCTAAGGGAGAGGAACGATGCTGGCTTGAACTGGAAGCGCCGCAGGAGGAGGACATATCGTTCTCGGAAGGAGTTGGCATTCACCTCCGTGCTCGGGGCGCTTTCCGCTTTGAGCTCCGCAAAATCTCGCTGCGCGCGGCGCTTCCCGAGGTGGTGCTTTTGGTAAACCCTTCGCTCCCACGCGCCAAATTCGGCGGGCAAAGGCTGGCATTCGTGACGGAGCTAGAGCGAGCGGACCTTGGATCGGAAGCGTGTTCCTTGACCAGCGCAGTCAAACAATACCTGCGCCCTGGCGAAAAACTGACGTGGGCGTTGGCAGATGGACTCAACGCGAGCCTTCGTGTGGCGACCACTGCGGACGTTGGCGCGTTGATGCTGATGAGCTCTCCTGATTCGAAGTTGGAAGTAGGGCGCGATTCGCTCACGTTCGAGCTAAGCTTTCGAGGGACGTTCGTGCGCTCGAACCCGCCCGCTTTCAAGAATGTGTCTCATGTAGCCGAGAAGCGAACGGCGGGGTTTCAACGCGGTCACTGAAGAAGGTGCATTCGGCCCGGAGCTTGCAGCGACTCCAGCATGACAAGTTCAGAAAGAGTGAGCCATGGCCGCTAAAAACCTTTCAAAAACCCTGCTGGTAACGGGCCCCGCTATTGGTGGGGCAATGACGCTACTCGTGAGGCGTAATAAGAAGCCGCAGCGCCCAAACGGCAGCATTGGTCATCCTTTGAGCCCGCCATCGCCTCGCCAGGCACGGGCGGATTCTCAGGCCCCTGAAACAGGGCGCCACCGTGTACGCCGCTCTGAGGGGCCTCCCCCGGCGGATTTCCACGGTGCCCCACCCCAGGATGACACGGTGGGGCAAGGGGGTACGTATCCACCAAAGATACTGGGGTTAGTAGAGGACCACGTGACGGCCCGCCCACATCCGCCTCTCCACAAACCTACTTCCGGAGACGATTTCGACGCCTTCGGTGCGGATCAATTTGGCGTTGCCTTCCTTTCGCGAGCGACGGAAAGCGGATCGGACGACCTCGACGATGAGGATTATGCTGGGCTCACAGAGGTCGCCAACGCAGAAGAAGCTTTGATTAGCGAGGCCTCCACTAACGCCGCAAGTGTTCCCAACGACGACGCCGAAATTTTTAGAGACGGTCCGTTTGCTGATGATCGCTGGATGGATCACGACACGGAGGACGGAGAAGATTCGTTGGACGATTTGCCGGGTGTTTCGCGTCGATAAACAAACCGTATCGCGAGAGGCTCAGGCTCTCGCGCTGGTTGGGCACGTGCGTTGCATCCGAAGCTGCGGAAGCTTTGGCCACAAGGAAAATTGCTATGAAAAACCAGTCGATGCTGATGAGTGTGATGGGGGTTGCTGTAGGGAGCGCAGCCATCTTGCTTGCCTACGTAGCAAAGCGCGTTTCTGATGAATCCGAGAGGGCTACTATTCCTGCTCCGCCCTACTGGTCCCGAGGCTTTGAGCGCTACGATGGGCCCTTCGAGTTCGAAGCGAATACAGCTCTCCGGCAGGCCGAAGAGGAATGGACCGATCCAGACTGGCCGAGGCTTCGCAACAGGAGCGTTTGAGATCAAGCCCAACTCGCGGGCACAGAAGTTGCTCCGAATATTCTTAGGAGAGGGATCACTCACTCACAACTATTAACGATTAACCAACAAGGAGATACTCATGAACAATCCAAGTCGACGAGGTGAAGGTGCTGCTGAAAAGCTGGGTGGGAAAGTCAAAGGCGCCGTGGGAAAGCTCATTGGTAATGAGCAAATGCAAGCGGAAGGGAAGGTAAAAGAAATTAAGGGCGCAGCCAAAGAGCAGTCCGCGAAGTCGGCAGAACGAACCAAAGGTAAGGTCGAAGAGTTCTCTGGGGCCATCAAGAATCGCGTCGGCGCGTTGATAGACAACAAGCAAATGCAGGCTGAAGGCAAGCTCAAAGAGCTCAAAGGCGAAGCACGCCAAAAATCCAATCGATAGCACGCATGTTGATCGAGCTTGGTGGCAGGTTCGCGCCACCCCGCACTCAACGGAGGCTAGAGGCTTGCGGAGAAGGTGCCGCAAGCTTTTAGTTTTTAGCTTCCGCTCTCCGCCCGAGCGTGGAGCGACTCTAAGGCATGAGCGGCACCGCTGCGCAGTGGCTCGCACGAGCAACCAGCAATCACCTGTTCTCTGCTGTCACGATTACTCAGATGTCGCGGGGTTTAGCCAAAGAGAAAAAGGAATGCACCAACGTTACTCTGGCACGCACATTGCTGAAGGGCTCACGACGCAAACGTTGACGCGTCACCATCCATCACCCATCTCAGGAGAAATACAAATGAGACTTTACTTGGGAGCGTGCCTCTGCCTGTTGGCATCAGCGTGCGCCACGAACAAACCAGCAGAAAATCAGCCAAAATCATGGGATGACACGACCGCCAGGGCCGCCCCCGCAGTGAGTCCAGCGTCAGACGGAGCCACCGCGGGCCCGCGGCCCATGGAGGGACGCAGTGCTGATTCGGCCTCTCCAAGCAACCGCGCTCCCGTCGAGTCCGCGGAGGCGCATGCGGCGCATACCGACGGTGGCACCACGCCAGAGAATAACCCGCCCCCCGCAATTCAACCAGCTGCGGACAACGCGGACAACAAGGCAAAGAGTGGCACCGCGCCGGACAACACCAAGGTGAACAAACGTGACGCCAACGGCGCTGCCTTGACTCCCATGGACCAAGGAAACGGCGAGTCCGATCTGAAGCTCACTCAACAAATTCGGCAAGCGATCATCGGTGACGACTCGCTCTCATTCACCGCCAAGAACGTAAAAATCATCACCGTGAAAGGCAAGGTCACGCTGCGCGGTCCCGTCAACACGGCGCACGAACGCGCCACCATCGAAGCTGCGGCACGCAAGATTGCTGGCGCCGCTCAAGTCGACAACCAACTCGAAGTGAAGAACTGAAAGGCAGTTTCAAATGAGCAAGAATAAAACCGTTATCGCGATCGTGGAAAGCCACATTCAAGCCGAAAAAATCGTGGGCGCGCTCACCAGCGCGGGCTTTGCTAACAATGATATCTCCGTACTTTTCCCCGACAAAGGTGGGACTCGTGACTTTGCTCACGAGCACAACACCAAGGCCCCTGAAGGCGCCGTGGCCGGCGTCGCCGGTGGTGGCGTCATCGGCGGCACGCTTGGCCTCTTGGCGGGTATTGGCGCCCTTGCAATTCCGGGCCTCGGGCCCTTCATTGCAGCGGGTCCGCTCATGGCGGCGCTCAGCGGAGCCGCGGCGGGAGCCGCAGTCGGCGGCATTGGCGGTGCGTTGATTGGCCTTGGGATCCCTGAGCTCGAAGCCAAAAAATACGAAGGCAAGCTGCGCGGCGGCAACATCCTAATGGCCGTGCATGTGGAGACGAGTGAAGCACAAAAGCGCGCTGAAGAGCTGTTCAAGCGCGAGGGAGCTCACGACATCAGCGCTACGGGCGAGGCCGCAGTGCCGAAGGCCACCAACGACGAACATCGATCTAGTTGAAGGACTCGAAGGACGTCGAGTGCTCGAGTGCTGTCCACACAATACTAGCGTCCGCGCTTGGTGAGTGTCGGCAATACGCCCTTCGCGAATGTTCGAGGACGGCGATTGCGCGACGCTCGCTGAGTGGTCGTGATGCGGCGGCACTCATGGTATGTGCGGCCACCGGGCGGCACGAGCGTTCTTCAGAATGTGTTTAAGCGTGCACCTAGTGGCTAGTGCAACACACCCATTGGAAGTTAACCGGATTTCGTCGCGCGCGGCCGAGCTGCGGGCACGCTATCGCCGTTCACATGCACTTTCGGAGAAAGCGCGCGCGCTCATCCCCGGCGGTCACCATCTGTCAGGGAGGGCTCTGGTCGATTTCGAGACCACTCCGGCGTATTTCGAACGCGGCAGCGGCGCGACGCTCTACGACGTCGACGGCCACGAATACGTTGACTACCTGATGGCGTACGGTGCCCAGCTCCTCGGCTATGCGAGGACGGAGGTCGAAAACGCGGCCCATGAACAAGCCAAACGCGGCAATCTTCTCTCGCTCAACCACCCGCTTCACGTCGAACTGATTGAAACCCTGCTGCCGCTTTTCCCGGGCGCGGAGATGGGCACGTTTTTCAAAACCGGCTCGGAGGCGACGACCGCCGCCTTGCGCATCGCGCGTGCAAAAACCGGTCGCAGAGCCGTCGCGCGCGCTGGTTACCACGGCTGGCACGACTGGTGTTTGCCGCGCGAACCGTTCGTGCCTGACGGGTTGGATCAGCAGATACCAGAGTTTCGCCCCAACGATCCAGCCAGCTTGCAGGCTCTGTTCGACATCAACCCGCAAGGCATTGCCGCCGTGATCCTCGCGCCCGAGATGGTACAGCCGTTTGACCCCCAAATTTTCCATGAACTTGCCAGGATCACCAGGGCGCACGGCGCACTGTTCATCATGGACGAGGTCAAGACCGGATTGCGAATAGCTCCTGGCTCGGTTTGCGCGCTCATTGACCTGGTCCCAGACCTGTTCACGCTCAGCAAGGCGCTTGGAAACGGTTGGCCCATCGCCGCGACACTCGGTCGGCGTGACGTCATGGAGGTTGCCGCAGGCATGCACTACTCGGCGACTTTCCATGGCGAGACCACAGCCATGGCCGCAGCGTGCCAGACCATGCGTATTGTCCAACGTGACAACGTCCAAGGGCACGTGCACGCTCTGGGGCAGCGCCTGATTGATGGCCTAAACGCGTTGATTGCGGACAGCCCGGTGTCGGCGTTGGCCTACGCGGAACCGCTACCGGCGATGCCGTTCTTCAAGTTCACCGAGCCGGAAGCAACGCTCAACCTAGAGCTGACGCGCTGTTTCTACCGCGAGGTTCTGGCGCTCGGGCAGTTGCTACACCCCCGTCACCTCTGGTTTTTGAGCGCCGCCCATACCGAAGCCGACGTAGAGGCCACGCTCACCGCGTGTCGATCCGCGCTACGCCACACCCTCGACCTCTGTCGCGACCTCTGATTCTGCGCTCGCTATGAAGTGAGTCATTTTTGTACGAGTGTGGCGTGCTGGATGTCACTCCCCAGTCTGCGCACAGCGAGCGCAAAGGGCGTCGACTCCCAATGAAAGCGTAGTATGTTGGAGTTGCATGCCCCGAAGGTATCAATCGCGCATCGGGCTATTCGAATCTTTCCCCCCGCCTCCGCTGGATGCGGCTCAGGAGGACTCGGACATGATGGGCTATCCTCGTCCGCAGCTGCGGCGCGACAATTGGTTCTCGTTGGATGGTACCTGGGATTTCGAAATCGAAGGCGATGGGGTAGCGCGCAGCCCCGACCAAGTTACGTGGTCTAACAAGATCGTCGTGCCCTTCTCGCCCGAGACGAACCGAAGCGGCATCGCGGACACTAGCCTCTATCGCGCGTGCTGGTATCGACGAACGTTCGCCGTTCCAAAGCTCGAACCAGACGAACGTCTGCTCTTGCATTTCGGGGCCGTCGACTATCACGCGACAGTTTGGCTGAATGGTGCGCGCCTCGGCGAGCACGAAGGCGGGTACTCACCGTTCCATTTCGACGTCACCGATCACGTCGACGCAGGACTCGCTGAGCAATGCGTCGTGGTGCGCGCAGAAGATGATCCGACGGACCTCGAAAAACCGCGTGGAAAGCAGGATTGGAAGCTCGATCCGCACTCCATTTGGTACCCTCGCACCACCGGCATTTGGCAGACGGTGTGGCTCGAAAGAGTACCGGAGATGCGCATTGACCAGCTCATCTGGACGTCGAACGTAGAGCGCTGGGAACTCGGCCTCGACGCTTCGGTGAGCGCACCGCCTGGGAGTAAAGTGCGCCTGAGCGTCAAACTTGCGATCGGTAACTTGATCCTCGCGCACGACCACTACACTGTAGTAGCTGGCGAAGTGCATCGGCGCATTGCACTGTCTGATCCTGGCATCGACGATTTTAGAAATGAACTTCTGTGGAGTCCTGCGGCACCGCGCTTGATAGATGCCGAGCTTGAGCTGACGGATGCGCACGGCCGAATCATCGACCGCGTGAAGAGCTATACGGCGCTCCGCACCATCGCAGTGCATCGCGATAGGCTGTTGTTAAACGGCCGGCCCTACATGATGCGGATGGTGCTCGACCAGGGATACTGGCCCGACACCGGGCTCACCCCGCCGAGTGACGCGGCCTTGCGGCGCGATGTGGAGCTGACGAAAGCGATGGGCTTCAACGGAGTTCGCAAGCATCAGAAGATTGAGGTTCCACGCTATTTGTATTGGGCTGACCGCCTCGGGTTGCTGGTGTGGGAAGAAATGCCGAGCGCATATCGGTTCACGAAGCGCTCGGTCGAGCGGCTAACCAGGCAATGGATGGAAGTCTTGCAGCGTGATGTGAGTCACCCCTGCATCATGGCCTGGGTACCGTTCAACGAGTCCTGGGGTGTGCCGAATTTGCCCGACAGCGCACCAGAGCGCAACTATGTGAAAGCATTATACTATCTGACAAAAACCCACGACCCATCGCGACCCGTGGTCGGGAACGACGGCTGGGAGAGCGTCGCTACCGATATCATCGGCATCCACGATTACGACGCGAACCACGAGCGGATCGCGCGTCGCTATTGGGCCCATGACGTGCTGCCTAAACTCTTTAAACACGAGCGGCCGGCGGGGCGCGCTCTGCTCCTGGAAGGCCACTCAAGACGCGAGCACCCGATCGTGCTTTCGGAGTTCGGCGGGATGGCGTTACGCGCTAACGACGGAACGTGGGGCTATACGCACGCTGACGACTTGCAATCGTTCGAGCGCATCTTCACCCAGCTGCTCAAGGTGGTGCATCGCCTGGAGGCCCTCTCCGGGTTTTGCTACACGCAATTCACCGATACCTACCAAGAGGCGAACGGGCTGCTTCGCGCCGACCGCACGCCAAAGTTACCACTGGAGGTTATCTTTAAGGCAATCGCAGGGACGGAGGTCTCGATCCCACCCATCGTGGTGGGAGCCCAAGACCCTGAGCCCTAGCTTGGCCCGAGAGTTGCTTCTGCCTTCGATTCGGAGACAGCCATGCGATACACAACCGCTAACACGAATTCAGATGAAGAAGCCGAGTACATTTTTCAAGAGTTGAGGGCGGAGCGAATGAGAGCCACGCTGCTGTTTCAGGGTTACTCGGTGGACGAGGACGACTGGCAGGATGAGGCGTATCACGACCCCGACGACGCGCTGTAGGGTTCTGCTTATCATTCCGCGCCGTGCGATTTGTCGGTCATCCAGTGGGACGGGGAGGCTCCGTTGCACCTCACTATCGTGCGTTCACTGGCTTCACATGTGAACTATGCGCGCGGGCGCCAGGCGGGCCAAGCTGTCCTGGGTTCCTCCGTGACATCGCCCAGAGATCGAGGTGCATGCTTCACTGCCCGCCCTTTCAACAGGCGCTCTAAGTTCTCAGCGTCGAACGGTGCGTGCACTTTCACGTCGTTGTCGAAATAGATGTAAACGTCCCGCGCTATTCCGTGTCCAGTATTCGGTGCGAGCAGGTCCCGAGCCGCGCCAGAACCGCCTTTCACCCAGCTTCGGGCGCGCGCAGCCCAGACCCTTAACTCTCGTGGGCTGTAACCGCTCGTGTAGAGCTCGGTTGCCCCGTGGAGGCGCACGTAGACGAAGTCGGACGTAAGATCGGTGATTACCGGGAAGCGTCCTGCGCTGTCCGCAACACAGCTAGCAACTCCGAACTCCCGCAAGAGATCCACGTAACGCGGGTCTTCGAAGCTCGCATGACGTACTTCCAGCGTGTGTCGGAGCGGGGCCGGGGGAAGAGGCTCTAGGGTACTGGGTGACAGAACGGCGCGGTCGTGCTGTTGCGCGAGCGTCGCCGCGGCGGTCGTCGTCTTGGGGAGCAGAGCCAGAAAGGTCCGCAGCGTTTCCGGATCGAAGCGCAGCGTTGGCGGAAGCTGCCAGAGAAGGGCCTAGCTTTTCGCGCAATTCGAGCACTCCGGACGCAAAGAAATTAGCCAGCCCCCGCGTCGTGTCGCGCAGGCGCTTCATGTGCGTGATGTACCTCCCGCCCTTCACCGCAAAGACAAAGCCAGGAGGAGTCTCCGCGTACCAGTGCGCGTAGCTCTGAGGACGTTGCAGTGAATAAAATGATCCGTTGAGCTCAATGCTGGAGAACGCGCGGCTGGCAAATCGTAGCTCCTGCGCTTGCTTCAAACTTTCTGGATAAAAAATGCCGCGCCACGGTGGGTAAGTCCAGCCAGAGATACCAACATATACAGTGTTGTGTGCCTCGGGAGCGTGAGCGTTGGACATCACTCGGCGCGAGGCTCACTTGATGCTGGGGGGTGGCGCGTTCGTGGTTTCTTGCTTCCGAACTGCAGGTTTATGGAGTCTCTGAGAAGCGCGTGGATGATAGATGTACTCACGAGCGGGGAGCTCTACGACCTTGCCAGTTCTGGCCGATGCCAAAATGGCCTCGACCACGCGCACATCGGCTATCCCTTCTGCAGCATCTGGCTGCGCCTCCACGCCCCCAAGGATGGACGCGGAAAAATGCACGAGCTGGGGCGCGAACTGATCGCTCTTGTCAAAGGAAACATGGTGCGTTTTGCCGTCTACCGTGAGAAAATGGTCCAGGCCTTCCGCGTACTCATAGCCCGGCTCCACTCGCAGATCTCCATCGGTGCCCAAGATCCGATAGCTCCCAACTGATGCGCAGCTGTTGCTTATCGTGAATTGTGCCGTCCTGCCGCCAGAAAAGCGCAAAATTGCGCACATAGTATCGTCCACTCCTCCCTTATCGATCGATGTTGCAACGACGGAACTAGGCTCTGCGCGGAAGACATGACGAGCCGCGTTGACGCAATAGACGCCGAGGTCCAAGGTCGCCCCTCCACCGAGATCCGGCTGGGTGCGGATATCCCCCGCCCTTACCGTATGCCCGAACACCGAACTGAAGGCGCGAGGCTGGCCAATTTTCCCTTGCCCAATCGCATCGAGTGCCGAGAGGGTACCCTCCTCAAAGTGTAGTCGGTACGCCACCATCAAAAGCACCTCGTTCTCAGCGCAGGCCTGTTGCATCGCTTCACAATCCGCCACATCAGGTGCAAGTGGCTTTTCACAGAGTACGTGCACGCCGGCTTTCGCAGCCCGGAGCGTGTACTCCTTGTGCAGCGAGTTAGGAGTGGCAATATAGACCGCATCCATTGCGCCACGCTCCAAGATGGCCTCGAACTCCGAATAGTCCCCGACCAGGCTGAGATTATATTTGGCTCTAAGCTCGCTACGCTTTTCGGCGTCCCCCGAGATCAAGGCGATCAGTTCAGAGTTCTCTTTCGCATGTTCGAAAGCCGGTAAAACTGCGACTTGAGCGATGTTTCCGGCACCGACGACCGCGTAACGAATCTTTCTAGTATTGTTCCCAGCCATTCCCCGCAAGATGCAAGCAGCGTTCCAAAGTTAGCGTGCATGCACAAGAGCGATAGAACGCAGCAATGTCTCGAGTTCCGGATGGCGAAGCAGATACATGTGGTCGCCCATAGTGACAGAAAAGACTTTCGGGATCGGTTTCTCTGAGAAGAGAAGCGGCCCCAACTCTGCGATCAGCGCGGGGTGGCTGAGCCGGTAGCTGCGGTTGTCACGGCGACCTGCGTGCGCCGTGTGATATTTACGTTCATAGTGAAATGCACTGAGGTCTCGACCCGTGAGCACCTTCGCCCACAGCGCGTAAACATCGAACTCACACGCGGCATTCATCATGTCTGTCGTGAAGCCGCCGGGCGGGCGGAGATTCATCTCCAGAGCAACATATTCGCCATTCGCCTTGCGAAAGAATTCTGCGTGGAAAAATCGCTCGCGGATATCAAAGGCCGCCACGGCTCTGCGCCCAATGGTTTCGAGCGATTTGTCGATTGCGCGTTCCGAATAGTAATGCCCGTCGAGCTCCCCTGTGCGCACTTGCATGATTCCAGTGTCGTAGACGTGAGACGTGGAAAACACGATATTCCCAGTTCGATCGCAGAGGCCGTCGTAAGTAACGATGTCGCCGTCGATGAAGGGTTGAACGATATGGTTTGACAGAGGACGCATGAGGGCCTCTTCGAGTTCACTCTCGTCACCCACGCGCCACGTGTCGCTGGCTCCTGAGCCGCTATCCGGCTTGATAACCAGGGGAAATCCATGGCATGCCGTGAACGCGCGAACCGCCTCGACCGATTCGCCTCGGATCCCCGGGGGAACCGCGATGCCCGCGGTGGCGAAGATCTTGGCCATCTCAGACTTGCTTCGCAAGCGCACCACTTCAGCTTGGCTAAGGCCAGGTACGCCGAAGTCGTCCCGTAGACGTGCTTCCGACTCGAGCCAATGCTCTCCATTGGAATCAATACGATGGATCTTTCCGTATCGTTGCTGGAGCGACATAAACGCAGCTTTGAGCGCCCCGGGGTCGGCCATGTTGGGCTCATTAACGTACTCGGCCAATCCTTCGAGCGCGCGGCTCTCCGGCGCAAGCGGTGCATCCCCAATACCCAGGACCGTCACGCCTTCGCGTTTCAGAGCAAGGCAAAAATCCGCTGCAGTGGGCGGAAATGAGGGCGACAGAAAGACAACGTTCATGTTTTTTTTCGAGTGCGCGGGCGCTCGCGCGTGTCGACCCGGGGCAGCGTTTGGCGTAAGGCGAGCATGCCTGCGAACGGACACGGATGCTCTTCGACACGCTTTTTCATGGTTCTCAGCGTGAAACGCTCAGGGCGGAAGTTGGGCGTTAACTCGTCCCATTCGACAGGTGTTGCAATCGGCGCGTCAACTCGCGCCCGGGTCGAATAAGGAGCCACAAATGTGGCACCGCGGCCGTTCCGTAGGTAGTCGATAAAAATCTTCCCGCGGCGCTTCGCCTTCGACTGAGTCGCAACGAAGCGATCGGGGTACTGCGCACTGAGCGCATGGGCTATCTCGCTCGAAAAGGCCTTAGCTTCGTCCCAGTCTAAGCTTGGCTCGACTGGGACGCAGACGTGTAGGCCCTTCCCGCCGGTCGTTTTGACGAAGCTCTGAAGATCTGCGGTCAAAAAAAGCGCGCGCAGCTCCTTGGCCGCGTTGATCACCATCGCAAAATCCACGGTCTCGTCGGGGTCCAAATCGAACACCAATAAATCGGGACGCTCCAGGTTATCCACACGTGACCCCCAGGTGTGGATTTCTAAAGCGCCGAGTTGAACCAGGCCGAAGATGCCCTCAGGGCTTTCCAGAAATGGGTAGGGCTCGTTCCCATCCTTGGCCGACACCTCCTGAAGACCTTCCGGTCCTCCCGCCCCAAGATGCTTCTGAAAAAAGCAGGCCCGCCCCTGCCCATTCGGACATCGGACAAGCGTCAACGGGCGCCGCGCAATATGGGGCAGCATGCGCTCCGCTACCAGCGCATAATAGTCCAGAAGCTCGCGCTTCGTGATGCCCGGCTCGGGATACAATACCTTGTCGGGGTGGGTGATCGGATAGGGCGTTCGCGGCGGCGGCGGCGGCGTGAGAGTCTGAATGGGAGTGGGCGTCGGCGTGGACAACTCCAGCTCGACCTCATCGGCTCTCTTATCTTCGCGCAGGCCCACGAACGTCGGGTGTCGCAACCTGCCGTCGGTCGTGATGCCCACAAACGAAACTTCCGCAACTAAGCTTGGCTTAACCCAGGTCACTCCTTTCAGCGCCGCTCGTGTCAGCCCGTGTTTTATGCTGCTTTTCTTAACGGCCAGCGGCTTAAGTCTAAGGGAAATATCCTTCAACGACGCCGCATTGAAACCCGTACCCACCTTGCCGGAGTAGACCCATTCGGAACCCTTTCGCACCGCTAAGAGCAGCGCGCCCAAGTGGCTGCGTCCACCTTCGGGTGCCGTAAAGCCTACGATGGCGAACTCCTGTCGCTTAATACACTTCACCTTAAGCCAATCGCGACTGCGACCTGAGCGATACGACGAGAGTGCCCGCTTGGAAATGATCCCCTCAAGCTTGCTCTCGCACGCCTTGGCGAAAAGCTCCGGGCCTTTGCCCACGACGTGGTCGCTGTAGATAATCTGAGAGGAATCGCGACCGGTGCTGGGGAGCAAGGCCCTGAGCGCGGACTTTCTCTCAAGCAGCGAGCAGCCGCGGAGGTCCTGCCCGTTGGCATAGGGGAGATCGAAAGCAAAATAGACAAGGTTTTGTTCGTCGCGACCCTTGAGCGAGTTCTGAAGCAGCTGAAAATCACTGACCCCTTGAGGATTGAGCGCAACCAGCTCACCGTCCATCCACAGCGACTCCGCGGGGAGGGCTTGCACGCTGGCGACGAGCTGCGGCAGTCGTTCAGTCCAATCTAAGCCGTTCCGTGAGAAAATCTGTACTGTGCTCTGATGACGACGCACGAGCAGGCGATAGCCGTCGAGCTTGATCTCGTGAATGAAATCAGGGCCCTCGGGGGCGCGATCCACGAGCGTCGCAAGCTCTGGCTCAATCAGCGCGGGAAGCGGCACCGCTGTCGCGCCAGGGATGCTCGCGCGACTCGGTGGAACCGCGCGTTTCGCCTGGGTGGTTCGCACGTCAGCTGTTCCGTCGCGCGCCGCCGCTGCTGCCCAGACTTTGGAACCAACTTGAGCAAATTCATCGTTCGCTTTAAAGAGCAACCAGCTTGGCTTTTCGCTTTTGCTTGGCGTGCGCACCAGGTGCCACTTCCCGTGCAGCTTGGTGCCGCTGAGATTGAACGAGAGGTGCCCCTTTTTCAGACCAGCACGCGCGTCGCCCTCGGGCGTCCAGTCGCCGTGGTCCCAGACCATGACGGTTCCGCCGCCGTATTGCCCCTTCGGAATGGTGCCCTCGAAGCTCGCATACTCCAACGGATGTGGCTCGACTTCCAGGGCCAAACGCTTGATTTTGGGGTCTAAACTGGGCTCTTTGGGCACTGCCCAGCTCAAGAGGATTCCATCAAGCTCGAGTCGAAAGTCATAGTGTAAGTGGCTGGCAGCGTGTTTTTGAACCACGAAGATCCGGGAGTGTTGAGCTCCGGCAGCTCCTTTGGGCTCCTCAGTTAACGAGAAGTTTCGTTTTTGCCGATAAGCCGCGAGTGCGTCTGCATCCTGGGCTCGGCCCGAAGCACGGGCGCTCATGCGGACCTGCGGTGATCGGGGTTCGACCGTGGACGTTTTGATGCCTTGGCTGGAGCGGCTTTACGGGCAGCTTTCGAGCGACTGCCAGCGGGGCGTTCGGGTGAATTTGCAACGCTCTTCGCTAGCAGTGCCGCCAAGTCAATGACGTTGGCGGGGCGCTTGGTCTTCACTTTGGTGGGGCCCGGAAGGCTGTTGAGCGCGCCTTCTGCTACCCTGCGCTCGATCAGTGTTTCTATATCTCGCTGGTAGTCGTTGACGTACTTCTTGGGATCGAACGACGACACCATCCCCGCCACGAGCTTTTCCGCCATGTCCAGCTCCTTGGCGGTCACGCCAATTTTTTTAGTGTCGGTGTCGTCCAGACCGAGGTCCGCCTCGTCTCGCAATTCGTCGACAAAGCGAAGCAGAATGAGGAGCAACACCTTTTCGTGGGCAGTGACTGCAGCAAGGTGCTGACGAGTTCGGATAACTACCTTCCCGATGCCTGCTTTCCCCGTTCGTTGTAGCGTTTCTCGGAGGAGAGCGTAGGCCTTTTTCCCAGCCTTCTGTGGCTTCAAGTAGTACGGGCGAAACAAAAAACGCGGGTCAATTTCCGAGAACTCTACGAAGTCCAGAATATCAATCTGCCGCGTTGATTCAGGATTTGCTTCCTCGAAATCGTCCTTCGTCAGCACGACATATTTCCCCTCTTCATGCTCATACCCCTTCACGATATCCCCCCACTCTACTTTCTCACCCGTACCCTTGTTGACGCGCTGATACCCTACCGGGCTCATATCCCGCCGATCTAACAAGGTTAAGTCGATGGCCTCGGGCTCCTCGGCTCCGTGCAGCGACACCGGGATCTGCACCAACCCGAACCCAACGCTCCCAGTCCAAATTGCACGCGCCATCCACGCAAAGAAAGCAGGGACCATGCCAGACTCAGGGCGCCAGCATGGTCTTGGTCCTCTGGAATATAACTTGAACCCTGCGGTGGCGTCGCCGTGGACAAGACCCACTCGGGGCCGGCGGCGAGCGCTAGCGGGTGGCGTTGCGAGTGCGCGATGCGAATTGACGAATCACCAAGCCGACACAGGTGAGGTATTTCGCCACAACGAAGTGTGGGTCTGACTGATGGGCTCTGTCAGCCTGTGCCTGCCGCTGACGTGACGAAGCTCAAGAGGGCTTCGATATCGAATGGTTTGGGCAGGTGCGCGCTGCATCCACTTTCTAGGGCTCGAGCATGGTCCTCTTCCCGCACATGCCCGCTCACGGCGATGATCTGCATGGCGTGGTTACCGGGAAGCTCACGCAGGCGCCGGGCGACCTCGTACCCATTCAAGCCGGGCAGCCCAAGGTCGAGGAACACAACGTGGGGCTTGAATTCCTCAGTCAAACGCAAGGCACTGGCTCCATCGAACGCCACGCGCAGCTCATGCCCGCGTTGCGTAAGCATGGCCTCCATGAGGTCCGCCGTGTCGCGATCATCCTCAGCAACCAACACGCGCCTTCGCACTGAAGCGCTTGGCGGCGGCGGATCCGACGTTTGCCGTGACTCTGCGACGGCCGTGGCGCGAGGCAGGCTGATTGTAAAACGACTACCCCGCCCGATTCCGTCACTGTGCGCGTCTATATGGCCGCCATGCGCGCGCACTAGCTTGCGCGCTACGGCGAGCCCGACTCCCAATCCGGTGCCCAGCTCTCGGCCGGCTTCGCCTTGCGAAAACAGAGCGAAAATCCCATCGAGCATTTCGGGCGCGATGCCTCGACCGGTGTCCGCCACCGTCACCACCACCTCGCTCCCCCGACTGGCAGCGGATAGCTGGATGGTGCCACCGGGCGGCGTGTACTTCGCGGCGTTGTGCAACACGTTGCCGAAGACCTGCGCCATGCGTTCAGGGTCGACATTCACCTGCATGTCGCGATGGGGGACGTCGACGACAAGCTCGTGGCGCTGCTCCGAAATAAAGGGGGATGCTAGATCGACCGCTGCCGCGAGCAGGTCGCCCAGCTCAACGACCTTCGTTACCAGTTGGACATCGTCTCGCATGGCGCGTGAGGCGTCGAGCAAATCGGACACGATCTTGCTCATCTGCTGGAGCTGGCGATCGAGAATACCCATTTCCTTTTCTGTCGCTCGACCTCCTCGAAGTCGAATCAAGTGCGCGGCCGTCACGAGTGGCGCGAGCGGGTTGCGAAGCTCATGACTCATGATGGCGAGAAATTCGTCTTTGCGGCGGTCCGCGGCTTGGAGCTTCTTTTGGGTTTCGAGCAGCTCGAGCTCCGCAGCTTTCCGGACGCTGACGTCAATCGCAGTACCGATGACACGGACGCACTCCCCTGCCCGATTGAACACACCGCGGCCTTTGGCAGCAACCCATCGGATCTCGCGATCCTCCTTGCCGATCGTTCGATACTCGACGTCGTACAGGGAACGGCGCGTTGGGTCGCAGGCAGCAGCAAAGGACGCAACCGTGTGGCTGCGATCTTCCGGATGGAGCCCCGCATAAAAGTCCGCCATTGACACTCGCACGTCGGGCGAAATTCCAAACATTGCTTTAACGCGCGGCGGCCAAAACAAGCTGTCGCTGACCAAATCGACGTCCCACAGGCCTACCTCCGCGGCATCGGTGGCCAGCCGAAGCTGCTCTTCTCGCTCTTGCAGCGCAGTCTGTGCCGTGAAGGTTTCGGTAACATCGTAGCCTTCGCAGAAGATGCCGGACACTGTGCCATCTTCCTCGAGAATGGGCGCGTAAATAAAGTCCAACCATAGTTGTTGTTCAGGATGGCTCGACCCGCCGTTAATCTGCGCCGGTAGGCCTCGCGCGACGTACCGCTCGCCCGTCGCGTAGACCTGGTCGAGTAACTCGTAGAATCCTTGGCCTTCTAAGTCTGGAAACGCATCGCGAACCGGCTTTCCCACCACGTCAGCCCGAGCGAACAGTTTGTGGTGCGCCTCGTTCGCGAACTCGAACACGTGATCCGGGCCGCGCAGGGTAGCGATGAACCCCGGGGCCTGCATGAACATCCGGTGCTGGCGTTCGAGCGCTTGCGTTCGCTGTTTCACCAGCTGCACCTTCTCGGTGCTTTCCATAGCGGCGCAGAAAATGCCATTGATGCGGCCTGCATCGTCAAGGAGGGCGTATAGGAAAAACTGAAATAGCTGAAATCCGTGCGACCGCGCCCTGCGAGCGCGAAGGGCATATCTTCGAACCACTGTGGCTCGCCGCGCATCACGGCCGCGTTGATCGGCGCCAAAATGTCCCAGATTTCTTGCCATACCTGCGACATCGGCTGGCCGAGGGCGTCAGGATGCTTGCTACCGCAGATCGGGATGTAGCCATCATTGTAAAGTGAGGTGAGCTCACTGCCCCACCCTATAAAGATGGGCTGTCGCGTCCGCAGCATCAGGGCCACCGCCGTGCGCAGCGACTGCGGCCACTCATCGGCCGGGCCGAGCGTCGTTCGCGCCCAATCCTTAGCGCGCATCAGCGCACCCATTTGACCGCCTTCCTGGAGGAAGGCCGGGCAAGGCGCGCGAGTGGGCTCGAGATCGTTCATACCGAAGCGGCCGCTACTGTACCGAAGTCTTCCAATCCGTCCAGCGAGCGAGCCCGACACGTGGAAGTAACCCTGGAAGCAATGCCTTCCGTCCTGTTCGACGCTGTGGCAATCCCGGGGGAAACGCCGCGGCCCTTACGCTCGGAGGGCCGCGAGCGCTAGGCCAGGGACGTTGACTCGTCCGTTTGATGGGGAATTAGTTTGCGGGCGGATTGGGCCAAGAGTTCTTTCATGCGGACTTCCATTTCACCCGCCAGCGCCACCAAAACGTCGTTATCAAGGAGCTTCCTGACCTTGGGAAATAAGTTCTCTTCCTCTTCTTTGTGGTGATGTATGGCCTGCTCTGCCAAGACGTGCAGCTTCGGGCCGAACTTCTCGTCTTCAGCACGCAAGCCAACAAGATCCGAAAGCACCCGCTTGAGCGACAAGTGCTCTTCCAAAGATTCCAAAAGAATGTCTTCGGTTCGTTTGGCCTTCACCGCCGGATAAAATAGCTCCTCCTCGACGCTGATGTGCGCCGCCAAAGCGTCTGCCATCTGGTTGAATGCTTTTCTATCGATGACTTCGGCCTCCTTCAGTTCCTCGAACTGAGCCTCAAGTTCTCGATGATGACTCTTCAGAAAGTTAACGGCGTCCATGAAGGGAACGCTACAAAATTTTCCGGCGAAGAGCATCCCCGAAGTCTGACATCCGCACGACTGAGACATTTTGCAGCCCGCCAGGCCAGCCAGCACGGTGATCCTAAGTTAGGATCGCTTCGGGGTCTCGCGAAACAAGTTGGACGACGACCTCATCCTGAGCAATTAGGCGTGCCCCGCCCGCGAATCAGGGATCGTTTGACGAAACATAATGGCTATTCTCGGGCCCGCTTGTGATTGTTTGGGAATACCGTGGAGCCATGTGCGCTGACAGGTGCCCCCCATGACCACGAGATCACCAAAGCCTGGCTTCAAATACAGAGATTTTTGACCTTGAACCTGACGCATCACGAAACGTCGGGGCTCCCCAACTGAAAGGATAGCCACCACGGTGTTATCTCGCAGCGGCCCCATTTTATCGCCGTGCATCGCCACGCTGTCGTGCCCATCCCGGTACCATGCCAACGAGAGTTGATTGAGCTCCAGCTGATATCTTTCTGAAAGAGCCAGCGACATCGCTCGAAGCACCGGAGAAACGTCTGAATTGAACGGCACCCTTGCAGTGAGCCGTGGCACATCGACCATGCGCTGATACATCACACGCCGTTCAGCATTCCAAACCGCGCACGCTGCCAGATCTTCAAAAACTTGCACATGCCCAGAGAGCCACTCTGGCAAGTGTTCCAACCACGCGCCCTCGCTCAGCTGTACCCGAGCTGGGCACTTAGAGAGTGAGCCAAACCGGGGCGGCGACCGCCCGAACAAACCAAACTGCATCGAACAATCTTATACTGATCTACCGTTCAGTGTCCAGGTGTCTCTCGGCTTTTTTCAGGCACGAATCCTGTCTGCACCCCGTAGCTCTATCTCGACCATATCGCACGTGGCCGGCCCTGTGATGACCCTTCCGAACCCGTCGAAACGAGATCCATGGCATGGGCAATCCCAGGTTTTCTCGACCGCGTTCCAGTGCACCACGCCTCCCAGGTGAGGGCAAGTCGCAGAACACGCGTGATACTCGCCGTTCTCATCCCGATATACGGCGTGGAGGCTGAGGCCTTCGCGGAGAAGTGCGCCTTCCCCTGGCGCTATTTGCGCCAGTGAGTCCACATCGCCCGGACGTAGGTAGTCGAAATACTGCGCTGCGACGTGGGTTGTTTCGGAGATGAATGTGCCCAAAACCGGCAGCATGCTTCGACCTGGGTCGTATACCTGAGACCAATCATTGGCCCGCGCGGCGATGGCGTCGGCTACGATCTTGGCTCCGAGAGTCCCCAGTGTGAGCCCGTTCCCAGAATCACCCGTGATCACGTAGATGTTGTCGCCGAGATCGGGGCTCCGGCCAACGAAGCCCACGCCATCCATCGGCTCCAGGATCTGCCCCGACCATTGGTAGCTAGGCTCGTTGGCGAACGGGTAGCGCTTTCGTGCCCAAGCTGTGAGCCGAGCGAAACATTCCTCCGGGGCATCATTTTGGCCGGTCTTGTGATCCTCGCCACCTACTAGGACGAAATCATGACCCGGCGTAGAGCATGCAGCAAGCCGAACATAGTGATAGGGGTCCTCATCATCCCAATGGAGCCCCCGCACGATACGCCCCGCGGGGATCCTGAATGCGCAAACATAGGATCGGTACGCCGCTTGTTTAAGAGGGAGCGAGACGGTGCTCGTGATCGGCATCCCCGTCGCGACCACCACGTGTTCCGCCGTCACGGACTGCCCGGTGCGCAGTTGCACTCGGGCACGCTGCCCCGGAACCACCTCCGAGACGCCACTGTTTGTGTGGATGCGAGCGCCTTTCTGAAGCACGACCCGCGCAAGACCGGAAAGATACGCCCCGATGTCGCACGCTCCTTGGTGAGCGAATCGGAGCGCCGGCGCATTTTCCCCGAAACCAAAACGTGGTGCTTCGACGATCTCTGCAAGAAGCCCAGCCCGCACCGCTGCCTCGCATTCCTTGCTTAAGAATTCGGCGTCGCCCTCCCCCTCCGCCGCCGCAGGATAAAGGTATCCGTAGAGACGTTCGAATCCGCATTCAATGCCGTGCTCCGCGCAAAGGCTCTCGATCGTGTCGATCGCAGCCGCATGGCTTCCTGCTAAAAGCCGAGCCCCCGTCCGGCCATGACGCCGCTCAAGGTAGGTGAACCGATCGTCCAGCGCGCTTGCGAGGTGCGCCGAGGTTCTCATCGTTTCCCCAGCTCCGACCACCTCTTGGTCCAGGACGACGACTTTCCGGCCCTCCTGGAGGCATTGGTACGCTGTCGTGAGGCCCGCGATGCCTGCGCCTATGACACAGACCTCCGTATCCAGATCACTCGTCAGCGCACCGTGTGTAGGCGGCAATTCAGAGAGTGACCATAGCGGGGTGGAGCCGACATCAAGGGGCTGCGCGTCCCGCTCAGGTGAGGGGGTCGACGTTCGAGGGACTTGCATTCGGGTTCAAGCTGCAATCCACGTGCCGGCATGGGTTATCGCATGATCAAGGGGTCAGAGTATTTGAGTTTGTGGCGAGAATGCACGGCTAGTCGTCGCAAGCGTGACATCATTGCTACGCTGATGGCTCCTGAAAGCCGCCGCCAGTCGTTCCTAACTGACAGGTCGCCAACGCCTCACTATGTTGGTACGCCATCATTCTATTTGGCTGGTAAATGCGACTTTCCACGCTTTTTGACCGCAGGGCGCGCCGTTCGCTTCCTCTGAATTTTCCCCTCCAAACGGCGAGCTCTTTTCTGCCTTGCTTCTTCAGATTCAGCAGTTCCCTCTAGCGTGTGGCGTAGTGCACTCACAGGGTCTCTCACAAAGTGTTCGTAGAGCTTGGCCAGCTCGAAGCGCGCGCCGTCATCATCTAACTCCGCCAGGAGCGTTTCGTAGTCGGAAAGCGCTCGAGCTTTATCGCCTCTTGCTTTAGAAATTTCGCCACGGGCTCGGTACGCTTCGGCTCGCACCCCTCTCGATACCGCCTTTTCCACAGCCTCTTCCGCTCTCGTAAAATCCCCCGCTCGAACATAGGTGCGAGCAAGCCTGACGAGATCATCGCCATGCATCAGGCTCAGCGGCTCGCCGTACAGGCCCACGAGTGCGGCCATGCTAACGACGTCGATGGCGTTGTGCTCCACCACCTGTGAGAGCGCAGCCTCGTCGCCGGTTCGGAGGAAATGACCGTAGAGAGGCGCGATATCCGCCCCATGAATGTCCGGCCCTCGCTCAAAGCCGAGAACATGACTTTCGAGGCTAATGAGCCTGCACACTCCCAGCCGCGCGCGGTGGAGCCGACGCCCGGCGTGCAGGAGATCAAGATGGGGGCGCGCGGGAAGTGTCTCTTCGCGATTCATCACTGTGCGCGAGTTCAGCAACGGCAAATCAAACGATTTGCCGTTGTAGGTTACCAACATACTGGCCGCTTCAAAGCGCTCCCGAACAAGCCCAAGCATGGCAGGCTCGTCCGCAGGGTCACGCAGGAGCAGCTGCTCCATCATTAAACGATCACCGTCAAACCACGCCATGCCGACCAAAAAGGCGAACACCCCGGATCCGCCGCCGAGGCCAGTCGTT
The DNA here is from genome assembly GCA_038246305.1 of Polyangiales bacterium. Classification (GTDB taxonomy): domain Bacteria; phylum Myxococcota_A; class Polyangia; order Polyangiales; family Polyangiaceae; genus JBBRRP01. Next base: position 27,743 of record JBBRRP010000010.1, on the reverse strand, counting down.
TCGGTATCGAGGTACAGCGCACGCTTTGGATCTGTGCCCGCGAGGCCAGGATCCAGCGCCAAGAGTGCCAAGATCTCGGCGCTCGCATGGAACGCGGCATCCACTGGAATGTTACCCACATGGTGAGAACGCGGCAGCGTGTCTAGGCGGTGATAGACGGTGCCCTTAGCGGTATGCCTCGCACGAAAGGGAAGTGTCATCGACGCTGGGTCGGACCACTCCAGTTCTGCCAACGGCATGGTTCCGCGCGGCTCACGGACTTGGGGCTTCCAGCCTTTCAGAATATCATCCGTGCGCTGACGAAGAACATCCAGAGTACTTTCCGCACGCAGTCGATTCGGCGGGACGGTAGTTGGCAGCTGAGCGAGCTTTCGTCTCAAGTTCACAGCGGCCTCTTCTTTCACATGGACGAATAAATAAAGTGCGTAGCGCCCCCGGACTGCGGCCTTGGCCGATCCACCTCTTAGACCAGCGACAGGCGCGGGCGCTAGTGGCGACGATGAGCTGGTACGTCACATGCTAAGGACGACCCGATGACCAAGGTCGGGCTGTGCGGCTTCACGATGGCAATGGCCGATTATCCTCGTTATTTCCCAGTGGTGGAGGTACAGCAAACTTTTTACGAACCGCCGACCGACGCGGTGATGCGCCGTTGGGTTGCCGCGATGCCACCGCCATTCGAGTTCAACCTCAAGGCCTGGCAGCTGATAACTCACGAAAGCAAGAGTCCGACTTATCGGCGTCTGAAGCGTCCACTCAACGACCAGGAGCGCGCATCTTGCGGCGCTTTTCGGGACAGCGCGATAGTGCGCGCAGCGCTCAAACGCACGCTGGAGTGCGCGACGCTGCTCCGAGCCAAAACGCTGCTCTTTCAGTGCCCGGCGAGCTTCCGCCCCGACCCCCAGAACGTCGAGCGTCTCCGGCATTTTATTCTCCACGTTGCCAGACCAGAGTGCCCGCCGGGTCTGCGGCTAGCGTGGGAGCCGCGCGGGGGCGCCTGGACGCAGCATGCCGACCTGGCGATGGAACTTTGTCAGGAGCTCGAGCTGGTCTACGTCGTGGACCCCTTCGTGGACAAGATTGCCACAGCAGGCCCAACCTACCTGCGGCTTCACGGCGTGAGCGGCCCGCGTCACGTCTACACCGACGACGAACTCCGCCGGCTCGCGGACATGACGCCGCCGGATGCGTGCGTGATGTTCAACAATATCCCGCGTGTGAGCGATGCCAGGCGATTCAACGATCTCCTCGCCGGGCCCGGCCACCGGGGAACGCTTCATCGCTAGCGTGCAAACGACCAGCAGAGGGTCGCGTTGCCACTTTTACAGGCGTTGCATGGGGATGGCACGGATCACTACGTCGTCTTGAGCGAAGCGCGCTTCAAGATCTAATCGATACTCTGCCCACCACTGCTCGTCCAAGCTGGCCGTCATCACTTCGTGTACCGTGATGTCGTCGGGTTCCATCCGTCCTCCCGGCTCCTGCCAAAGGCCGCTCGCGGGTGAACGAACATACGCCGTCATCCCGCCGAAGCGCTCCAAGAGTTCGCTGGCCACCTGTTCGAATTTCTCCAGCTGAAAAGGCTTTTGAGCACGATCACGGAGCGGCAGCAAGATCTGGACGAGGTACATGCCGCTTCAGTTTACAGCTAAAGGCGGAAGCGTGACGCCGACGGATATCGACAACGAGTCTTCAATGCAGCGAGCCATGTGCCACCAGCGTGCCGGTAAATAAAGGACGTCGCCGGGAAGCAGCCGTGCCGTTAAAAGGCTGGATGACTCAGCGGAATAGCGGCGGAAGGCCGCTCCTCCCGCCGGCAGGTGGGCCGCTACCGTGTTGTCACGAAAGTAGTAATCCTTCACACCCTGCGTTTGAACGATGAAGACGTGCTCGTCATTGTAGTGCCAGCCGAAACCGTAGGTGGACGCAGGAGTGGCGAATAGATGAAACCTGGCTCGCCCTAGCTCCGCTGCGAACTTCTCCCCAAGCTTGCTTAGGATGCGGCACTGCTGCTCTGCCCCTCGCACCGTGACCCCGATCCCTTCACGGAAATAGTGCCGCAGGCCAGCCAAGTCATTCGGAGGCGGGTCCGTTAGTGCTCTGCCCGTTGCCACAACCACCACGTCTGCGTCCCGCGCCTCAAGAACGCTCCCCAGACGAGCCCAGTCGAATTGTGCCTCGATATCCGAACCGGTGCCGCACCGCGCGAGCGGCTTACGGCCTAAGTATTCCTGGTCGAACGCCGCGCGATGGACGTCACCGAGCCATCGCTCCAGCACTCTTGGCGGGAGGGAAATCACCGCGTGTTTTTAGCAATCGCCGTGCCCATGCACCCGGTGTGTGCGGGCCGGCGTGAAACGTGCCTGCAGGGTGCGGTATGCCGAACTCGACGTCTACCGCTACAGAAGCTCCGCCCCCGGCTCGCGCAGGTGCGCACTACGACAACCCGACGAGCAAGTCGGTTCGAGGCGCCACGAAAGTAACCGAGCGGGAAGGCACGCAGCGGATCGTGTGGGTGCTGTTCTTCGTCCTGATGGCATGCCTCGTTGGGACGGGCGTCGTCCTTGGTCTCATCAACCGGTAGCCTCACGCTACGCAAGCGATATGGTCACTCATCTCCTCGTCGGTAACCCGAACGCGCAGAGCGGAAAGAATCAGGAGCGAATCGACGAGGCGCTCGCAACGCTAAAGGAGGCAGGGATCCCGGCCGATTTTCTGCCCACTATGCCAGAAGGCAAGACGGTTGAAGCGGTGCGTGGCGCGCTTCAGGCCGGCGCATACCGCACCGTGATCGCGATGGGTGGTGACGGGACGTTTCGTGAGGTTGCGGCTGGGCTATACACGAGCACCCGACGCGAGGAAGTGGCGCTAGGCATGCTCCCGTGCGGTACCGCCAACGACCAAGGGCGGACCTTTGGCCTAGAACTGCACGACGCCGCACTCCCGATCAATGTCGACGTGATCCGTGCGGCCCACGAGACCCGGATCGACGTCGGCATGTACCGCGCGGGGGCTGTCAGCGCCGCGGCCGATTATTTCTTCGACTCGTGCGGCTGGGGCTTGTCAGCGCGGGTCCTCGCGCAGAGAAACAAGGACCGCGCTGTCGTCGAGACGCTCGGTCCGTTGAAAGCGCTCTATCGCGACCAGGTTGTGTACGCCGGCGCATTCTTGAAAACATTCCTCGAGTCGTACGTCATTGACGACAGGTTTCGCGTGGTCGCGACCCTCGACGGAGAACGAAGAGAGCTCGACGGGCTCACCGATCTCATCGTAAAAAATACGCGCGTCTACGCGGGTGCTTGGGTGCTCGACGAGACCTCCCGCCACGACGATGGCATCTTCGAGCTCGTACCGTTCGTCGGGAAACTGGACTGGACATCGAAGGCCATCCGCGATCTAAAAGCCGTGCCGCTGAACGAAGACCTGCTCGAGGACCTCGGGCTCGAGCACTCTAAGACGCTGCGCGCCTCGACGATCGAACTGGAATTCTTCCTCCCTGAAGACGGCGCGGCTCTCGCCACTCAGCTGGACGGCGAAGAATGGCCCGCCCATCGCCGCGTCCACATCGAGGTCGCCAAGCAGGGCATCCGACTGATCGTCCCCGAGACTTGGTCGAGCGCGGCAGCAGTCTCCGATCGTTAACACGCTAGCGAATTGAGCAGCCGTGGTATCTCACTGCTCAGCTCGCGAGCTAGAAAGCCCAAAGGACCGAGCTTGCAGGACAAGGCTTCGCCGGCCTTGGCGTGAAGATAGACGCCCCACACGGACGCCTGCACGGGCTCCGCGCCTCGAGCGACTAAGCCCGCTATAATCCCCGAAAGAGTGTCGCCCGAACCGGCTGTTGCGAGCCCGGAGTTGCCGGCAACGTTTCGATACGCAACGCCTTCGGGTGTGACGATCAACGTCTCCGGACCCTTCATGACTAAAACGATTCCTAAGGTCTTGGCAGCTTCGCGTGCCAACTCAAGCGGACGCGTCAGCACTTCATCGCGTGGGCAGCCCCAGAGCTTCGCCATTTCTCCGGCATGCGGAGTAGCTACAACGCCCCCGGCGTAACGCGCCAAGGTAGACCGCCGTCCGCGCAGAACTCGTAAGGCACCAGCATCGAGGACGAGCGTGCAACACGATTTTGCTTTCTGACAGTATTGAACGATGCTCTTAGCTGCTGATCCTTGGCACATGCCAGGGCCCACCAACAGTGCGCGACACGCTTCAATCTCCTTGGAAAGCTTAGCGACCGCCCCTGCGCTGGGCTCACCCGCATTGCCTTGTGGCAGCCCTATCACGCGCGCTTCTGGAAACATGACGGCGAGGTGGAGGGCCACACCACGCGCGGTACCAAGCTGCACTCTGCCTGCGCCCGCTCTGAGCGCGGCCGCACCAGCTAACAACACGGCGCCCGGCACCTGAACTGAACCGCCGACGATCAAGACATCGCCCCGCGCCTCCTTGCCTAGCTTTTCGTCGAAGGCGGGTAGCGGCCACTTCCGCAATAATGCATCCGTGATCAGTGTAACGGCCGCGGCACGCGGACGAGCTTTCATGCTTTCACCCGCGGGCCTGCGTCGGGCGCCCGAGTGACAACCTCTCCTACATCCTCAAGCGGGGCGACGAAGTTGTAAACCTGCAGCAGAAGTCTGTCGCGCCCTAGTTTGTCCTTGCCAGCGGCGAATGCGGTGAGCGAGCAATTAGCCACGTCCTTTTCGCGATCGACGCTGAGCAGGCGTTCTTCGTCGAGCTCCTCCACCAGGTAGCGGAAACACAGCACGATCACCTGGTGCGCAACGATGAGCACCCGTTCCCCCGCATAATGTAACTGAATGTGATCGAGCACGCTTCGAAGCCGGAGGATCACGTCACACCAGCTCTCGCCGCCCGGGGGCCGATAGTAAAATTTGCCAATCTCGGCGCGGAGGGCGGCTTCGTGCGGGAATTTGGCGTTAATACCAATCCGAGTGAAACGGTTGAGGCTTCCAAACTCTTTTTCGCGCAGCCGCTCATCAACGACATAGGAGAGCCTGCGTTGTTGAATGCCGCTGTCCGCCACAACAAGCTCCGCCGTCATCTTGGCGCGAGCGTAAGGTGAACTCATCACCACAGAAGGTTGCTCATGCTCAGGTTTTTGACCAAACCAAGACCCAAGCGCCCGGGCTTGCCTCTCCCCCAAGGGCGAGAGCGGAACATCCATATCCCGACCGCTGATGTCGATGAGGTGCAGGCCATCTCGTTCGGCGACATCTCGTGCTAAGTTACCGGCGCTCTCTCCGTGCCGGACCAACCAGAGTGAAGCGGGTTGTAATACCGAAGCCACGACTGGAGGTTTACTCATACTGTGGTCGCTCGCAATTCTAAACGGCTGATCTCGTCTATCCATTTCGTTCGACATTCGACGAAGCTGCGGACGCTATCACCATCAACGCATGTGGATTCTGGCTCGTGGGAAACGTCCTTGAGCCCTGGGGCAAGTTTGCTCGAACGTGTCATCGGGGCAGAAAACAACAGTGCACGTGTTCCCGCTGGCGAAACGCCCCACTCTCTCGCGCTCTTCCCCGTCACCTAACTGCTATGCGAAGCGAGAGACTCGCACTGCGGTGAGCTCAACTCGAACATGTTCCACCTTCCTTCCCCAGGCTGTTTTTGCGAGCAAATACCCTGGCACGCAAACTGCTAAATGCTTTGGCATCGAGCTGCTACTCACCACACAACAAAAGGACCCACAGTGTACGATTTGATCTGCCTTTCACACCTTCGATGGGATTTTGTTTTTCAACGCCCCCAGCATTTACTCAGCCGGTGTGCCCTGCAACGTAGAGTCTTTTTCGTTGAAGAGCCGGTTTATATTGATGGCCCTGATCAGCTGGTGGTGCGTCGCAGCGCTGAGGGAGTCTACGTCGTGGTGCCCAACCTTAACCACGGAACCGCCGATATTCAGGCCACCCAGCGAACGTTGTTGCGTGAACTACTTACCACTTATCATCTAGATCGTTATGTTCTTTGGTACTACACACCCATGGCTCTGCCCCTGGGCGAGTGCCTTTCGCCCATTGCAGTCGTGTATGACTGCATGGATCAGCTTGCTGCATTTAAGGGTGCGCCACCCGAACTCTTAGATAGAGAGAAACAGTTAATGGAACACGCCGATGTCGTGTTCACTGGTGGCTTTTCCCTGTTCGAAGCTAAGAAAAAATTGCATCAGAATGTGCACGCGTTCCCGAGCAGCGTCGACGTGCCTCATTTTGCGGCTGGGCGTCGCACACAAGAAGATCCGGCGGATGTGAAGCACATTGTCCGCCCGCGCTTGGGATTCTTCGGTGTTATCGACGAGCGCATGGATCTTTCGCTGCTGGCGGGAGTTGCGCAGGCGCGACCCGACTGGCAGCTGGTGATGGTGGGGCCAGTGGTAAAGATCCGCGAGGACGAGCTCCCAGTGGCGGCGAATATTCACTACGTGGGAGGCAAGCAGTATGCGGATCTCCCGCGCTATATCAGCGGTTGGGATGTGGCACTGATGCCCTTCGCCAAGAACGAGTCCACCCAATTCATCAGCCCCACTAAGACCCCTGAATATCTCGCCGCGGGGAAGCCCGTCGTTTCCACATCCATTCGCGACGTGGTGCGGCCGTATAAAGCCCTAGGATTGGTGAGCATTGCAGATACCGTTCAAGATTTCGTTTCAGCGTGCGAGCACGCGCTGTCGGAATCGCCCACGGCGCTTCTTCGGAAGGCGGATGCGTTCCTAGCGGATCTGTCCTGGGATAAAACATGGTCTCAAATGGCGGAGCATATTGAGCAAGCGATTCAAGGCAAAAGCCCCATCACGCTCACTAGTTTTCGCCAGGCATCCCAGGGCGCCTCCGCGGCAAACGCATCATTGCCCCTGGCTGCGGGAGTTCGCTGACGTGTTTGACTATCTGATCGTCGGTGCAGGGTTTGCGGGTAGCGTTATCGCCGAACGCCTTGCCGCGGATCTTGGCAAACGGGTGCTCATCGTAGACAAGCGTTCGCACATTGGCGGAAATGCCTACGACCACTACGACGACAATGGGCTACTCGTTCACAAGTACGGCCCCCACATCTTTCATACTAATTCCGAGGACATTTTCGCCTATTTGTCCAGATTCACGAACTGGCGCTGGTATCAACATCGGGTGTTGGCGCAGGTGGATGGTCAGCTGGTTCCGATTCCCATCAACCTCGACACTATCAATCAACTCTATGGCATGAACCTCACGTCCGAAGAGTTAGAGCTCTTCTTCGAACGGGTGGCAGAGAAGAAGCCTGCACGCACCTCCGAAGATGTTGTCGTGGCGCGCGTGGGCCGCGAGCTCTATGAAAAGTTCTTTCGGGGCTACACCCGAAAACAATGGGGATTGGATCCTTCTGAGTTGGATAGCTCGGTCACTGCCCGAATCCCGGTGCGAACCAATCGTGATAATCGCTATTTCACCGACACTTTTCAGGCGATGCCTCTACATGGCTACACCCGCATGTTCGAGAGTATGCTGCGACATCCGAACATCAAGGTCATGTTAAATACCAACTATCGAGAAGTTGCCAATCTCATCCCCCACAAGGAGATGGTTTACACCGGCCCGATCGATGCGTTCTTTGATTTCCGATTCGGAAAGCTGCCGTACAGATCCATCGAATTTCAACACGAGACGCACGCTATTTCCCAGTTCCAGAGCGTGGGCACCGTCAATTACCCTAACGATAACGCCTACACACGCATCACCGAATTTAAGCATTTGACTGGCCAAAAGCACGAAAAAACGAGTGTGGTGTATGAGTACCCTCGCGCGGACGGCGACCCGTATTATCCCATCCCCAAGCCGGAGAATGCCGCACTGTACGACAAATACAAAGAGGCTGCTTCGCGGAGCCCGGTGCACTTCGCGGGTCGCCTTGCGACGTACAAATACTACAATATGGATCAAGTCGTGGCGCAAGCCTTGACGCTCTATGGCCGTATCAAGGAAACGTCGGGCCACACTAGATCCCAGGAGGTAACCAGTGCTGCCACATCTCGGATCGCTCACGCTATGGGGCGGAGTTGAGTGCACCGTCAATCGTGTCGGCGATCAGTTCTTCGATCAGCTGGTTTACAGTGGGCATGATTCGCGTATTTCGGATCTGGATCTCTTTGCCAGATCGGGCATAAAAACGCTGCGCTATCCCGTGTTGTGGGAGCGGGTTGAAAGAGCAGGAAAGCTGGATTTTACCTGGCCAGATGAGCGTTTGCGGCGGCTCCGAGCCCTCGGCATTGATCCCATCGTCGGGCTTGTTCACCACGGTAGCGGGCCGCTCCACACCTCCCTTTTGGATTCGGCGTTTCCTCGGCTAATGAGCGCGTATGCTGAGCGCGTCGCTGAGCGCTACCCGTGGGTTACTAAGTTCACTCCGGTGAATGAACCGCTAACGACGGCACGCTTTAGCGCACTGTACGGTCACTGGTATCCTCACGCGCGAAGCGATGTTGCTTTCGTTCGGGCACTTCTCACGCAATGTACCGCAACTGCGCTTTCGATGAAGGCCATTCGTAAGGTCACGCCCGGCGCTGAGTTCATTCAAACGGAGGATCTAGCTCATTGCCGGAGCACCGAAGATCTAGGATATCAGGCCGAATTCGAGAATTTGCGCAGGTGGTTGAGTTTAGATCTGCTCTGTGGGCGCGTGGATTCACACCACCCGCTTCACCGCTATCTGACGAGTAACGGCGCCACGGCTAAAGATTTGGCTTTCTTTTTAGAGGAACCGTGCGTTCCCGACGTTTTGGGCTTCAATTACTACGTCACGAGTGAACGCTTTCTCGATAGCCGTACGCATCTGTACCCGCGCCAGATGTGGGGCGGAAATTCCCGCGTCCCCTACGTCGACGTGGAAGCTGTTCGTGTTTGCGCACACGGCCTGCTCGGGCCGGAATTCCTTCTGAGCGCCGCGCAGGAGAGGTACGGCCTACCTATGGCCATCACTGAGGCTCACCTCGGATGCCGGTCGGAGGAGCAGGTAGCGTGGCTTTCGTACATCTGGACCTCTGCGACGGAGGCCAGGCGCCATGGCGTGGATGTAAGAGCGGTGACGGCATGGGCGCTCCTCGGGTCTTACGGTTGGGACTGTTTGGTGACCCGGGGACGCACCAACTATGAACCCGGAGTCTTTCGCGTGGAGCACGGGTGCCCCCACTCGACGCCACTCGCGGATCTGGTGCGCCATCTCGCGCACGGCGGCGCGCCGGCGCGCCGTTCGGGGTGGTGGCTTGAGCCTGAGCGCCTTCTTTACGAAGGGCATGTGTCGAGGCTGGATGCGCAATTGCTCGCGGCGATCCGCAAGCGGGCGCAAGGAAGGACTACAATTCCAGCGGGCTGCTAGTGCCGCCGAGCGGACTGGCCGCGATCAAGACCCTAAACTGAGATACCCGAAATTACCGGGCGCCGGCCTTACGGTATATGACGACCTTGCCACACTCGAAGCAATTTCGCCTCAAACGGGTGGCCGACCCGAGGATTTCGCAGGTAGGCGTTATTGCTCAGAATCCAGGGCCGGCGACCACCCGTGATGGTTGGTTTTCTTGCTGGCAAGGAACTTGCTATCGACATGTCCAATGGCTCGCGTGTTGCCCGTGCACTCTGCCTCTTTCGACCGTTCCCGCCCCGCGAGGGGCAGTGGACAGCACCGCATTCGACTTCCGTGGACTGCACCCCGTGTCTTAATTGTGGATGACACCCTAATGGTGCTCTACGCCCTAAAACGCGTGCTTGAGGTGAGTAGGCCCGAGTGGATTATCGCCGCGACACCGAGCCCTAAGGCTGCACTCGATCGCATTCGTAACGAGCATTTCAGTGTCTTGCTCACGGATCTCGAAATGCCGGAGATGAACGGAGAAGAGCTGGTGGAAGCGTCCCTCGCTGTCGATCCCCATCTTGCGTGCGTGGTTCACAGCGGTCGGGTGGCGACCATCAAACCTGAAGTTCGGTCCAAGCTCAGCGATGCTCTTCAAAAACCTGCGACTGCAAAAGAACTGGGCGAAGCGCTTGACCGCGCCGTGCAGCGCTCCGAGCGCTCTTGGTTCTAGGTGCTTGGCCGAAAGGGCTCCCGCCACCTCGGCTGGGTCGCCTCAAGACAAGGCACGACGCCCGAACTCTGGTCGGGGAACTCGCGCGGCTCGAGGGCAAAACAGTCGAAAAGAGGCGTGGCATTTCGCCACAGTTGGGGCGGCCGGGCGGCTCAAAACGCCTGTGTAAAGCAAGCTGGCGTGTGACTTTATCCAGCATTAGAGAGTGGCCTAGATGTTGCTCAGGCACCCCTCATGGGCGCCCTAGCACTCACCTTGGCTTCATCTCCCGATATGTCGACTTCCCTCGCAGGACCGTACTCTTCGCAGCGCACTGCTGGTTCGTTTGTGGAGGGGTCCGTTATCCTCGGCAAGTACCAGCTTGAATCGCTGGTGGGCGAGGGCGGTATGGGCGCCGTGTGGAGCGCACTGAACCTGCAATTGGAATCGCGGGTGGCCATCAAGCTCCTGCGAGGCGGGCCTAAGTGCGACGAGCTCGTTGAGCGCTTGAAGATCGAGGCGCGCGCGGTCGCTCAACTTCAGCACCCAGCGATTGTGCGAGTGTTCGATATTGGCGAAACGGAGCACGGCGAGCCCTTCATCGTGATGGAGCTTTTGACGGGTGAAGGCCTTGGGCAGGTACTTTCGCGGGGACGCTTATCGTGTGTCGAGGCTGTTCAAATCATGTTGCCGATCGCCGAAGCGCTGGCTCCCGCCCACAAGAAGGGCATCGTTCACCGCGATTTGAAGCCGGACAATATTTTCATTTCTCGGACTGACGAGGGCACTCAGCCCAAGCTCTTAGACTTCGGCATCGCCAAGCTGAGCGCGGAGGCAAGCGCGGCGAGAAACCTCACCCAAAGCGGGACGCTGATTGGGAGCCCCGATTACATGTCACCCGAGCAAGCTTATGGCAGCGAAGATGTGGACCAGCGCTCTGACATTTGGTCATTTTCCGTGGTTCTTTATGAGCTCATCACGGGCTCGGTTCCGTTCAAAGCCGCGAACAGCCACGCCTTATTACGTGCCATCGTGGAGGCTGAACCTGCTCCGTTTCCCTCAGCGGCAAACGTTGACGACGGGTTGGCCCAGATCATTCGTTCCGGACTGCACAAGGACAAAGAGCTACGGCCCGAGTCGATGCGTGATTTCGGTTCTGAGCTCGCGCGCTGGCTGCTAGCGCGTAATGTATTGGAAGACTCGTGCGGAGGATCTTTAGAAGCGAAGTGGAATGGCCGCGCGCAGGAGTCGACGCCTTTCCCACGGGTTTCTTTGGGCATGTCGGGGCCTCAGTTGGGCGTGACGCCCTCATCAAAATCCTCGGTGAGTGCGACGACCAAGCTGTTGACCATCCCCGGCAGGTCATCTGAGCTCAAGCTTCCAATGCCTGGACGCTGGGCATGGCCATTGATGGCGCTTTTGTCGGTCCTCGGTGGTGTCGGGATCTGGCATTCTGTGAGCCCCTCCTCCTTCGTGTCGCCTGCGCACGCCATGCAACTGGCAATGCGGGCCGCGGCCTTCCCAATGCGTCGCCTAGCTGGAGCTCCTCTCGCGTCGCCTACTTCCGCAGTCGTGGAAGTCGTCGGTAGGACCGAGACCCCGCGGCAGGAGCCTGAAGCCGCCGATATACCAATAGCGCCGAGAGCGAAAACGCACCGCTTCTCGCCGACGAAAAACATGCCCGCGGTTCCGGCTTCCGCTCCTAAGGCCGACGCGCTTTCCGCCCCCGCCCCCGACTTGATACAGCCGTATTGAGGCTCCAATGTGGACCCTTTGGCGAAGCTGTGGCGTCTTCTTATTTGCGGCTTCGGTGTGCGCAGCGTCCGCCGGCACCGCGTTCTCAACGGCGCTCGCAGACACCCCAAGCGCTGAAGCCGTCGCAGAATCTCGTCGCAATTTGGCCAAAGAGAAGTACCGACTGGGTACCGAAGCCTATCGCGAGAAACGATTTCCGGACGCCGTTCGGTTATTTTTAGAAGCAGACAAGTTGGCGCCGAGCGCGGCCCTCTCTTTCAATATCGCTCTTGCCTACGAGCAAGAACGCGACGAGCGTTCGGCACTTCGTTGGTATCGTGATTACCTGCGGCGGAATCCCAAAGTTAAAAATGCCTCCGAAGTGAGCGCAAAAATAGCGGCGCTCGCGGCGAGCCTTGCGGCAAGCGGAGTTCAACAACTCAGTGTGTTTTCAACGCCTGCTGGTGCGACGGTGACGCTTGACGAGCGCAACGTAGGGGTCACTCCTTTCACGGATGAGTTTAGTCCCGGCCGGCATCATCTCTTGCTGCAGGTCGCAGGCTATGCTGATCGAGAAACTGAGGTTATTCTCGCAGAAAATACGCCGGGGGACGTGTATCTTCGTCTGAACCCGGTCCGAGCTCACCCGGCTCGGGTCAATGAAGCTCAGTCGGAACCCGTGCGAGGCGGCGATCAGCACGTTGATCATGGGCGCCCCCTTGGGATCGCACCTTGGGTGGTAACCGGCACGGGTGCAGCGAGCTTGGCCACTGCTCTCGGTTTTGAGTTGGGGCGGCGCTCCGAAGAGTCTCAGGCGAAGCAGGCGCAGTCCCAGTTGGAATTTCAACGGCATATCGACAACATGCAAACACTAAAAACTACTTCGCGCGTTCTGGCGGGCGTTGGAGGCGGGCTCGTGCTCACGGGTGGCATGCTCTTTATCCTCAATGCGAAGCCGACGAATGCCTCGCGGATTGGTGTGGGCTGCGATGGTCGGGGCTGCGAGCTTGTTGCCAAGGGTACCTTCCAATGAACGCGTGTCTTTCGAAGCTTTTGGCGCTGTTCTCTGTTTGCCTATTTTGCGCTTGCGATGCCGGGATCTCGACCAGCCTAGAGGGCAAGGCGTGCGACGCCGCGGGGCATTGTGCTAACGGCTACACCTGCGACACCACGGCTAACCTATGTGTGCACGTCGGTGCTCTCGCGGGTGGAGTATCGGTAGTGCCGCCGATCACGTGCTCCGAGGGGATGACTCTTTGCGGTGGCAATTGCGTTCTTCTCTCTACCGACCCACGGAGTTGCGGTGGCTGCGGCGCTGTGTGCAGTGCACCCGCAAATGGCGCTGCGATTTGTCTCGATAACGACTGCAATTTTGCCTGCCACGCACCCTCTTCTCCTTGTGGAAATCGCTGCGTGGAGCTCAGCACCGATCCCCAAAATTGCGGGGCGTGCGGCGTTTCGTGTCCGGAACCAGTGGGGGGCAGCGCGAATTGCGTCGATGGCAAATGCCAAACGTTGTGCCGAGCACCCTCCCAACAGTGTGGGGCAGACTGCACTGATAAAGACAGCGACCCGGGTCACTGCGGCAGCTGTGACAAGAAGTGTGGCACCGGCGAAGTGTGCTCAAAGGGTGTCTGTGGATCCACTTGTGAAACAGGACTATTGCCCTGCTCCGGTGCCTGCGTGGACGTGGCCTCGAATGGAGACAACTGCGGTACGTGCGGCATGCGTTGCCCCGCTCCAACCTCAGCCACCCCCGTCTGTGTCGCCTCCAAGTGCGACTTCATGTGCAGCGAGGGGCTAACCAGGTGTGAAGACGCGTGCGTCGACCTGAACACCAACATGGCCAGCTGTGGTAAATGCGGAAATGCCTGCAATTTGCCAGCACACGGCCAGGCCAAGTGTGAACAGGGAGCGTGCGCGATCGTCTGCGATCCGGGTTACGCTGAGTGCGCTGGGGTTTGCACCAAAACAGCGAACGATCCAGCGAACTGTGGTGCCTGTGGCCATGTTTGTGGTCCGGGGGAAGTGTGTAGCGCGGGCACGTGTAACCTGAGCTGCCCTGGCGCCGAACAAAACTGTGGGGGATCTTGTGTGAGCACCGCCAGCGATCCTGCCAATTGTGGAAAATGCGGAACGATGTGTCCCGGAGCGGCCCATGGCGCGCCCAGCTGCGAGGGAGCTGTCTGCAAAATTGGGTGCGATGTTGGCTATGCGTTGTGCAACGGGGCGTGTGTTCGATTAGATGTCGATACACAGAACTGTGGGGTGTGCGGCCAGGCCTGTGCACCGGCGGCTAACGGCGCCCCGATCTGTAAGTCCGGAGTTTGTGAGCTGATCTGCAACGCGGGGTTTACCACGTGCAATGGCCAGTGCGTCGATCTTGATTCGAATCGGGACCATTGCGGCGCTTGCACGAGCGTGTGCGCGCTCGGTCAAGTGTGCCAATCGGGGAAATGCGGCACGCTATGCGCACCGAAGACAGCTTGCAGCGGCTCGTGTGTTCAGCTCTCTTCGGACACGTCGAACTGCGGCGTCTGCGGAAAGGTTTGCACAGCGCCTGCCAATGGAGCACCAAGCTGCAATAGCGGAAGCTGTTCGTTTGTGTGTGCCGGCGGCTTGCTGCGCTGTGGGCTCGCGTGCGTGGACGCCAAGAGCGATATCGCGAACTGCGGGCAGTGCGGAAAGATCTGCCCGTCCGTGGCAGGGGGAAGGGCCACCTGTACTGCTAGCCAGTGTGGCGTGGCGTGCGATGCCGGACTTTCGGTGTGCGGCGGCGCCTGCGTTGACATTAAGGGAGACCCCGACAATTGTGGGGGCTGCATGAAAGCATGCCGCGGGCCGAAGGCCAGGTGCGAGATGGGGAAGTGCAAATAGTGGGCAGCGGGACGTGGCGATTCGGCAAGTCTGAGGCAAATCGCCCCATGCGCCGGTCTGCTGCGAGCTTTGCACTACTCCTTGTTTGCGGAGTTGTAGGTGGTGGTTGCGCCTCTTACCGCGGCACCTCGACAACCGTTCACCCTTCGGTTGTCGTCAGTGAGGGAGCGTGGATCTTGGTACCGAAGTTCCCTCTGGTGCTTCAGGAATCGAGCGATGATTGCGGCGCCGCTGTGCTGGCCTCCGTGCTTCAATTTTGGGGCTATGCGGCAACGCCCGGCTCCATCACCGCACTCCTGGGTCGTACAGATAATCGGCTGAAGGCGGGAGATATGGCCACTTATGCACGCAGCCTGGGGCTGCACGCGTACGTATTTTTCGGCACGATGCAAGACATCGAACACGAGTTAGCCCGTGGGCGTCCGGTAATCGTTGGGCTCGGTAAAATGGTTGGGGAGAATAAGGCGCTGTCGCATTACGAAGTGGTCGTTGGTTATGAGCCCACCAAGAAACAGCTCTTATTGCTGGATCCAGGTCGCGGCTGGCAGACCGATAGCCTCGCTGGTTTTGAAAAAGAGTGGGCCTTGACCAAAGCTGTGACGATAGTGGCGTTCTTGCCACACTCTGATGGTCGCGTTGCCCGTTGGTAGTTTACGAATCAGGGCGGGCACGTTGTTTGCACCAACGAACGCATGAAGACCAAATCTCTTACCACCTCCTGCTTACTCATCCTCAGCCTGTTGCTCAGCCTCACCCTGTCCTCCTCCGCCCACGCATTGGACACGCGCAGCCCGGTCACGCACAGAGTGGAACCCACAACTCCGCCGCGCGCCGCTCAGTCTGAACGCGCCACTCCGAGCGAGGAGAAAAGCTACGCCGCGCGCGAGGCCGCCTCGCCAGGTGCCAAGGAGCACCGAGGCGGCGATACGGTGGTCATCGGAGCCTCGGCGGTTGCAATTGTGCTTTTGGTCGTCGTGGTCCTCATTCTCATCTAGTGGTTGACTCGAGGCCCTTAGTTGCCGGGGCATTTTTATGCGTTCTGCTTGGCAGCAGAGTCATGAACGGAGCGCCGGCTGAAGCCGCATGGCATTCGAGCGCCTTGGAGAAAACGTGTTTGGAGCCTGAACCTGGAGAACACCTCCACGATGGGTTCTTTGCTCGCTCGGAAAACGGTCTCAGCTTCTATTGGGCCGAGGTTTCAGGCTCAGCAATTCGGAGCGGCATCCGCGGGATTGGGCAAAGTGCTGTCATTTCAATGGGGGGGACTCCCACGCGCGGTCTCGTACTGGGAGGCACGATTTGGACTGCTCGCATCGATCCAGTGTTTGTCGAAAACGGCCGAAGTGTCACTCCGGATGACGACAGCGTTAAGCTCACGCTCCTTCGCACCGGGCCGTTCATCGATTTCTACCCGAACCCGGCGCGCGGCTTTCACCTACAAGCCGCGGCCCTTTTGGCGATACAGATCGAGAGTGATGTGAAGGGCAACCCCATCGAACCGGCAGCGCTTGGGCCGGCAGTGTCGATAGGGCTCGGCTATGAATGGTTCATCTCGAGCCAATTCAGCCTGGGCCTCGTCGCGCGCGCAGCTCTTGGTGAGGTAGCCCGTGCGCCGAAGACGGGTAGCGAACAAATGCGATGGTTCCTTCCAGATCTCTCGATTTCTGGAACCTATCATTGAAACTGACTGGCACGCATCGTGCTCCAGGTCTAAGCGGAGCGCGAGATGCTGTTAAACCGGACAATCGTTCGTTGGCTCGTCACGCTCGTGCTCGGCCTCGAAGGCCTCTACGTGCTCGCGGCGAACGCCTTTCTTTCCATGGGAGGGCTGACTGTGGTGTTTGCCGGCACCGATTCGGCCAAGGCGGAGTTTGCTTCAGCCTGGACGCTTTTTCCAGGAACCATCCACGCTCAAGGGCTCAGCATCACCATCCAAGATCACAACGTGCAATCCCTGATAGCGCTGGATAAAGTGCGCGTCGTACTGAGCCTCCCCAAGCTTTTGTCCCATGTTTTCTACGCGACCGAAGTGCGCGGCGAAGGGCTTGTTTTCCGCTTTCGACACCGGATCCAGCCCGAAGCTAAGGATGCGCCGAGTGTTCGCGCCTTGCCTCCCATTCCCGGTTTCTCGGACCCGCCCGTATTCCTTGCGTGGGCGCCTGAGCCACCTATCCCGGATGCTCGGTACAACCTTTGGTCTGTCCATCTCCAAGACGTGGACATCGCGTCCAAGGAGCTTTGGGTTCAACAATTTCGCTACCTCGGTCACGGGCGCGCAACGGGCGCTTTCGAGCTGAAGCCAGCTCGTCGCTTGTGGGTGGGCCCGGCCTCTCTTGTGCTCGACGGCGGTCGCATCGTCGTTGCCGGGAAGGAGACGTTCAAGGCGTTCGCGGGGAAGATCGAGTGTACGATCCGCCCATTCGACGTGCGTGTGCCCGAGGGGTTGGCGGTGCTGCGAGAAGTCTCCACGCGGGCGGAGCTCAGGGGGGATGTTGTTGGAGACGAATTTCTTGGGGTCTTTCTGCCTGTTAAAAGCCACACCCACGTTGATCTGGCTGGGGCGCACCTGGTTATCACCGCAGGGCTCGAACGGGGTGTGATCACAGAATCCAGCCGTATTGCGCTCACCGGTGCTGCTTTGAAGGCAAGCATCAGTTCCCTTGTAGTCGCCGTCGATGAGCCATGGTCGGTCCTTGCAACGAGTGCTGCGAGTGACGGAGGCGGGCGCTTGGCCGTGAATGTATCGCAAGCTTCTTTGAGTCGGAATGATCGTCCCACCACGTTCGCCAACCTCCGGGGTGCCGTCGTGGGAGTGACATCAGACAGTCTGGATGTCACCAAGCCTTGGGCAGTTGTCGCTGCAGATGTGAGCCTACGCGAACTTGCGGCGCCGGATCTCCGAGTCTTGAACGACGTGCGCCTGGGGAATATTCGTTTTCGGAGCGGTGCAGGCGTGTTGCGGGGGAGCCTCGCGTACTCGGGCGGGACGATTTCGGGCCAAGGAACGGCGGAGTTGCGGGCAGCGGTGGCGGATGTCGACTCAAGCCAGCTTGCGGGCAATCTGACTTTCAACGGCCGAGCGCATGCATTCAATTGGCAGAAAGCTACCGGTTCCTTTGAGCTCAACCTGCTCGGAAGTGCACTCAGCGTGGCAGACGCTTCGGGTGATGCCGATTGCCCGTGGGCACGCTTCGAGCGTGGTGAGGCACAGGCGCATTTAGTGCTCCGGCCAGGGGGCGGAGCCTCGGGCAAGCTCGACGCCTCAATCGACGGGGCAACGTTACGCTGGGGAGACGTACGCGTCACAGCAGGCGCCGACCTTCGCGCCACCCTCGCTCCCACCCACGGTGCGGAGAGTGGCGAGGCGCGCCTAACTGGTATCGCTCGAGCCTTCCACTTACATCTGAAGGCCGGCACTGGCGCTCCCAAACGCTGGAATGCGGACGTTCCAGAGACGGTCGTCGATGCTGATCTCCTGATTCATGCGGGACAGCTGGAAGGTCCAGTGGAGATAACTGCCAAGCGGGCACACGCAACTATCGGCGATGTTTCGATGAGATCTGACGTGCACGCACGCCTGCACGCTGACCCACTTGATCTGGGTCGCCGCTCCGCAATTTTATCAGGAGTCGTAGATCTCACCCACGCGAACCTTGCGAACCAAGAGCGACGAGTCGACGATTGGTGGGCAAAGATAGCCCTCAGCCCGACGCGCGTCACCGCAGTGGAGGATCTGGATCTCGACGGTCGTGTATCAGCGCGTTTTCGCGATGGGCTCCCCGCCCTCCTGGCGTTGTCGGCAACCGACCAAATCCCGAGTTTTCTGCCGGATTTACTGCCGCTTCACGGGCTCGTGGGAACTGTTAATATGCGACGCCATTGCCAGCTGACCGACCTACAATTTTCGTCCTTCGAAGGCGGCCCACTGATGGCAAACGGTCGTGTTCAAAATACTTCGGGCGAAACGCGCGGGGCTGTCCTTGTTCAACTGAGCAACCTCAATCTAGTATCCGCCGGAGTTACCTTAGGCAAGCCGGGCGGTGTCTCGCTTCTAGTCGGTGAAGATTGGCTCAAGGAACAGGTGGCGCCACTCGGGCAGCAGGCGGCAAACCTATGGGCGCACGCTTGCCCGCTCGCACCAGCCAATACGTGCGAGTGACCTTTGATCCGCCAGCGTCCGCATTTGAAACCTGCGTCCAGCGAAGGGTAGCGTATCAAAAAAAGTAGTAAGCATGCTTACTATCTCTCAGTGCGGGCGTGGGGCGTACTGAACCCCCCCTTCGAGTCTTTCAGAGCCAGCCTAAAATCCCCACTTGCAGTAAGCCGAACGTAGTGTTGCGGCGCGCGACGCGGTTGGGGCCGCTGTCTACGTCACCGGTCACGTCGAGATCTAGCGTCGGACCAAACACGATCCCAAAGTGATCGACCGGGGTGAACACAAATGTTGGCTCAAAGGTGAGCCCAAGGCCCGTTTCGTTGCCGTCGGTGTCATGCGCCGAGTGGTAACTCAGACCGCCACGTAGCCAAAACGAAAATGTGTTGCTCAATCCCCACACGTAGCCGACGCGAGGAGCAAGCAAGAAGGTGCTGTAATCGGGGTTGCCGCGATTGTCGTTGCTGTCGACTGACACGTTGGCGAAACCAATTGAGCCACCTAGGCTCAGGCGATTGGCCACGAAGACGTCTATCGCAGCTCGTGGTATTTCGTACGGCGAAACCACGCTCCTGCCACCCCAGCCGAACGAGAAGCGGGTCGTATCCACATGGCTATCTAAATCCCCCGGTCGCTCAGTGGTGACCTTGGAGAAAGTGATCCCAAACAGACGATCCGCTGAAAAGGCAACATCCAGGTTCTCCCCTAATTTCTGCGCCGACGCTTGACCTGAGATTGCAATTGAACAAAGTCCGCAAGCGAATGCGATGGCTGATTTTTTCATGGTAGTTTCTTCCTTTGATTTTAAGTTAGTAACGAAAATACCCCGACTCGCACCCAAAAAAGGGAACGAGCCGGGGCCTGACTGCACTCAAATTGAGAATTAGGAGGAGTGCGCCGAGGCACTTCCGCTAACACTCGCGCTTGCATTCACCGACACGCTCACGCTGGCCGCAGCTTTCGCTGAAGCAGAGGCGGCTGTGCCCGCGCAGGCAATCGCCTTGCCGCCAAGGCTGCTTGCGCTCTTTACAACCACTTGACCGGTCGCGGAGACCTTCTGCAAAGCCCGCATCGCCAGCTGGCCTTTTGTCTTGGCAGCCAACAGGATTTTGGGGAGATTCGCTTCGAGAGTCGCCTTCAACTTGGCAATGTCTCCGTTCGCATCAACATTGCAAATCAACGTGACCGAAGGTTCAGTGCAGTGGGCGTTGGCGGAGGCCTGCGCGCTACAGCTGGTCTGGCAATTGGGGTCGCCTGTGCAAACGGGCGGCGTGAGTTCCGTTTCACACTTTGGAGCAGCATAGGATGCTGTGCAGCCACCCTTACAATCGACGTTGGCCCCGCACTGTACGTGTGCCGTAGCTTCGAGTTTACATTCACCCTTACACGTGCCATTGCAGCTCGCCGCACACTTTCCATGACACTTGGCGCCCGCATGCGGCATCGTGCATTTGCCTTCACAGGTACCCGTGCAGGTTGCCATGCCGCCTTTCGGCGTCGCTACGCCGTCACACTTGCCTTCGCACATACCGTCGCAACCGCCTTCAACGGTGCCACGAAGCTCACCCTTGCATTCACCT
Organism: Polyangiales bacterium; assembly: GCA_038246305.1. Taxonomy (GTDB): domain Bacteria; phylum Myxococcota_A; class Polyangia; order Polyangiales; family Polyangiaceae; genus JBBRRP01. The sequence continues at coordinate 7,348 of JBBRRP010000010.1, read as the reverse complement.
TGGCATTCGGACTCGCACTTACCCATGCAATTGGCAGCTGCGTCGGCATGGCCCTGGCATGTTGCTTCCCCCTTGCATTCGACATCACACTGCCCTGTCAGCTCGGCTGGCGCGCAGCGGGTTTCGATCGTCGCCTCGGTGCAGGTGACGTCCGCTTTGCAGGCGGCTTCGCAACTGGCTTGCACTCCCGCATCCACCGAACACTCGCCTCCGGAGATCGCAAGCGCGAAGTTGGCCCCGGCGGCCGCCCCCGCCGTCATGACCGCATCGATCCTAGCAGCCGCGACGTCGCAGGAACCCGTCTTGTCCGAATTGGAGATGGACGCGTCGTCGTCCTTGTCGGACCAGCGGTCTGTCTCGCCGAGATCTTTGGCGATGTTAACGCACGCTTGTTTCACATCAAGCCGAATCCCGTCGGTAACGATCTTGAGCTCCGAAGAGGCTTGGGCAAACGCCTTGACTTTAGCGTCAACGTTGAGGCTAGCAACCGCGTCACCGCCCGCTGAAAACTCATCGCACCCGCTGGCGGCGTCTTGAACATCGTTTTTAAGGGCGCAGTTAGTTGCCGCCCCGACCGAGGCAAGCATGAGGGCCAATGAGACAACTCTGAATGGTTTTAAGTGCATTGAATAAGCTACCTTTCTCGTCCTTTAGCCTCGAAAGGCTGTGGACTTGTTTTTGTTATGGTTCTCACCAATGGAAGCCGACAATGGCCGACCCCTGGAGAGCTATGCCGAGGCTTGAGCCGTCGAGCTTGTAAACGTCTTCATTAATATTTCCCGTCGCCTGGTTCAGATCAACACCGGGACGCGTCAGCCCGAGTACCTCGCCGCTCGCGCTTCCACCCAGTGAGAACATCTTGCTGAAGTAGTAGTCGACGCCGAAGCCCAATCGGATGTTGTATCCCTGCACCTGCACCGTTTGCGACCGCAAGCGTCCGAGCCTTGAATAGCCGCCGCCTAATATCGCCAGGGCTCGACCGATCCAAGAGGAATGCGCAGGCCCGCCTCAGCATCCAAGCTCCAAAGATCCCAATCCTGAAACACTCCATAACGAAAGCGCGGACCGATCGTGAGAAAGAGGATGCGAACGCCCGCGCCAACTCCCACGGCGGGACCCACATCGACAGTGCGGATCGAACTCGGAAATAGTTCGTGGGTAAGATGCAATTGCTGAAACCCCACGTACTCGGCACCACCCTCAGCGTTGACGTACAGAAGCTCGGATAGGTGACGATTGCTTTCACCATTCGCGCTGCTTCCCTCCGCCAACACCGGGCGCACGAAGCCACACATCACGGCCCCCGCCGCAATGAGCCCGAGCAGACACGAAAGTCGCACGTCCTTAGGACGGCTGAACCGGGATTCCCTCATTGCGACGTCGGCCAACGCAAGTTCCAAGCCATTTACAAGATTGTGGCAAATCCCTGCGCTAAGCGGCGGGTACCGAGGCGCCAGCGGACGCTTAGAACCTTTGAGTGGCGTGGCGATCGCGACAACCGGGCCAGCGTCCATGCCTCGGTGGGGCACTTTTGCGCGCCTCGGCGCAGACGATACACCCGAGCTCGACAGCCGCTCCGATTGTGGCTTGGCATATGCAAGGGCGGGCGCTACTCCACAGCTCGGAGGTAGGCGGGCCAAGGCAACACACTCGCGAGTGAGAGCCCGTACGGAACCCATGAAACATCTGTTCAAACGCCCAACCCCCGGGTCAAGCCCGCCGAACTCAAAAGAAAGCGGCGTAGGCCTGCGGCGAACTAGCAGTAGCAGCATCAATCTAAACCAAACCACAATCGATGCCCTTCCAGAGCTGATTTCATACGTCGATGGCGAGCACCGCTTTCGACTCGTGAACCAGAGCTACCAGAATTGGTTTGGTACTCCGACCCATCAATTGGTGGGAAGACATATGCGAAACGTCTTTGGGCACGTGGCGTACGAAGCGATGCGACCTAACGTGGAACGTGCGCTCGCTGGTCAACCCGTCAAGTTTGAGCAGAGTGTTCCATTTCTCAACGGAGGCGCACGCTTCATCGAAGCGAGCTATGTGCCGCATGCGCCGAATGGAACGGTGCTCGGATTTGTTGCATTCGTCGCTGACATTTCCGAACGCAAAGCAAGCGAAGCAACCCGCGAAGCCATCGCAGGGCGAAACGAGCGGTTAATGAAAGTCGCGACCGCTCTAGCTGACGCGATCACACCGCAGGAAGTCTACGCGGCGGTAGTAACGGAAGCCGCGGAGGCACTCGGAGCCTCATCATCGGGGCTGTGGCTGCGCGATAGCTCGGATAGGCGAGTGCTACGCCTGGCGAATTCGTTGGGGTATAGCTTAGGGGGCACCCAGGCGCTCGAGACGTTGCGCGTCGACGCCGTGGAAAGAACTCCCGTGCTGGACGCATTCGCGTCAGGCGAGCCAGTTTGGATTCACTCTCAAGAGGAGCTGTTGTTGAGGTATCCGCACCTCGACTCCCTGATTACGTCGGGGCGCTCCTATTCGATCGCGTGCCTCCCAGTGGCGTCTCAAGGCACCCCGCTTGGCGCTATCGGGTTCACCTTTGAAAATGCGCCCGTACTCGATGCAGCGGGAATGAATCTGCTGTGCCTGGTAGCTCGGTACAGTGGCCAAGCGCTTGAGAGGTTGCGCCTGTATCATGCGGAGCAGTCAGCACGCATGGAGCTCGAACGAGCGGCGACCGAGACCGAGCGAGCTCGCCTGCGGGCCGAGGTTCTCCACGAGATGGCTGCGGCGGTGATACGAGCCAAGCGCATCGAAGATGTGTTTGACGCGGCGCTGAGTGCAATGGAAGGTGCCCTGGGTGTGTCGAAATCCGCGGTCTTGGCCTTCGGGGACGAGGATGCGCTGCGTTTCAGGTCGTGGCGATGCTTATCGCCGTCCTTTCGCCAAGCCTTCGAAGGCCTTTCACGTTGGTCAACCCAAACGGACGTCTCGGAGATTGTTGACATCGAAGATCTGAGTGGCCATCCCGACCTGATGGCGCATGCAGAACTTTTCCGAACCGAAGGCATCCGGGCGGTCACCAGTATCCCCCTCCGCAGTCCGCGCAAATTTAAGGGTACCCTGTTGCTTTGCGCCACGACGCCACGTCGATTTTCCAGGTCTGAACTCGAAATCGCAGAGGCGATTAGCAACCATATCACCGCCGCAATTGGCCGTTTTGCTGCGCTCGCTGAACTCCAAAAAACGATCCAATTCAACGAAATGTTCACGGGCATCTTGGGACACGACCTCAGAAACCCACTGGGAGCCATCGTGACCGGGGCCGAGCTTGCCCAGATCTTGGATACTGACGGCCGCATGAGCAAGACGTTGACGCGCATCCTTTCAAGCGGACAGCGGATGGCGCGTATGATCGAACAGCTCCTCGATTTTACGCGGATTCGTGTCGGAAACGGCCTCCCCCTTCAAGCATCCGCATCAGACCTGATGGACGTTTTGCGACCAATCATCGAGGAAGTCGAAGTGGTCAATCCGGGCTGCACTTTTGACCTCCAACACATGGGTGGATCCACGCGCGGCAGTTGGGACGTCGATCGACTCTCGCAGGTGTTCTCGAATCTTTTGGTCAACGCGGCAAAGCATGGCATCCGCGAGAACGGAGTGAGGCTCATGGTGAGCGCGTCCGGCGAAATGCTCGTGGTCAAGATCCACAACGACGGCGTCATCCCACCGGAGCTGCTGCCTAGAATCTTCGAACCCCTCGTTTCCCACGATTCAGCCGCTCTAGCCGCCCCGCGTGGGTCGGAAGGCTTAGGCCTGGGTCTCTACATCACCGAGCAGTGAAGGCGCATGGAGGCCGGATTGAAGTTCGTTCCACGCCCGAGGCAGGCACTATGTTTGCCGTCTCACTGCCCCGATGGTTGGCAGGACAGAATACTGGTTCTGTGCAGCTCGGCAGAGAACCCGAACGCTCCTAATATCTGCGGACAACATCTGCGGACAATGCAGCGGGGCTCAGGTACGATTCCTGCAGTCCACGGGCCGAGGCCGTTTCAAACCTTGATCGGCAAGCGGTGACCCAATGACAACACACTCCTCGATTTTGACCTCTCTTAGGCTGACGAGCGGCCACGCCTGGCGGATGGTGCGCGAGGCAGGCAAGAACTGGTTCGATGACAACGCTTCGCGCCTCGCCGCGGCGCTTGCCTACTACACGTTGCTGTCTGTTGCTCCGCTACTGGTGATTGCGGTCTCTATTGCGGGAGTCGTATTTGGCCCTGACGCTGCGCGCGGAAGGATTTCCGCTGAGCTGCTGAATCTTGTGGGATCTCAAGCAGCAGAAACGATCCAGACCATCCTAGCGCACGCCAACGCCCCTTACACGGGGATCTTCGGGTCAATGGTGGGCATTGTCATCCTCTTAATCGGAGCGTCCGGCGTGTTCGGAGAACTGCAATCGGCGTTGAACATCATTTGGAAGGTACCCCCCAGCAGCTCATCGGGAATTTCGGCATTGCTCAAGGAGCGCTTCTTCTCTTTTGCGATGGTGCTTGGAGTGGCGTTCTTACTCCTGGTCTCGCTACTTGTTAGTGCGGGGATTGGGGCGGCTGGGGGGTTTTTACAAGATTCCTTGGCGGGCGGAGAATTCCTGTGGCAAGGGCTCAATCTCGCGCTCTCGCTCACGATTACCAGCGCCCTTTTTGCACTTATTTTCAAAGTTGTGCCCGATGTGCCGGTGGCTTGGCGCGATGTTTGGCTCGGAGCCATCGTCACCGCGTTCCTATTTACGCTCGGCAAGTTCTTACTTGGCCTCTACCTGGGCAAGGCCATGATCTCATCCGCGTACGGCGCCGCTGGCTCTGCTGTGGTGTTCGTGGTGTGGGTTTACTATTCGGCGCAAATTCTCCTGCTAGGCGCTGAGTTCACCTGCGTTTACGCGAAACACATGAGGAGCCCCACTGCACAATAGGCCACCGTTATGACTGAAGTACGCCGCACAGAGAAAGACCTCCTCGACTTCGTCGACACCGCAGCGCTCGGCCTGCACTGGGTAGCGTCGGACGGCACCATCCTGTGGGCAAACCCTGCCGATTATGAACCGCTCGGCTACACCGAGGACGAGTACATCGGCCACAACATCGTCGAGTTCCACGCCGACGACCACACTATAAAGGACATTTTGCGGCGGTTGAGCGCGGGAGAACGGCTTAACAACTACGAGGCCCGCCTCAGGTGCAAGGACGGCTCGACACGCAAGGTGCTCATCACGTCGAGCGTGCGCTTCAACGAGACGGGCGACTTCCTGCACACGCGCTGCTTCACCGTCGACGTTTCCAACAAGCGTCCCGAGGGGATCGAGATCCAGGTAGAGGCACTCAGTCGCGAGGTGGAACGGCTCAACGTGTTGGCCTATCGTGAGCGAGGTCTCATGGAGACCATTCTGACGATGAGCCCGCATGGCATCATCGTTTCGGACCTCCACGGGAAGCTGACGCTGCACAACAAGGCTGCCGAGAAAATCTGGGCGGGTAGCGCCAGCGCTGATTCCATTGCTGATTGGGGAAAGTATCGCGCCTTTCATCCCGATGGGCGGCCTTTCGACGCGACGGATTGGTCGATGACACGCGCGCTCCTCAAGGGAGAAATCGTCGAGCCCGAGGAAGTCCATGTTCAGCGATTCGACGATAGCCACGGGGTCTTGTTCGCGGGCGCCGCTCCGATATTCGGAACCGATGGCGGGCTCGACGGAGCCGTAGCGATCTTTTTCGACATTACCCAGGTCAAGCAACAAGAAGAAGAACTGCGAGTCAGCGCTGAACGGTACTTCACGACACTTAAGAGTATCGGCGACGCCGTCATTGCCACGGATGCAGAGGGCGCGATCACATTCATGAATGAGGTCGCCGAAGGGCTGACGCGATGGACGCTAGAGGATGCCCGCGGCAGACCGCTTGCCGAAGTCTTTCACATCATCAACGAGCAGACACGTGCCGTGGTCGAGAGCCCCGTCGATAAGGTGATCCGGGAGGGCAAAGTCGTGGGGATGGCGAATCACACGATCTTGGTCGCACGTGACGGAACCGAAAACGCCATCGACGACAGCGGGGCTCCCATTTTTAACGGGGAGAAAGAACTGGTTGGCGTCGTGCTCGTGTTTCGCGATGTCACGGAAAAGCGTCGCGAGGATGACCGCCGGCGCTTTCTTGTTGAGGCGAGTACCCTGCTCACGTCCTCGCTCGACTACGTTCGGACGCTGACGAGCATCGCCCGGCTGTCGGTGCCGATCATTGCTGATTGGTGCGCCGTCGATATCGTGGAGTCCGGCGGTTCGATCGAGCGTTTGGCTGTCGCGCATGTCGACCCTGCTAAAGTTCGCTGGGTCGAGGAGCTTGAACAGCGATACCCCTCCGATCCTAGGGCGCCCTATGGCGTGCACGAAGTCATTCGGTCTGGGAAGTCCCAGCTCATGGGCGTGATCCCGGATGCCTTGTTGACCGAGGCGGCCGTAGACGACGAGCATCTCCGCCTGATAAGAGAATTGGGCTTGCGATCTTCAATGGTCGTGCCCCTTCGCTGCGGTGGTAGAACACTGGGCGCGATCACGTTCGTGACTGCAGAAACGGCACGCACCTTTGGTCCAAATGATCTGCTATTTGCCGAAGAATTGGCCAATGTGTCGGCATTGGCTGTCGAGAATGCGCGCCTCTATCGTGAAGCGCAGCAGGCGAATCGCACGAAGGACGAGTTTCTCGCCACCGTATCCCACGAGCTACGCACCCCGTTGAGTGCGATGTTGGGCTGGGCGATCCTGCTCCGATCCAGCGAAATGTCTCAAGAGAAACGCGAGCATGCGCTTGAGGTGATCGAACGCAATGCACGAGCCCAGGCACAACTGATCGAAGATCTCTTGGACGTATCCCGCATCATCTCCGGAAATCTTCGCCTGGAGCCTCGCTCGCTCGACCTCGGGTCTATCATTGAGGCCGCAGTCGATTCGGTACGCTTGGCTGCCGATTCCAAAGGCATCCGCGTCCAATTGCTGCTCGAGGAAGATGCCAAACATGCCGTGGGAGATGCGGGACGCCTCCAGCAGGTTGTTTGGAATCTGCTGTCGAACGCCGTGAAGTTCAGCCAGAAGGGAAGTGTTGTAACGGTTAGCCTCACTCGCGCGGAGTCACAGGCAGAAATCCAAGTATCTGACACCGGGCAAGGGATCGATCCCGAATTTCTCCCGCACATCTTCGAGCGCTTCGTAAGCCATCTACGGACCACCTCTCCGCAGCGGCTGGAAACTCAGATAAACTGCAAGGGGCGAGATTTACGGAGTTGGAATTTAGAGGGTGAGGCCCGGGGACCAGCGGTGTGGGAGCAATTCGGTGAGGCGTCGGGC
>JBBRRP010000009.1:0-73683 GCA_038246305.1 Polyangiales bacterium | reverse complement strand
CACCAGGTCCTTGCCTACTTCCGAACCCGCCTCACCAACGGCATGACCGAAGGCTTCAACTGCAAGGCCAAGCTCGTCAAACGCCGCGCCTACGGCTATAGGAGCTTCACCAACTACCGGCTCAGACTTCTAAACGCTTGTGCTTAATCAGGTTTCCACCAGCACCCACCACCGAGCGAGAAGAACCAAATCTCGTTAGATTCCGTTGCGCGCCCGAGTGGATTCGAACCACTGACCTTCGGCTTCGGAGGCCGGCACTCTATCCAGCTGAGCTACGGGCGCTGACGTGAGCCGCGGGGTGTAGCAAAGCCCGAAACGCATGGGAAGAGCGCCCTCCGAGAAACCTCGCCCTCCACCTCAAATCCGCGAAATCGGCCGTAAAATGGGCAAATTCTCCGGGTTTCCGTCCTCTCTCGCCGCAGTTTTCCGTCGCGCGCTGCCGGGTGCTAACGTGCACGCCATGCAGGTCATCGTGGTTCCTTGTTTGCGCGACAACTACGCGTACTTGTTGGTCCCTGAGGGGAGCCAAGAAGCTTTGGTCGTGGATCCAAGTGAAGCTGGGCCGGTGCTCGAGGCGTTAACTGAAAACGGCCTAAAATTGCGTGGGATCTTGAATACGCACCACCATCACGACCACGTGGGGGGAAACGCGGAGCTCGTGCAGAAGCTCGGCCCACTGCCCGTGGTTGGGCATGCTTCTGACAAGGGGCGCATTCCGGAGCAAACGCACTTTCTTCAAGACGGCGCTAGCTTCTCGCTGATTGGGCTCACGTTTCGGGTGCTGCATATTCCTGGGCACACGTTGGGTGCGATCGCGTACGTGGGCGAAGGTTGTGCGTTCACGGGCGATACGCTGTTCATGGCGGGCTGTGGGCGGCTCTTTGAGGGCACCGCCGAAATGATGTACCGCTCGATGAATGAGCGATTGGCGGAGCTCCCGGAAGCCACGCTCATCTATTGTGGGCATGAGTATTCGGCCAAAAATCTCGAATTTGCGGCGAGTGTGGAGGTGGGGAATGCGGCCGTGCAGCAAGCGATTCTGAGTGTGGCTGAGCTTCGCCAAGCGGGCACGCCGAGTGTGCCTTCAACCTGGGGTCGCGAGCGGTTGATCAACCCTTTCTTGCGCTGTGAGGCGCCCGGGATCTTGGCTGGAATGGCGGGTCGGCTTCCCGAGGGACACGAGCCTGCCCAAGTTTTTAAGGCGCTTAGGTTGGCGAAAGATGGCTTCTAAGCACTTCACCGGCACGGCGGCTTTGCGGCTTTGCCTACTGCTCCCGTGGGTAGCGGGTTGCGAGAATGCTGGCTCAGCCCACCCCATGAAACCTGTAACCCACCGACCAGCAACGTCTCAGGTGAAGGACGCGAAGCATGCACCCCAAGCTCAGCCGATCTTGCCGAGAAGCGAACTCACTTGGTCCTATCCGACAACGCCGGTAGGTCCGATGCAGGTGGTGGTGTCTCTCCCTGCGAGGCGGGCGGGCGAAAAATTCCCAGTGCTCTTGGCTTTTCATGGGCGAGGTGAGGCGCTGAAGGGCCCGCTGCGCGGTGCTCGCGGGTGGCTCGATGATTATTGGTTAGGGCGAGCCATCGATGAACTCCAAAAGCCCCCGCTTGAGCCAGAGTTGTTCTTGGGGTTCGCGCATCCGGAGCGTCTGCTCAGCATGAATCAGAGTCTGCGCACTCAGCCCTATGCGGGGCTCATTGTGGTGATGCCGTACACACCCGACACGCTCAGTGGTGGGGACGCCCTGCAGGCCGCGAGTGCGTTCGGAGCGTTCGTTACAGGCGAACTCCTGGAGCGGATTTATCGAGAAACGCCCGCGCTCGGCACCCCGGAATCAACCGGCATCGATGGGGTGAGCTTGGGAGGGCGAGTCGCGTGGGCGATCGGGCTCACCAGTCCCGAGAAGTTCGGAGTGGTGGGAGGGCTCCAGGCGGCTTTTGAGGCTGAAGAGAGCGAGACCTTAGCGCGGAGTGCGAAAGCGGCCTTGCTAAAGAACCCCAGATTAACACTACGCTTGCTGTCGAGTGATGGGGACTACTATTTGGCTTCGCTCAGCGCGATTTCAGCTCGCCTAAATCAGGCTGCTGTTCCTCACAGGTTTGACGTGGTGCGGGGGACTCATGGCTATGCTTTCAACCGCGGCCCCGGTGCATATGAGATGCTCCTCTTCCATGATCGCGTCTTGCGCGGGCATTCGCCCACGCCGTGAGCCTGCGCGGAAATTCGCAGCGTGCAGTTAAATAGGTGTGGCGGCTGCTTCAAGAAGTTGCATCAAGGTCCGGAGCGTTGGGCCATCTAAGTCCGTGAAGCGCACGCCCATGCGCACCCCGTGCGGCAGTTGTGTCGCCCCCACCCAGCTGGCAACTGCGGCGAGCTGCAGTGGGTCCCAAAGGGTCGGGATGGAGATTGCCAGGCCGAGCACATCGCCTGCTTTTGGGCCCTCGCGCAGCTCAAGACACGCGCCTGCGAGGCTCAAGTCTCGAATTTGGGCTCCGGCCTTCCAGTCACCGGCGGCGGAAACACTCACTTCAAGTTTGATGGCTTGGCGGGGAAAAGCCCGGAAATGGTCCAGCCTCGGCATGCGGACTTTGAGCCTATCACGCACCAAACCGCGCGGGGCCCAACTCTTTTCTGAGGGCGCCGCTGGCCGGTGGCTTGCCGATGCTTCAAGTTCTTTGGATTGGCGGAGGGGGTCCAGTAGGATAAGGCAGATTGCCCGCGTATCCTTGTGGGCGGCCGGAGAGCTAGCGAATGTCGTCCCAGGAAACCCGCAAAGACCCGCGCGCCAAGGTGTTGACGATGACCGTGCGCTACAAGAGCGCCACGCTCGATGAGTTCATCGAACACCACTCGTACGACATCAGCCGCGGCGGGATGTTTATTAAGACGCCATCGCCTTTTCCTCCGGGCACTTTGCTCAAATTTGAGGTGAAGATTGCGGACGAGCAGCGCCTGCTTCAGGGCGTCGGTCGGGTGGTTTGGAAGCGTGAGAAATCGGCGTCCGCCGGAGAAGACAGCCCAGCCGGAATGGGCGTCAAGTTCATTAAGGTCAATGAAGAGGCACAGGCGCTGATCGCAGATCTGACCGGTCGCCGCAGTGCTGCCGGCGCCTTTGAAGCTGGTGGTGGCGACGCCGACGTTGATTCGCTGCCCACTCCCGGGCCACCAGGAGCACCAATCGGCCCAGCTAAGATGGACCCGCGCAAAAGCACCATGCTGGGCCTCGGGAGTATCTCAAGCGCCTCCGAAAACCTGAGCCCGCCCGAAAGCGGGAATGAAGCAGCGTTTTTCCCTGAGAGCGGCTCCTCGGAAGCAGACATGCCAGCCCCCGAGGATCGCACCGTCATGAAGCAAACCGCCGAGCTGTTGCTGGATGCCCTGCGCGAGGCAGGAGGTTCCGAGGCTGAGCTAGGTGACAACAACTCCCCGAAGGCACCCAGCGCCGCACTTGAGAACACCCCTCCGAAATCCGACAGTCAGCCCCCAGCAAGTCGCTCACGGCAGCCTCGCCCGGGGCGAAGTTCGAATCGCCCGGCCGCAGCGGCGTCGCCCACCCGATCTCCGTCAACGAACTCCACCGTTCCGCCAGCGCGCAAAAGAAAGCCCGCAGGGTCAGCTGCAGTCGAACCAGTCGTGAAGCGCGAATCAAGCGGACTCGGATTACTCGCCACGATCATCCTGGGCCTAGCCGCTATCGGAGCAATCTTTTACTTTTTCGTCCTGCCCAGCGCCGCACCGCCTCCACCGCCCATTCCCGCAGTGCAGCACGCTCCTGAACCCACGCCTCAGGTTGCCAAGGAAGCACCCGCAGCGCCGAGCGCACCTGCACCTCAAGTCGCGCCCGAAGCCGCCCCCGCGTCTAGCGCCTCGCAGGCACCCGCGCCAGCACCCATCATTCCGAAACCTGCAGTGGCAAAACCAGCAGTTGTCGCCCCGGCACCCGCCGCCAAACCGCCCGCGGCAGACCCAAAACCCGCCGCAGAACCAAAGCCCGCCGCAGAACCAAAGCCCGCGAAACCGGCGAAAACACCCAAACCCGCTGCGACCAATTCGGACAACCCCTACTAAGCTCGCGGTGTTGCCCCCTCTGGCCGAGCGAGGTCGGCCCGTCTCCCCCAAGCCTGTCGCTCCGCTCCAGCCGGGGGAGACCTAGACCGTCTCCCCAAAAACCTCTCATTCCGTCTCCCGCCGGGGGAGGTCGCCCGTCTCCTCCAAAGGCTCTCGTTCCGCTCCAGCCGCGGGAGGCCTGTAATGAGAAAAAAAGTAGTTCGCATGCTTACTATCTAAAATCGCTGCATGCGCGCCCGTCCCGCTTGGCGTGAATCAGATGGCGTGAATCAGATGGCGTGAATCAGATGGCGTGAATCAGACGGCGTGAATCAAATGGCGTGCTGGAGGCGCTCTTGCCGCTGCCGGAGGAGGGCGTCCACGGCGTGCTGAAAAACTTCTAAAGGCACCAGTCCCTCGATCACGAAGCCATTGATCACAAAGGTTGGGGTGGCCCTCACTCCACTCACGCGACCGCGTTCAATGTCCTTGCTAATGCGCGTGGCGTAGCGATTCTCGTTGATGGCTCGCTCCACGAGCTTCGCCTCCAGCCCGAGTTGGGCGGCGTAGGCTCCGAGCTCTGCGTCTTCCAGCTTGGCCTCGCCTGCGCGCATCTGCACGGCGAACAGGAGGTCGTGCATTCGCCAGAAAGCGGCGTTGCCACCTTGTTCATAGGCGGAGAACACAGCGTTGGCCGCAGGCTGTGCCCGGGCATGAAATTCGAGGGGAAAATTGCGCCAAACGACCCGAACGTCGCGTGGATAGAGCTGCTCTAGCTGTCGCAAGACCACGGCTCCGCGTGCACAGAAAGGGCACTCGAAATCACCGTAGGTTTCGATCACGATCGGCGCATTCTCCGGGCCTCGGCTGGGAGGCTCCGAAAAGCTGCGTGCGGCTTCGATCGGCGTAGGCTGCTTTGCCGTTTGGGCGGCGGCTCCTGGCTGTGCGCCCAACGGGCCCTCGCTACGAGGACCCGGGGCGGCTTCTTTCACACATCCAAAACACAGCCAGCCAGCAAACAGGAGGTTTACCAGCTGGGCTGTGAGGGGGGCTCTCAACGAGCTTCCCCAAGTGCGCGCTTGATGATCTTGTTAAAGGCCGCGAACGGCTGCGCACCACTCACGAAGTAGCCGTTGATCACGAACGCGGGCGTCCCTTGAATGCCCGCGTCTTGAGCAATCTTGGAATCGCGATCGATATTGGCTTTGTACTTGGCTGTGTCGAGCGCTTGCTTGAACTTGGTCATGTCGAGACCAAGATCGGTCGCGATCTTCTCAAGCGACGGACGCTTGATTTCCGGCTGGGCAGCGAAGAGTGCATCGTGGAATTTCCAGAAGCCTTCGTTACCTTTTTGGGCAAATGCTTCCTGCGCCGCTTGCGATGCCAGAGGAGCATCTTCGTGGAACGGAAGTGGCATGTGCCGCCAAACGAACCTGACTTTGCTGCCATAGGCCTTTTCGACCTCGGCCAGCGTGGGTTCAACGCGTTTACAGAAAGGGCACTGGAAATCAGAGAAGATCTGAATCGTGACCTTGGCTGATGCTGGGCCTTTGATCGGAGAATCGGCAGCTGGAGCGGCCACTTCCTTCTTCTCAGGCGGGGGCGGGCGCTTGGCTTCTTTCATCAGTTCGTCGAAGACACTCGCGCGCGCAGTGCCCTTGGCAACTAGGCCTTTGGCGATGGCGAGCTGAGCGTCGATGACGGACTTGAACTTTTCGAAGGGCTGAGCGCCAGCCAAACGAAAACCATTGATGAAGAAGTGCGGGGTACCACCAGCGTTGAAATCCTGACCAACTTCTTGGCTTTCGTCGAACTTTTCTTTGTGTTTACCGCTATCGATCGCGGCTTTAACCAGCGGCCATGCGACGCCAGCTGCTTCTGAGGCTTTCTGGTAAAGAGGCTCTCCAAGGTCTTTCTGATTTGAATAGAGCTGGTCATGCACTGCCCAGAATCCGGCGTTGCCTTTTTGCTTGTAAGCTTCGCGAGCCACGGTGGCAGCGGGCTTAGCATTCTGGTGGAAAGGCAGGGGGTTGTCCTTCCAGACCAAGCGAACGTCGGCGCCGTAGGTTTCGGTGACCTTCTTGAGCGTTTCTTCCACGCGTGAGCAGAAGGGGCACTCAAAATCCGAGAACTCAACGATGGTGACGAGGGCATCTGCTTTGCCTCGAACGGGATCGTCCTTCATCACAGGAACGCCCCAAATCGTCGTATCTTCGGCGGGCTCTTGCGGCTTAGCAGTCGGGGCGGGCGTGGGCGTCGTTTGAGCGTTCTTCTTGGTGAGCGTGGTGTAAATCTCTGAAGGCTTCGTGCCTGAAGCGATCAGCTTTTGTGCCTCAGCAAGCTGAGCATCGATCACTTCTTTGAATTTCGGGAAAGGCTGCGCGCCACTGATTTCCACGCCGTTCACGCGGAAGCCCGGGGTGCCGTTCACGCCCACTTTGCCACCCTCTGCAAGATCGGCGTCGACCTTGGCGGCAAACTTTTTGCCGGAGTAAGCCGCTTTGAACTTCGCCGCATCCACGCCGGATTGGGTGGCCCACTTTTCGTAGCTCGCGTCGCTCAGGTCATTTTGGTTTCCAAACGCCAAAGCGTGGAATTTCCAGAAAGCATCGTTGCCAGCCAGAGCAAACACGGTCTCAGCGGCCTCGGCTGCGGGCCGCGCATTCTGGTGGAAAGGAAGCGGGTTGTTCTTCCAAACCAAGCGCACCTTGTCGGGGCCGTATTCTTTTTGGACCTGATCCATGGTGGGGTTCACGCGGCTGCAGAATGGGCACTGGAAGTCACTGAAAATAACGACCGTAACCGGCGCGTCTGCCTTACCCCAACTCGGATCTTTGCCAGTGACGGGAACCGGAGCGTCGCTCTGGTCCACCATGGCTCCTGATGCCGCGGAGTTTTCGGCAGTGATACTGACGCCGTTTTTGCGGTCAACGCCCCACATCAGGAACATTCCCGCGAGGAAACAGAAGAAAAAGCCAACGATGGCTGTGCCTTTATTCATCATGATTCAAGCTTTCATCAAATATTGAAAATCAAACGAGAGAGTGAAAACGAGCGTCCAAGCGTCGGAAAATCCCGAAGCTTGATCGACGCTCATACAGTTGAATAATCGGATCCCCTAACGTGATGGGCGTTGGCCTCACCGTGGAGGGCGATAAACCGAGCCCAACACGCCTTGCGGCGCGCATTCTGGGTAAGGTGGCAATAGCCAGACGCGAGTGAATGGGGCCGGCAAAACTAAAGTGCTCGCGCTCGGTAACATGCGGAGCGGTTGGGAGTCCGGTTCGTTCGGGATCGAATTCGGATCGAGGGGGAGTGGTGTTGCCGCGCGTCGGTGAGAAATCGTGGTGCAGCTGCTGGCAGTGGCTCCGCTCAGCGCTCGCAATGGTGGTTTGGCAAAGGCGCTTTGAGCGAATAGATTGCAAACCGGAGCGCCCTCAGCTCTGGCCGTTCCGGTGCGTAGGCTCATGGCGAATAGGCAAATCATCAACAGGAGGCCACGGCCCAACATGAGTCTGAGCCGGGCGGCAGCGAACGCGCTGGCTGCGCCTGAGGATGCTATCGGAGAGCGGTGCGTCATGAGCGTGGGCGCGCAGAGTTTAGTCTTCTGGACCCCACCAACAACCCCGGTGCGGATCTATTCGCTTGGGTTTCACAACTCCTCCCGCCAGCGCCTCGCCCAAGCATGTAAGTTTTTTGCCTACCTTGTGCGAGCCTGTCACCATCAGAGGGTGATGCTCGCCGTTAATGAAGTGCTCGAACCCCAAGAACCACCCCGCAAGGAGGAGCCCAGCCAGCGGCCGCCCCCTCAACCGGAGCTGCCGTTGCCGCGCACGCTGGGGCGCCTGGTGCTGCTGAAGCAGCTGGCTCGGGGCGGCATGGGCGATGTGTTTCTGGCAGCCAGCGGTGCCATCGATGGCGCGGAACGACCCTGTGTTGTGAAGACGATTCGTCGCGACCATGCGGACGATGAATCGTTTCTCGCACGCTTCCTCGATGAAGCGCGGATCCAATCGCAACTTCAACATTCCGGCGTGGTGCAGGTCCTAGAAGCGGCCACCGACGAGTTCGGTAAGCCTTACGTCGTGGTGGATTTCGTTGAAGGACGCAACTTGAGCGAACTCCGTCTGCGTGCGGCACAGCTCAATCTGCGCATCGGTTGGGAGGACGCGGTCGCGATCGCGATCGGGATGGGCGAAGGGTTAGCCTATATCCACGAGTGTTGCGATTCAAATGGGAAGAGTCTCGACATTGTGCATCGGGATCTGAGCCCGCAGAATGTGATGCTCGGGTATTCGGGCGACGTCAAGCTCATCGATTTTGGTACCGCGCGCGCAGAAAACCGACGTTGCCGAACGGTTGCCGGCATCGTGTTTGCTAAGCCGGGCTACGTGGCGCCGGAAGTCGCGAACAATACTCCGGGCGGCATTCCCGCGGATATCTATGCTCTAGGAGTGATGCTGTGGGAGCTGTGCGCCGGGCGCCGCTTTCTTTACGGTGATCCAGCGCAACATATGGCCGCAGTCGGTGCCGGTAAACGCTCGCCGGCTCGCCTCGAAAAAATTTCGGGCTGCCCGCTTGAGCTAGATAACATCATAGCTAAGCTGACGGCAACGCTGGTTGAGCAACGCTATTCCTCAGCGCGCGCGGCCGTTGTTGATCTCGTCCAGCTGCTTTCGAGCTCAACGAGCTTCCCGCCGGGAGAAAGCACCACACAAGCGAGAGTGCGCAGAATCATGAGTCAGCTGTTTGCCGGCGAGCCCCAGAAGACGCGCTCGGAGTTTTCTGATCTCGTGCAGCGCGCCAAGAGCCTGAAGTTAGACAGCGTCCAACGGCCGGCGGAAGGCTTCATCGAGCCAAGCGTCTCGGCGCTTTTGCCAGGAACCCGCTATCGGCTGGCGCGGGAACTCGGTAGGGGAGCCAACGGAATCGTCTATGAAGCCTTCCATGTGGATCTCGATCAGGTGTTTGCACTGAAGCTCCTCGGCCCTGAAGCTTGTGAAGAAGTCGAGGCCAAAGAGCGGCTGCGCTCCGAGGCGAAATTGGTCTTTGGATTTGAGCACCCGAATCTGGCCAAAGTGCATGATTTTGGCTTTTCCGCTGATGGGCGTCCGTTCTTCGTGATGGAGCGGCTCTTGGGCGAAACTCTCGATAAATACCTTGAAAGAAAACGCGGTATGGACTTTCGCGAGGCGTGCCAGCTGGGTCTCCAGGCACTTTCGGCGTTGGAAGCCGCCCATGAGCGGGGCCTGGTTCACCGCGACATCAAGCTTCAGAATTTGTTTCTCACCGAAGACGGCGTGCTCAAGCTGTTAGACTTTGGAGTCGCAAAAGCTACCAGCGAAGTGACGGACGCTGCGGAGGGCACCTTGCACGTGGTGGGCACTCCAGAAACCATGTCCCCTGAGCAAGCACGCGGGCAATCTGGGGATGCTCGGAGTGATATCTACTCGCTCGGAGCCGTCTTGTATGAGCTCGTGACGGGGCATCCAACGCATCGCGCGGAGAGTTTCGCTGCGTTGCTTCGAGCCAAGTGCTGCAAAGATGCGCTCCCGATCCGCGAGCGCGCGCCTCAGCGTGGCCTCCCGCGAAGCCTTCAGAAAGTGCTCGCGCAAGCCCTGGAGCGCCACCCCGAGCTCCGCTTTTCGAGTGCACACGCCTTTCGAGACGCACTGCTCGACGTGCTCAATCGATCCCAACGGAGTGCGCGTCGGCAGCGAGCCGTCATCGTGATGGCAGCAGCAGCTTCCTTGCTCGGTGGTGCCGGCCTGCTCGCAGTTCAGAAAATGGGCCCGAAATGGCTCGAAAAAGCCCGTGTTGAAGCGTTCGCGCAGGCTAATAATGTCGAAGCATTGACCCAGGCCCATGTCAAGGGATTGGCCGAAAACTTCATGGCCAAGGTGATGGGCGCCACGGACGCTCCACCCGGTGCGAAAGCGATATCCATCGCTCATAGGTTAACTCTTAAGGCTGCTTCACTTCCGCTCGAACGCGTCTCGGTCCCAGAGGCAGCCCCATCGCCCGTGGCGCCGAACCAAGGTCTTAGCGTTCCTCCGCCAACGGCTCCTGAGCAAGTGGTCCCCGAGGCGCCTAAAACGGAACGCGAGGCATCCAACCCGCTGCTGGCCCAAACGGCGTTCCAGGTTGAACTTGAGCAAATCGCCGAACGGCTCAAGCGGGGCAATCTGGTGCTCGCGCTTGGAGAAGCCCGTACGCTCGCGAAAAAATATCCCACCGAGCCGCGAGTGCTCCGAGCTTGGTCGGAGACGGGTGCCAAGGCAAAGGCCTGGGGCGAAGCATTGCGCGCAGCGCGCCGATGGACCGCAATTGACTCTAGCCCGGATGCAGAACGCAACCTGATCCGCATGCTTCGCGCCGTCGGTCGTACTGAAGAAGCAGCGCATCACGCCCTCGGATTGGGCGACGCTCAAACTGTTTCCATGCTGGATTGAGCCAAAGCTTGCGCGGTCGCGCACCGCCTGGATCGAGGATTGTCACCAGCGGGGCGCCACAAACCGCTTGCAGAATTGGCCGAATCGGCCAATGAAGCTGGCTCAAGTTTCGTTGTAATGGCCTCACCTGCCCTCAATCCTCGGGTCAACATTGTTACGGTAGGATCGCCGTACGCAGTTGTCCTGAAAATCGCGACCCCGACGGTGCTCGCCATGCTCACGCAGAGCGTGGTGAACGAGATCGACATCATCTTTTTCTCATGGCTGCCTTGCCCTGAGTCCTCTACCGCACAAGCGGCGCTCTTCCCGTCGCTCGTTCTGCTGTGGTTATTTGGTGGCTCACTCAGCGCTATTTCGGTAGGTACCCAAGCCATCGCCGCGCGTCGCTTCGCCGAGGGTAAGAACAAAGATGCTGGCGCGGTACTCGTCAACTCCTGGGTGTTCTCGCTGGTGGCGAGTGTCCTGCTCACGGCCGTTGCGTATCTTGCTCTGCCGAAAATCCTCAGTGTTTGGCTGAGTGTGCCGCACGTGCGTGCCGCGGCACAGGCGTACCTCAATTGGCGTCTGCTCGGCATCGCTTCAATGGTGATGACGTTCTCGTTCAAGTCCTTCTTTGACGGGATTGGTGCGACACATGTACACATGGCGAGTGCTGTCGTGATGAACGCCCTCAACATTGTGCTCTGCTTGGGGCTCATCTTTGGCAACTGGGGTTTTCCAAGGATGGGGATTGCCGGCGCGGGACTCGCTGGTTTCATCGCAACTTGGGTTGGGCTCGCGATCATGGTGGCATGGGCCGCACGCAAACGTGTCCGAGGTCCCCATGCGCCGTTCGATCTGAGCGTGCTCTCGCCCAAGCTGACTTCAGATATCTTGCGGCTGTCCGTGCCAAGCGGCGTTGCGACGCTTGCTGTCATGACGGGCTTTGGATTGTTTGCTGGCATCGTGGGGCATTTGGATGCCATCTCCCCCGCGGGCTTGGTTCAGGGAGCGTGCCCGGGCGGTGAGCATGAAGCGGTCAACAGCGCGGCAACCACCGTGATCGTTGGCATCGTGAAGCTCACATTCACAGCGTGTTTGGCTTTTGGCACCGCCACGGCAACGCTGGTGAGTCAATCGCTCGGTGAGCGAGATGGGGACAAGGCGGAGCGTTTTGGTTGGGTCTCCGTACGCCTCGGCGTCGTGATCTTCGGACTCATTGGGCTTCTGGAAGGTTTGGTATTTCCACGCCAGATCTTAGCCTTTGTGAGCCAGAGCCCAGCTGTTCGAGAAGCGGCGCTTGTGCCGCTGCAGATGATGGGTGTGTGCACGCCGTGCATCGCGGCGGGTATGATTTTGACCCAAGCGCTTTTCGGCGCTGGCAATTCGCGGTTTGTGATGGTGGTGGAGCTGATTCTCCACTTTGGATGTTTAGTGCCGTTGGCCTGGCTCCTCGGGATCACGTTCGGTTTTGGATTGGTCGGTATCTGGAGTTCCGCAGTCGTGTATGCACTCCTCTTAACGACGGTGATGTTTATTAAATTCCGTGGTGGGGACTGGAAGACTATCCAGATTTGAGTGCCGAGAGCGGCGTCAGCGTCGCACGACTTCGCACGCGACGGAGGCTCGCACCCGAGGATGCTCATCCGCGAGAGCCGTTGCAACCTCAGAATAACTCTTCAAGTCTAAGAGCGCCAGCGCTGCAAGTCGGCGATGCTCCACGCCATCTTTCGCGAGGTGCTGAGCGAGCGCCGGGGCAACGCTCTCATCTCCAGCTCGGGCAAGCGCCTGCTCTGAAATGAACGCCGCTTCGTTCTTCCCGCCCAGGAGCAGTTTCAGTTTCTTCGTTGCCCGGGCCGTCTCTGCCGGGGCGTTCATGAGCCGGCCCAGGGCTGACGCGCGCAGGCCTAAATCGACGTCCTTCGCGCTAGCTTGCCAAAGCGCCGCTACAACCGGGGCTGAATCGAGAGGCACCAACGCGATGGCCACACGCCGCTCGCTCAATGCGCCTTGTTCCATCAACCGCACCAGCACTGCTGCGCCCAGCTCTCGCTGCTTTCCAGCATGTCGCACGAGGCCGGCTGCGGCGCTAAGCGCGGGCAGGCCGTCACCGGTTTCCGCAAGCCAGACCAGCATGGCTTCACCGCCAGCCCGCATTGCGTTCGGTAACGCCCAGGCTTCGGCGATCGACATCTGGGTGGTTTCGTCGGCTAGGGCAAACCGATCTCGAAGAACGCGCACCGCGCGCAGCGTGCCCAATTGCCCGAGTCCCCGCAGGGCCAAGCTTCGGCAGAGCGGGTCAGGATCAACGCGCGAGGTCTCGAACAGAACCTCGGTATCCTTCGGATCACTCTTGGCTAACGTCGCACGAAGGGCGCCGGCACGCACGTCTGGATCGGGGTCTAGCAGCCAGTGGCGGCGCATCTGACCATACTCGGGGCCCACGGCCGCTTCGGCGGCAACAGCCCGAAAGGCACCCTCATCGGACGTTGCGAAACGCTTGATCGCCTCTTCGGGCGAAAGCTCGCCGAGCTCCAACAGCAAGCGATCGGCAGCCGCCGCCACTTCGCCGCCGGTTTGCGCGCGGGCTTCAAGTGCGTTCACCACATGCCGAGCGCAACCCGAGAATGATGCCACAAGGGCGGGTGCATAAGCTCCGTGGAGCGAGCTTATCTCGCGTCGCAGAACGGCCAGCGCCAGCTCGCGCACCGTTCCTTCATCCAGCTCACCACGCTTTTTGGCGGCCGCCACTTCACGCTTGAGCGCTGGCAGATCGCCATCGAGCGCCGTTTTCACTACCCTCGGGGACGCGCAAGCGAATGCGAGGCAGCCAAGCCCGAAGAGCGCGAACCGTCCGAGCATTAGTTGATCGTGCTTCCCTGCGTGGAGCTACCGTCTGCGCGTTGTGTCCCGCTCTCCGCGGAGGCGCGGATGGCATCCCGATAGCGCAGGGCCGCCGCGACAAAGCCCGTGAAGAGGGGGTGCGCGGCGAGGGGGCGACTCTTGAATTCGGGATGAAACTGACAAGCCACAAAGTGAGGGTGGTCCTTCAGTTCAATCATCTCCACCAGTCGATTGTCAGGGCTTGTTCCGCTCAAAATCAGCCCACCATCGCTGAGTGCTTGGCGATATTCGTTGTTGAATTCGTAGCGGTGGCGGTGCCGTTCCGAGATTTCTCGCTTGCCGTAGAACTTAATTGCCAGCGTGCCCTCGCTGAGCACACACGGATAAGCACCCAGGCGCATGGTTCCGCCTTTATCTTTGACTCCGAGCTGATCGGGCAGGAGATCGATGAGCGCATGTGTGGGATCCTTCCCAAATTCGGTTGAGCTTGCGCCTTTTAGCCCACACACGTGGCGAGCGAATTCGATCACCGCAAGCTGCATGCCCAGGCAGATCCCGAAGAAAGGGATGCCATGTTCGCGCGCGTGCTGAATCGCCAAAATCTTGCCTTCCACGCCGCGATCGCCAAAGCCACCCGGAACCAAAACGGCATCCAGGCCTGACAAGATTGAGGCGGCATTGCCGCGATCGATTTGCTCCGAGTCAATATACTTCAGCTCTACGCTCACTCCCGTATCCAGCCCGCCGTGCACGAGCGCTTCATGCAGGGATTTGTAGCTATCCTTGAGGTGGACGTATTTGCCGACAACACCGATGTGTACGCTGCCGTGGGCCGGCTTTTTGAATTTCTCAACCGTGCGTTTCCAACTCGAAAGCTCAGGCTGGCGTGACCAAATATTGAGACGCTCGGTGATCTGCGTATCGAGCCCTTCAGCGTGCAGCACCAACGGCAGCTCGTAGATGCAGCTCACGTCCACAGCGGACACGACACTATCCACGGGCACATTCGAGAAGAGTGCGATCTTGTCTTTGATACCTCGAGAAATCGGCCGATCGCTGCGGCAGATCAGGATGTCGGGCTGGATACCGATTTCGCGCATTTCTCGGACCGAGTGTTGCGTGGGCTTCGTCTTCAGTTCTCCCGCAGTCGTGATGTGGGGCACGAGGGTCACGTGCACGCTCACCACGTTCTCGCGACCCTCTTCGAGTCGAAGTTGACGCATGGCTTCAAGGAAGGGCAGGGATTCGATGTCCCCCACGGTGCCGCCAATCTCCACGATGGCGACGTCCACATCATGGCACGCCTGGCGAATACGCAGTTTGATCTCATCGGTGATATGGGGGATCACCTGCACCGTAGCTCCCAAATATTCGCCGCGTCGTTCCTTCTCGATCACGGCGTGATAGACGCGCCCCGTGGTGATGTTGGACTGCTTCTTGAGGACGCAACTCGTAAAACGCTCGTAGTGCCCGAGATCGAGGTCAGTCTCCGCGCCGTCGTCCGTAACGAAGACCTCACCGTGCTGGTACGGCGACATGGTGCCAGGATCCACGTTGATATACGGATCCAGCTTCATGTGGGTGACGCTGAGGCCTCGCGCTTCCATTAGCGCACCAATCGACGCACTCGCCAGCCCCTTGCCGATTGAGGACACCACGCCGCCTGTAACCAAAACGAACTTAGTGCGACGGGTCATTAGAACTCTCCAGTGAGGCTGAGAACCCAGCCGTGCTGGATGGGGGCGGCATCCATGCCGGTGATGCTCGCGCCGCGTCTTGGTGCAGGTGGAGGTGCGGCCTGCGTCTCGAGAAACAACGATTCAGACGCGACGAATAGGCCACCGACCTGGATTGCGCTGTTGGCAGTGGTTAAGACAGCCCGCACGATCGTGGTGAAGGTTGAACAGCCGCTATCGCCGCTAGCGCACCCTGTCTTCGCCAGAGCCATAAAGGGGCCAGCGACGGGCACGCGCAGCGAAGCTGATCCCGGTGAATCAGGGAAAAGATAGGAGGAGCCCAGTGCGGCGCCGTACCCAACCGCAGTCACAGCTAACCCAGCGAGAGCAGTGCGTGCGGGCGCTCCGGCATCGGGATGTGCCGTAACATCGTAACGCAACGGCTCAATGGGCTCGTCGGCGTGGGCCATTCTCGGAGCGAGCGACACCGCTCCAAACACGCAACCTAAAACCCATGCCCAGATCCTCTGCATGGGCTTCTTCAATCGTCTGAAACGAACTTTCTAGCAAGGGATAATTTCGCTTAGCTCAGAGCATCCTGATTTTCCGCGTCTCGCAATCGAACGCGGGGTGCTGGAGTTGAGCGCGAGATCATTGCTAAAATCCCGCTCGTGCGGCGCGAGCTTCTCAGGTGGACTTTTTGCGTGGCCGTGGCCGTGTTCGGGAGCGCGCCCCGCCTTGGCTTGAGTCAGCCGGTCGACACGTCACGTCCTAACGGGTCGCCAACGACGAGGGATGCCACCGCCGCTCTCGTGGGAGCCAATTCGGGGAACATCGAGGCAGAGCGAGCTCGCTTGGTTCAAGCACTCGCTGGCCTGCGTTCTTGGGCTGAAACGCGGGGCGCAAAGGTGTCCGCGGTCTTCGTCGACCTCAGTGATCAGACGACGATCGCCAGCGCTGCGCCACAATTTCCGCTGAATCCGGCCTCGAATCAGAAAATCATTCTCGCCGCCGGGGCTTTGGCGCTCCTTGGGCCGAGTTATCGCTTCGAAACAGGGGTGTACGGAAGCGTTGTCGACGGGGTCGCCGACTCATTGGTACTTAGAGGGAACGGAGATCCGGCATTTTCAACGCGGGATCTGTGGGGCTTGGCGGAGAATCTGTTGGCGCGCGGGTTGACGCGCGTCAAGGGGGCCGTCCTGGTCGATCAGAGCGCGTTCGACGACAACTTCACGCCACCGGGATTTGAACAGCAGCCCGACGAATGGGCCGCATTTCGGGCTCCTGTATCAGCTGTGGCGCTCGACCAAAACACGGTCACACTCTTTGTGCTTCCAGGTCAGGCGGGTGAGCCGGCACGCATTTGGTCCTCTCTCCCTGGCGTTTTGGCGAGCCAGGGTTCGGTGTTAACCCGCGCCAAGGGGACAGCGAACACCATCGCGCTTCAGATCGCCCTGAACAGCTCGCAGCTCTCGGCAAAGATTTCGGGAACGATTGCACAAGGGCAACCACTTCAGAGTTTCCCTCGGCGTGTCGCCGACCCACGGCTTGTGCCGGGAATTGTGCTCAAACAGTTGCTCGAAGCGCGGGGGGTGCAATTGGCTCACAGCGTGGAGCTGGGTGGGGCATCCGAAACGCGACAGTTGACGAGCGTGAAGAGCGAACCGCTCGCTCGCTTGGCGTTTGAGCTTGGCAAGGAGAGCGACAATTTTTATGCCGAGATGCTGCTGAAATCGATCGCCAAACACGAGGAGCCTGGACCGGGAACCAGTGAGGGCGGCGCTCGGGCATTGGCGGCATGGTTGAAGCGTCGGAACCTCTGGGTGGCAGGAACGGTCCTCAGAAATGGCTCAGGGCTCTTCGACACCAACCGTGTGAGTGCGCAACAAATTATCAACGTCTTGGCAGAAGCTCAGCAAGATTCGCGCATGGCTCCCGAATTTCTGAGCCAGCTCTCAGTGGCAGGCCGCGATGGGACGCTCCGTGCGCGCTTTCCGAAGGAGCGCGATTCTGGCGTGATTCGCGCCAAGACAGGCACGCTTGGTCGGGTTGATGCCCTGAGCGGTTACGTGTTCACGGCCGGACGGCCGCGCTTCGCTTTCTCGATTCTGTTGAATGGAGTGGCTGAACACGCCGAAGCACGGAAACGGATCGACAGCGTTGTACAGGTTGCGGCTGACTTAGCTCGCGTTTCTTTGCTAGAGCAACCTCACGCTCCTAGCCGCCAGTGAGCCCGTGTGCTGAGCACCCGTGAGTGTGCAGGACGGGCGCCTTCACTTCATCTTAAACGGATACTTCTCAGCGTGGCGATCAATGTCTTTTTGGTACTCGCCACGGTCCGTCACCACCATCGATAAGAACAGGATAAAAAAGAGCACGCCTCCTGCCAGCCCGATCGCGTGGAAGCGCTTATCCCAGGCCAAGTGCATGAAAAAGGTGGCAACAAGTCCCGCCTTAATGGTGGCGATCACCATTGCGACCACGAGATTGCCCTGTGAGCCGAGATCGAAGGAAGTCACGGCCACCGTGAGAACCGTGAAGAACAGCAGCGCCATCAGGATACTGATCAACAGCCACACCGGAGTCGTGTGGGCCAGTCCGTGGTCGTGAGGGTCTTTTGGAGGTGCTTTTGAGTCAGCCATGATGTGTTCCGTTAGGGGTTCCTGACAAAGCGTGGCTCAGTGAATCAGGTATAAAAGCGGGAAGAGATAAATCCAGACGAGATCCACCAAGTGCCAATACAGGGCGGCATAATCGATGGGGCCAAAGTAGTTCGGGCCGAATTGCCCGCGTTTGGCCTTAATCAACATCCAGATCCAAACAATGATGCCGGCGATCACGTGGACGCCGTGAAGGCCCGTCATGAAGAAATAGATGCCAAAGAAGATGTGCGCTTTGGCAGGTCGTTCAAGACCTGTGGTGGCCAGGACGTCATGCTTGATAATTCCCGCGGCAACCAACGGATGCAGGGTTTCGTCTGAAGCTTGAAGCAACAAGTGCTGGATCCGGCGCACCTTCGTGTCGGCGTCGGCAGCACCGGCCATGGCGGTGGGGAGCGCTGCAGGTTTCGGCACGGGCGCTTTGGCCTCGGCTCCGCTGCCTTCGTGTTCGCCGTGGCCCTCGCGTTTGGGCTGCCCTTCGAACTGGATCGCGGCGATCTTCTCGGCAAGCTCAGCCGATTCGGGATGTTTGGCCTTGAAGGAATCCAGCTCCCAAAGCTCGTGCTCGGGGTTGAAGTGGTGGCCCCAGAGCGTGCCTTCGTGAACCTTGTGCGCGTACTCCTTGTACTTCACCCCGAGGAAGACGAATGCGCACAGGATCGTGATCGAGATATTGAGAACGAGCTTATTCTTCTCGCCGAGCTGCGCATTTCGCACCGCCCAAGCAGCTGTTAAGCTGCTGACGAGGAGCACGCAGGTGTTGATGGCGCCCATCGTGGTATCGAGGTGATAGTGGGCGTACACAAAGATCTCGGGATTTTGTGCGCGGTACACCGTGTACGCGCAAAATAGGCCGGCGAAGAACAGCACCTCTTGGAACAAGAACAGCCAGATGCCGAGCTTCCCGGCGTCGAACTGTTGTTGTGGCGAGTCAAAGTGGTGAGCGAGGTGAGGGTATTGGCTGTGCCCGTGCCCTCCGCCGTGCCCGTTGGGTGCGTGCGCTTCCGCATTCTCATCAGGCTCGTGGGCGCCCCGAGGGGGCGCGCTGTGCCCGTGGGTCTCAGAGTTCGATTGTGTTTCGGATGTCGTGTCCGTCATCTTCTAGTCTCACGGAGAGCGGTCGGGGGTAGTTCCTAAGGGAATTTAGGCTTTGGTGGGAACGTACCCACGGATCTTCTCATCGTATTCGAGGTTTTCGTAGCCATCGTACGGCCCTTGCGTCACCTCGGGCGGAGTCGCGAAGTTGTAATAGGGGGGCGGAGAAGCCGTTTGCCATTCGAGCGTGGTCGCCCCCCACGGATTGGCAGGGGCGTCGAACTTCTTCCTTAGGCTCGAAAGCAAGCCGTAGGCCGTGAGGAGGAAGCCCATCCCGAGCGTAAACGCGCCAATGGTTGAGAGCTGGTGGAGGCCCTGAAATTCCTCAAGGTAGTTGTAGTAGCGGCGCGGCATGCCTCGGCTTCCCAGGATGAACTGCGGGAAAAACGTCAGGTTGAGTCCGACGAAGACAATCAGCGCACCGATACGGCCGATCGTCTCGTTGTACAACCGACCGAAGGCTTTCGGCCACCAGTAGTGCAAGCCTCCTAGGAATGCGGTGATCGACCCGCCCATCATCACGTAGTGGAAGTGCGCGACGACGAAGTACGTATCGTGGAGATGTACATCCACGCTCATGACGGCGAGGAACATGCCGGTAACGCCGCCGATCGTGAACACCCACAAGAACGCCAACGCGTACAGCATGGGTGTTTCTAGGTGGATTCGGCCTTTGTACATCGTCGAGAGCCAGTTGAACGTCTTGATCGCCGTAGGGATGGCGATCAGGAAGGTGATGGCGCTGAAGATGGTGCCAGCGAGCACTGACTGGCCGCTGGTAAACATGTGGTGGCCCCAAACCAAAAAACCCAGGATCGCGATCGCCACGCTGCTGAGCGCGATGAACTTGTAACCAAAGATCGGCTTACGCGAAAAAACAGGAATAATCTCGCTGATCACGCCGAAGGCGGGCACGATCATGATGTAAACCGCAGGGTGCGAGTAGAACCAGAAGAAGTGCTCAAACAGCACCGGATCGCCACCGAGCAAAGGGTCAAAGATCCCGATGCCGAAGGTGCGTTCAACTATCAGCATCAAGAGCGTGATGGCGATCACGGGCGTCGCCAGCACCTGGATGAGCGCCGTTGAGTACAGTGCCCAAACAAAGAGCGGCATGCGGAACCAAGTCATGCCCTTGGGGCGTAACTTGTGGATGGTCACGATGAAGTTAAGCCCGGTGAAAATCGAAGAGAAACCGAGTACAAAGGCCCCGAAAGCCGCTGGGATAACGGCTGTTTCCGTCATGGTGCTGTACGGCGTGTAGAACGTCCAGCCCGTGTCGGCGGCGCCCAGCACCAGCGAGAGGAGCATGAAGCAAGCTCCGAGGATCCACACGTGGTAGCTTAGTAAATTGAGGCGCGGAAAAGCCACATCCTTGGCGCCCAATTGTAAAGGCAGAATGATATTGCCGAGAGCCGCCGGGATCCCTGGAATGATCACCAGAAACACCATGATGGCGCCGTGCAGCGTGAAGAACTGATTGTACATGTCAGCCGTGACACCGGGCAGCGTTGGCCCTGGCGTCCACAGCTCGGCACGAATGAGCAATGCAAACGTGCCGCCGAGTGCAAATGCCGCCAGCACGCTGAACAGGTACATAACGCCGATGCGCTTATGATCGAGCGTGAGAAGCCAGGAAAGGATCCCCTTCTCGTTGTTTAGGTAGTTGTCCGTGGTGCTCGGCTGAGGACTGACGAAATCGGTTGTGGTGGTAGTTGCCATCGCGTGGACTCCTACTTCAGACTCTTGATGTATTCGATAAGCCCGGTGATCTGCTTATCGTTGAGTTGCCCTTTGAAGGTGGGCATGGTGGGTGGAAAGCCAACCCGGATCTTGGCTTGGGGATCTTCAATCGATTCTTTGACGTGATTTTCGTCAATGACGAGCGTCGTGCCATCCGTGTAAGACTCTCGGCTGCCAAACAACCCCTTCCAACTCGGGCCCACTTTCGGAGTCCCATCGATCGTGTGGCAACCGAAGCAACCGCGCTCCTGAGCGAGCTTTGCGCCAAGCTCGGCGGGGGGCATGCTGTCGTTCTTGTTTTGTTCAGCCTTTTTCCAGGCTTCAAAATCAGCTTTGGTATGAACCACGACTCGGCTGTACATGTCTGAATGACCGCGGCCGCAGTATTCAGCGCAGTGGATCGGAAATGTTCCGGTCTGCGTGGCTTCGAACCAGAGATCGGTGTAGCGCCCGGGGACTACATCCATCTTGGTGCGGAAGGATGGGATCCAAAGCGCGTGGAGCACGTCAGTGGAGCGGAGGATCACTCGCACCTTGGTGTTCACCGGGACATGGAGCTCGCCCGAGGAAAACCCACTGTGCTCGAACAGCCAGGACCACTTTTGCGCTGTTGCCTGCACCTCAAGCGCATCGCGCGGCATCGTTTTCAGGTTCACGTAACCTTTGAAGCCCCACACGAAGAACGCAATGGTGATCACCAGTGGGATCACTGACCAAGTGATTTCCAAAGTGGTGTTGTGCTCGCTCGTTTTGTCAGCTTTCTCGTTGGCAGCGCGCGATTTTGCGCCATATGTCCTAACGAAGTACACCATCGCCAGGATGACGCCGATGGTCACGATGCTGCAAATCAACAAGATGATGTTGAAGAGCCAGTCGATCTCGCCAGAGATGGTGGATGCCTGGGGAGGCAGCAGAAAGAACGGTGAATCCGGCAGCTTGGGCGGCGCTGCAAGGGAGCTCAGGCAGTGGAAAAATTGGTAGGCCATCATTCTGCTCTAGGCTTTCTTTTTCTTTCGGAACGCCACATCAACCCGAGGAAGGCGCCCAGACCCAAGACGGTGCCGGCACCACCCACTTTCATGATGTTGCGCGCGACAGGAGCGTAGCGTCCTTCCGAAGCGTCATAGTGGAAGCAGTAAAGAACGAGGTGATCTAAAGTTGAGCCAATTTTCCCTTGCGACGCCTCAACGAGTGCCAGGCTCAGGGTTTTGGCTGGGTAATCGATCCCATACAAGTAGCGAGCGATGTGCCCCGATGGGGTGGCAAGCGCGACCGACGCAGGATGCACATACTCTTTGCGCGCCTCGTTGTAATTGTAGGAAAATCCAATAGCTCGGGCCAGAGCACGGATATGCTCCTCGCTGCCAGTGAGGAAGTGCCAGCCGTTCGTTGCTTCGGTGCCCCCGCGGCCGTACTGCTTGAGGTAGCGCTTGTGGCTTCCGAAAGCGCGCGCCTGAGTCTCCGTGGGATCCAGGCTCACGGTCACAACCCGGTAATCTTTACCGAGCTGCCAGTCGACGGACTTCAAGCCTTCGGCAAAGCCAGTGAGCACCAAGCTGCAGAGCATGGGGCAATTGGAGTAGTTGAGAGTCACGACGACTGGCACATCGCCTCGGAAATAATCCTGAAGCCTCACCGCACGGCCAGTCTCATCGTGAAAAGTAAGCTCGAGTGGTAGGCGTTGATCGAGGTGTTCCGTGACGCCGACACCTTGCAGGCGCTTGGGAAGCTCCGCCGTGCGATCTCCGGCCGCGGCTCCCAGCGTGCTCAGTGTGGTGGGGGCAGCGCTAGCTTCTTGGCAAAAGCTGCCGAGCAGCAGGGCAAATACCCAAGCCGCGCAGAGCTGACGCACTGAAGCCCATTTCATCGTCACTCTTTACCGCTGGGTTGGGGAGCGGTGGGCTTTGGTGTGCTCGGTACCGGGGGCGTCACGGGCGCCTGGGAAGCTTTAGGTGCGGCACTCGGTGCAGGCGCTGTTGGAGCGGGTGTGCCGGGAGAAACCTGCGACGGCGCTGGGCTCGGCTTGACGGCGGCGCCGCCAGCCGGCTTGGGTGCTTGTGGCGCGGGCACTGGCGCGCGGCTTGCTGCGGGCGGTGTCGGCGGGGCCTTCGGCGCGTTGGGTGAAGTGGTGTGAACTTGAGCGGTGCTCGTGTCGGCGGCTGCGGTCGTTGGCGTGCCCAAAGGCGCAGGTGCTACCGCGGCAGTTGTTGTTGGGGCCGCTGCTGCCGATCCTGTTGGTGCGCCTCCTGCTCCGCCGGCTCCAGCGTCTGGAGCGCCTGGGCTTGCGGCAAACGGATTCTCGGTGACTTCCTTCAGGAGCAGCTGTTTGGCATCGCCGATCGGCAGAGCCACAGCGCTCCTTTTTGAGTCTGACCAACCGACTGGCTGATTCAACCGTTCCTGTTGGGTTCGCTTGAGTTCGCTCACTTGGTGCAGGTTGGCGAGTGCTCCATTTTCCTCGTCATAGGCGCTCTGTTCATCTCGAACCAGCGCACAGACGGCAAACGAGATCCCAACCACGGCCGCAGCGCCCACGGCAAGGACGGTCCCAATGGCGCCCGCGTTCACCTTGTCGGCTTCGGTCGTTTCGACGGGATGGCTTTCAGCTTCGCTCATGGCTTTTCCTTAGACGTTCTCGAAGGCGAGTGAGGTTTCGAGGCGCGGATCTCCTACGGCCACGAGATTCACGCCGCGCGCCCGATAGGCGACGGCTGCAACAAAGATGCCGGTTAGGGCAACCCAGCAGGTGAGATCGAGAATGTGAAGCTCTGGCCCTTCCACGAACGCGGTCGGCATCACCAACCAATACATGTCCACGTAGTGCACGAAGAGCACCCACAGCGCGGCCAAAGCGAGCGCGGTACGGTTGCGTTTCATGTGACGCGAAAGCAGGAACGCGAAGGGCAGCATAAAGTGCCCAATCAGCTGAAACCAGGTCACCTTCAGCCAACCGTTCTCGGCGCGCACCAGATACCAATGAGTTTCTTCCGGGATATTGGCGTACCAGATCAGCATGAATTGGCTGAAAGCGATGTAGGCCCAGAAGATGGTGAATGCGAACATCATCTTCCCGATGTCGTGGAAGTGCTCCTGGCTCACGGTCTTCACCAGCGCTCCTCGCTTCTGAAGCCAGAGCAAAGTGAGCGCCAGGGATGCGTGAATCGCCAGCACGCAACCCGCCAAGTAGTAAACCCCGAAGATGGTCGAGAACCACATGGGGTTCAAGGACATCAGAAAATCGACAGCTGCGAACGTCAAGGTGAGGGCAACGCCCATCATCGCAGGCCCAGCGAGCCGGCGTAGCCGCACGGTTTGCGTGTCAGCACTCTCGCCATCCTGTTTGAGCGAACTCTTCAGAAAGTGCTGCGAAAGCAGGAACCAGAAGCCGAAATAGACCACCACTCGGATCGCGAAAAACGTCACGTTGAGATACGCCGATTTGTGATGGAGCGCGTGATCCTCCAGCATGCGGTGCGAATCGACCCAGAGGTAGAGTTCCGAATTCCCTAGGATGGCCGGCACGACAATCGGTAGCGAAAGGATCGCCATCAGCCCGATATTGGCGGCAATCAGCTCGCCCACTCGGCGCACCACAATACTCCACTTGGCGTTCACCAGGTGCTGAAGCGTTACCCACCAAAGGCCACCCAAGCTAATGCTGAGCGTCCACATAAAAGCCACCAGGTAGGAATATTGGAAGCGCTTAAAATCCCCCATCCCGAGCGCAACGCTCAAGAGGAGTGCGACGCCGCCGATCCCACCCGCGAAAACGAACAGTCGGTGCGTGTCGCTGGAGTTCCGAATCACGTCACCCCATGCGCTGGTGCCATGCGCGGAGCCCTTTGCGGGATGCTGGCTTTTGCTCTTCTTATTTCTGGAGTTTGAGTCTGCCATGTTCGTCTACTTCAGGTTCTGACGTTGCTCGGCGGTGAGCTCACCGAGGTTGGCAGCTCGGCTCTTCTGCAGAGCGCGTACATAGAGAATGATTGCCCAGCGATCTTCGACGGGGATCTGTGGCCCGTACGCCGGCATGCTGCGGATGCCGTGGGTGATAGTGTTGAAAAGCTGCCCCACGGGCTGCTCACGAATATATTGTTGATGAATATTCGAAGGCGGAACCCAACCCTGGCCCAGCTTGCTCGCGCGAAGGTGGACCATCCCATTGCCTTCTCCGCTTTGGCCGTGGCACGGCGTGCAATAGATCCCGAAGCGCTGTTCGCCGCGATCCATGAGTTCTGCCGACGGCGTCACTTGGCTTGGGAAGGTGCGCACCCAGGCCCCGTTGACTTTGCCAAGGTAGAGTGCGTCGTCATCCCGCAGCTGTCCTTGTGCGACGGTTCCAGCGACGGGCTCACGCATGGAGCGGCCGTCAGCGAACACCAAGTTTTCGCGTTGCGCTTTGAACTTGGGTTGCGAATCCATGTCCGCTATGGCGTGGATTCGAGTGTTCCGGCTCTTGGTTACACGGGCCTTGGCGAAGAGCGCAAACGGGACTACAGCAACAGCCGTGAGCACGATCAGACCGTAGATCAAGCCTGTTGGGATCTGCGCGCTAGTCGTGCGATCTTCGGGTACGTCTTCGAGCGCGGCGGGGTGCGATTTTTCAAGGAGGCTGCGCGTTGATTGCTCATCAAACCGGGGATCACGTGCTTCGACCAAAAGAAAGAACTTGTCGTCCGTGGCGCGTGCAAAGCGACGGCTGAGGTCTAGCGGGTGTGCCGGCTGCGGCAGCCCGTTCATGACGAGCATTCCCACCATCGCCGTGATGCCGGCGAAAAGCACCGTCAACTCAAACATGATCGGAACGTTCGCGGGCACGCTCCAGAAAGGTTTACCGCTGATGATCCAAGGGTAATCGACGGCGTTCGTCCACCACTGGAGCCAGACTGCCAGGCTCAGGCCTGTGAGTGCCGCCCCGAGCACGAGCCAGGGGAGGCGAGTCATCTTGATCCCCATCGCGTTATCGATGCCGTGAACCGGGAAAGGCGTGAAGGTGTCCCAGCGTGTGTAGCCGGCGTCACGAACCTTTCGGGAGGCAAGGATGAGCTCACCGGGTGTGCTGTACTCAGCCAAAAGGCCGAACAACGGTGCGTCTTCCTGGGATTCTGGCTTCTTGTGGTGCATCTCGCTCATTTGAGGCTCCTCAAGCTGTCTCGAGCGCGTGAGAGTGATCGTGGCCGGCATGGCCGCCGTGGCCGGCATGGGCATCGCGATGTGCGCCCTTGATCTCTGAGATTGCCACCATGGGGAGGAAGCGACAGAAGAGCAGAAAGAGCGTAAAAAACAGCCCAAAGCTACCGCCGAGCGTCAGGAAATCGATCTTGGAGGGTACGAAATAACCCCAGTTCGCAGGCATGTAATCACGCGACATGGAGGTGCATATAATCACAAATCGCTCGAACCACATGCCGACGTTGATCACGACTCCGATGGCCAGAGTGCACCAAACATTGGTGCGCACTTTGAGGAACCAGTGGAGCTGGGGGATCAGCACGTTGCACGTGATCATCGTCCAATAGGCCCAAGCGTAGGGGCCGAAGGCTCGATTGACGAAAACGAAGACCTCATACGGATTGCCCGAGTACCAGGCAATGAAGAACTCCATCCCGTAGGCATAGCCGACCATCATCCCCGTCGCGAGAATCACCTTGTTCATCAACTCTAGGTGACGGATTTCGATCAAGCGCTTCAATCCGAAGAACTGGCGAGCCGGTACGGCTAGAGTGACCACCATCGCGAAGCCGCCGAAAATGGCACCAGCGACGAAGTACGGCGGGAAAATCGTAGTGTGCCAGCCTGGCGCTTGTGACGTGACGAAGTCAAAACTCACCACGGAGTGCACGCTGAGAACGAGGGGAGTGGCCAGCGCCGCGAGCAGGAGGTACGCACGCTCATAGCGATGCCACTGGCGCGACGAGCCTCGCCAGCCCATCGCGACGAGGCCGTAGATCAGGCGCCGAGGTGTTGTCGTGGCGCGATCCCTGAGGGTCGCAAAATCCGGGATCATTCCCATGAACCAGAACAACAATGAGATCGTGAAATAAGTGCCGACCGCAAAAATGTCCCACTCCAGTGGGCTCCTAAACTGCGGCCACATGTTCATCTGATTCGGAATTGGGAACATGTAGTACGGCATCCAGGGGCGACCGATGTGCACACCCGGAAAGACGCCGGCGCAGATCACCGCGAAGATCGTCATGGCTTCGGCGAAGCGATTGATGGCTGTGCGCCAGGTCTGTCGGAGCAGAAACAGAATGGCGCTGATCAGCGTGCCAGCGTGACCAATGCCAACCCAGAAAACAAAGTTGACGATCGGAAAACCCCAAGCAACCGGGTGCATGTTGCCCCAAGCGCCAATACCCGTCCACGCGACCCACCCGAGACTCGCACCGAAGCCCGTGAGCATGGTGAGCGCAATACCAAACGCGATGTACCAACCAACAGGCGGCTTCGAGGCTTCAGCCACGCGCGCGACATTGTCCGTAATGCGTGCGAAATCCGTGTCACCCTTGGGCGCTCCGATGTACGGATTGGTGTCACTCCAAAGAGTTGCCATGGCTCAACCAAGCTCCGGATGGGGGTTACGAATGCGGGCAAGGTAGCGCACGCGCGGTCGATTGTTCAGTTCTTCGAGGATGCTGTAGGCGCGCGGCAATGCGTGATCCTTCGCGACGAGGCTGGTAGGATCATTGAGGTCACCAAAAGTGATCGCGCTGGCAGGGCAGGTCTGTTGGCAGGCTGTCTTGATTTCGCCATCCGCAATCGAGCGCTTCACGTTCTTAGCTTTGATCTTCACGTTCTGGATGCGCTGGACGCAAAAGGTGCACGTCTCCATCACGCCGCGAGCGCGAACCGTGACCTCAGGATTGAAGACCATGTGCATGAGAAGCTTTTTCTTGTCCGTCACCGTTTGGAAGGGTGTTGCCTCAACCTTATCCAGATGGAAGTTCAGATAGTTGAAGCGCCGAACTTTGTACGGGCAGTTGGCGGAGCAATAACGAGTCCCGATGCAACGGTTGTAGACCATGTCATTCAGGCCTTCGTGGCTGTGCATCGTGGCACCCACCGGGCAAACCTGCTCGCACGGAGCGTTTTCACATTGCTGGCACGGGACGGGCTGAAAGCTCATCTTCGGATTTTCCGGGGAACCGCTGAAGTACCGATCCACACGCAACCAGAGCATTTCGCGTCCCATGAGCACGCTTTCTTTACCGACAACCGGGATGTTGTTCTCGGCCTGACAAGCGGTAATGCAGGCGCTGCATCCGGTGCACTTGTTGAGATCGATCGCCATCCCCCACTTGTGACCTTCGTACGACACGGGGTCGTTCCACATGCTTTCGAGGGGTGGGTGCTCAACCAGGTGTTTGGCGAAGTCGGGTTCTTTCTGGAATTCTTCGAGGTTCGCTTCCGCAAGCAGCAGCCCGCGGCGTTCATCAATTCCGGCTTGCCCCACCGCATCGATCGCGTGCAAATCTTGGACAGACGCGATGGGTTGTCGCCCATCGACGCGCGTGATGCTGGCGTCGGACAGGAGAAAGGGTGCGCCGACCGTGCTGAGCACGTAAGCATTGGCCCCCACGGGCTCAACGTTGGCCTTAGCGAGGCCACCCACATGCCCCGCGGCGTACCGTCCGTAACCGAGGGCGATTCGGAGTGAACCTTCCGCTTGGCCAGGCATGTGAAGGGCTGGCAGCGTTAGCTCCCTGCCGGCTGCAGACACCTTGACGAGATCGGCATCGGCGATGCCAAGTGCCGTCCCCGTGGCCGGGCTCAGCCACACCGAATTTCCCCAGGTTTGCTTGGAAAGCGGCTCGGGGAGTTCTTGGAGCCAGGAGCTATTGCCAAAACGGCCGTCGTAGACCTTCGAATCCGGCGCGAGAACAATCTCCAACTTACCGTTGCTGGCTTCACCGTTTCGGAGTTCGCTCTCGGCGAGGGCAAATGTTGGCAGCACTCCAACGGCGACACTAGCTGGGGCAGCCAGCGTGCCGGAAACGAAGCCGTCATGCACCGCACGGTCCCAAGCTTTTTGGTTGGGCAGTGAGCCCGCATGCGTGCGGCGCACAATTTCGAGGCCGTCTCGTTTCGAATCGTTGGTGAGCAAGGCTAATAGCTCGAGAGCCGACCGCCCACCAAAGATGGGAGCAATCAGCGGCTGCGCCAGCGTGATCGTGCCATCGTGCGCGAGG
The DNA here is from genome assembly GCA_038246305.1 of Polyangiales bacterium. Lineage (GTDB taxonomy): Bacteria > Myxococcota_A > Polyangia > Polyangiales > Polyangiaceae > JBBRRP01. The sequence goes on along the minus strand of JBBRRP010000009.1, from coordinate 44,991 downwards.
CTATCCCCCCACGCCTCCAACGGGTGAGCGAGCGGTACATGCCACGAACTCAAGAGGGCCGTTTCGTCTTCGAACTCGGTGAGCGAGATACTGGTCTTCACCTTGGCAAGCGCACCGGCAAACCCGAGATCGGCAGGCGCGGTGAGCACTGGGTTCTCCCCGAGCACCAGTAGCGTCTCAACGCTACCTGCTTGCATGTCCTGGACGAGTGCTTGCAACGCGTCCTTTCGGCGTTCACTCACTGGCACTTCGTGGTAGGTGACCGTCCTTCCAACGCCATCCAACAACACGTTCAGTCGCTGCGCCAGAGCCTGAGCCTCAGGCGGCAGCTGGCTACCGACGAGGATGACCGCGGCTCCGCGGTTGGCGAGAAGATCCTGAGTGAGCGCGGCGATGAACTTCGCGATGGACGGCTCTGTCAGAAACTTAGCTGCAGGCTTCGGCTGGGCTCCCTTGCCCGCGTCGCCAAGCTTGCTGCTCAATTCGGCATCTAAAGCGGCCAAAAACGCCTTGGCCGATCCGGCACTCATTGAAAGGCGGTGATCGGCGATGCCGCCGATCAAGCTCAACGAGCTTTCTACCGCATACACGCGGCTCATGGGCTGGCCCTCGGGCACTCGACCGCGAGCCAAGCCGCGCCCAGCTACGACACCCGCGGGATCGGTAGAGCTTGCGACGTCTGAATGAACGCTCAGAACAATGCGAGCGTTTTCAAGGTTGTAAACCGCTCGATGCGGCTTGCCGAAGCAAAGCGTCGTGCCGGCCTCCAGGTTATCGGTCTCAACGGCCGCGTAATCGATCCATTTGGCTCCTGCGAACGCCGTGAGGAAGCGTTGCTTCATGCCCGCGAGGCTCGGCGAAGAACTGAGCGAACTCAGCACTCGAACCGAGCTGCCACGGCTCTGCCAGTTGGGCCGCTCGGTCGCCACAAACTCTTCAAATTGCGCAGGCGTCGCAGCAACGCGCACTTGGCCTTGCGAGCGGCTGATGCCTTCGCTTCGGTCTGGATCGTAAAGGCCGAGCACGAGAGCTTGATGCAATGCACTGGCACCTCCTCCGCTCGTGGGGTGGAGCGGGCTGCCCTCCACTTTGACGGGACGACCGTCGTAACTCGTGACGACGAGTCCGGTCGCGACTCCTCCGAACTCCATGGCCGTGGCAAATCTGCGGGGCTCCCCCGGGATCACACCTTCAGGACGGCGCGAAAAAGGCAGCAGCTTATCTTCTTTGAAACGGCAGCCGCCCAGCGCGAAAGATGCGCCCATGATCTGGAGAAACCTGCGGCGAGCAGGTGTGCCGGGCGCCATCTCACGGCCGTCGAGCGGTTCGGGAAATTCAGTCTCCAGCATTTGCTGGAACTTCGGATCTTGGTCGAGCTCGGCAAGGCTCCGCCAGTAGGTTGGCTTTGGGTGCTTTGCGTTTATCGATGACATGTCGAGCAGTCCTGTGGAGGTGCGATGTTGTTTTCCTCGCGGAGTCGCTTGCCGTAGGTGAGCTGATCCTCGGGTGGCTTCCAGCTCATGTTGGTGACTTCACTCACCGGGCGCAGGTGCTGCTCGGGAGCTCGATGGCAGTCGAGGCACCAGCCCATGCTGAGTGGCTCATGCTGGTAAACTTCTTCCATCTGGTCCACGCGGCCGTGGCACGAAACACAGCCAATCCCGCGTGTCACGTGCGCGCTGTGATTGAAGTAAGCGTAGTCCGGCAGGTCGTGGACTTTCACCCAAGGTACGGCGGTGTTGGTCGCGTAGCTCTCGCGGATCGGAAGGAGCTTCGGGCTCGTTGGGTGGACCACCTTGTGGCAGTTCATGCAGGTTTCGGTGGGCGGAATTGCCGCGTGCCCCGTCACCTCCACGGTGGTGTGGCAGTAACGGCAGTCGAGCCCGAGCTCGCCCGCGTGGAGCGCGTGGCTGTAAGGCACTGGCTGCTTGGGCTGATAACCCACGTCCGTTGTCTTCGGCGAAGCTCCGTACCAAATCAGAGCTGTCAGGTAGACCGGCGTCACCCCGAGAAATACCCCGGCAAGTTGGCGGGTTTTATTGGCCCAACGAGGGAACACAAACAGCTTCATCGTGGTTATGCTCAAAGGTGAGGGGCCGCTCCGTCGCGGCAGGCTAGGTGCAGGCTAGGTGTGTAGAGTTCCAGCTGGAGTTTGAAGCTGGTGTCCAAGGCGATTATCAAGGCCCTTCGTCGGGCGGACCTTGGCCGAGCCCTAACGTGGGGGCGAGACGGCACAGAGGAGCTATTAGAGGATTGCAGCCGAAATCAGCGACGCAAAGGCGCGTCGTTCGCGCGCCTTATTGGATCGCGCGCGACAAATGTAAATGGAAATTACTGCGCAAACAGTAAAGCCCCAGCGATTCCTGGATTCGCCTGGAGAATTTGCGGGAAAGTGAAGCCGCGTTGCTCATGCCTCGAGCAGCAGTCGGCTATCCGGCCAGCACATACATTTCATCGGATCCTCACAAAACCAGAAGACCCCCGCCACCGGGGCGGAGGTCCTGTTGGTGGGCACCTCGAAACAAGCCGGGCGGTGCCCGGTGGTTATCGACAGACTAAAAGTCGCGCATCTGCTTGCGGATCTTGCCGATCGCTTGCTCTTGGAGCTGCCGGATCCGTTCTCGGGACAAGTTGTACTTGTCGCCGATTTCTTTGAGCGTGAGCTCATCTTCGTTGTCGAGGCCAAATCTCCAACGAATGATCCGCGATTCGATGGGGGTCAGAGTCTCCAACAGACGCCGAACTTCATCGGACCATTTCTGCCCCGCAAGTGCGTCGTAAGGCGAGAGTGCGTTCTCTTCGACAAGGAAGTCGATAAACCGCCTCCCATCTTCGTCGCCCACGGGTCGGTCCAACGAAAACGGCGTTTCCGCGTACAAGTCTTTCACCTTGTCGAGCTTGTCTCGAGGGACACCTGTTTCTTTTTCGAGTTCCTCGATAGAGGGCTCGTGTCCGGTGCGAGCGATGATCGTTTGGGTGGCGCGAGATACTCGGTTGTAAGTATCCAACATGTGCACTGGTATGCGAACGGCGCGACCCTTATCCGCAAGAGCCCGGCTGATAGCGTGACGAATCCACCAAGATGCGTAGGTTGAGAAGCGATACCCGCGAGCGTGATCGAAGCGCTCAACTGCCTTCATGAGCCCGATGTTGCCTTCCTGAATGAGGTCAATCAGCGGCAAGCGGCCGCGGTTGTAACGCCGCGCAATACTCACTACCAAACGCAGATTGGCTCTGACAAAGCGATTCTTCGCCTGCTGTTGCCGAAGATTGGTGGCCGTTATGGCGACCAAGAAACGTTGATAGCCCGAAGTTTCCGCAAGCACCTCGCGAGCCGCTTCGTCGGGATGAGGGGGCTTCACGATCTCACGTGCGATGCGGTAGGCGTTTGCCATCCACAGTCGGTCCGAATCTGCCAGACGAATAGCCCGCGCGAAATCGGTCGTAGTTTGCGTCCACAGTGCGGACTGCTCAGGGGTGAACTTTCCGCGTTGCTTTCGGAAGCTCTCCAAGAGCTCTGCGAGCGCGAGCATTCTCGTAGGATCGGGACGATCTTCCTCGGCCGCATGGGCTATATCGTCCGCCAGTTGGGTAAGCTGGAACTCCGCCACGGGGGGATGCGAAAGGAGCGCCACCCAGTGATTGACCTCTGCCTCTTCCACTCCCTGAGCTGCCCGAAGCTCCTCCTCGGCTCCCATGACTTGATGGGCAGCCATCTCCCTGAAATAGAGCGAGAGCGTCGAACCACCGATGCTATCTTCGGCACCCATTCGAGCCGCTGTTGGACCGCGCGGGGGAGCATCCGACATGCGGGCCTCCGTCCATTCAGCGCTTGGCGGGGGGAGCGTATCTGGCCTCGAGCCTTGCTGGCGGGAGCGCTGCCTGCCGGCGTCAAGGAACCGTGGATTAAACTCGGAACGGATGGCGTTGGCTGGTCGTGACATGGGTTTTGACTGGCTTTCAGTGGATAAGAACGTCTCAGCTGAATAAATTCATTAGGTCTGGCCGGTCGATAGGCTTAGCTTTTTAAGCTTCCGTCAGTGTGCGCTTTTCTGCGCTAACGTATGGATCCTCGAAATGATTCCTGGAGTTTTCTCTGCGTTGACTGGATGACGATGTGCGTGTATGCGAAGGATGGGGTTTGGCGGTAAAAATCTTACCTGTTTTAGGCGTTCCCGGCTTGACTGTTCCGAACTTCTTGCAATGTCCGTACCGGCTCAGGCTGATTTCACAATTGTGAACGCCGCCGGAGGAACTTGCCTTCATCGCTGATGGGGTCTCGTATCCCAGAACGGTTGCGGGAGCGCTTGCTGAGCCAATTGGCCCAGCTTGAGACGATAACGTCGGTCCAGTTTGGAACAACGTCAAGGCCTCCCTCCGTTGGCGTAGATACGCAATAGGCTTTTCCTCGTGGCGGGAGCCGCCGATGTTGTGCACGCTGGCACACGCCCCGGATCGATATGTCAGGGCCCTGCGGGAGTGGTTCCCCCGAGTGTCAGGCTCAACGCTTTCTGGTTAGAACTGCGCGAGGAAGCGTGGATCGTTCTCGAACAGCAACCGAATGTCCGGGATGCCGTAACGCAGCATCGCGACGCGCTCTACTCCGAGCCCAAAAGCAAACCCGGTATAACGCTCCGCGTCGATGCCACACTCCGTAAAAACCTGGGGATGAATCATCCCGCAGCCAAGGATTTCAAGCCATCCCGTGGCCTTGCAAACTCGGCACGCAGCGCGTGTCCCATCCGTTGGGCTACAGAACACGCACCCAACATCGACCTCTGCACCGGGCTCGACGAAGGGAAAATAGCTCGGGCGGAACCGCACTTGGGTACTCGAGCCGTACAGGCGTCGAGCAAACTCAATTAGGACGCCCTTCAGCTCTGCGAAGCTCACGCGTTGATCGACGCGGAAGCCTTCGATTTGGTGAAACATAGGTGAATGAGTGACGTCATCATCACGCCGGTACACGGCGCCGCCGCTCACCACGGCCATCGGTGGCGTGCGCGTACTCATCTGTCGAACTTGGACGTTGCTTGTGTGCGTTCGTAGGAGAACCCGCTGATTCTCAGGCGCGCCTTCCACGCGAACCCAGAAGCTGTCCTGCATGTCGGTTGCGGGATGATCGGGTGGGAACGCTAACTTCTCAAAGTTGTTCGTCTCGAGTTCAACCTGTGGTCCCCAGGCGATTTCGAAACCAAGCGACGAAAAGATCTCAAGGATCTCATCGCGCACTGAAGCTATCGGATGCCGGTGGCCTTTGGGCGTTCCAAACCGGGCAGGGAGCGTGAGATCTTCTGGGCGCCCCGAAAGGGTAGCGCTTCGTTCGGCCAGACGCAGGCTCTTCAATCGCGACTCGAATGCTGCCTCGACCTGCTCGCGGACGACATTGATACGCTCCCCAACAGCTTTGCGTTGGTCGGCGGGGACCGCAGCCATTCCGCGCAGGAGCGCCGTGAGATGCCCCTTCTTCCCAAGGAACTCCGCGCGCGCGGCGCGCAAATTGAGCTCGGAATCTGCCTCAGCGAAGTAACGCTCCGCGCGCCCAGGAGTTTCCTCGAGGGCGGTAGCTAGAGACGCATCTGAATCCGACACGCCCAATTGCTCGGCTTCAATTAGGCTGAATAGCGGCGCGCGCCAATTGCGCGAGCTCTTTGAATGCCGGGACATCGTTCACGGCAAGATCGGCCAAGATCTTCCGATCCACTTCAATCCCAGCTTTCTTCAATCCGCCGATGAACTTCGAATAGCTGACGCCATTTTCCCGGCAAGCGGCGTTGATGCGCACAATCCAGAGTTCACGGAAATCGCGCTTGCGAAGCTTTCTTCCAACGTAAGCGTATTGCCATGACTTAAAGAGGCAACGAACCGCTTGGCGGTACACGTTTTTTCGACCACCCCAAAAGCCTTCGGTTTGCTCGAAGACTCGGTTGTGACGACGACGGGGCCCAGGTCCTCGTTTTACACGCATTGCTCAATTCCTCTCGAAAAGCTTCAGCCGTAGGGTAAAAGGATCTTGACCCTGTGCTCCATAGCGGAGTCGACCATGTCGTTGTTGCGAAGACGGCGGCGGCGCTTGCGCGACTTGCCATTGAGGCCATGCTGCCCTCCGCATTTGGGGCGACGAACTTTCCCGCTACCGCTCACTCGGAAGCGTTTTGCGGCGGCGCGGTTCGTTTTCATCTTGGGCATCTTAGCTTTACGGCCTTTCCTCAACGCGTCGAATCTCTCACTACGAGCCAGCGTCAGAAAATACGGCTGGGGCGCAGGGAGCGCGCGTATATGGCGGAACGCGTGGCGCGAGTCAAGCGGCTGATCGAGCACAAAAAACCACTGCTGGTCTGTCCAGGTCCATGAGCCCAAGGAAGGGCGGGGAAGACGCAGCACCGGGGCCGATCGAAGCGGGATTTCTGAGGGGGAAACCGTCAAGCGAACGAGGCACCGCGGACGCCGGAGGTCGCTAGAGTCCTCTGGCTCGCCTGTGCTAAGGCCGCTCACGGTGCCGCGTCGTACAGATATCAACAAGATCCTTCTCATCGGTTCTGGTCCAATTGTGATCGGCCAAGCGTGCGAGTTTGACTACTCGGGCACCCAGGGAGCCAAGGCGTTAACTAGCCTTGGGTACGATGTGGTCCTGGTGAACTCGAACCCTGCGACGATCATGACGGACCCGGAACTCGTGCGGCGAACCTACATTGAGCCGCTCAACGTTGCGACGCTGGAGGCTATCATTGAGCGCGAACGCCCCGATGCGCTCTTGCCAACTCTGGGCGGTCAAACGGCGCTGAACCTGGCATTGGAACTCAACGAAGAGGGCGTTCTTTCGCGGCACGGGGTGAAGCTCATCGGCGCCCAGGTCGACGCGATTCGCAAAGCAGAGGATCGACTGCTCTTCAAAGAGGCCATGGTCGCCATCGGTCTTGAGTGTCCGCGCAGCGGATACGCGAGCAGCGTCGAGCAGGCTAGGAAGGTTGTCGAAACGACTGGATACCCAGTGATCTTGCGACCCAGCTTCACGATGGGTGGTTCAGGCGGAGCGGTTGTCGACGACCCTTCGGAGTTGGATGAAAAGGTGAGCTGGGCGCTCAAGCAGTCCCCGACTCATGAAGTGTTAGTTGAAGAGAGTGTCATCGGCTGGAAGGAATACGAACTCGAAGTCATTCGGGACTCCGCCGATAATTTTATCGTTATTTGCACGATCGAGAACATTGATCCGATGGGTGTGCACACGGGGGATTCGGTAACGGTTGCTCCCGCCATGACGTTGACGGACCGTGAATATCAGCGTTTGCGTGACGCCTCACGCCTGGTGATGCGCGAAATTGGCGTTGAAACCGGCGGCTCGAATGTGCAGTTCGCGGTCGATCCGAAAACGGGGCGCGTGCTGGTCATCGAGATGAATCCTCGCGTCTCTCGTTCGAGTGCGCTGGCCTCGAAAGCCACCGGTTACCCGATTGCTAAAGTCGCAGCGATGCTCGCTGTTGGGTTAACGCTCGATGAACTTGAAAATGACATCACGGGCACCAGCGCGGCCTTCGAGCCCACTATCGACTACGTTATCGTAAAATGGCCCCGTTTCGCGTTCGAGAAATTTGTTGGCTCCGACAATCGCTTGGGCACTCAGATGAAGAGCGTGGGCGAAGCGATGAGCATGGGCCGCACCTTCGCCGAGGCTTTTCAAAAAGCTGCGCGCTCACTCGAGACCGGCAAAGAAGGCTTTGTTAGCTTGCTCGATCGCCTGGATTATAGGTCGATCAAGACCGGGCCGATCGCGAACCGCGACGTGACCCTGGATGCCCCGCCACAAGCTGAAGCCCCGCGGGTGTTGCCTCCGCCCGAGCAGGATGAAATCCGAACGGCGCTGGAGCGTTTGATCGGTGTGCCTACGGCAGAGCGCCTGTTCTACGTTGGTGATGCTTTGCGCGTTGGCGTTTCCGAAGAGCGGGTTGTGGCGATCACCGGGATTGACCCGTGGTTTGTTAACCAATTTCAGCGCCTGATCGACCAAGAGCGTGCCCTCATTGCGGCGCCCTCCCTTCAGTCGGAGTTGTTGCGGGACAGTAAGCGCCTCGGCTTCAGCGACGCTCAGATCGCCCGCTTGCGCGGTCAGAAGGAAGCTGAGGTGCGTGGCGCGCGCGAGAAGTTTGGGATCTTTGCGGTCTACAATCGCGTAGATACTTGCGCGGCCGAATTTGTGGCCCGCACGCCCTACCTTTATTCCAGCTACGAGAGTGAGTCGGAAGCAGAAGTTACCGGGAAGAAGAAAGTCATTATCCTCGGTGGCGGGCCAAATCGAATTGGGCAAGGAATAGAATTCGACTACTGCTGCTGTCACGCGGTGTACGCGCTCCGCGAGTTGGGCATTGAGACCATCATGGTCAACTGCAACCCTGAGACGGTGTCGACCGACTACGACACCTCGGATAGGCTGTATTTTGAACCGTTGACGCTTGAAGACGTGCTCTCGATCGCCCGCGCAGAAGCACAAGCCGGCGAGCTTCTCGGTGTTATTGTCCAATTTGGTGGTCAAACGCCGCTCAGGCTCAGTGTCCCGCTTGAGGCCGCAGGAGTTAAGCTGCTGGGAACAACGGCGGATGCCATCGATCGTGCGGAAGATCGCCAGCGTTTTGACGAGCTGTTGACTAAGCTTGGCCTGTCGCGCCCACAGGCTGGTATTGCCCAGGGCTTAGAGCAAGCCCGAAAGATCGCGTTGTCGATCGGGTATCCCGTGCTGGTGCGCCCTTCTTACGTGCTGGGCGGCCGCGCCATGATGGTGTGTTGGAGTGATTCCGAGTTAGATGCCTACGTTGGCCTCGCGCTCGAAGCCGCGCGCCAGGAGGGTGGCTCGGATAGCTTACTCATCGATCAGTTCTTGAAGAATGCGATCGAGGTGGATGTTGACTGTGTTTCCGACGGGAAACGAGCCGTCATCGGCGGGGTCATGCAGCACATCGAAGAGGCGGGCGTGCACTCGGGTGATTCGACGAGCGTGCTGCCTCCGCATTCGTTGCCGCCAGAGGTTGTGGTAGAGATCGAAGCGAGCACGCGTGCGCTCGCGTTAGAGCTCGGGGTGGTGGGGTTGATGAACGTTCAATTCGCCGTCAAAGAGCACAAAGTCTATGTGATTGAGGTGAATCCTCGGGCTTCGCGCACGGTGCCGTTCGTGTCGAAGGCGACCGGGCGGCCGTTGGCGAAGATTGCAGCGCAGGTCATGGTCGGGAGATCGCTCGATGAACAGGGGATTTTTGATGAGCCTTTGCCGACGCATGTAGCGGTCAAGGAATCCGTCTTTCCTTTTGGTAAGTTCCCAGGAGTAGATACCATTCTTGGACCAGAGATGCGCTCGACGGGTGAAGTGATGGGGATAGCCACTTCCTTCGCGCTGGCTTTCGGAAAATCGCTGGCGGCTTCAGGTCAGACGCTGCCTAGCCGCGGTCGCGCCTTCATCAGCGTTAAGAATGACGACAAGGCGGTGGCGTGCCATGTGGCGCGCAGGCTTCGCAATCTTGGGTTTCAGATCGTTGCAACGGCTGGCACAGCGGAGGTCATGGAGCGCGCTCGGATCCCTGTTGAGCGCGTGAACAAGGTGCTCGATGGCTCGCCCCATATTGTGGATGCCATGCGGCAGGGAACGATCCAGCTCGTGATCAACACCACCGAAGGTGTGCAGGCAATCCGCGACAGCTACTCGCTCCGCAGGAACGCATTGCTCTCCAACATTCCCTACTTCACCACGATGGCGGCGGGGGCCGCCGTGGCCGATGCACTGGAGGTGGCGGCCCTTTTTCAAGGCGAGCGAACGCATGTGCGGAGTGTACAAGAATGGCACACACGCTCTCGGAACGCCGAACGAGAGCGCTCGGCTGCTTCGAGTGACGCCGGCGAAGGCAATGGCTGAAGGTTTTTGGGGCCTTCATGGCGGGTGGACGCGCGCGGCACAGCGTTCTGAATGGCCCGGGAGTGAAGCGGGGTGACTCGCGCTGTTCGCGCGGGCGAGCTAGCCTAGGCCCGTGGCAAAGCGTTACCCGCTCGAGACGCTTTTGGAACTCAAGCGTCGGGCCAAGGCGGCGCGGGCCAATGAACAGCAGTTGCTGTTGGAAGAGCTGGGCCGCCGCGAGGCACAGGCAGAAAAGGCCTTTCGCACGCTCGCGATGCTGCGCGACGAGGCCAAGGAGCAACGAGCGACCGAAGCGGCGCACTTGCTCTCCGGCGGGCTTCGGATTCAAGACATAGCGCTCAATGTCGCGTTCGAAGCGGGCGTTGCTGCGCAGATCGACGACCTTCGGACGGAGGCGGAGCGAGTTCAGGCAGGAGCCCTGGCAGCCTTGGCTGAGAGTGAACGCGCCGCACAAGCGCTGCTTCTCAGCCGAGCGGAAGAGTCAAGCGTGGAGGCGCATCGTGAGCGCTGGAGCGGTGAGGAAAGAGCGCGTGTACAGGAATTGGCCGAGGAGGACGCGTCAGACGTCGCCAACAACCTTCGAAGTCGAATGCGGTATGAACCATGAGGAAGCTGATCGGTCTCGCGGCGTTGTTGACCACTGGAGCGGGAGCGGCGCTCGCCTGCCTGGTGGTCGATTCGGTGCGTTCGAAACCAGTGGGGGCGCCTCAGGCGCTGCCGCCCTTCCACGGTGGCCCAATCGGTCGCAGCTTGGCCGAAAGCAAACCAAACCGGGTGAGCTTGCAGCGATTTTCACCTTTTTTGGCCAGGCCTGAGCTGGCCAGCATCCGCGCACAGGTCGAAGATTCAAATTTTCAACAAGCTGCAAGCACTTTGGAAACGCAGGTTTCTGCGCTGCATCTTGGCCCAACTGACCAAGCGCGTGCTGCATTCTTGTTGGGTCGGCTGTGGGAAAAGGCTGGCCAACTGACACTCGCGGAAGCCCAGTTTCGAAAGGCAATGGTGGCAGGCTTTCAGCTCAGCCGATATGCACAGCTTTCGACCGCACGGGTGTTGCTCGCGAACGATCACGCGCCGGAGGCACTGGCCGCACTCCCGGAGCCAAGCTCAGAAGTAGCGGTCGCTGAGCAGCGTGCCCGGCTAAAAGCCAAGATCGACGAGAAACTCGGCAACACCAGCGACTGCATCCGAGAGCTTAGCCGTCTGACGGACGTGGCGGCGCCCGATCCTGAGCTTCTCGTGAGCCTCGCCAATGTGCTCTACCTCGCGGCGAGTCGCTCCAACTCTGGAATGCCCGGGGGCGGAGCCGCTGGCCAGGGAAATCAGCTCGGCGATCTCGAGACGCAGCTCCGGGCAGCGATCCGGGCAGGGCGTCAGGCGATCAGCTTGGCTCCAGACAACAACAGTATCACTGCGCGCGCGCAGGCGATCATTGAGCAGGCGATCAGACGCCTCTCGGAAGAGCACGTGCCTGCCCCCGAAAAGCCGTCCGTAGAAGAGCTGCACACTGCCTTGGCAGTTTTGGTGCAGCGCCGATTGTTTGAGCCCGCGATCGAAGCCGCAACGGAGCTCGCCCGTGGGTTGAAGCCAGCTGCCCGTTTTGGGGAGCTGGGCTGTGACGTCAGTGTACTGCAGGCCAAAGCGTTGGCCGGCACCAACGACTTTAGCAAAGCGGCAGATCTGCTCGCCGATCCCGTACGCTTCTGCCATGGAAGCCGCGATGCTCGCGCAAAATTGCTGTATTTAGCCGCGAAGTACTCCGCGGGGGCTGGCCGCCACGCCGTGGCAGCGCGCACCTATGAACAACTCGAGAAAGAGACGCCCGAGAGCAGCTTGGCGGATGATGCACGCCTGCGCGCCGCGCAGAGTTATCAGAAGCTGGGTTCGGATGCGCGCTTCCTTGAACTTCTCAGCACTATCGCCGACGACTACCCGGAGGGTGACTCGATGTTGGACGGGGTTTTTGCTCTGGCGCTGAGTCGAATCGAGAAGAATGATTGGCCCGCTGCGGCCGCAACGCTCGATCGAGTCCGGGAGCGGGCAAAGCATGAAGATCGGGGGCGCGGTCAAGAATTTGCTGGTCGGGAACGCTACTTCAGTGCGCGTGCCTGGATCGAGACAGGCGAGCTCGCTCGCGGCCTGGCTGAATACGAGGCCATCATCGACGAATTGCCGCTCTCTTATTACATGTTACACGCGTACTCCCGCTTGCGAGCAGCGGATGCGCCACGGGCCGCTCGGGCGTTGACGCATGCGCGTGCGCGGGCGGAAGATCAGCCGTTCTTCTTTGAAGACCGGCCCGAGTATTCTTCTCCCGGATTCTTGCGAGCCATGGAGCTGCTAGGCGTCGGGGAGGTGGAATGGGCACGGAGAGAACTTGCAGAGCTAGGTCTCGATCGCGCGGAAGCTTCGCCCGGGGCACTTTGGGGCGTGGCCCTCCTTTATAACAAAGCGGGCGCGGCGGGCTTGGCAAACAACATTGCACGTGGGTTGCTCACCGACTGGCTGGAGCACTGGCCCGCAGGCGATTGGGAGCAGGCTTGGCAGCTGGCCTTCCCGACGCCCTTTGGGAACGTTGTAGAGCGCGAGGCGAAAAGGAGTGGCACCCCAGAATTTTTGACCTACGCCATCATGCGCGAGGAATCCGCCTTTGATGCGGAAGCTAAGAGCCCCGCCAATGCGTTTGGCTTGATGCAACTGATCGTGCCCACCGCCAAGATGCTCGCCGAACCGTTAGGCTTGCCATTTGGTGCGCAATCTCTCCTGAAACCCGCGCTGAACATTCGGCTGGGTACAGCACTTTTGGCTAAATTGAACACCGAATTCCGCGAAAATCCACTGCTGGCGATCCCGAGCTACAATGCGGGCTCCTCCCGATCCCGGCAGTGGAAAGAGGCGAAACCTGGAGTTGACTTTGACGTCTGGGTCGAGCTGATCCCATTTTACGAAACACGGCGTTACACCAAGCGCGTGCTAGCGAGTCGGGCAACTTATGCCTGGCTGTATGAAAAATCTGTAGCTGAACAAACACTGAACTTGCCCCTGCGGTTAAACTAGCCGTGAGGGTCGTGCTTGGGCTATAAGCTCAGGCATGGTGAGCGGAAATGGTGAAATGGTCACAGGCGCGGCGCTGCCGCATTTTGAGCTGCCCGATGCGGTCTCGGGCAAAATTGTGCGTTCCGACGCCGACGCACCAGGGCGTTCTGGGTTGGTGGTTGCCTTTCTCTGCAATCATTGCCCCTACGTGAAACACATTCGTGTTGAGTTTGCTGAATTTGCGCGTTGGTGTTCAAGCTTGGGTGTGAGTGTTATCGCGATCAGTTCGAACGATGAGCAGACGCATCCCCAAGATGGGCCTAAGTTCATGGCGGAAGAAGCCGCCAGCGCAGGTTACGAATTCCCCTACCTGTTTGACGAAAGTCAGGAAATTGCCAAATCATTTGGGGCGGCCTGCACTCCCGATTTGTACCTCTTTGATGCAGCGCACAAGCTCACCTATCACGGCCAGTTCGATGCCAGTCGGCCAAAGAATGGGATTCCGGTGACCGGGAAGGATCTTCGGGAAGCCGTGTTGCTCATGCTGGCGAAGAAGCCGCCTATGGAGGAACAGCGTCCGAGCGTTGGGTGCAACATCAAGTGGCGCTCGGGCAACGCTCCCTCGTACGCGTGAGCACTGTGTCAGGTGAGTGCCGCCGAAAATCCTTACCTGAGGTGAGCCCGGCCGGACTGTGGATGAAGCCAAGTTGCGCCCGCTGTTGACTTGGATTGGCCTTGTGTTGGGCGCGGTGGCTGTTTTGGCAGCTGTAGGCAGACCGGCAGAGGCGGAAGGTGGTGTGTTCCAAGTGGTGGATCTTCACGTCGACCTTCCTTATCAGTTGGTGTATCAAGGACGGGCGTTCAACGAGGGCTCGGGGCAATTCTCGCTGGATAAGCTGACGCGCGGTGGGGTGGAAGGCGTTGTTTTGCCGCTTTTTGTGCCTCAGCGCGTGCGCGCAACCGGGCGCCAATTGTCGGATTTTGAGCTCAGCTATGCGCGCGTTTTTGAGCAATTGATTCGGCATTCGGTGTTCATGCCGCCGGGCTGCTACGCGCGTCCGGGGCGCGTGAAAACATGGTTTTCGTTTGAGGGTGTTGGCCCACTAGGGCCAGAGGACGTCGCCAAATGGGCGCTGAGGGGCGTGCGAATTTTTGGCCTGGTGCATAACGAGAACAACGCGCTCATGAGTTCTGCCGCGGTGCCGCACGATTTTGGTATCACGCAGAGAGGCCGGGCGGTGATGCGCGAAATTGCCAAAGTTGGCGGGCTGATCGATGTTTCTCACGCTTCCGATGACGCGATCGCGGAAGCGACCCAATACGCGGGAGAAATCGGCGCAGTGGTGATAGCCACTCATTCCAATGCGCGGGCCCTTGCCAAGAATTCTCGAAATCTGACGGATGCGCTGATGCGCGCCATTGCCAAGACGGGCGGCGTGGTGGGTATGAATTTCCATCAGCCCTTCGTGGTGCGTGGCAGGCCCGCCACACTCGATGATGTGGTGGCCCAAGTGAAGTACACTATCTCTGTGGTTGGGGAGCGCCATGTGGCGCTCGGTTCCGATTTCGAAGGGGATATTCGCCCTGCGGTTGGTTTGACCGACGCCGCCAGCTATCCGCACCTGGCGCGGGCGCTAATCAAGGCTGGATTGAGCGAAGCGAGCGTTCACAATATCTTCAGCAACAATGCGCTGCGTTTGCTGTGTGGCGAGGGATTTTGAACTTTCGGCGTGCCGGTTAGAAATGCTAAGAAGAGGCGCTTACCATGACTCCTCAGCAAACACAGTTTCTGGACGCTTTTCCGATTTGGCTCAAACGTCTGCCGGAGGATGTGCGAGGCCTGGCCGCCGTACTGATTGAGGTAACTTCTGATTCACCAGCGGCATTCACCATAGCGGGAGCTTTGAACTACCTGTTTCGCTCGCTTGATCTGATCCCGGATGGCATTGAAGATCTTGGCTTCGTTGATGACGCCTTTGTGCTGCGTGTTGCGGTCACTCGCCTTCCGCAAGAGCTCAAGGCCAAGAGTGACGTGCTGGCGAAGCTGAGCGAAGAAGCGCACCTGATCCGTGAGTTTTTGGGCGAGGATTATTCGCGGCTCGAAGCCTACGTTTCGGGAGTGAATACTGTGACGGTGCGTGGTCGAAGTGTCGACGCGATCGTCGCGGAGGCTGCAGTGCGGGAAGAGTTTCTGGCTGAACTTAAGAGTTGGGCGGATTCGTTCGAGCCACCCAGTTTCGCGCGCGATGTGCGCAATTTGACGAAGCTGAGCTCGTTCCTACACACCAGATTGTCCAAGTTCGGCTGAGCTGGAACCAGGCTTAGCCGCCGTTGGCTGAACTCTTCCTGGGGGCCGGGGGCTGGGCGGAGAGTTCCATCAGCTGCGTCATCAGATCACGGCATTCGGGCTTACCATTCAAATGAGCGGTGAGCGTGGTCGAAGCGTCGTGAAAATCCTTCTCCAAGGTGAGCCCTTCGCGGGTTTTGGTGGCCACCTTCTCGCGGCCGAGCGCGAGATCTTCTTCGAGAGCTTCGGCGTAACGCGCCAATTGCACGCGGAGATCCTCGATCTGCCTCCGCAAATCACGGGCTACCTTCTCGCGGCCTTCGCGGCGCTGTCTACGGGTTAACAGCCATTGCTTCCGAGCCTCGATCAAGGCAGCGGCGGCGCCTGCTTGCTCATAGATGGCTCGGGTTCCCGTCCCGGCTCGCTCGGCCTGATTGGCCTCGGCAAGTTTGAGCTTTCCTGCTTGCTCCGCGGAATCCGCCTCAACCTGGGCCTGATTCTCCTCTTCTTGGTAGGCCGGGGCTTCGCGAAGCGAACGCGATTCCTCTTGCGCGAGCTCTTCCACTTTGCGGCCAATTTCAGCGCGGAGGGCGCGCCCTCTTCTTTCGAGCGCCTCCAGCTTCCGAGTGTGGCTGGCCAGCGCGCCCTCAAGACCATTGGCTTTGGCGGCCACATCCCACAGCTGGCTGAGTGCGGAACCCACCTCAGGCGGAATGCTCCCCGATGGATGAGCGCGCGACACCATGCGCGCAAAAAAACCTGCGCGGGTCGCCCACTGGGTAACGTCTGCAGAGCGCGACGGCGGCGGCGGCGGCGGGATGGCGGGCGCTTCCGTGCCCTCTTTTTCCCAGGAAGTGGTGTTCGGTAGCGAACGTTGTAGGGCCTTCAGCTCTTCGAGCAAATGATGGCCGTCGCGGTAGCGCTTGCGCGATTCTTTTTCTAGCAAGCGCAAGATGATGCGCTCCGCATCGGGGTGGCAATCCTTGCGGAGACTGGAAGGCTTGGGGGCGGGCGCCGTTCGCTGCATTTCCAAGAGCGTGTCCCTATCGGCGGCGCGAAACGGCAACTGCCCAGTGAGCATCTCGAAGAAAAGAATGCCGAGTGCGTACAGATCGGAATGAGGCCCCGCTTGTTCACCACGGGCCTGCTCCGGAGACATGTATTCGGGGGTACCAAAGACCGCCCCTTTGGGTGCAAGCCGCGGATCGTGCGCCAATGCGGCCAAGCCGAAGTCCAGAATTTTAACGAAATCTTTTCGGCCACCGCGTGCGGTGAGCAGAATATTGTCGCTCTTGAGATCGCGATGAACCACACCCAAATCGTGTGCGCGCGATAGAGCCGCACCCATTTGCTCAAGGATATCAACGGCGCGCTGAATCGGCATCTGCCCGCGGCCAATCTCCGTGGAAAGGGCCGTCCCCACCAGGTACTCCATGACCAAGTAGAGCTCGCCATCGTCGGTTTCACCGATATCGTGGATGTCGATGATGTGCGCATGGTCCACGCGGTTGGCGGCACGTGCTTCCCTGAGCATCCAGGCGCGGAGGTGTGTTTCGCCGCGGAGATCAGGGCGGATCAGCTTGACGGCCACGACTCGGTCGATGAGCACGTGTCGGGCGCGATAGACGATGCCCATACCGCCTTCGCCGATCCGAGCTTCAAGTCGGTAGCGGCCGGCAATGACTTTGCCCAGAGCTGGATCATCGCTGGCTTTGGTGCGGGTGGGTCGGGGTGCAGGTTGTGCCATGCGGGTAAATAGTGGGGGAGTGGAGCTACAACGCGAGTGATAACACTCAGATTTAGTATGTTACGGCAGGTATTCTTGTGAACAAAGGGGGCCAGCGCGTGAACCTGCGCACGCAGAGCTTTATCAAGCGGAGATCGCGGTACACCCGCTCACACGTGACACCCACCTTCGGCCGTTCGGATGGGTGCCCGATCGTGGATACGACGGTTATCGAAGCTTCAGAAAATCCAGTTAAGGACCGGAAGATTCCACTGAGTTTGTTGGGCCACGCCGAACTGGGCCAGCTCAGTCCGAGTAAAGACAGGCGAGAACTCAATCGCGGGAATGCTCAAGGTTAGCTGATCCCCGACGCCCAGCAGCGCGGGCGGCAGAGCTGCGGTCGCGACGCGCCGCTCAATCCGTCGGGAAGCACTGCGCACCGGCGTCTTTTCTAGCTGCGCATGCGGCGGCTCCGCGACGGGCTCGTCAGCGGGCCCACGGTCTTGCACATCATTTCTCGGGGGCTCATAAGCACGCGCATTGAGCACAGCGACGGTGGTTGGGATGGCAAGCGCCAAACCACCAACCAACACGAACATGTTCACCTTGGCGCTTGCGGATTGCTCAAGAAAATAGCCACCGACACCACCCCCTGCCATCCCCGCAACCCCTCCAACAAGATACGCCCAGCCGGGCTTAACGTCCGCGGCCGCTTCCACCACGAGCACGAGTTCACCGCCCAAAAGTGCGCCGCCCGTGATGCCCTTGCCGGTCGGCGACGCTTCGTCGACGCCCGTTGCTGAGGCCGCGTGCGGTAGGACAGTTGCAGACAGCAAGCTCAATGCTGCCAGAAAGTGGGCTCTTCTCATGGGATCTCCGAAGACTCTGCTGCCAGGCAACAGTTATAGCGCTTGAGTATATCACCCTGCCTTCGTGTGGGAAGGCCCGATGCCTACATAGAAGCCAAACAGGGAAGCCGAGCAAACGATTCGGCTGTTTGGTCGGATCGGTTGGCGCCGGAGTTTACGCCCGCCCTCGGGCGACGCAGGTCCGGGCAAGCGATAGACTCCGTGAATGCGGCCCATCGTACGCGCGGCGCTGTCGATCTTCGCGAGCAGCCTGTTGGTGGGTGTGGTCTGCGCGGGATTGCTCGTAGCTCGGCTCATGCCGTGGTGGGCAAGCGTACCGGCCGGAGTATTGTGGCCCCTGCTGCGGGCGCTCCTTTTTCATGCATTCGAGTGGACCACGTTGCTGGCTGTGCCGCTCGGGATCGGCTGGTTTAGCGCCACCGAGGGTGGCCGACACTGGGTGCTCGTGGGAGCGTTCTTGGTGGCGATCGGATCCCTTCAGGCACTGATCCTGACGCGCAGCTATGAAGAATCCGAGGCCCCGGGTCGGTTGGTGCAACGGCTCGTGGATGAGGGCCAGCAAAGCTGTCTTGAGACGGCGGGGCGTGCAGTGGCCATACCGATTGTTGGGCTCACCTGGACCTGTGAGGGCGCCGTCCCGAAAATTCAGGGCAAATTGGGGGCGGCGCTCGGGGCGTCGTTCAGTGCTCGCGGCCTTGAAGCAAGCGACGACCTGCGTGGGTTCAAATTCCAGGAGCTGCGGCTTCGGGTTAAAACCAGGGGCTTTCCTGAAAGCTCACTGAGCGTCCGTGAAGCTACCGTTTCGGGCCTTGCTGCTTGGGGTCGACCCACAACGAATCAGTTCGGCGGACGCGTACTATTTGTGATTCTTTCTACTTGGGCGCTCGTGTGGATTTCAGTGCGGCTTGGGTCGCGATGGGCGCGAGGCCGGCGCTTAACGGGGGGTGCTTTAGGCTTTGCCCCGGCGCTCGTTATGGTGTTAATCTATATTTATTTAGATCAGCACAATAGCGTGGGCTGGTGCTATTGGGTCTTACCTTTGGCACTCGTGGCAGGTTCTGAGGCCATTCCCGTGCTGCTGGCGCGGATAGCCCTCCAGATTAACGTTGTGAAAGCCACCAGCCGCAACTGAGCCAACCGGCGATGAAACACAAGCCGCCCAACGGAGTGATCATGCCGAGCGCCCGATTACCTGTGATGGCGAGCAGATAGAGCGAGCCAGAGAAGAGCACGATTCCCGCCAAAAATAGCGAAGCTGGCAGGGTGATCGGCGCGCCTGTCGCCCGCGAATAAAGCGCGACAGCGAACAGCACCACTGCGTGGACCAGGTGATATTGGGTGGCGGTGCTGTAGACGGCCAGCATGTCCGCCGACAGCCGGGACTTTAATGCGTGCGCGCCGAAAGCTCCAAACGCCACGGCCAAAGCGCCAACCACGCACGAAACCCAGAGCCAACGCATTCCCTGCAACTCCAACTCACCTCGGGTACTTGGAAAACCAAGCCCGGAGAGCCGGATAACCTGCAACGGCTTCACTGAGCTTCGCGAGCTTCGCATAAGCCGAAAGGGTGTTCGCTGGGACGTGATCGAGCGCGCCGCCGCTGAGCCATTTCACCATCACAAACAGCTTGATGTCTGCGATGCCCAGGCTCTCGCCACTGAAGAATGGCCCTTTGATTTGCGCTTCCACGCCGCGCGCCCACACGGCAAGCGGGCCTTCGACCAATTCAGTTCGGCGCCGAACGAGCTCCTCTGGGTCTTTGATGCCGAAGGTGCGCCCCACTTGCGCCCTCAGATCTTCGCACGCGGAGAGCATGGACTCTTGGCGGGCAGCTTCCCAAGGGTCACTAGGTAAGAGTCCGTATTGGCGCCCCACATAGGTCAAGATCGCATTGCCTTCTGAGAGCGCCGGTTTCCCTTCGAGCGTCAACATCGGCATGTGCCCAAACGGCGTTTGAGGCTTCAACGCGGGCCAGTCCTCGCGCTTCACGCGATGATCTTCGAAATCGGCACCGGCTGCAACGAACGCCAAACGGCACTCTTCGCCGCGACTGGTTGGGGCATCAAAATAGCTCAGCTTAGGTTTGGACATGGCGCTCATCATCGGCCCGCGCCGAAAAAAGGGAAGTGCCTTTGACGACCTGGGTCCGGCTTCGCAGTGATTCTAGCCCTAAGAACCAGCCCCCGCTTCAGCCGAAGCCCCTCCATCGCGCGTAAGTTCTGGCACCCCCCCGGTGCCTGAGCTAGCTTCGCGCCGGTTTGACCACAAGCTCAGTACTCCCAAGCACCTTAGACGGCGCGCTGGCTTCACCGAAGAACGGGAACCTGGGGCGCCATCTGATCACGCTCACCAAACCCGCCATCACGCGGATGGTGCTGCTCACGATGCTGTGCGGTGCCCTGGCAAGCCCTGGCCATGTGCCGTCTTGGCCGGTGTTGGCTTGGGCGATGCTCGGAACGGTCTTAGTCGTTGGGGGCGCTAATGCGCTCAATATGTACTTGGAGCGGGAGAGCGATCGGCGCATGAAGCGCACGCGCACACGCCCGTTGCCTGCGGGCCAGCTCACTCCCAGAATTGCGCTCGTTTTCGGCCTTGCGCTCGGATTCACAGGTGCTTTGCTCTTGGCTTTGGCCGTTAATCTAATAACTGCAGGCCTGGCGCTGTTTGCGTTCGTCAGTTACGTCTGGGTGTACACGCCGATGAAGCGTGTTTCACCGTGGGCGCTGCATGCGGGCGCGGTACCGGGCGCGATCCCTCCCGTGCTCGGCTACACGACGGTGACGGGGCGCTTGGATGCTGCAGCGGGCGCGCTCTTTCTGATCCTTTTCTTGTGGCAGATCCCCCATTTTCTTGCGATCTCGATTTTCCGGCAGTCGGAGTATGAGGCCGCTGGGATCCGTGTGTTGCCCGCGGTGAAGGGCTTGAACTACACGCTGTACGCAGTGGTTGGGTACTCATTATTATTGGTGGTGGGAAGCCTGGCGCCGTTGGCGGTGGGGTTGGCCGGGCCTGTGTACGCGGTGGTTGCGCTGACTTCAGGCAATGTTTTTCTGATTTGGGCTTTGATTGGCCTGCGTGCCGCGTCGCCTCTCGGCTGGGCGAGGTCTTTGTTTTTTGCGTCGATGCCCTATTTGATCGCACTCTACGCTACGATTGTTGCCGTCAATATTTAGGCTCTGCGAGTGCCTCTAGGTGCCATCGGTCCGACGGCGAAGACAACCGGGCCCTGCGCGGCGAGGGTCAGCGGCACGAGAAGCGCTGCGACCAGTAGCTGCAATGCCAGCAACGGCACGTCGCCTGAGCCCCGAGCGAGCAGCGTGAGTGAAATGGCAGCGGCCAGCGGTAGGCGCGCGGGCTGGGTGAAAAGGAGTGCAGCTGAAACCGGCAGGACTAATGCGGTCAGAAACCTGGAGAGGCGACCGTCCGCCCACGGCGTGAAACTAGTCTGCAGATTGTCCAGCGAGCGTTGCATCACGACCTGAAAAAATCCAGACGAAGCATGGCGTGCCGCCTCGGCTGCGAGGAAGAAAGCGAGCCCAAGTCCCAGAGCCCCGAGTAACAGAAACGCGTGCTTGGGTCGGCTCCCTGGCTCCAGCGTCATCCCGGCAGCGAGAAATATTGCAAAGAAACTCAGGAGTTCGAGCGCTGCGAGCAGGGGGGAGGGCTGTCCGTGCCGGAAGGCGAATGAGAATACCTGTGGGAACGCAGAAAGCATTCGGATCGTCGTACAAAACCCACTCAGGCCCAATGCGAGAGCCACCCAGCGTGTCTGTGGATGACTCACGCCGAGTGCCGCCACAAAAAATAGGACGAAGCTTACGGCGAGGGCGAGGGCGAGCAAAAACAGCCCCGGCAAAGGGCGTTGCGTTGCAGCAATACACAGAAAGACACTGAATCCACCGGCAGGAACCACGAACATGCGATACACGATCGGTAGCCGTGAGGTGCGGAGGCTGGATGCTACTAATTGAATCGCAACCATGACGCCGAGCAGCGCGAAGAATTGGGTTGCGGTCGCGCCGATGCGTTCGAAGGCATCGATCCAACGCTCCAATCCTGCGCGCGCACCGGGTAAAGCGGCGCTCAGCCCTTGCCCCACCACAGAGGCTAGCCAAGCCGCCGCGGCAGTCAGCTTAAGCGCTCCGGGTGACAAGCCGATCTTCCACGCGGCACCGACCTCCGAGGCTGAGGTTTGCGGGCGTTGGTTCACAACTTGTTGTGGTTTTACCAAGGGAGGGCCAACACACTACCAGAGCTGCGCGACCACGTCCCTCTTTCGGCCCGGATGCCCCCAAAGGGAGCCGTGCTGTTCCTTTTCTTCGGGTGCCGGAAGTTCTTGAAACGGGGGGCGGACAGGCTCGTCCACGGAGGGAGGAGCTGGCTTAGGCTGGGCCTTCAGCATGAATGGCCGCGCGAAATAGGTAGAACACGCGTAGAACGGATTGCGGTAAAATTCCCAATGCAAATAGACGCGCCCATCCGGAGATACAATCTCCTTGGGAGGCGGGCCAAAGGGCTGTGATTGTTGGATGGCCTGAAGAGCCGCGACATCGAATGCGGTGACGCCACTCGTCTTGGTGACGCCCATGCGCACCAGCTTGCCGCTCTCCTGATCGAGCACGATTTCGAGGTCCGTGCTGAGGTCCGGCCCGTTCATCACGTGGTCCGAGGGGAGCCTATCGAGTGAGCCCAAGAAATGAATCGCGTACACCGGATGGATTCGATTGTGAATCGCGTTCAGATAGCTTGCGAACGGCACAGCAGCCGTGTTGAGAGCCGTAGTATTCCCAAACTTCACGCTCGGTACGTAGTTTTCAATGGCGCTCCGCCATTTTTCAAGTCCGATCGTTTGGAAAGAACCCCGGTGCCGGCTCCGTCGCTGTTCGGCATCGTGCTCCCGATCGGTTCGCAGCTGTGCTTCACCAATCGCCGCCAGGGCTGTCGAAGGGGCGAGGTTCAAGTTGACGCCGTTCTCTGTGGTGCCCGTGGCGCCCAAGCCTAGAAAATCGGTGACACGTTGGGCCCTGCGAGCTTGGCGCTGTTTTTGAGCGAGCTTCGATTCGCGCGCGGCTTGAGCCTCGGCCATCGCGAACGAACCGCCGTTAGCACGCAGCGTGTCGGGGATCTCGGGCGTCGCATCCTGTGCGAGATGCCCAGTCTGTGCCTTTTGCGCCTTGACTTCCTTTTCAACCTTCAAGGCCAGATCATTGGCTTTTTGTGCGCGTTTGGCCGCCGGCGCGGGCTTCACGGAGGCTTGTTCGGCGCCAGGCTTGTCTTCAGACTGCGCTAGCTCGTTTTCATCTGCGTCCCCTTCGGCCTCTTTGGGACCGCCGAGGTGCGTGCCGGGGTTGGGTGCCGGATCGTCTTGATTGGTGGACGTAATGCGCGCTTGGGTTTCTTCCGCCACTTGGTTCGCGTTATCTGCGATGAGCGCGGCGTTAGGATTGGACTGCGTTTTATCTTTCACATTTTGCTTAACTGCAATGCGGTTTTGAACGGCCACCACAGGCAGCGGAAGTGCCTTCTTTTCCTCTTCCTTTTTCTCAGCTGGCTTCGGCGTCTTTTCGTCGGGCTTTTTAGCTTCCGGTTCGGGCTTGGGCTTCTCCTCAGGTTTCTTTAGCTCGGGCAGGGGCTTTGCGTCATCGTGAACGCGCTTCACCGATTCTGTCCGTGGCTCCGCGGCATCAGGTGTGCTGTCGTGCTTGGGCGGCTCAGGCGCCGTCACTTCTTCTTCAGGAGCTTCTTCTTCCAGCAGTGTCACCTCAATCGGCGGCTCCAGGCGGGTGCGCACGTGGCTTCGCACAGCATTCGCGAACTCGCGCACCAGCTCGCGTTGCTCTGCCGTTCGTGCGCCCTCTTCCAAACCTCCGCCCGAGCACAGATGCACCAGGACTGCCATAGCAACCCATAGGAAAATCGGGATGTGGGAGTCGCGCGGCATGCCTCGGCCTTGGGCTAAACCTAACACTCCGTTCGATGCTCAGCAATTCAGAGCCCAAATAGCTAGGCCGTGCACGCCTTTGCACCGTCGCGGCGCCGGAAGCGAATGCCTACTCAGATTTTGCTGATGCCATCCCAGTGCTCGCCGATCTCTTCAGCTGTCCACACTCCATCGTTCCTTGAAGCGGCCGGCACTTTCCAGCATGCGATACACGCTGAGCTTGGCACCGCCACGCTCAAGACAGTTCCCGTGATCTCGCGTGAGAGCTCGCTCGCGAAGAAAAGATAACCTGGAGCTATGTGTTCCGGCGAGAGGGCATCCTTAGGAGGCCCCGCAGGTGGGCGGCCACGCGACGCCACAACCCGCCGTTGTCCCGAGTCCCGAGTCCCGAGTCCGGCAGCTGTCGGAAGAACGCCTGCAGACGCGGAGGGTCCTGACGGATGGTCGCCATACAGCTGATTGAACGGTGAGGGCGTCGGCTGTACGGTGTCGGCCGCTATGTATTTTCAGGATCTTTTGCTGACGCTCCAGAACCACTGGGCCAAGCTCGGCTGCATCGTTACCCAGGGTTACGACCTTGAGGTGGGCGCAGGCACGATGGCGCCCGCCACCTTTCTGCGCGCGCTTGGTCCGGAGCCATGGAATGTTGCCTACATTCAGCCCTCGCGCCGCCCCTCCGATGGGCGCTTCGGTGAGAACCCGAACCGGCTCTTTCAGCACCACCAGTTTCAGGTGATCCTGAAGCCTGCCCCCAAGAACGTGCAGGAGCTCTACCTTGAGTCGATCAAGGCTTTCGGCATCGATCCGCTGGAGCACGATATTCGCTTTGTCGAAGACGACTGGGAATCCCCAACGCTTGGAGCTTCAGGCTTAGGCTGGGAGGTTTGGTGTGATGGCATGGAGATCACCCAGTTCACTTATTTTCAGAGGTGTGGCGGCTACGATTGTAAGCCCGTGTCAGCCGAGCTGACGTATGGCCTTGAGCGAATTGCCATGTACGTGCAGGGGGTGGACAGCGTGTACGACATTGAGTGGGTGAAGGGCGTGAAGTACGGCGAAATTTTTCATCAGAACGAGGTGGAAATGTCCGAATACGCGCTCAAAAAGTCTGATTCTGAGCAGCTTGAGATGCTCTTTCGGAGCTACGAGGCTGAGTGCAAACGCTTGATCGACGAGAAGCTTCCGCTGCCTGCGTACGATTTTGCACTCAAATGCAGCCACGCCTTCAACTTGCTAGATGCGCGCGGGGCCATTTCCGTCACCGATCGTGCGGGCTACATCAAGCGGGTGCGGGATAACGCCGCCCTCTGTGCGAAGGGCTACTTGAAGAACCGGCAAAAGCTCGATTGGCCACTCTGCAAGACGGCTTGGACGGTGGGAGAGCAGCTGCCGAGGTTAGAAGGCAAGGCCGCCAGCGAAATGTGGGGCTCCATGAGCTTCGAGGACAAAGCTGAGCAGAAGGAGGCCCCCCGTGGCTGAGCTACTGTTCGAGCTAGGCACCGAGGAGCTGCCCGCACGCTTCGTCGCGCCCGCCCTTGAAGATCTCGAAAAGGCCTTCCGGGAGCAGTGCGTTGTACTCAATATAAAACACGGCGCAGTGCGGCGCTTTGGCACGCCGCGGCGGCTCGCTTTGCTAGTTAGCGACGTCGCGGAGCAGACCGACGACGTCACGAAGGAAGTCAGGGGGCCTTCAGTCAGCGCCGGCTTCGATGCCGATGGCAAGCCGAAGGATCCCGCTAAGAAGTTCGCTGAAAGCGCCAAAGTGCCCGTCGAGCAGCTCAAGCGCATCTCCACACCCAAGGGCGAATACCTGGTGGCCGTCGTAGAAGAGAAAGGCCGCCGCACGTTTGAGTTGTTCCCCGAGGTGCTCAACGCCTGCACCCGGAAGATCAACTTCGCCAAGCAAATGCGCTGGGGCGACGTCGAGCAGAGTTTCGGTCGCCCGCTGCAGTGGATCGTCGCGCTTTTGGGCACGGAAGTCGTGCCGGTGATGTACGCCGACGTGAATAGCGGCCGCATAACCCGCGGACACCGCTTCCTCTCGCCTCAACCCATCAGCATCCCAAAGCCCACCGACTACGAGGGATTGCTGGAGCAGGCACATGTCGTCCCCGACATGTCGAAGCGGCGCGCCCTGTTGGCTGAACGCATCGCCACCGCGGCGAAAAACGTTGGCGGTACGGTGTTGCACGACGAAGCGCTGATCGATCAGGTTACCAATCTTGTGGAGCTACCCAATCCTGTGGTCGGCACGTTTGAAGAGCTGCACCTCGATCTTCCTCCGGAGGTGCTGATCCAAGAAATGAAAAGCCACCAGCGTTACTTCACGCTCGTCGACGCCCAAGGCAAAGTGCTGCCAAAGTTCATCGCGGTCTCGAATACCCCAGTAAAAAATGAGCAACTATCTATCCGAGGCTACGAGCGTGTTTTGCGCGCGCGCCTCTCGGACGGCCGCTTCTTCTTTGATGAAGACCGCACCACGCCGCTCATGGATCGCCTTCCCAGCCTGCACAAGCGTTCGTGGATCGACAGGCTCGGAAGCATGGCCGAGAAGACCGACCGCATTCGTGCGTTGGCGGTATTCCTCGCCAAAGCTGTTGGGCAATCTAACGCAATCGCTACCGTCGAGCGCGCGGCCACGCTCTGTAAGGCTGACCTCAACACGGGCATGGTGGGCGAGTTCCCCGAGCTTCAGGGCGTGATGGGCCGCGAATACGCGCTGCACGACAAGGAACCTAGAGAAGTTGCGCTCGCAATCTTCGAACATTACCTACCCCGTGGCGCCGCTGATAGCCTACCCACAGAGGATCCAGGCGCCATCATTGGCCTCGCGGATCGTCTGGATTCGCTCTCGGGGCTCTTCGGTATCGGAAAAAAGCCCACTGGCGCGAAAGACGAGTTTGCCCTTCGGCGCGCCGCGATCACGTTCATTCGCATCGCAACCGCACGCGGCTACCGCTTCTCGCTTTCAGCAGCGTTAGATGAATCGATCTCCTTGCTAGGTACCAAGCTGGCCGATCCCAAGCGCAAGCCCACCGATCCAACCGTAAAAGAGCAGCTCTTGGAGTTCTTCCGGGGGCGGCTTGAATCCACCTGGCGCGAGGCCCACCGGGCGGATGTGGTGGAAGCGGTGCTTTCTTCCGGCTTCGACGATCTTGTGGCCACCGAGCTGCGCTTGGAAGCAATTTCTGCTTACGTGAGCCGTCCCGACTTCTCGGCGCTCGCAGCGACCTTCAAGCGTGTGGCGAACATTATCGAGAAGCAGGCCAAAGACATCACCCGCGCCGAAGTAGATGTGCAGAAGCTCAGCGATGATGCTGAAAAGGCCCTGTACAGAGAGGTTTCGAAGGTGAGTGCGGCTTTCTTCGCGGCGGTAAGTGCGGATGACTATGCGAGTGCTATGGCGAAGGTGGTACCGCTCCGGCCCTTCGTTGACACCTTCTTCGACAAGGTGATGGTCATGGCGGAGGACCAGGCGCTGCGCGAGAATCGAGTGCGGCAGCTCATGCAGATCGGTGCTCTTTTCGGGACTGTCGCGGATTTTGCCAAGATCCAGCCGGAGTCGTAAGGAGCCGTGAACGCGCCCTGCAACCGAAGCGCTGCTCCGTGAGGCCGCCGTGCGAAATAACAGCACACTGAGATTCGTGTTCGCGCTGTCGCTCGTGGGAGTATAAGACAATCGAAGTCGCGAAATGAGGTAGAGGAAATGCCAGGCCAGATGACCGAGGAGGCTCTGCCCCCTTCACACACGTGTGGATTAACGCTACTCCTGAGCGAGCGAAGATCCACAGTCTCCGCCTCCAGCACAACGCTGCCATCGGCGCGTTGAAGGAAGGTCACACGATCCCCTTCTCGCAGCCCTAGCTGGGTTCGAATCACCTTCGGGAGCGTGATTTGACCTTTGCTCGTGAGTTTGGCACTGGGCATCCTTACCTTCCTCTTGCCACGGCGTCTCGCAGACGGTCCTCGGGATCACCCGCCCGACAGACGGCGCATGAGTTCGCCCAGCGCAATGGCGACGATGCCATCGCCGAGCGGCCAGGTTTCCGTGCCGCCGTGGACTACGTAGGCCTCCTTTGGAGCGAGCACCTCTCGGGCGGAGTAAAAGCCCTTCGAGACCTCCGGTGCGCTTGATCTCTTGATCTCGATCGCCATCTCGACCTTTCCAGCACGCTCGAAGACCAGGTCCACCTCGGCGCCACCTTCGGTTCGATAGTAGTAAGGCGTGCGCCGAGCGCCCGCGGCCGCGATCAGATTCTCGATGACGAATCCCTCCCAGCTCGGTCCTGAGATTGGATGCCCGATGACGTCGTCCCAAGTCTCGAGCTCGAGCAGGGCGTGGGCGATGCCGCTGTCGCGAACGTAAGTCTTGGGGGTGCGAACCAATCGCTTCCCGATGTTTCCGCTCCAGGGGCGCAGGCGACGCACCAGCAACAGATCGACGAGTAGATCCACGTAGCGGCCGACGGCCGGCGTCGAGACCGCGAGGCTCGCGGCTAGCCTGGACTGGTTCAGCGGCATTCCCTGGCTGTGCGCCAGCATCGTCCAAAGCCGCCCCACCGTCTCGGCCGGCATTCGGGGGGCGAACATCGGAACATCCCGCTCCAAGTAGCTCTGCACGAACGCCAGGCGCCAATCCAGGCTATCGGCATCGCTCCGGGCGATCAAGCTCTCCGGAAATCCTCCCCGAGACCACAGCCGATTCACGTCTCGCATCTTCGTGCCGACCTCCAGGGCATCAAGCGCTGTCAGCTCCACATAAGCAACACGTCCCGCGAGCGTCTCCGACGCCTGCTTCATCAGGTCGAGAGAAGCGGAGCCCAGCAGCAGGAAATGACCGGCCCGGTCACCCTTCCGACGCCGGTCGTCGATGATTCCGCGCAGCGTCCCGAAGAGCTGCGGAGCGCGATGGATCTCATCAACCACTACGAGCTTGCCTCCCTGAGCTCGCAGATAGTCATCGGGGTCAGCGAGGCGACGCAGGTCGGCGGGGCGCTCCATGTCGAGGTACATGGCGGCGCCTCCTCGATCCGCGGCGATCGCCCGCGCCAATGTCGTCTTCCCGACCTGACGAGGGCCGAGCAAGACCACGGCCGGCATGCGCGCAAGGTGCGCGTCGATCGACTGACGGAGGCGGCGCGCGATGAATGACATACCCAGGAATCCTAACGTGAGACGTTACAATTCCGGTGCCTCCGGGTCAAGGGGGTGCCCTGGCCAACTGTGCCTCGTGCCTTTCAGAATTCGGTCGAAGTGTCGGGGTGGTTCAGCCCGGTCCCGTTCCGGTTTTCAATAGCGCCCCCCCCCCCAGAGCCCCCGTGGCATCGAGAATTGCTGCCTCCTGTAACGCAAGACCCGCTCAGATTTTGCTGATGCCATCCCAGTGCTCGCCGATCTCTTCAGCTGTCCACACTCCATCGTTCGCTTCCTTGAAGCGGCCGGCACTTTCCAGCATGCGGTACACGCTGAGCTTCGCGCCCGCCACGCTCAAGACAGTTCCCGTGATCTCGCGTGAGAGCTCGCTCGCGAAGAAAAGATAACCTGGAGCGATGTGTTCCGGCGAGAGGCTGCTTTCTATCTTTTCAAACATCGGCAGATCTTCGGTCATCCGAGTTTTGGCGATGGGAGCTATGGCGTTGACGGTGATGCCGAAGCGTTGAAGCTCAATCGCCGAGGTGCGCGTGAGGCCATAGATGCCCGCTTTGGCCGCCGAGTAATTGGCTTGCCCAAAATTTCCGAGCATTCCGGAAACACTGGTGGTGTTGATGATGCGGCCGCCACCGCCTCGCTCTTTCATGTGAAGCGCCGCAGCTTGAGAGCAGAGGAAGCTGCCCTTCAGATGCACCGCGATCACCACGTCCCACAGCTCTTCTTCCAGCTTGAGCAGGGTTTTATCGCGCAAGATCCCGGCGATGTTGATCAGGATGTCGAGGCGCCCGAAAGCATCGAGCGCGGTTTGGATGATCTGCTTGGCGCCCAAAGCTGTGGCCACGCTATCCGTATTGGAAGCGGCTTCACCGCCGAGCGCTTTGATTTCTGCCACGACATGATCAGCGGCTTGGGTGTCTTGGCCAGTGCCATCGCGTGTGCACCCGATATCGTTCACGACAACCTGAGCGCCCTCCTTCGCGAACAGAAGCGCCGTGGCGCGTCCAATGCCGTTGCCGGCGCCCGTAATGACTGCAACTTTTCCGTCCAACAAACCCATCTGGAACCTCGTTCGAAAGCGTAGCCCGGCTTGGGCCAAGAGAAACAGCCCTTTGGGCTCAGTCTAATCGCGCAAACCGCCGAAACCCTTCCAACGGCGCCGGCGATACCATCCCATTGACAATTGAGATAGTAAGCATGCTTACTTTCTAATTCGACGTTCTTGCCTGTTCGTAGATCCGCAGACTTACACGCGTATGCGTCCGCGTACAGCGCGGCATGCCCGAGTTGACCGCCGCTTGAGCCTCCGGCACCACCAGCAATTTGCCCGCGCGCGTCGGGCGTCAGGCGGAGCTCCGTCAACCCTCGCCTACCCGCGATCCCGCCGAAATTGTCGCGGAGGAACGCCTGTTGCACGCCTGAAAGCAGTGGAGAAAGCAAATGGATTGGTGAAACCCACGGCGCTGGCTATCGCTTCCACTTTGTCGTCGTTGGAGAGCAAGAGAGCAGCGGCACGATCGAGCCGGAGTTCGCGCAATTTCGCTTGAGGCGAACAGCCGAAAGCGTCGTAACACAGTCTTCGCAGGTGTCCTTCACTCACGCCCGCTACGCGCGCGAGGGCAGGTAGAGTCCATTCCTTGGCCAACTCGGCGCTCACTTCACTCCAAACGCGGAGCAGCCGTGGGTCGATCGTGGCCGCCGAACACAGCCGCCGCGCGCTTAGAGCCACCAGCTCTGCCCAGGCTGTCGTCAGCGGTTCTTCGGCAGCGCTCTCAAGCTCATCCAACAGGCCATCAATCGCGCGCGCCAACGACGAAACTCTACCCGCCTTCAACAGCGCATGCGGATGGTTCAGCCACTTGCGTGTGCCATCAAAGCCCACCCAGTGAATCACCCAGGGGTCCTCGATGGACGCGCTCTTGGCGCCATGAGGCGCATGTGCGGGCGAAAGCGCCACACTCCCGGCCAGGAAGGGCACCCAGGCTCCCTCTTGCAGTGAGAATCCGTGACCGACCGAGCAGACCGTCAGGTGCTCAACGCTTGGATCGAGTCGTACTACTTCGTACCCGCCGCGGATTTCGCTGGAACCCACCTGCGCGATCCCTAAGCTCCCCAGCACCGGGCACTTGACGGACGTCGCCCCACGCTGGGGCGCGTCGTGGCGAATGAGCGTTTCGCGAAGGTTAATGTTTGAATGGCTCATTCTGTGGCAATTCAGGGATGGTAGCATACGCGAATGAAGAAGCTTGCGGACTTTCAGCTGTTCGGTTTCGGGCCGCGCCGGCGGAAGATCCTGTATCAGGCTGGCCGCGTCACCGACGCGCTCACCAGCGAGGAGCTTGCGTCCTTCAGGGTTCACGAAGAAAAACTTAACCGCGCAGACTACGCAGTTGAACTCCAGACGAGTACGGGCCGGGTGACGATCGCGGAGGATGAAGAGGGAGTCTTCATCGAACGAGCGGGTGAGCGGGAATGGTTAACGCGCAGCAGCGGAGTGCGTTTGCCAAAGTTTGAGGGGCATTCACGAGCAGCATTGCTCCGAATTTTGCACGGCGAGCTCCTGGTGAACTTCATGCCGTGGGGGCCGGTACCGAACTTGTGGACCTATGAACGCGCTTGGTATCGCGATGCAGCCATGGTGCTCTTGGCGCTCGAGCTCACCGAAAATCTTGGAATGGCGGAGGCGTGGGTGGACGGGCTCGTGCACCCGTTTGATCGCAACAACGCTGGCAACGCCGAACCAGACAATCTTGGGCAAGTGCTCACCATGCTCGGCTTGCTGGGAGCCAATTCTCATCCCCTGCGCGATCGCGTTCTGAAAGCTGCGGAGGGGATCACCAGGGACGGGCACCTCGTGGGCCTTTCCGATTTCGCTGAGCACCCTGTTTACCAGACAAAATGGCTGAAATATGGGCTAGCTAAGCTTGGGCTCGATGATGGCTATTCCATTCCAGCAGTGGTCGACACTTACTCGGCACTGTTCTGGATGGCCTATCGTGACGAGCACGTCTTAGCCCCTCGCTTTAGTCCCGACACGGCTAAGCGCTATCCGTATTTGAGTTGGGCAGAGGCACACTTCTTCTTGGAGCCGCCGCCACATCTAGCGAGCCCAGCACCCGCTATCACCACCTGGGAAGCTCACGCTTCGGAGGCGCGTTACGCAGGGCTTATTTCCGCGGATCCAGCGTTGATCCCACTGAAGGTGGCGACGCCCCACACCTGGCACGCGGCCGAAATGTTTCTCTACTACACCGACCCAGCCACCAGTCAACTCTACTAGGAGATCACGATCATGATGCCTCGCATTTCTGATATACGCGCACGCTTAAGCCTCGTCATTAAGAACAAGACCGAACAGGGTCATGTGACTTCGAGTTTGGACGACCGCTTGTCGAGCCTGCCTGCGAGTTACGATGCGCTCTGGGCATTTGCCGAAGAGCTTTCTGCTCTGCCCATGCGTACCGATTTCCCTTACGTTGAACCGAGCACGTACGAAGAAGTCCTCAAGGAATTGGATCCGGAGCGGCCACGCGGACAGTTTCGAGCCATCGGTGGCACCGACGCGAAAGAGCGCGTTCGGACGGCATTTCTTGGGTCTGTCTGTGGCTGTATACTCGGAAAACCCCTCGAGGTGAATCCCAGCATGGCCGAGCTTGAGCCAGCATTTTCGGCGATCGGCGAGTGGCCTATTGCTCAGTATGTCTCAGAGAAGTTGAACCTGCGAGGCAACCATTCTTTCCACCCTTCGTCGACTGAAACCTGTCGTGAAAGGTTAGCGTACGCAGCAGCGGATGACGATATTAACTATACACTCCTCGGCATGCTCATCTTGGAGAAGCACGGCGTGCAGTTCAGTCACGACCACATGCGCACCTTTTGGCTGAACAATATCCCTCCTTACTGGGCGTGGGGCCCAGAGCGAAACTTCGTGGTCGCTGCAGCCGCCCGGACGATGCTGAGCGACCCGGCTCTGCCGGTTGAAGAATTCTACGCAAATATCTCGGACGTGTTGAACCCCGGCGAAGAGCTGTGCGGAGCGATGATCCGCGCCGATGCTTACGGCTACGCTTGCCCAGGCAACCCCGAGCTAGCAGTTGAGCTGGCCCACCGCGATGCGAGCCTCACCCATCGTAAGAATGGCATTTATGGGTCGATGTTCGCGGCCGCCGCCATTGCTGTCGCGCCCGTCGCGAAAAATCCGCTTGAAATCTTTGAGTTGGCCCTCCGTTTTATTCCTCGACGGAGCCGCTTCTTCAAGATCGTTTCCGATTCATTGAGCGAGGTACAAAAGGCGAGCGATTATTGGGATGGCTATCGAAGAATTCACGGGAAATATGCCGAATATTCCCACTGCCGGGTGTTTCAAGAGAGCGGCACGCTGATCAATACATTGCGTTTCGCGGACGACATTGGCGATGGCATTTGTAAACAGGTGATGCAGGGCAACGACACGGACAGTTACGGTGCGACAGTGGGCTCGATTTTGGGCCTGTACTTTGGTCCCGAAAAGCTCAAGGAGCGCTGGCTGTCTCCGTTCAATGATCGGATCCACACGTCGCTTGCCGAATTTCACGAGACGAGCCTCAGCGCTGTTGCAGAACGGATGAGTTGCTTGCCGGAGCTTCTCGGCAAGAGCAGCCAGGTGTGAAAAAGCTTCGAGTTGCGGGCCTAGGCGCAGTGGTTGGGGTAAGAATTATTGTCGAATCCTCAAAGCTCGCGAGGATACTGAGCTTGTGGCGATCGTTGGGCGTGACCCGGCGAAGGTGGCCACACAAGCGAAGGCCTGGCAAACAACCGCTTAGGTGGATGCGAACCACATGCTCGCGGTGGAGAAGCCCGATCTGGTGATCCTCGCACTTCCCAATCTCGAACATTTCGCACCCACACTGCGCCTGCTTCAGGCGAAAGTCCCGCTCATTGTCGAAAAACCGTTGGTGTTCGATTTGAAGGAAGCCGACACGTTGTTGGCCGCGGCGAAAGCACACGAGCTGACCGTTATGCGGTGCCGGTGCAAATGGCGAAGGCTGCGATGCAAGCGGGCGAATTGGGAACACTCACCTTTGCTTTGTGGCGTTTTGGTGGGGATTGGGCGCCGAATCACGAACACATGGTCTTGATCGAAAGCTTCTGCCATGGCTTGGATATATTGGAATACCTGTGCGGGCCGATCCATTCGGTCATGTGTGAACAGACCGATATTACCGGGCACGGTTATCGTTCGGTGGCGTTAGCCTTGCGTTTTGCTTCAGGCGCCGTGGGCAGCATGATTGGGGGCTACGACAGCTCATTCGCCTATCGAGATACCCACATCCTCGAACTCAACGGAAGCGAAGCGCGGGTGTTAGTAGAAGATACTTTCAGAACATTTTCGCTGCAGAAAGGCGGCGAAGAAGCTCGAAAGGTGTGGGAGGCCGGCTACCTGAACGATACTGGCCGCTCCTTCTTCCACACTCTGGATGCCCATGGATGTTACCTTGAAAGCGTTCAAGCATGGCGAACCGCCACCTGTGCCCGCCACTTGCGGCAGGCGGGCGTTGGAGCTGGCGCTAGCGGCCGTAGAGTCCTTCCAGACGGGTCGACGCGTGGAAGTTCCCGCATTGGGGCACTAGCTGGGCTCAGGTAAGGCCCCCGCTATGCGCCTATGTCGCCGGATTTACCCGCCGTTCATATTCACCGTGCAGTTGGTCAGCGGGTTTTGCAGTGTGCCGCAGGTGGGCATGGGGCAGGTGCCATTCGTGTCGCAGGTGATGTTCAAGGTGCAACCACCGGCGGGGCATCCCAGCGTGCAGTTCGCCTGGTCCGCGCAGTCCAAGGCGCAGGTGTTGCCCTGACAGGTAGCAGCGCAAGTGGCGGAGTCTCTGCACCTTAAATCGCAATTGCCGCCCACACACGTGCTGGTGCACGTAGCGTTGCCGCTGCAGGTATTCATGCAGTTGCCATTCGGGCAGCTGAGATCGCACGTCATGTTGTTCCCGCAGTTGCCGTTGCCCACGATGGCCGTGGCCGCGCCACCCGCGTTTCCAGACCCACCCGTTGTGGCGGCGCCACCGCTGTTGGCGCTAGTTCCACCGGCCGCTGTTGTCCCAGCGCTACCTGGAGTTCCCCCGGAGCCTAGTGTGGAGCCCCCCGCCGCATTGGCAGCGCCTCCGAGTGCAGCGCTGTTGCCCCCCGTGGTCGTGGCAGCGCCTCCGGTTCCTGGCGAGGTCGCCCCTCCGGTCCCCGTCGCGGCTGATCCCCCGGTCGCGCTGGCTTTGCCTCCGGTGCCGTTGGCTGCTCCGCCTGCAGTTTTGGCGGCGCCGCCTGTGCCAGCCATAAACGCGGTACTATCGGAGCCCCCACAGGCTGCGGAAGCTAGACCAAAGGCGACAAATACTGCAGATATTCTAGTGATATTCATGCTCGGAGCCTCTCGCGGAAGTTGGGTTCACGAACGCTCACCTGCCGGCACGCTGGCGCGAGGCTGGATTCGGACGGGGAGTGTTCGGTGGGCTAGGTACCCCAGACGTTCCTTGATCAGGCAACCATCTCGTGATCAGGTGGGTTGCGATCGCAACCTTTCCGTGCCGGCGCGGAAACCCGTTGGCTCCTCTTCGCCCCAAACCCCGAGTTGGTAGCAAGAAGCCGTTGACGTTGTGTTTCTGAAGCCGTTCAAAAACGAGCAGGGTTACGGAACTTCGAGTCGGAGCTCTGTCTCGATGTATTGCGCAGTTTCATTCGAGGCAAACTGGGTCTTACCCGGCAGGAAAACGCCATACAGGCCGCTTAGTTTCAGAGGCCCAGCGATGGTGTACACAGCGCCCACATCCACCTCGCTTCCGGTGTAGTGCTTCGAGCCAATGACCCAAGGTCGGAAAAAGACGTGACCTTGGACTTGAAAGGCAACTGGATCGAGGACGTTGGTCGAAGCGCGCAGTGCGCCACCGTACACGTTGGTTCTCACGCCGATGACGTCCATGAAGCCCAGCCATTTGTGGGTGCTGGCGTAGAGGGGGTCCCAGCCTTCGGCTTTTGCAGTTCGGGCTTCGTCTCCGCTGGCGTAGAAGCCCTCTAGCGATACACGAGCCTTGGCGTCAGGGATCTTAACGCCAAGCTCACCATCCCCCTGATAGGCCAACACGCTTCGGGTTTTGTTGACTACCACGCGTGATCCGAGCTGCAGGCCTGCCTCCGCGCGATAATCGAACTGGCCTTCCGCACCTTTGACACGGGTTCCGACGGTTAGCTGGAGTGCCGTGGCTCGATGCCGGCGGCCTTGGGTTGCGTCCATGGCGTTAACTGGAGTTGTCGTGCGGGGCTGGAAGCTCACGAGGGCGTAAGGGTCGAGCTCCAATTTCTGACGAATCAAAGAACCCAAACCCGCGTACACCCCGCCGAAGTAGTGGTCGCCCGCGCCTGCGGCATTGTCGATCCCGCCTTGGCCTTCGGCCACTTGAGTCAAAATGCCGTCGACCCAGGCTTCATGATCCAAGGGAAAACGAACTCGCAGGCCGTCGAACGACCGGCTGGCTTGATTCCAGGTGGGTGCCGCGATCACCACGGAATCACCATAGTTGAGTTCTAAGCGGCCCGCATCGAGCGTTAATATGCTGCTTTTGTAGCGCAGGTAGCCTTCGTGGAGTCCAAGTGCTGCGTCAGTGTTGGTGTTGGGCAAAGTCCCCCAAAACCCTGTGGCTTCGGGCGTAAATTGAACGGATATGGATTGTTTTTCTCCCAAATCGAGATCCGACGTCGCCAACCCAAAGCGCAAGCGATACGCGATGGCGTCGCCCTCCAGCGTGCGTCCGTTGGACAGACCGAGCTTCCAATAGCCTTCGCGTTGTTCGTAGCGGGTGAAATACGAAACACTTGGAGCGAGCAAGCTGAACGTTGGCGTGGTGGCAACGATCTCGGCCGGCGCAGGGGGCGGGGGCATCGCAGGGGGCGGAGGCGGAAGTGCTGTCGCTGAAAAACCTGTGTTTGCCAGGGGTGGCGGAGGCGGCGGAGGCGGCACGGGGGCTGGTGGCTCCGTGGGGGCGACGGGTTGAGCGTTGCCTTGCGGCATGTTCTCCGGCGGCTGGGACGGTGGCGGGGCATCGCTCACGGGCGGAGCGGCTGAGCCTACCGCTGGCGGCGGAGGAAGTTGACCGAAGGGGGCGAGGACGAGAGCGGCTAGGAAAGGAGTGATGAGCGACATAGGCAGGGACCTACTTGCTCGTAGCCAAGTTCCTGGCCTTCCTCAAGGCCCCGGCCTGGACCTAACGATCTGGCTGAGATGCTGAAGCGAGGGAGCTCGCTTCTCGTTACGCGATTTCCGGAAGCGTCTTACGTCCGAACACGCCGAAAGTTGTGGCGGGAAGACCGAGAAGATTCAGCACTGTGAGGAGCATGTTGTCGTAGGCGGCTCCATTTTGGTACCGCACATGTCGATCGTGCTGCAGGAGCTTTCCGCCTGCTTGGCCTGCAAGGATAACAGGCGTATTGCCGAAATCGTGGGCGTCCCCTAGGCCGCACTCATTCGCGAAGAGGATGAGTGTGTTGTAGAGCAGCGTTTGCCCGCCTTGAGGGATCCCCTTCATGAGCCGGAGCATGTAGGCGAACTGCTCCATCTCGTCGATCACGATCTTGGTCTGCGCTTCGCGACCTGTGGTCGACGTTTCGTGCGAGATGCCGTGATGCCCATCCTCGCCGTTCACGAGCCCGATCCACGGGAATTGACGCTTGTTGTTGCGCGAAGCCAGCATGAAGCTGCCCACACGAGCAAATCCGCACGAAAATCCGAGGACCTGCAGGCGCATGAGGAGTTGCGCTCTTTCGTTCCCATAGGTCCCGTCGTTCTGATCGACGGCGGGCGGTTCGCCGCTCGTTCGAGCGTCTGGGATCGCAGGGGCTTTACAGTCGGCCCCCAAGGAGGTGACGGGTTGCAGCTCAGTTTCCAGTGCCCGAACGTTGGTGAGGTATTCGTCCAGGCGAGCTTTGTCGGTGAAGGCGATCTCCGTCTTCACCTTGGTGATGTCGTCGGCGATGTAGTCGAGCACGCTCTGGCGGTAGTCGACGGACAGGCCGCCACCCGCCGGCTTCCCAAAGAGCTTCTCAAACAGGAGCGCCGGGTCGCGAGTGGCCTGAGCGGGCGTGTTGCCTGTTTCCCAAGAGATATGGTCCCCAACTGACCCACCCACGCCGCCCAGCGCTACAGGGAGGGACTTAAAGCGCATTCCCGCGCTGAGCTGCTGAGCCGCAACCTGATCCACTGAAGCAAACTCGCAGGTCAGGTTGCTCGCCAAGGAGCCACCCGTTGCGAACGACGCATGGCCGCGCTGATGAGCATCGTTGTTGATTTGCTGATTACGATACGCATCCTGCTTATCCAAACCTTGCACGAGTGTGAAATCGGACTTGAACTCGGCGAGCGGCATCAGGCAGCGGCTGAGTTGGTAATTGGACCCTGTGGCATTGGGCCACCAAGTATCCGTAAACACGCCGTTCGGCAGGAAAAACGTGAGGAAGTTGGGAGGCGTGCCCGCCTGACCCTTCGCGCGACCAATGAGATCACCGTTGCCATCCAGCATGGCATCCAAGATGGGGAGGCCTATGCACACGCCACTTCCAAGGCCAATTCCACGGAGTAAGGTTCGTCGAGATAGCTGGCGTTTCATGGCGTAACTCCGGGGGTGACGGTCGCATAGCGGAAGGCGTCACTCGTCGTGATAGCCACAATCATTTCTTGGAGATCGAACTTTTTGGCTTTGAAAGCCTCGCGCGCGAGCGTGATGGTGCAGGCATCGGCTGTTACCGGCTCGCGTCCGTACGTGTAACGGAACGCCTGTTGCGCCAAGCAACTGCTAACTTCCTCGGAACCCTGAAGCAAGGTTGCCAGTTCCCCGGGGCCCGTGAAGGTTGGGTCACCAGGTAGACCAAATACTTGACCCGCGCCGGTTAGAGCCTCGCCTTGGGAGCCTTTGTCACGATACCGCCCGATAGCGTCGAACTGTTCGAATCCAAAGCCAACCGGATCGAGGAGCTTATGGCACGGCTCGCAGGAAGGATCGGTGCGGTGCTGGGCCAATCGGTCACGCGTGGTGAGGTTCGGAGCTTGTGGAGGCGCCGGGACGCTGGCAGGGACCGCTGGGAGCGGTAGCGTGCAGAGGAATTGGTTTCGGATAAATTTCCCGCGCAAGATCGGCGCGACGAGCTCCTTCTGCGAGATGGAAGCACTGAGTACGCCCGGTTGCGTCAAAAAGCCGATGCGTGGCGAGCCAGCTGCGAAATCTACGCGCGTGAGAGCCGGCCCCGGAGAGGGCAGGCCATAAAGCGGCGCCAGCTTATCGTCAAGATAGGTGTACTTTGCTGTGAAGGCGTCGAACAGATTCAGTCCGGGCTTGCCCCAGAAATCCTCCATGAAGCGCGCGGTCTCCGCCTGCATCGATTGCTTGAGTGTGTCGTTCCATTGCGGGTACGTGGTCGCGTCGCGCACGGCGTCCTTAACAAACTCGACGCCGAGCCAACGATTGACGAACCAGCCGATGCCATCTTTGGCTCGCGGATCAGCTAACATCTTGCGCGTGGTTTGCGCGATTTGGTCGCTGTTCGAAAGCTGCCCCACAAACGCGGTTTGGATCAGATCGGGATCGGGATTGGTGCCCCAGAGCATGTACGCCAGGCGCGTCGAGATATCCCAGTTCGTGATGCCCTTCCAACCGTATTTGACATTCCCTTCAGGGTTTTCGAGGCGCATCAAGAAGCGAGGCGAAGTGAGCAAGCCCTCGACCATCAGCTTTGCGGGCCGATAGGGATCCGGATCGGTTGTGGAGGGAACTGCCCGCGCTGCGAGCGCTTCGAGGTCCCAAACCCGTTGCTCAGGTATGGCGTCACGGAACATCTGTCGCCCAAGCGGACCTGCGAAGGCCTTCCTGCACTGAAATCCGGCATCTGCTGGGGCCCCGTAGTCGCACGTCGCGAACTTGGCTCGTCGCTCGGGCGTGCTCAGTGCAAACTCGGCCACTTTCTCCGCCACATCGAGATAACCGCGGATATGGTCCGGTGAGAGGCCGAGGCCAGCGGTGATGTTGCCAACACCGAGCCCATCGCTCTTCAAGAGATTCTGAATTTGCGTGACTTCGTCGGGCAACAGGTGGAACACGTCGCGAGCCGAACGAATGTATTCGTCGTTGGTCAGTCGGCGCAGCAAGCCGGGACCGGGCGTAATCGGAGTCCCGCATTCCGGTATGACCGGAGCCATAGCGATAACAGGTACGGGTACGGTAGCCGTATCGGTTGGCTTGGTCGTCGCCGACGTGCCAGGACCAGCCGCGTCCTTACCGGCGCATCCCGCCAACAGTGTGAGCGCGACGAGTCCACCTAGTTGCCACGGGTAGGGCTTGGGGCTCCGGCGTTGATCTCGGTTTGGCATCTAGGTCCCTAACAGTGGTCTGACTTGTGTTGCACGGCCCAGCCGAATGGCAGGCCCAGCGTCGCTCCAAGCGTGGATCGTGCAGGAACTCGCGTCAATCCAGGCTTGCCATGCAGAAACCGAAATATTTTCGTGAAGGGTCGCTTGCCCCCAAGGCCCATAGTTCCCCTGGAGCTGTTTGGACACTAAACGTCCGCTCAAGGACAAGTGAGTCCCCGAAAAACTACATCCACCGCACGTGGCCTTCAAAGTTGAGGGCAGCTCACCGGCTTGGTGTCCACCACGAGATCGTCAATCCACACGTCGAGCGGTGCATCCATCGCATGAAAGCTCCAAGCACCTACAAAGAGCTGGGCAACAGCAGGACCATACCAGGGATCTGTCACCACGGTGGGCGCGACACAATTGCTGCCGTGATCATCGATGGCCAAGATCGGATTGGCTGCTCCATCTTTGTACATCCGTAGCTTGCGAGCCACCGAATCCATTTCAAATGAGACACACGCCCAGCTGGAAGGCATGGACACAGCGCTCCTGGAAGAGCAGTCATGGTAGCCATCGTTGCCTTGGCCTTGAAGGCCGTAGACGAAGCTGTACGTGTTAACACCGTTCTTAGGCAGCGAACTCATGATGTACTGCGCGTTGCGCCCAACGGCGGGCGAATTGGGCTCGGCTGCGCCGCTCGCTCCAAAGAATGTCCAGTGAATGCTCGTGCCGTTGGGATCGATATACATCATCATACGGCCGTAAATGTGCGTTGGATTCCCAGCGAAAATAGGCTGAGCACCGTCAGCGAAGAGCCTACCGCCAGCTGTAGCCGCAGTGTCGATATGGACGTGCAACGCTTTGCCACCTGACATCTTGTGCACGCCGTCCAGGCCCATCGAGGCTCCTGCTTTGAGCGCGGCATGCCACGGACCAAACTTCTGTTGGTCAGCGATGGCAGCAACAGCCCCGTAGCTCTCGAAAGTTTCGCAAAATAGCACGGAAGCGCAGGAGTCAGCGTTACCTCCGACGCCCATCGTTGCGCCTCCTAAAGCATTGGCGGCGCCACCTGCACTCGACCTGCCTCCGGCAGCATTCGTGGCTCCGCCGATAGAGTGACCACCTGCTCCCGTGATGCCTCCCGAAGCTGGGCCAAAAACCGCTGAAGTCTTGCTAGGCTCAACGCCGCATCCGCCGCTCGCGATCGCCAAGAAGAACGAAACACGGCAAGAACTCAAGCGTAGTGAGCGGAGTGTCATCAGCCTAGGTTAGACGATTCCCAACACTGCGGACATCTCGGATAAAAGAGTCCGGTATTGGGAGAATTTTAGAGCAGGATGGTGTATTGTCCGACAATGGCTGCTTGCGTGGGAGTCTACTTCAAGCTTGTCGCGTGTGCCGGGTTGGCGCTCGTGTTCAGGCCTTCCACTGCGTTCGGGGCTGAGGAAGAGACGAAGATCGATAGAGCCAATGCAGACGTGCGAGGCACTGCAGAGGAACGGGAACGCAGCGCTCGACATGCCAAGCCTGCCGACGACACCGCAGATGGCGGCGCCGACCACGATATCTTTGGTGCTGTTTTGGCTGGGCTTTTCAATGCGTCACCCGCGGCGAATGCAAGCTCAGATTCCGATCCGGAACGCAAGCAGGAATCGCGCGGCCTTCTATTCCTCGGTTACCCTTATGAAGCTGGGAACGGGAGCTACGCGCACTATGAAAAAGGATCGCTCCGTTCAGGGCGCCAGCCGTTCTCCGGAAATATTGGAATTGAGGGAGGCGATGCCGGAGGTGGCACGTCGCGCCTGGCAGCACGCTCCAACCTCGTATTGAGTTGGGTTGTTTTCGAGGGCGGAATTGATCAGTTCTCGGAGCGCACCCGAGACCAAAGGCTCACACTCGTAGAAGCATTAGCTGGTTTTCAAGCTTCCGGTCACTGGCTTACTGCTCGAGTGCATGGTGGCGCACGCTGGCTTGAAGGCGACGGCGGATGGGGCAATCCTGGTTGGGATCTCGGTACGCAAATCCAGCTTTTCCCAATCCGGCCATTGGTTTTCCAAGCACGCTTTGATGGCGGGCGCGTGGGCGAGTCCAGCCTATTTCGTGCCAGCGCTACGGTGGGTGCCATGCTCAACCGCGTGGAGCTGTTCGGCGGGTATGACCTCTTAGCCTTCGAAACGGTGGGTTTCTATGGTCCGATGGCCGGTATGCGCGTTTGGTATTAGTTTCATCGCAACGACAGGTTGCGAACAGGCGGTCACGATTTTGAGCGATTCGCGCCTCTAGTTGAGTAGTCGAGGTCTCAACAATGGCTCGGCGCCGCCACGCCCGCAGCGGAAAATTCGCTCGTTCCTTCAATAGTTATTATTGTTGAATCTCGTTTAACTTATCCCTGTCTGGAAACGATACGGCAGCGTACTATTTCGGATCCCGATGCCGGGAGCAGGAAGAGCGGCCGCTTAAAGCAAGCACCGCAGGGACATGGAGTGTTATGAAAAGAATTCGGCGAAGTGTGCATGTCGGACTCGTCCTTGCCGCAGGGCTGATCGTTGGTGGCCTTTCGGGCTGCAGTTCCTCTAAGGGCCCGTCTGGCCCGGGCTCAAGCGATTCTCCGGGAGTGCAGCCAGGAGTGCCAGGCGCGCCTGGCTCATCGACGGATCCCGTAACTCCTGGAACCCCCGGAGTGCCCACGGGCTCAACGACGACTCCGGGCGTGACCGATCCCAACGCCCCGATTATTCCTGTCGAGCCGTTCGACGCGTTCAGTCCGCAGGTCTACGCGACCAAAGTGAAGGACGTCCTCACGGGCTTGCCACTCACGGATGCGGAGTACTTGCGCGTGAACGCCGATCCCACGACGTTGAAAACGTTGATCGGTGAGTGGATGGCGCTGCCAAGTTTCAAGACCAAGATGCTCGAGTTCTTCACGCAGGCCTTTCAGCAAGATGGCGCCGAGATTACGGATCTCGATGATCAATATGGCGGCGTGAACATTCAGGGCTGGCCTGCGCGGGATTTGTTCCTAAAGAGCCTTTCCGAAAGTTTTGCGCGCACGGCATGGGAGCTCGTGGTGGCCGGGGATCAGCCATTTACGCAAACCGTCACCACCCGCAGCTTCATGTTGAACCTGCCGCTCATGATTGCGCTTTCCTACATCGATGCGGCTCCGGTCTCTGATATGAAGACCAATTCGGTCGAGGTTCCGTGGTTGCTGACGAGCAACACTCAGGTGGCACAGTTTCTGAGCACCGCAGATGGCAATGCAGCCATCCCGCTTTCGGACACGCTCAATCCGCAATCTCCGAATTACATGAAGTGGACGTACACGCCAGTCGCCGGAAGTCCGTGCGGGCCGGCGACTAAGAAGGGACCGGCCATCTTAGTGAGCGCCTTTCAGATGATGATGGGCTTTGGACCCGTGGTGAACTGCAGGGTGGAGACGCCGTTCACCGACGCCGATTGGTCCACGTACAAGCTGGTTACCATTCGCCGCCCTAACGCAGCCGAGAAGAAGACGGCGTTTTGGGATCCTTCCGTCCTTCGCAGTGCGAATGAGCTCGTGCTCGATACCGATCGCATTGGATTCATGACCACCCCCGCGTTCTTTGGGCGCTGGGCCACCAACGACAGCAATATGTTTCGCGTCACAGTGAACCAATCGCTCATCGTTGCGCTTGGAAGGAGCATTGAGCCGATTGGCACGGCCATCCCGCTCGACGATTCCAATCTCCAGGGTGAACACGCGGCGCCTGGCACTCCCTGCTACGCCTGCCACGTCACCTTGGATCCAGCGCGCGAGTTCTTTCATCAAAGCTACTCGGTCTACTATTCGCGGCGGCTCTCCATGGACACCAAGCTCGGGAAGCCGGTGCCTCCCACGAGCACCTTCACGGTGTTCAACAGCCCTGCGCTTGTTGGCAACGGAATCTCTGATCTCGCCAATGGCATTATCCAGCACCCTGGCTACGCGACGGCTTGGGCGGAGAAGTTCTGTGAATATGCCAATTCCGGTGACTGCTCAGCCGACGATCCCGAGATCACCAGGATCGGTGATGCTTTCAAAGCGGGCGGCTACCGGTTGAAAGACCTCATCACAGAGACGTTTTCGTCGCCCATCGTCACGTTTGCTCAACCCACCAAAACCTCAACTGACTTTGGTCCTGCCGTCGGCATTGCGCGCCGCGAAGTCTTCTGTGCGCGTTTGACCGAACGCCTGGGAGTTGTGGACGCGTGTAACATGGTGGGTCAAAATTCGCTGGGCGCTTCCATAGCGAAGTCTGTCACCAAGCTGGCACTCGGCGTGCCGA
Source organism: Polyangiales bacterium (assembly GCA_038246305.1). Taxonomy (GTDB): domain Bacteria; phylum Myxococcota_A; class Polyangia; order Polyangiales; family Polyangiaceae; genus JBBRRP01. The sequence continues at coordinate 414 of JBBRRP010000009.1, read as the reverse complement.
ATGCAGGTTTCTCCCGGGGTGATCCGCGAGCCATTCTTCCACGTGACCCCAATCTCTTCTTTTCGGACGGCACCGAGAAGATCTGTTCGTCGATTTCCAACGGCTTGATTGGCTCGGCGACACCCAAGTGGACGCCCACTCAAAAGGATGCAGCGTTCAACGACTTTGTTAGCATTGTCATGGGTGTGCCCCCTTCGGACCCCAGGTTCACGCCGCTCCTCGGTGTGTTGTCTTCCCATTACGACCAAGCCATTGCGGCGAAGGCGAAGGACACAGACGCGCTGCGCTCCACCTTCGTGGTCGCTTGTTCATCTCCACTAGGTGTGTCTTCCGGTCTCTGAGAGGAATTTATGGAACGTAGAGATGCTCTCAAGTTGTTGTTTGGTGCAGGCGGCGTAGGACTTACGGCGCTTG
>JBBRRP010000008.1:0-79454 GCA_038246305.1 Polyangiales bacterium | reverse complement strand
ATGTGTTCAAAAAGCTCCTACAAGCTGCTACGTGGACGCCACGCTGGGAACGCAGGGTCCCTGGCCAAAATCACCCGCGCCTCAGCAACTGAGGTTTCCAACGTCGCGCCGGCTAGTTCGGCATGGTAGATTTGAGAAGATTCAGGAAATGGCGTCTGGTAGGGATTTCAGCGATTTTTCCGGTTCGGGAGCGGACGAACGGACCGCTGTAGTCAATTTGAGCGATCTTGGTGGCGCGCGTAGCCCCAAGCAAGCCGACCGACATCTGTTGCTCGGCGTTCGTGGTTCGCAGCTCGGTCAAGTGCTCCGGTTAACGTCGCGACCCTTCCGCATCGGTCGCAGTCAAGAGATGGAGCTGTGGCTGAACGACAGTGGCATCAGTCGCAAGCACGCCGAAATCTTGCCCACTCCCGAGGGATATCTGATCTCTGATCTTGAGAGCGCAAATGGAACGTTTGTCCAAGGTGAACGCATCAAGCGGCACCTGCTCAACGACGGGGACGTGATTCAATTCGGTCCAGCTGTCGTGTTTCGCTACTCGCTCGCCGATGAAGATCAAGAGGAGATGCTCCGGCAGCTCTATTCCGCAAGCGTTACCGATCCGCTCACCGGCGCGCGCAACCGAGATTACTTCGAATCGCACATGAATGCCGAGCTTTCATATGCCCGGCGGCATCGCGCCGATGTCTCACTGTTGATGTTTGATCTCGATCACTTCAAACTAGTCAACGACACGTATGGCCATCCAGCTGGAGACGCGGTGCTCGTCGAAGTGGCCCAGGCCGTCCGCGAGATGATCCGCAGCGAAGATGTCTTCGCGCGCTACGGGGGTGAAGAATTCGCGGTCATCCTCCGCGATATTGATCTTGAAGGGGGCGCACTCGCCGCAGAACGGCTCCGAAAAAAGCTGGCGGATCTCAACATTCAAACGGGTGAGCACACGGTGAAGATTACGGTGAGCATCGGTTGCGCCACGCTCGCCGAATGCAAGGAGCCCCTCGGCACCGAGCTGATTGCCATCGCGGATCGCAGGCTTTACGGCGCCAAGCACGGCGGACGTGATCGAGTCGTTTCCGCTGATTAGAGCGCTTGGTCGCAGGGCTTTAGCTCGGTTTATTCGGGCGCTCAAAACCTGGTAGGACGCGAAGGCGCATGCCCGAAACGATCCCACTCCGTGAGCCAAGAGCGAGCGCCACGCCGTCACGGCCAATGGGTGGCGTGGGGGCATTGGCGCTATTGTTGATTGCGTGTCTGCCAAGCCTGGCGCTGATGTGCCAGAAGGGACACCAGGCTGCGAGCCTCCCGGTCGGAGTCGTCTCGATCCTGTTAGCGACGCTAGCAGTGCTGAAGCTGCTCGGTCGTTTGGGAAGCCACCAACCCACCGAAGACGAAGAGTCTGTGCACGAAGAGCCTGTGCACAAAGAGCCGAGCCGTCTGCTCTGGCCTGCCGCGCAATTCCTCGTGGCCTGCCTCGCGCTGCTCCTCACGCTGAGAGCTGCCGTTTCCGGTGACTTAGCGAGCCCATTCGCGCTCGCTGGCCTGCTCTTAACGGCAAGCTTCATGGCCTCTGTAATCACTGGCTTTTGGGTGATTCAACGCCTCCAAATAGGCATAGATCGTCATGTTTTTAACCTTTTTTCACGCGGAGGCTTCTGGCTGGTGCTCGTAAATAGCCTGCTCCACCTGCCGTTGCTCGGAAAATTTTCGCTGATTGATCCTTGGGAAACCCACTACGGCGAAGTCACCCGTGAGATGTTAACCCGAGATGACTGGATCAGTTTGTGGTGGGCGCAGGATGGCTGGTTCTGGTCGAAGCCGGTGCTGAGCTTTTGGCTACAGGGCTTGAGTTTCTCGGCCCTGGGAGTGCGTTTTCTACCCGATCAGGTGCTATTCCAGGCCGGAAGGTTCGCCGAGCCTGAGTGGGCGCTCCGCTTCCCCGTTTTTCTGTTTGCTCTGCTCGCGATCTACCTACTGTATAAAGCTGTCGGCCGGAGCTTCGGGAAGACAACGGGACTGTTGAGCGCGTTCATGCTCAGCTGCATGCCGTATTGGTATTTGTTGGCGCGCCAAGCGGTCACCGATATGGTCTACGTGGCACCGTTGGTGGTCGCGATGGCACTCTTGCTACTCGCGGTGAACACCCGTGAGGACGAACGAATTGAGAGCGGTTGGCTCCGTGTGGGCAGCTACCGTTTCGAGTTTTCTTGGTTTCAGGGATTCGTGCTCTTGGTGATGGCGCTCGTGCTTCCCCAGGCGCTCTACTTGATATCGCGCAATTTCACGCTCAATTGGGCTGATTTTCGCCCTACTTGGCACACGGACGTCTTCAGCTCAGGTTCCGGGGGCGGCAACTGCGGGTTACCTGGCAACTCGGCCTGCCACATCAGCTATCCGTTGTTCTCCGCACCGCAACCTGCACTCGCGGGCTTAGCCTGGCTCTGCTTGCTTGGCTATTTGCTGTGGGCGCTCCGAAGGGAGCGGGGTAAGCAGCGCCTGTTGTTCTTGTTTGCCTGGGTCGCTGTCGCTCTGAGCTCGATGGCGAAAGGTGCGCCGGGATTCGTGATTCCAGTGGCAACCCTGATGGCGTTTGCACTGGTGACCGGTCAAATCCGTTTGCTCAAGCTCTGCGATTTCCCAGCGTTGCTGCTGCTCACTGGTTGCATCACACTGCCCTGGCTTGTGCAGATGCTCGTGCGGCATGGCTCAGGTTTCACTGAGCGTCTGTTTTGGCACGACATGTATCAACGCGCCTTCGAGCACGTTCACGATACCAACGCCAACACGGACCTCTCGTTTGGCTACTACCTTTGGCAGCTGGGCTACGGTTTGTTTCCTTTTAGCGGGCTGGCCGCGGTGGGTTTGGGGGTCAAGATGTTGTCAGGCTCGGAAGCGAAGGACGCGCGCAGCCAAGCCTTCGTCTTCTTCTATCTGTGGTTTTTCTGCGCTTTTGGTGTATTTTCTCTCACGCTCACGAAGTTTCACCACTACATTCTGCCCGCGGTTCCTCCCATCGCCGTGTTAACGGCACTCACCTTCGCTCCGCTGCTTACCGACGCGCTTCCCAGTGGACGCCGTGCCTGGGCTTACTACGCTTTTCTTGGGATGTGTGCGCTGTGTCTGCTGGGCGCTTTGGGGTGCTTCTTTGAGGGTTCCTGGCTGGGTCGAGTGCCTGAGCTGAAGGCGCCCGCTCATGGCATTGATTGGGCAACGTCGTTGGTTGGGCTGTGCCCGAGCGCGATCTCATTTTATTTGGCGTACAGGAGCGCACCTCGCCCGCCTGAAGCCGATCCAAGAAATCCCGAACTCGAACCAGGTGGACTCTACGCCGGCGCGCTCATCTTGGCCGGAGTAGCGGTGATGGCGGCTGCAGGGCGCGACTTGATCCTGAGCGTCCCAGGTGACGTGCAGGGGCAATCGCGACTCATCGCGCTTTTTACCTATATTTATGACCGCCCGTGGCCAACGAGCCTCGATTTCTCATTGCCACTTCGCGCCTTTCTTGTGGCGCTCGTGGGTGTCGGATTGCTCGGTTGCGTGAAGCGCATCCGGGCGCATGCCTTTGTTCTGTTCTGCGCACTTGGCCTCATGTGGGCGGCCTTTGGTATCAACATTTACCTGACTGAAGCCGCCCAGCATTGGGGCCAGCGCTCGACCGTTGCTGCCTACTACCAACATCGAAAGGGGCCCGAAGAGCCCCTCGTCGCCTACCAGATGAATTGGAAAGGCGAAAACTTCTACACCGGCAACCAGCTCTCGGCATTCGTCACCACTGGCAAGGCTTTTCAGAACTACCTGGACACGCGCCGCAACCGTGGACAAAAGACGCTGTATATTGCCACGGAGCATTCCAGGCTGAGCGCCCTCAAAGGTGAACTGGGTGAGGTCGAGTCTTTCACCGAAATCACAACCCCCAAAGACAACAACAAGTTTCTGATAGTACGAGTGAGGCTCTAATTCGGCTGAATTCCCGAGGAGAAGTGGATCTCAACAGCTTTAGCAAGCCTTCGCTGTGGTCGTGGATACGCGGCCGATCGAGATGAGAAGTAGTCAGCAGCAGCTCGGAAGGCTCTTCTCATTCGTCGTCGATTCCGCGATGGGGTTGTGCGCTGCTCCGCGCGTCAGGTGAGCTACCTTTTTTTTCGTTAGAAGATGGTAAGCATGCTTACTATCTTGCTTCGACTTTGAGTGAGGTCTCAAACGACGTACGGGCTGAGTTTGAGAAGTGACGTCTCGAACGTTGGGGCAACTTGGAGAAGTAAAATCTCGAACGATGCGCGGAGCGACTTTGAGAAGTGAGGTCTCGAAAAAAACGAGGTGCGGAGCGAGTTTGAGAAAGGTCACGAGACGTGAGGTCGACTTTAAAGGTGGTGATCACTGTCGGGGGAGCCTCTCAGCGTTTTGACGCTGGGAGCGCGACGCCCCATCACGCCGAGAAGTGGGTCTCAACGGCGTCGAGCAAGCCCTCCACCGTGTGGACCAGGGCCACAATCGGCACGTTTAAGCCGTGTTCGCGAGCTCGGTCGAGCGTCACCGGGCCGATGGCGGAGAGCGTGGCGTATGCGAGAAGGTCGTGCGCCTCGGCACCCAGGGCCTCGACCAACGAATCCACCACGGAGGCCGAGGTGAGCAGCACGACATCCACCCGCCGTGCGCGAAACTCAGACTTCAGCCACTCAAGCTTATCCGCAGCAACCGGCGCGGTCTCGTACACCGGCAAGACCTCAACTTGGATGCCAGAAGCACGCAGCATCTCGGGTAACGCTTCATTAGCCACACGCGCTCGCGGCAACAGCACGCGCTTTACACCGCCTTGGGCGAGAAGTGCGCGCGCCAGATCTTCGCCCGTGAAACTATCGGCCATCCGATCAGCAACCAAGCCAAACTGTCGCAAGCTAGCGGCAGTTTTCGCACCAACGACGCCAATCTTGAGCGACCCGAGAGCTCGAACATCGCGGCCGCTGCTTAACAACCGCATCAAGAATTTTTCAACGCCGTTGGCGCTCGTAAAGAGCAGCCAATCGAAGTCCGCCAGCTTGCCAAAAGCGGCATCAATCAGCTCCGGGGCCCTCGGTTCGTGGATCTCGATCAACGGCGCCACGATGGCTTCTGCGCCTCGCACTCGAATCGCCCGCGCCGTAGCCTCGGCTTGCTCCACAGCGCGCGGCACTAAAATCCGGCGTCCAAAGAGCGGTAGATTATCAAACCAGCGCATTTTTTCGCGCAGCCGCACCACTTCACCCACCACGATCACCGAAGGATTGGTGACATTCGCTTCGCGCACCCGCTCCGCAATCGTCGACACTGTCCCCATCACCACCTGTTGCTCCGGACGCGCTCCCCAATGCACCACGGCACAAGGAGTAGTCCCGACTCGCCCGCCGTCAATCAGCGCCAGCATGAGGGATTCGATCCTGCGCATACCCATCAAAATGCACAAGGTGTCGGTCGCGGTGGCCAAACGCTTCCATGATTCAGGCGACCACTCCACGCCGTCGCGATCGGAACCTGTGATGAATGTGACGCTCGAAGAGAGTTCGCGGTGCGTGAGCGCAATGCCAGCGTAGGCACTCGCTGCTACGGGCGAGGAAATTCCCGGCACGATTTCGAAGGCAATGCCAGCTTCCGCAAGTGCCAATGCTTCCTCACCACCGCGCGCAAACAAGAGCGGATCTCCACCCTTCAGCCGCACGACGCGTTTCCCCGCGCGTGCCAGGGCGATCAATTGTTCGGTGATCAACTGCTGCGGCGGATTCAAACACCCATAGCGCTTGCCAACGTTCACGAGCTCCGCCGTTAGGCACACACTCAAGAGGGCGGGGTGAGCCAAAGCGTCGTGCAGGACAACCTCCGCGTGCGTGAGCACTTCAAGCCCCCGCACCGTAATGAGCCCCGGATCTCCAGGCCCCGCCCCCACCAGCCACACACGCCCATTTTTCATCTCAGATGGATTCCAGAAATTCAGTACATCGCTGCAAGAGCAATTAAGGATCGCTCAAGCGTAGGCGCTGAGTAGCAGTACTCCAAGGGAAAGGGGTGCGGCGGAGCGCCGCGGAGCGCCGGGGGGCGGGCGAAGCGTAGCGCGGGACTGACGGGCTGCTGGCGGGCTCTGTCGAGTTGGAATCGTGCGCGATGCCGAGATGGCGATTGTGCTGATGTGTAGGCGCGTGTATGGTTTAAACCTTCCTTGCCTTTCATTGTTGCCTACTTCACCACTTCCGCTGAACACTGAGAGAAGACATGGGCCTCGCCGCTATCGACGAACAGTTGCCTGACCGCTGGTTTGTTACCAATGGAGTGGTCGTGGTGGGCCCGATCGCCTTCGGAGTCCTCACGCATGGTGTCGTGAGTGGGCGCATTCCTGCGGGCTCGCTGGTGCGGCATGAAACCTGGAACGTCTGGCGAGGCTTCGACGACATTGAAGGTCTGAGCAGCCAGGGCTTGGAGCTCACGATCAATGAGCTCGCGCAAATCAGCTCTCAGTTGGAAAAGCGCGCTTCCGGCCCGCTCAGCGATCCGCCGCCGCCGCCGAGCCGTGAGCAAATGGTGTCCGGCCAGCCCCAGCCTTATCGGCACGAAGCACACAACGTGACTCGGCAAAGCGCCGTGGATCCCGTCGGTGTCTTGAGTCACGCCGAAACGCTCCAGGCCGCGTTGCCACTCACTCTCTCCACAGTCGTGAAGGCCGTCTCAGCAGACGTGGCGCTCCTGCACCGAGTGCGAATGGATCTCGGCAGCACCATCACCATGTACACGCAAGGTGTTGGCACTGAGCATTTGCTGGGAGAGAAGCTAATGGAGGGTGACCCGTCGCTGAGCGCCGCGCGCGCCAATCGCACAGTGATTGTGGAGCCTGAGCCCGGCGAAGTGGGACGCCACATCGCCGGAAGGCTCGGCCGCTCAGCAGTTGGGCTGCGCGGTATGGCGATGGTCCCACTCTTCGTGCACGGAGCGCTCGTGGTATTGGTGGAAGTTGGGCGTATTTTTCGGCCTTTCAGCGCGCGTGAGATCGGCCGCGCGGAAGATGTGCTGGCCGTCTTAGGCGAACGCGCTGTCGTTCAGGGCTGGTTCGAGTAGCAGAACGGGGATAGTTTAATGCAAGTGCTCGGTTTGCTCCTACTCAGCGTGGCGTCGCTCTCGGCGCTCGCTTGTAGTTCGACGTGCGACACGGGCGGCAGCTCACAAGACACGGTGCTGTTCAGTGGTGGCCATACGGATCCAACGCGCACGCACTACGAGACGAACGGATTTGATGAACCGTTCTTGGTGTTCCCTCCTGGGCGCCGTTATGAGTTCCCACACGGACTCGCTCGGGTGCCCACTCAGTTGGGGATTTTTTTGGCCTTTCAGGCTGAGCCGCTCAAGAACAATGGCTCATTCTCACTCGCTGCCGGCAACCAGGCCTTGATAGAAGCGGTGGATGCCAACCTGATTCGTATCCGTAATGATACCTGCGCGGATTTCTATGTCCGCGTGGACGCAGGTGTTGCCCCCGCGGGAGCGATGTGATCCTTAGCGAATTGTAGCGAGTGCAACTTCGCGTAAAGCCCCCCGTGGCGAAGCAGCTCTTCATGCGAACCGCTCTCCACAACCCGGCCCGTTTGGAAAACCACGATCCGATCCGCAGCGCGGATCGTGCTCAGGCGATGCGCGATGATGAGGGCGGTTCGATCCTTCAGCAGTTCTTCAACGGCCTTTTGCAGCCGTGACTCCGTGTCGCTGTCCACACTCGCGGTGGCTTCGTCTAGAATCACGATCGGCGCGTCACGATACAGGGCTCTGGCGAACGCGATCAGTTGGCGTTCGCCGGCGGAAAAATTGGTTGCCCGCTCCTCGATGCGAGCCTGGATCCCCAAAGGCCGAGAGGCCAACATGTCCCATGCCTGGAGCTGACGCAGCACCTTCTCCACACGCGCGAGATCGGGCTCGCCCGACGCGATGTTCGAAGCGATCGTGCCGGGGAAGAGGTGGACATCTTGGGGCACCACCGAAAAATTCGCGCGCAGCTCTTCGCGAGAAAACCCCCGAACATCCCGGCCATTCACAAAGATCGAACCTTGCTGAATGTCGTAGAGCCGGAGGAGCAGCGAGGCGATGGTGGTTTTCCCCGAACCCGTGGGACCTACGAGCGCCAACTTTTCGCCACGTTTCGCAGAGAAGCTAACACCGTGCAAGACTGGCCGCTCGGGCTTATATCCGAACACAACGTTCTCAAGCGAGAAAGCGGCACTCTTATCAGAAGGCTCGGTACCGTTGGGTAGCGTGGGCGCATCGGTTGCTTCGACCTCGAGCAACGAAAAGACCCGCTCCGCCCCCGTCATCGCGCTTTGGAGCAGCACGTAGCGCTGGGCCAACGCGCTGATCGGCTCAAAAAACATGAGCAAATAGGCGTTGAACGCAACGATCGTCCCAAAGCTGACCGAGTGATAGCCGAGCGCCGCGATGATCGAGGCCAGACACACCGCCCCGACCATTTCGATGGCGGCGTCTTGCATCGACTCATACTTAATGGCGCGCACGTTCGCGTCGCGATAGCTCACATTGATTCTATCGAACTCCCTGGCCGCCGCTTCCTTCTGCGTGAACGCCTGAACGACCGCCATGCCGTTCACTTGCTCGCTCATGGTGGCGTTCATTTGGGCCGTTTTGGCTCGAATTTCCCGAAACGACTCGCGCAGCCGGCGGCGAACAAACACCACCATGGCCCCCACGAGCGGAGTCGCTGCAAAGGCAATCAAGGAAAGCTTTGGGTCGAGCATCACCATCAGGATGACGATCCCAATCAGCCGGACCAGATCGCCGACGGCGTTGAGCGCACCCGACGCAAAGATCTCCTGAATGGCATCGACATCATTCGTCACGCGAGTGACCAGGCGCCCCACGGGCTGTGTATCGAAGAACCCTTGGCGCAGGCCATGCAGGAAGCGAAACACCGCGCCTCGCAGATCGGCCATCGACTTGGCCCCGGCGATCTGGACGGCATACGTCTGAATGAACAGCAGAATTTGCTCCATGACGGCGATGAACGCCAACGTAAAACCCGCGTTCATCAGAACCTGCTCGTTGCCCGAGAGCACCCCTTCATCGATCGCGTGCTTCATCACGAGCGGACGCACTAGGCTGCCCATGGCACTCACAAGAATCACGATGACGGCGACCCATAAGAGCCTCTGATAAGGCCGCACGAAAGGCCATAACTTGGCCAGAAGCCTGCCATCATAGGCCTTCCCAAAGCTGGCCTCCTCGTGAAAAGCTTTCAGCTTCTCTTCGGCTCGACCTTTGGATTGGGTGGTTGAAACTTCTGTCATGTTCCTACCGCCACGGCATCGCTGCCTTCCTGACTTAAGATTTCAAGCTCGCGCTCAATGCGTTGCTCTTCGGCAAAGATGGAATAGAGGCCGCCAGCCTTGACCAGCTCGGCGTGCGTTCCACGCTCCACCACTCTGCCCTGATCCATGACGAGGATTTGATCGCAGCGCTCGGCAGCCGCGACGCGGTGCGTGATCAGGATCAAGCCACGCCGTGCACGCTGCCGATCGATGGCCTCCAAAATCGCGGTTTCGGTACGCGCATCAACCGCGCTCAGTGGATCATCCAACACTAAGATCTTCGCGTCGGCCACAAACGCACGGGCCAGCGCAATGCGCTGTTTTTGGCCCCCCGAGAGCTGCACACCGCGTTCCCCCACGACTGTGTCAAAGCCGTCCGGTAATCCGAGCACTTCGTCGAAGATACGCGCTTCCTTCGCTGCCTCGCGAATCGTTTGGAGCGCAAGCTCCGTGTCCGGATCGGGCAACACGTAGCCGATATTGCGCCCTGCCGTGGTCGAGAAGAGAAAGGCGGTCTGCTCCGCGTAGCCCACGGCGCCGCGCACCGTGGCCAGTGGCAAGTCGCAGATGTCCACGCCATCCAGGAACACGCTAGCGCGTGGCGTATCTTCCAGGCGGGCCAACAAGATGGCGAGTGTGCTCTTGCCGCTGCCGGTGCGCCCAACAACGGCAAGCGAGGAACCCTCGTGCAATTCAAAGCTGACGTGCCGAAGAATTTCGGCCTCTCCGTACTTGAAGCTCAGATCTTTCACCTCAAGCTGGCCACGCAGCTTGCCGGGAAGCGTCTTTTTGCCATCCACCACATCGGGCACCGCCGAATAGATATCTGTCAGGCGCGCGTAGGAAGCTCGCCCACGCTGCACCAAGCTCACCAAGAAGCCGAGAGCCATGAGCGGCCAACTCAAGCGAGCCAGTGCCCGATAGAACGCCAAAAATCCGCCGGAGCTGATCTGCCCCTTGAGCATCAAATAGCCCCCGTACCAGAACACGATCAGGATCCCCACGGACGTGATGCCCTGCATCACCGGCCCCATCGCGCCCCGGAGCTTGGCCAGGCTTAAATTCTTCTCCAAATAATCCAGGTTATTCTTCTGAAACTCGGACTGCTCGCGGCCTTCGAGGCCGAACGCGCGCACGACCCGCACACCTGCAATGCTCGATTGGACGCGCTCACTCAGCTTACCGATCGCCTCCTGGTTGGAACGCATTTTCCCGAACATTTGACGCGAAAAGCGCATCGTTACGAGCGTTAAGAGTGGCAGCGTTGCTAACGAGGCCAACGTGAGCTTCCAAGAAATTCCTAGCATCACCGAGAACGTGCTGATGAATCCAAAGACGGTGTTCACCAGATTCAGGATCGCGAATCCGAGCAGCATGCGGACTTGAACCAAATCATTGGTGACGCGCGTCATGATTTGGCCGGTGCTCATGCGCCGATAAAATGATGGGCCAAGGGCATGTAGACGTTCAAGCAGCGCCTGCCGCAGCTCATACTCGGCAATTCGACCGCCATTGAACATGGACACGCGTGACCACACCCGCACAAAGAATGCTCCGAGGGCGACCAACGTCAAGCTCACACCGAGCGTCAACGCCAGCTCGCGGTTGCCCTTCGTCGCAGCGTCGACAGCGATCTGCAGGTGCGTATCAAACCAGTACTGGGAATATTGGTACAGCCCAAGCAGGCCTACCCCGAGGGCGTAACGCGGCGACTGACGTCGCAATTGACCCCAAAGGGTGACGGGAAACGGGCTCACTCGGGGCACTTCAGAACACACCGATGCTGAAATGAAAAGCTCCGAAATCCTCCCAGGGCCGACGATTCGTATATCCGGGGATCGCTCGCGCAAAAAGCTGCTCCAGATTGATGCCGTAATCAAAAACGAGCGGTCCGATTGGCGTGGCCACCCGTAAGCCCGTGCCCGCGCTGATGCGCAAGGCAGGGGCCCGCATGACTTCGACAGGCGCTGTCCAGACATTTCCAGTGTCAACAAACAGAGCGGTCTTCAAGCTGGCGGTTACAGGAATTCGCAACTCCGCGCGTGGATTGATGTAAATATCACCACCGCGAATCACCACGTCACGCAGTGTCAGCTTACCGCTGGCTTGGGCAACCTCGGTGTCAGTGGACACCACACGGCGTGCAACATCTTCGGGCACAACCGAATCTTGCGAAAAACCACGCAGAGAATCCATGCCACCCATGAAGAACAAGCGATCGGGATAGGTCTGCGACGTGGCATTCGTGTGCACTACTACACCCCAGCCCAAGCTCAGCGCCAACGCCAGGCCGTTGTCCTTCAAGCGCAGGTAACCCGCACTGCGCTGGGTGATCCTGAAAAAATCTCCGCGCGAAGGCTCGAAGGGATCGGGCGCTGCCACAGCCGCACCCCCCCCTGCCATCGCGGACACCGGGGAATCATTTCGCGTTCCGATTGGAACCGCAGTCACATGTTCAACGTCCGCTGAAATGAGCGTGCCTTTGGTGGCATCCAAAGGGGCGTCGCGTCGATCCCAAGTGAATCCCACGCGCTCCGCGAGCGCTCGCGTCTTCCCTTCGGGAACGCGAAAGCGATCTCGCTGTCCGGGGTTCGCTCGAACGAAATCGCTTAAGCGCTGTTTCTCGGCGGCTGCATTGCCATCAAAAAAGATGGCGGCATCATTGAACTCGATCGCGCCTCCCGTTTGAACGGAAAGCCGGAGCGAAGGTCGATAAGCCAGTGTGGCAATGCCCGCATCCTTGACCAGTCCGAAGTCACGAGCGTTGTCACGCAAATCGATCCCCTCCAAGCTCAGCCCAAAGAGCGGGCCGAGCCCGACTTCCGGCAACAAGAAACCGAGCGAGATGTTGCGCTCCAATTGCTGAGCAATCCCGGGCGGGCGCTTGCGCCGAACGTCATCTTCCAGGATCAGACCCGAAGGCAAATAGTTGAAGCGAACACGAAGCGTGAGCTGAACGGCCTCCCCCAGCAGGTTTCGGTGACCGTATTCGAGGCCACCGCGAAACCCCTCGCCTGAACTGAAACCAAGAGCAGGCTCCAAATACTGCGGAATTCGCTCCTTGACCTCAACCACCACCACCTTTTCGCGAGCATAGACATCCGGATCCTCAAAATCGACGCGGATGGAAGAAAAGACCCCCAGCGTCGCCAGCCGCTCCTCCGTTTGACGGAGCAAGCTCCGACGATAGAGCTCACCGGTGCGAAGAGCGATACGCCCGCGAACGAGATTCTCGTTAGTGAGGCGCGCACCCTTGATCACAATCCGAGAAACCCGCACTTGCTCGCGCTCGATGATACTGAAGCGAAGGCGCGCCCGCGTCTGATCGGGAGATAGATCGAGATTGGCTTCGATGTCAGCAAAAGCAAAGCCCTCTTCGGCGTAGAGTTCCAATAGCCTACGTCGCGCAGCATCGAGCAGCATTTGCGACGCGTTGGCGCCGAGAGTGACATCCGCAGCGCGAGCCAGTTGCTGCTCCGTGAGGCGGTGGTTTCCTTCGAAAGAAACGTCGTACAGCGTCGTACGCGGACCGAGCTTGATGGGGATCGAGAGCGCCACCGAGGCCTCACAGAACGTGCCGGTGGTGCGATTGACTTGGCAAAAGTTAGCTGCGGCTGGTGCCGCCTCTTCGAGTGGCACCCCGCGCTCGTCGAACGTGCAGCTTGGCGCGGGCGAACCTTTGAGGGGAAGCGGGCGGCACTCGGTCGGTGTTGAGCCCGGCGCGCAGCGGCGACGAACCATTTGCAAAGGGCCTACGGTCGCCGAAAGGTAACCCTCGGAACGATAGAGCCCCTGAACATGTTTGAGAGCACGCTCGTAGACCTCGGGAACATAGCTCTTTACCGGATCGGGAAGGTACGGGACGGGTCGGGAACTTCCGGCACCTTGCGCGCCCACGAGCGCATCGAGAGTGCGAGAATCAACGGCTGTATACAGGCCAGGCCCTGGGAGATCTTCGTTCAAAAAGCTGTCAATTTCTGCGTCGAGCTCGGGAATGCTGCGCTCACCCGTGAGACAGGGGTAGCGACGCCCGACAACATGCAGCGGCACCCCTTCAACAATTCTAAAGTGATAGGCTGTCGCTGTATTGCTGCCACGCTCTTCTAACGCGAGCTCAACCGTCGCATCCCAGAAACCGCGCCGGACGTAGAAATCGCGGAGCCTCTGGCGTAGGCTCTCGGGTTGCCGGTCTTCGCGTGTGTCAAGCTCCAAAGCCAGCAGGAGCTGCGACGCGTCGTAAGTTTGATTGCCCTCAAATTCCATCACCGCACGACGACCGAGCTTCACGGAGATCCGGAGTGAAGATGAAGCTCGATCGACGTCATGCGTCACTTTGGCCTGTTGCCAACCTCGCATCACGAACTCTTTGCCCAACAGAGTGTCCGCTGGCTCAAGCAGGCGGGCATCCAAACGATCCCCAAGCCCGATCGCATAGCCCTGAAGCACCGTGTCGACCTCGGGCGCCGCTTCGCGCGGTTCGACAAGAAATACACGGCTCTTCACCACACGCACCCTGCCTGCGGAAACTGACACCACCAACGACACGCGCAGTGGATCGTCGGTATCGAGCGCCTGAACATCGATACTTGCGTCCGGAAAGCCCCGTGCATCGTAGTAGTCTCGAACGTGCGCGACGACGCGTTGGACATCGTCAAAGACAATTTCTTGGCCGACAGCTACTGCGGTGGCTTGCGCGAATTCGTCCTCGTCGAGCAGCGGCCCTCGCAATTTGAGACTCGCGACGATCCGCCGTGGGATGACGCGCAGGCGCAGCAGCACACCGCCTGGAATTTCTTCGATTTCGGCACGCGCGCTGGCATAACGACCTGTGGCCAAGATTTCACGCAGCGCACGCCGAGCCACCTCTGGGGTGAGGCGCTCGCCAATGTTCACATAACGAAGCTGCATGGGGACGAACCACGTGCGGTCCGAGCTGACCACCTCGATGCGGAGGATAGGCTGCCCAAGCCCCTCGGCCGCGACGCTTGGTTCGAAAAGCTTTGGTGCCTGCACACTCGCGGCACTGAGCGCGGAAGTCTCGGCACGCACTTCATGCCCCATCATGACTGCAGCGAGAAAAGCGAAAACGCTGGCAGCCCGAGCACTTGCCCACATCGCGGACAGTTAGAACACACTCGGGCGGAAAGCACCCCAACAAATGGGCCTTTGTGCGTGTCGAGGATTACGCTAGCCCGGCTTTCCCATCGACCGCACTCCCCGCATGCCCACCTCCTCTAGAAATCCGAGCCCACGTCGCCGTTGGGGCCGCTGGCTGTCGATACTCTTCGCGGGCGGCGTCGGCGCTCTGGCTGCGCTCTGGGTTGCGGTGCACACGTTCGATTGGGCGGGTCCGCTGGTAGCCAATAGCCTCCGCTCCGTCCTCGGAGTCGACAACGTCGCGGCACTGGAAGATTTCGTGTACGCGATCGAAGATCGCGTGAATCGCCTCAGCCGAAGTTCCGAGGCGCCCAAAGCGTATTGGCAAGTGCCGGCTGCAGGCCACCTTCCCAAAGTGAAGAGTGAGCCCAAAGTGAAGAGTGAGCTTGGAAGTGCCGGGAGCGTTGGGGAGGGTGGAGCCTCTGCCAGCGACGCCGGCCGAGTGGTTCAGGATCGCCCCGCCTTTCGCCCACATGACGTCGGCCCGATGCACCAATCCTGGTCCGCCCCCGGCGATGGTGAGTGGGTGCCTATTCTCACGCGCGGCGTACGCGAACCCTTCATGTGGAAGACTCTGCTCCACCCCGACGAGAGTCGCTCTTGGGCCGAATTGTTTGTCGTCGCGCTCGACCTCAAACGTTTGGATGTCCGCCTCGTCGCCGGCTCCAAAGAACCTCAGGCTAACAACAAAGCTGCTGAGAACTATCAGCGCCTCGCCAAAATCCCAGAACCGGAGCAAGCGAGCGTGCTCGCGGCCTTCAATGGCGGGTTCATGACCGAGCACGGGGGCTGGGGCATGTTCACAGATGGCGTGAGCTTGGTGACCCCGCGCGACAACGGTTGCGCTCTTGTTGCTTACAAAGATGGTAGCTTCAAAATCGGAACGTTCTCCTCGCTTCGCGCCACCGTTCCGGATGCGGTTTGGTACCGCCAAGGGCCAGAATGCATGGCTGAGGATGGCAAATTGCACCCAGGCCTCCTCGCCACCCATGTCCGCAAGTGGGGTGCCACGCTCGATGGAGAGACCGTGATTCGGCGTTCCGCGGTGGGGCTCGATACCACCGGAAAGATCTTATTTTTTGCCATCACGAATCACACCACAGCGCCGGTGTTGGCTCGCGGCATGCTGCATATCGGCGCGCCCACGGTGTTGCAGATGGACGTGAATTGGTCGTATCCCAAATTTGTATTGTTCGAGAAGGACGATCCGAATGGGAAGCTCAAGGCGCTAGCGCTGGCACCTGGTTTTGAATTTTCAGAGGATGAATACCTGCGAAAACGCTCGATTCGCGACTTCTTCTATGTGTTGCCCAAGCAGCCTGGGTTACAGAAAGCAGAGAGCCCGTAACGTGCCGGAGCTGCCCGAAGTCGAAATCATCCGGCGCAAACTGAGCCCGTTGCTGGTAGGTCGCACGATCCGAAAGCTCACCACGGGCAAGCCGAGTTACTTTTTCTTAACCCCCCCAAAATTGCTCGAACAAAAAATAACGGGGCACAGCATTGTTTCGCTTACGCGTCACGGGAAATATCTCATTTGCAAGCTCGACGACGCGAGCCAGATGTTGTGGCATTTGGGCATGACGGGGCAGTTGCTCACGCGCGAAAAGGAAGGCCCACTGGATGCGCACGTGCATCTCCGGTTTGAGTTTTCGGACTGCGGCCCCGAGGTTCTCTTTCGGGATGTTCGCAAGTTCGGCAAAGTTCGCTGGCTGAAGCCTGGCGCGGCGGAACCCCGGCTCAAGAAGCTCGGCGTGGACGCGCTTGAAATCACGGGCCAACACCTATTCGAGAAGATCCGTAAGCGAGCGGCACCCGTGAAAACGGTACTCCTCGACCAAGCAGTTCTAGCAGGCGTGGGAAACATCTTTGCCGACGAAGCGCTGTTCATTTCAAAAATTCGCCCACTCACCGCCGCTCGCGAGCTCAGCCGAGCGCAAGTTGATCTCCTGGCAAGTAACATTCGTTCAATCTTGAAGCGGTCCATCAAGCTCGGTGGGTCGAGCATCAGTGATTACCGGCACCCCGACGGCCAAAGCGGCGGCTTTCAGCAAACCTTTCTGGTCTACGGACGCGAAGGTGAGCCCTGCACTCAGTGTCAACAGCTGATTGTCCGCGATGTCTTAGGGCAGCGCTCAACGCACTATTGTCCACGCTGCCAACGCTGAGCGTGTCTCAAGCTGGAGCGCGCGGCCATTGACCGCTATGCTACGCAGATGGACCTCGAAGATGCCAAACGGCAAGCCGCGGAGCGAGCCTTGCTCCACTTGCCAGAGAGCGGTGCGGTAGGTCTCGGCACGGGCTCGACCGTAAAATATTTTATCGAGGGCGTGGCCCGCGCGGTGAAGGAAGGCAGACGCTTGGTTGGGGTGCCGACGAGTGATGCCAGCCGTCGCTTGGCCACTTCACTCGGGATCCCGCTCCTTGAGGATAGTGGTCCATGGCAGCTGGATGTATCCGTGGACGGGGCCGATGAGGTGAGTGAAGTGTTCGACTTGATCAAGGGCGGAGGCGGCGCCCACACCCGCGAGAAGATCGTGAATCACGCCTCCAGCAAGAATATTATTGTGGTCGACGAGACAAAGTTGAGCACGCTGCTCGGTGAGAAGTGGCCAGTTCCCGTTGAGGTCCTCTGCTTCGGCCACCTCACCACCCAGGAACACTTGAAGCAATTCGGGGTTCCACGGTTGCGGGAGAAGAATGGTAACCCCGTACTGACCGACTCGGGCAATTACCTCTACGATCTCAGAGTGCCTCCGCTCCTCAGCCCCGCCGATCTCGATCGTAGTCTCTTGTCGGTACCCGGTGTGGTTTCTACAGGGTTATTTGTGGGGCGGACTGACCTCTTGATCGTCGCAGGTCCGCGTGGAGTCAGTGAAATCGGCCCTTCGGCGCATTCGCAGCCCTAAGTATTTGACCATGCCGAGGCCTCCCTACATTTGGCATTTGGAGCGAACTTCAGGAAGCAGCGTCGCGAGCACAAGCACGTCCAGAACGAGCCGTTGACAGTCAGAACGAGCCACGGAAAGATAAGATGAGCCTAGTGACCGTCTCGACCACTACAACGCATAGCGTTCACACCGGTCAACCGCTGCGCATCGAAGTCGCTGGGCAGACTGATGTTGGCAAGAAGCGCCAGCACAACGAAGATAACTTCGCGATCCTTCCAGAGCACGGTCTGTACGTGGTGGCGGATGGGATGGGCGGTCACGCCTCGGGAGAAGTGGCCTCCAAGATGGCCGTGGATACCCTGCAGGACTTTTTCGTCTCCACTTCAGATGATCCGGAGCGGACGTGGCCCTACAAGATGGACCGCAGCAAGGGCTACGAGGAAAATCGGCTGATCACGGGCATCAAGCTGTGCAATCTGCGGATCTTCGAGCAATCACAACACACCGCAAAACAACGCGGGATGGGCACAACGCTCGTGACTCTGTTTGCGGTCCAAGATGGCGTGTATGTGGCGCACGTGGGCGATAGCCGCGTGTATCGCATTCGCGACGGAGCCATCGAGCAGCTCACCGAAGATCATTCGCTGCTCAACGATTACAAAAAGATGAAGCATCTCACCGAAGAAGAGATCGCTAATTTTCCCCATAAGAATGTGATTGTGCGGGCGCTGGGGATGAAAGACACCGTCAAGGTGGACACGCGCTTCGAGGTGCCGAAGCTGGGGGATCACATGTTGCTCTGCAGCGATGGGCTGTGCGGTCCGCTCACCGATCAACAGATTTTGGACGTTGTGCTGAGTTCGCCCGATCTGCCAACCGCTTCCAATCGGCTGATTCAGGGCGCCAACGACAACGGCGGCCCGGATAACGTCACTTGCGTGTTGGCGCACTGGATCCAATAGGCGAAGCCGGGTGCTTGCCTTGCTCTTCCAGCATGGGGCGCAATAGAAAATAGCTGATGCCCAGAATGGTGAGCATCAGGAGTGCGGTCACGAGGTAAGTGAGCACAGGCGAGACGCGCTTGAGGCTCCAGCGATCGGCATAGAAGCGGCCCCGGCTTCTTTCCCGGATACGATGCTGCACACCGTGCAAAAGGTCGAGCCGAGGCTTAGGCTCCTCAGCCATCGCATCCTGGAGTAGACGCTGAAAAGCCGCTTCCGACCGCGGATCTTCGGACTCAGGCGCGTCGTGTTCTTCGCCGCTCATCGGATTTTATCTCCCAACGCTTGTTCAACGCGTTCTTTCAGCAGGGCACGCGCCCTGAAAATGCGGCTCTTCACCGTGCCTTCAGTAAGGCCCGTGATAACGCCGATCTCATCGTAGGAAAGGCACTCGAGATCGCGAAGGATGATGGCTTCACGGAAGTCCGGCTCCAGCTCGAAGATGGCGCGGCGCACGATGACCTCAACCTGATAACCTTCCACGAGCTGATCAGGGCGAGCGGATTCACCGAGCGTTAACCCCTGAGCGTGACTGCTCTCATTGTCCGCCCCCTCTTCGGTGAGCTCATCTTGAGAATTAGAGCGGCGACGTGCGAGGTACTTCAGGCGATTCTTGGAGAGATTGCTCGCAATACGATATATCCAAGTCCCTAGCTTCGAATCTGCCCGAAATTGCTCAATCCCCCGGAAAACCTGCACGAAGACTTCCTGGGCCACATCCTCGGCTTCCTCCTGACGCCCCAGCATGCGGTACACCAGCCGATACACGCGCACCTCATACATGCGCACCAGCTCGTTGAACGCATGTTCGTCCCGCCGCCGAAGGCGCTGGATAAAACGCGGGTCATCGTCGCTTGGGTCCACGCCTGAGCGTTCAGACAATCATGATCAAGGAAGCTTGGGTAGGGGCGTCTTATGCCCTATCCCTTAGTTTTCTACGCAGCCCGAACCCGCCGAGCAGAGCTACGATTGAGACAAACCCAGCAAGAATGCCTCCCGGTTGGTCTCCAACCCGGCAGCCACAGCCACTCTTCGTACCCACTAACCCAGAACTACCACTGCCACCGAGTGCCGCACCACCCATCATCGCCCCCGCGCCGCCAGTGCCGCCCTTCAAGCCACCCGTTGCAGCGTTCGCCACACCCCCGGCGTTCCTCGTGCCACCAGCATTCGTCGCAGTGCCACCGCTTGCGCCGCTTGTACCGCCCGCAGTGCCCGGAGCGCCGCCTGTGCCGCTCGCGCCGCCCGCACCGCCCGTGCCACCGACGGGTGCTCCGCAATCAGCACCGGTCTGATCGGTAGGCGTTAACTTGTAAACCGCACCAGACGCCACCAATACAACATAGAGTGAACCACCAGGGCCCATGCGAAAGGACACGGGACCGCCATCGAACGTCCCAAATGCCGTTGGATTTGCAGCATTGGTGACGCCATCGCGAGCCGAATTCACTTCCAAGGCCCGTATCCAGCCCGCAGCATAGTCCGCGAAAATATAGTTGGGCTTGTCGCCGAAGACCTTGTTCCAACCGCAACCTTCGGGGATGAGCCCTCCGGTAACCGAGGCCTGATTCTTGTCTTTTGCAGCTGGCGTGTTGTTCGCATGCGGGTAGTCGTAGACCGGCCCCGTGCACGGCCGTCCCGGCGCTACCGTATCGCAGCTAACGCCAAAATTTTGTCCATTCTGCGTCCAATCGTACGCCCCTTCGATGAACGGATACCCGTAGTGCTGGTTTCCGCCACCGACGTCGATCTCCTCGCGCGTGGTCTCACCCACATCTCCAACCCAAAGCAAGCCTGTCTTTTGATCGATCCAGAATCTCCACGGGTTGCGAAATCCCCAGGCAAAGATCCGGGCGTCGGGCTTACCGGTCGCAAACGCGGCGGTCTCTGTTGCGCAGGTGGTGACGGAGTTTGCGGTGTCCTTCAAAGCATAGAGCGGATTATCGGTGGGGATGGACCCATCGAGATTCACTCTCAATATTTTGCCGTTCGGTTTGTTGAGGCAGCTGCCGTACTTATTCTGTGGGGGGCTTGAGTTGAACCCCGTATCTCCCACGCCAACATAGAGCTGCCCGTTGTAGATCGCGAGCCCACCGCCGTCGTGATTTTGTGGGCCTTCAAGCCCAGGCCCGCCCTGAACGCTCCCGCCAACAATCGGATGCGCGAGATCGACGGTCAGCTCATTCGCGGCGCTCAGCGTTCCTTTGTAAACGTAATGCTTGTCCGTGTCGCTCGGACCGTTCGAAACGTAAAAGTAAAAAGTGTCGGGCGCATTCGGATCGGCAACCACTCCGAGCAGCCCCTTCTCAGACTGCTGATCCACTGTCCCAAACTTACCTGGAATATTGACCTTCAATCCATCCAAGCCTCGCACCACCACAACTCCAGCCTTGGTCGTGATCACGGCTCGACCGTCAGCCGCAAACGCAATGTCGGTCGCACCTGTGGCGCCCGTAACGAACTCCGCATCCACCGTGAGCTTTGCTTGGAATGCTGGCGTGAGATCGGCGAGGGCGGGTCTCGCTACGAACGCGCTCGCGAAGGCCACGGCTGCAACCGCTCCAGAGCTAGACCGGGCCCAGAGGGGGCGTCGCATTGCTCTAACTGCAGGCGCCGTTCGTTCAACGTTCGGATTCATCATTCAAGCTATTCCTGGGGCTGGAGGGCCGGGTGGTCTGGAAAAAGAGGCAGCGCAAAAGCGCCGTGAGCTTACCACCACTCGGAAGCTTTTGTCTGATGAAGGGCTCGAGCTGGTGAGCAAAAGTCGCTCTGCAGGTCCCATTTTTGACAACCACTGCAACATTGCAGGCTATGGCTGCAATAAAAGGTTCCTCGCCCCCACAGCAGCGCCCTACAGCAGCCCCCTCCAGTTCCATCTGCACCAACCCCATTTTTCAGCCTAACACCAGCACAGCATTGCGCGACCCCTGCACCTGGCCCCAATCTGATCCACAGGAATTCTGGGTGAACCCGTGAAACTCAAATCAACGCACCTCTTATTCGGCGGTTGCCTAGTCGTTAATCTAGGTTGCCACTCAGCCCAGAGCGCAACTCCGCTGGACATGAATACTGGAGCCTCCGGCAGTGGCGGCACTCTGGGCAACAGTTCCCAGGGCGGCGGCCCGGCAGGAC
Organism: Polyangiales bacterium; assembly: GCA_038246305.1. GTDB lineage: Bacteria > Myxococcota_A > Polyangia > Polyangiales > Polyangiaceae > JBBRRP01. The sequence goes on along the minus strand of JBBRRP010000008.1, from coordinate 57,950 downwards.
AAAGCGGAAGCCCGCCCACCTGGGGACTCGAAGCTCGCTCTACGGGACAGACTTGTAAGCCTCCTGCTTCGCGAACCGCTGCAGCAACGTTACTGTCGCAAACGGGCTGCGTGGATGCCACGAACCCCAGAGAGCCGGCCCCCGGTCTGATCGCTTACGGAGTAGCCAGTCCGCTCTGGTCTGACAACGCAGTGAAGCGGCGGTTTGTGGCGTTACCTGATGGCGGCAAGATCCGCGTCAAGGATTGTACGCTCAATCCTACGCCGTGCGGTCCGGCGGCGCTCGGTGGCACGGATGAGGACGAAGGGCACTTTGAGCTGCCCGACGGAACGGTGCTCGTGAAGAGCTTTGAGGTCGGTGGGAAGATGGTGGAAACGCGGCTCTTGGTGCGCGTTAACCGCGACAATTGGTGGGGATATAGCTATCAGTGGAATGACGCACAGACAGACGCGATGCTGCTCGACTCCAATACCGATGGCTATGAAAAGCAGCTCATGGGCCAAAATGGCGCTCAAACTTGGCATTTCCCAAGCCGTCAGCAGTGCTTGCAGTGCCACACCGCAGCTGCAGGTGTGTCGCTAGGTTTGGAGATGGCACAACTCAATATTGACTTCAGTTACCCCAACGGAGTGAAGGCCAATCAAATCTCAACCTGGGAGCACATTGGAGCCTTTGAAGGTATGCCCACTCGGGTTACCGCTTACCCAGCCCCTTCGGACGCCACCAAAACCGCCGAGGAACGGGCACGCTCTTACTTACATGCTAACTGCGCAAACTGCCACCGTGCCGGCACTGCCGCGCCTGACTTTGAGGCGAGCTACAAAACGCCCTTCAAGGACATGCAGATCTGTAACGTCGCGCCACAGAAAGGCGATCTGGGCGTCAGCGGAGCGATGCGGCTTTTCCCAGGAGATCCGTCAAAATCAGTGCTTTCGCTTCGCATGCACGATCTTGGCCCAATGACTCGCATGCCACAAATTGGCACCCGTGTGGTCGATTTGCTGGGCGTGGAGGTGGTGGACGCGTGGATCCGAAGCATTGCCGCGTGCCCTTAGGCGCGGGATCTTCATCCTTAATGCTTTCTTAACGAGCGTTAGAGCGCGCTTGCCGGCAAGCTCTCACCCAGTCCCCTGTGAAAATCCGCTAGGGTGAATCATGTCGCTCGCGCCCGCCTCCTCAAGCCAGCTCAAGCGCCCTGCATTGGGTGAACGCCTCCTCGTGGTCGAGGACGCGACAGCACTCGCCGCATCGCTGAAACAGGGCTTCGAGGAAGAAGGATTCTCGGTGAGCACGGTTGGCACCGTAGCGGCCGCCCTCGCGGAGCTTGACACACAGACTCCTGAACTCGTCGTTCTGGACCTTGGGCTGCCCGATGCGGATGGCACGACGCTGCTTCATTCAATGCAACAGTCCGGAATGGTCTTACCGGTGTTGGTGCTCACGGCGCGCGATGCCGTCGCGGATCGAGTCGCCGCACTCGACGCCGGGGCCGATGATTATCTCGTGAAACCGTTCGCATTTGAGGAGCTTTTGGCACGTGTTCGGGCCCTCCTGCGTCGCGCTGCAGCACCGCGAGGGGCTGCGCGTGGGGCGCCGCTCACGCTGGGCAAGCTTGAGCTCCCCGATGAAGGACCTTCGGTATTGGTTGCAGGTTTCAGAACGACCCTTTCGCCGCGGCAGCGCTCGCTGATTGAGTACTTGATGCGCCGTCGCGGGGAGCTTGTTTCCCGACAAGACATTCTGCGAGTCGTGTTCGGCTACGATTTTGACCCCGGAACGAACCTTGTGGACGTGCACATGACACATCTTCGACGGAAGATTGAGGGCAGCGGTGTGGCGATCACCACCGTGCGCGGTTTTGGCTATCGACTCATCCCAGCAGCTATCAACCCATGAACAGAGACTTACACAGGCGTTCGCTGCACATTCGCCTCGCGGGCTGGATGATCGTCTCAACGCTCGTCACCATGGCCGTATTCGCAGCTGCCATGTACGCAGCTTTTAGCCTGGAGGAAGCAGACGAACCTCCAGGCCCCGAAAGCCAAGAAGAACCGCTAGCGGCAGAGGCCATGCATGAAATGTGGATGGCGATGTTGATTGCTGCGCCCGTGGCACTGCTCGCAACTACCGGCGGAGCGCTATTTCTGAGTCGAAGGGCACTCGCTCCGCTCACCCAAATCATCGATGCCGCGCACCGTGTAACGGCTTCAGACCTGAAAGAAAGGCTGCTCCTGCCGACATCGAGGGATGAACTCTACGAGCTCACACTTGAAATGAATGCGCTCTTTGAGCGCCTAGAAGGGGGATTTTCTGCACTGGGACGCTATGCGTCGAATGCTTCCCATGAGCTGCGCACACCACTTGCCGTCGTGCTCAATCAACTCGAAGTGACCTCTCGCCATCCCAGAACCGCAGTGGACTGGGAGCAAGCGGTCGCGCGCGTACTCCCTGAGCTTCGTCGGTTGTCCCAGTTGGTGGATGCGCTGCTTTCTCTGGCTCGGGCAGATGGTCCGTTGGACCGCCAGATCAGCTTCGACCTTAGGCAACAGGTTGACTTCGTGCTTGCCAGCGCTGCTGAGCAAGCTCGCAAGAGTGGCGTTGTCTTGTCACTGGCGGCGGAGGGCGGCAGCGAACCCGTGAATATCTTGGGCGACCCGGACGCGATCCAGAGTGCCGTACGCAACCTCCTTGAAAACGCCCTCAAATACACCCCCGCTGGAGGGAAAATTGGTGTTGCTGTTCAAGCGACTGCAAGCGGAGTGGAGGTGGTGGTGGATGACACTGGAGCGGGTGTCGCCGACTCTGAGCGAGAACAGATCTTCGTGCCGCTTTGGCGAGGGAAGCCAGCTGCCGCCGATGCAGCCCCCGGTCATGGACTCGGTTTGGCCATCGTCAAACGCGTCGTCGAACGCCACGGGGGTTCCGTGGCCGTTACCTCCAATCCCGAAGGCGGCGCGCGCTTCACGGTCCAATTCTCAAGAGTTTAGTTCGGAAGGTAGCCGTGTTTATGCAATCAACAGAAAAGAGCGTCGTCGATAAAGGATCGGAATTGTTGAGCAAGGTCCCCGAGGTGACCATCTTTTTTTGGGTCATCAAGATCTTGTGCACGACGGTCGGCGAGACCGCATCCGATTTCTTGAACGTCAATTTGCGCTTGGGATTGGTCGGCACGTCTATCGTCACCGGCATCCTCTTGCTCGTCTCACTCGTTTTCCAGTTTCGCGCTAAGCGCTACGTCCCGGGCATTTATTGGGTAACGGTGGTCATGATCAGCGTGTTCGGCACGCTCGTCACCGACAACCTCACCGACGGCATGGGCGTGCCGCTCGAAACCAGCACCCTCGTTTTCAGCGCGCTGCTCGCGCTCACTTTCCGCGTCTGGTACGCGTATGAAAAAACGCTCTCGATCCATTCGGTCTACACCCGGCGGCGGGAAGGTTTTTATTGGCTGACCATCCTCTTTACCTTCGCGCTGGGCACCGCCTCGGGCGATCTGATGGCCGAAAGCCTCGGGCTCGGCTACTTGCTCACCGGCACGATCGTCGTCAGCATCATCGCGGCCGCGGCGATCGCGTGGCGGTTCGGACTCAATGCCATTCTCGCCTTCTGGATCGTCTACATCCTCACACGACCGCTCGGCGCATCGATGGGCGACTATCTTTCGCAGTCGAAGAAGTACGGCGGTCTGGGATTGGGCGCCACCGAGACCAGCGTCATCTTCCTGTCTGCAATCTTGGCCACCGTGGCCTACCTTTCGCTTTCCAAGCGCGATCAGGTGGTCGCTTCGACGGAGCCTAAGGTGGCTCCGCATCAACAGCGCGGCGCCGTGCTGCAGTTAGTCGCCGTAATCGCGGTCGTCGTGCTGGGTGGTGGCGCGGGATACAAATGGCGACACGACTCTTTCCAGAATGCTGTAAAGGAGGCGCCGGCGGCCTCCCCGATCGCGAAGACGGGCACGACGGCCGCGACGAAGATGACGACCGCAGGCGGCGCGCAGCCTTCTCCTCCGGCCACGCAAGTACGACCTCTCGGTGACCTCAACTACTTCAAGACGCTCACCGACGACACACTCGCCTTGGTACTGGCCGGAAAATGGCCCAAAGCGAAGACGCGCGTGACCGATCTGGAGACAGCCTGGGATGACGCTGAGGCCTCGCTCAAGCCGATGAATCCGGCGAAGTGGCACGAGATGGACGGCGCTATCGACCACGTTCTGAAGCAGCTCCGCGCGACACAGTCGGACGCCGCGCGCTGCACGGCCGCGCTCCAAGCGCTATCGCAAATCATTAGGGCGAACGAGTGATCCGCGGTTAGCAGAGAAACATCGCCGGGAGGGTCCAAAAATGCACGGTGCGCGCTTCACCTAAACACGGATCGTGTTGGAAACCAGAAGCGAAAGGTCCACAACGGCATCTTCTCCGACAAACTCGAGGTGAAGCGCAGGCAGATCGACGCTGGCGGGCCCGTTTAGCACCTTGCCAGTGATCGCAAACTGACTGCCATGACACGGGCAAATGAAGCTTGCAACATCCCCCGAAATTCTCCCGCGCGTTGGCTCAGCGCAATTGGTGGGGCTCGCAATTGGCACCGCGCACGTCTCTCCGCTACAAATCGCGACGATGCAGCAAGCGTGCGTGCAAATGCCACTCAGTGCGAAAAAGCCTTCGGTGTCCCGCGATACTATCACCGCATTGCGATCATCGGACGCCGTCAATAGAACTTCGCCTACCGAAAGCCGCTTTGCCAAAGGCACGCTGATGCGAGTCCGATCGATCAAACAATAGCCAGCACCCGGACCCGCTCCGTCGCTCACACAGCTCAAGCCCTTGTTTGCCGCAGATTTTTCGCCGCAGCCAGCGATCAACGATCCTCCCAATACGGAGAGAATACGGCGCCGACCAACGGTGCTCAAGGGTTGCATTTACCGGATGGAATATCGCATTTCAATGGCGCCTGACAGTCAGGATCCCGCGTACAGGCAAATGCGCAGGCATGGTCGGTGGGTCCGAATCCTATGGGTGGAGCCGTAACGAAGAGCTGGCACACGTACCCTGCGGCTACTCTACAATCCGCATCGCTCTGGCACCCGAGGAAGCAAGCCGGAGTTTCACCGCCGATCGCCACGCAGGTGGCGCCAGCCGGGCACACGTCAACATCATTACAAGGCTCCATGGTGCAATATCCACCAGGATAGGCGTCACCCGACTCAGTGGCACACGCGCTCCGTGAATCGGTACCGCACTCGACGGTGCTGGTGCAGGCGGTGCCGATCTTGTTCGAGGCTGCGGGAGCGCATTTTCCGCCTGCATTTCCCAGATCGCACTCTTGCCCAACTCCGCAACCTGCGTTCGAAGTGCATTTGACGCCGATGCCCCCCGCGGGTGCGACGCCATCCGCCGGGCAGTCAAAAAGAAGCTCCAAGGTATCGATCTCAAGCGCGCCGTTATCGCTCTCGTTTTCAGTAATTTTGAGATCGTTAGCTGCAATCGCAGCATCGAGGTTGGAGAGCGACTGCTCAATATCGTTACCAACTGTCGCCGTGCCTCCGACACGATGGCAAGTCGGCGCTTTCTGGGCCACCGCAGCTTTGGTGTCGGCCCAATCCTGTTTGAGGCTCGCTAGATCTGCCTTTACCGCGTCGAGGTTGTTGAAGTGTGCATCCAAACCAAGCTGCCGAAACACGGCATCCATGCGCAAGACCCCGCGCGGAGCATCGGGCTGAAAGAATGCGAAAAGCTCGGGGCAAGCTAGCCCGACTTCGTTGGCGGCATAGGTGGCGCTCTTTTGATCCATGGTGGCAATCGCAGCATCAAGCTTCGCAATTGCAGTATCCACCAGCCCTACCTGCGTCCCGGGAAGCCCAGGGCTTGCGCTCTTTCCCCTGCCCCACACCTGTTTTAACAGCGCCAACACGGAATTAGCGCGCACCCAGTCAGGCTTGCGATCAGGGTACACGCCGAACGTTGTAGTAACGAGGCCTTCACCGTCGCGTTCGACGTCTCTAATATCCGAAGGGACGACCTTCGGAGCACCGCTCTGAGACGTCCCCGACTTAGCGCTACAACTACAGAGCAACAGCGGGAGCATGCCTGACGTGAGGAAGGGTAGTATTTTCATGGTTCACGACCTCCGGGGCAGTAGATGGCGTCAAACCTTCCCGACAAGCTATTCGCACCGAATTTGATATCAAAGGTACCAGAAGCGGACGTGCCAGCCGTCAGGGTCTCAAGCACCAACGAGCCACCACTCGAACCCGTTTCTTTGGGAGTTGTCGAGGTTGATGAGAGCGTGTAGTTGACCGACACTTCTCCTGGGGCGGGAGTAACGGTCGTGACGGCCGTGAAGGTCCCCGGCATTTGACCGAAGATTTTCAGCTCCAAGATTTGAGTGCCGTCGGGGATGCGAGCATCCCAAGCTGCCGCACCAATATCGGCACATTTCACTGGTTTCGAAAATAGAAACACGACCGTTGTACTCGTTGAATCGGGGGCACCGGCCAGATAAGCCGTGGCCACTTTGGCGAAAGGGTTAGCGTCCGCAGTTCCCGAAATAGTGCCGTTCCCACCGTTCTCCGGGAGTACGACGCCCGTGAGATCGGGCGACGTGGGGCTCTGTGCGGGACCATCCGCAACTTCTCCACTACCTTCTTTGCCGCTACAGGCTCCCGCTGAGAAAACAAGCGGCAACCAAACGAACGCTAACCACTTCGAATGCATCATCCTTTATTCGCCGCCTTTATCGCCATCTTCAACCGCCACAATGGTACCATCATGAGCGTCGATGTTCACTTCCTTGATCGTCTTTGGATTCGCCGTCGGTCGAATATCGAACGAGTAAATGAGCCGGCCATTTTCGTTCTCGGTCTCCTCTTCCACGACCTTACCAGGGACCTTTTTCAACGCCCGAGCCCGCGCGTCCGCAAGCGTGATCTGCGTGACTTTGCCCTGTTTTGGAGCAGCCATCGCCGGGGCAGCCGCACCCATTGCGGCAAGAAGAACCACGAGTACACCAATGTTTCGTTTCATGTTGTGACCTTTCATTTGAGGTGCCTTTGTCTGAGTACAGTAGCTAGGCGTAGCCTAAGAAGTAGATTGCCCCGAGGAGCGCCACGCGGCCCGTTAAGAAACGATTAAGGCCACTCTAGGCGCTCGATTCGGCCGCAATACACACCGTAATACTGTTGACCTCGGCCACTCCAGCTCAGGACTTATGCCGCCTGCTTCTCGCGTTTTCGATGGAACACCACAATTGAGACGATGAGAATCGCCAACAGAATAAAGGAGGAATAGCCTCGCCCAAAATCGAGCCCGCCCTTTTCGTGAGTCTTAGTGAGCACGTCACCGAAGGTAGCTCCGAACGGACGCGTTAGAATGAACGCAATCCAGAACAACAAAACTCTGGGCAGACGCGTGAAGTATGTAGCCGCCAGAATCACAATGAGGATCCCGGTGATAAGGAGCCAACTCCCGAAAAACCCGAGGCCCGAATCATCGGCAAGAAAATCGCCCAGGGCAGTGCCGAGCGTGTTGGAAAATAGGATGGTGATCCAGTAGAAGATCTCGGCTTTTCGAGTCCGGATATCGTTCACCGCTACGTTGCCAACGGTGAACCGCCAGAGAGCGAGCAGCGAGAATAGGATGCTAACGAGAATGACGGCGCCGGTGGTGTAGCCAAGTTCAAGCGTTCGATCCATGTAGTCCGACATGGTGGTGCCCGCCGTGCTCGTCGCGATAATGACCGTCCAATACAGATAAGGATGGTGCTTCTTAGACGCGAGCTGAGCCGCGAGCGCGACCACGAACAACGTAAAGAACACGAGCGTACTCGCCAAGTACCCAAGCTTCATCGTCATCGAGAGCCAATCGCCGCCCGTCTCGCCGAGCGTCGTGGCTGTGATCTTCATGAGCCAGAAAGCGGCGGTGATCTGCGGTAGCTTGTTGATGAATACCGGTGGCCGTTCGCCCTGGGTTTCCTGCATAAGCATCACTTTAACCGGATTTGTATTCCCAGGTTGGAGTTTCCAACGTTAAGAAATCATTAAGGCTCACTTCGTGAATTTGGGATCGATCCCGTGACAGAGTATGGATGCTTTCCGTGATTCTCGGAAAACGCGTCGGCTGGAAGATCGCGCTGCCAGTCGCAGTCGGATGCCTCGTCGCTGGTCAGAGCAGCGTTGGTTGGGGCGAAGCTTCGGCCGCAAAGCCCATCGAAGCGTTCGCGAATAACCCCATGCGGATGGAGGACCCGGGCGTCCCGGAGGCTGGCCAACTGGAAGCCAACTTTCTCGCGGACATGGATCTCACCAGCTCCAGCAAAGATTACGATCCGGTGGTTCTTGACGCCAATTTCGGCTTCAATGTTCTGAATCAGGCGTTTCAGATTAACTATTCACTACCCTACTCGGTGAGTTCGGGGGTGAATGGTTTTGGACGGCAGCAGCTGGGTATCAAGTGGAATTTCTATGATCAAGAGGGCATTTCTAGCTCCATTTTTCCCAAGATCCAAACCGAAGTGCCGTGGTCAGGCTCGGTCAAACGAAGTGATTCGACATTCCTCCATCAATCTGCGCGCTGATGGCCTTACCCTGTACGATCTGGGCTTTCAATACCAGCCGAGCGCCTTCTTCACGGGTTTCGTCTCCGTCGGCCAAGGCCTGGAGTCCCCTCAAAATGCACCTGTCCACTACTACGCAGTTCTCGGGTTTAGGATCACCACGCCATGACCCACGCTTCGACGTTGGGCGAGACCGAGCGCTCGTGCTAACCTCCGCCATGCGCATGGCTTGGGCATGGACCACTCTGCTGATGGGTTGCGGAGGCCCTTCGCCTGATGCGACTCAGCCGCTCTCCAAAATCGCAAGCCAAGCCAAGCTGACACTTTCGACGTCGCCGGGTAGTCGGCGCTTTGCGTCTCTCGAGCCTGTGGGTGGTGCGGACCCGCAGGTGTGCTTCGCGGTCAAGTCGTCCGCTCGCGCGCGACTCAACGGGGTGATTCTCACCGTTACCGACGTGGGCGGCTGGAAAGGGTTGAAAAGCGGTGAGCACTATTGCACCTACCCGCTGTTCGAGGTCCCGAGTTCACTCAAACCCTCTGGCACCAGCAGCATCGACGAGCTGAGCATCTCCGACGACACGGCCACGCTGACAATGATCGTGCGCGACTTCACGGCGCTGCACCCCGTGACGGTCGCAGAGCCGTCTGACGGGAAAGTACGCTCCAATGGCACGCTGAGCCTGGCCGCTGCCCCAGGTTTGGAAGCTACCACTCGGCTGCTTTTGGAATTGTATTCTGACCATCCGTCGCGCACCTACCCCAACGGTGACCCTCTGCCTGAGCTCCATGTCGAGGACCAAAAGGGGCCAGGCGGTTCGGGCAACACCGCGACCTTCAGCGGCGGGAACGTCTCGCTGATTCTCCAGTCAGGCCTGCCTCTGCCCCTTGGCGCCGCTAAACTACAGGGCAGCATCGGGCTCGAGTTGCAGATCGATCAGTGCTCGGGGCCGGCGGCGTGTGTTGCGGTATTCGATGCTCAGTTTTCGAACCTGCCGATCGAGGTCATCAACTGAGGGAGTCAATGCGACCTCATCCCGAGCCCAAAAAGCCCCAAATCCCATTCGCGCAAGTCCAAATGTCACTCGTGCCAAATCTTGAACGTCTGGATATCGAACGCTGTGAAGCTGAGCGGCTTTTCGCCTCGGGCGGCCTCGCTCTCGTTGTCTTCCCATTCCACGAGATTGGTTGGCACGATGCGCGCTCGCGGATTCAGAGCCTTGAGCAGGGCTTGGCTTCGCACGCCGCGCGTTTCGACAACCCGCACCACGAGGCAAGCTTGCTCTTCCGCTTTTTTGAGGACAGACAACTCGACGCCTGACCCGATCACAGTAACGGGCAACATGGCATTCTGACAGGCTCTGCCTGGCACAGCGACAAGACCTTGATTCAGCATGGCGGCGTGAGCCAGCACGTCGCTCGACGCCAGATCTCCGGTGTGTGGGAGCAAGCTATAGGTGAAGCGGTGCTGCCCGCGATCTGCCACGGGATCTGGATCCGTGGGCGCCCGCAATAGATTCAAATCCAACACGCCTTCGCGCACTTTGTAGCCATATTTGCAGTCATTCAGCAGAGCCACACCCCAATCGGACTCCGAGAGATCCGCGTAGCGATGCCCGACGACTTCGAATTGCGCGGCGTCCCAGGAAGTATTTTGGTGTGTTGGGCGCCGCACCACACCATATTGGATCTCAAAGCTGGCTTCGGTGGCGCGCAATCGGGTGGGGAACCTAACGCGCAGCATCTTATGCCGTTCATTCCATTCAACGTCTGTCACAAAATCTAAACGCGTGCTTTCTTCGGCAAGCCATACGGTTTGTTGAATGGTTGAGCTGCCGATGCGCATGTTGGCGCTAAGGCCACTTCGGACCGCGCCCGTCAGCTTCAAGATGGGACCTTCGACAGCAGCTACGCCGAGCAGCGCTTGTTCGTAGTACTCGTCGACATCCCACGCGTCCCACGCGTGGGGCCTATCTTCGTACAAGGAAAGCTCGTTGCCACGCGCGCCCTCCGTCACTATTTCGCGCTGCAAGCGCTTATCGAACGCACTCACCACACCGAGCCCAGCGTCCAGTTCGTAGCGGATCAGGGCGTTTTCGAGGACGTGCAGCCCCTGACCAGCGCTCATACTCTTCACCAGCTCAAAGTTAACCTGGGCGGACGGGCCAGGCGTGCGTTGCAACGTCACAAAGCCTTGCGCCGGTACGTGCACGACGCAACTCCACCAGGTACCTTCGTTCTGAACCACGAGTGGGGCTCCCTCACGGCTAACACTTCCAAACCCCTCCGGCAGAACCCAAGGGCCCGCGTACGCTGTGCTCGACGGATTGAAGAGCACGAGACTGTCTGCATCCGAAGTGCTGAGCTGCTGCACCGCTTGAACTTGGAGCTCGCGACATTGAAGGAGCGCCGCTTCCAGCTCGGCCGTCGCCACTTCGTACACACTGTGAATGGATGAGCCCGGCAAGATGTCGTGAAATTGATTCAGCAGTAGGATTTTCCAGATCTGCTCCAACTCCGCCTGTGGGTAGGCGGTGAGGGCGTTCGTTGAGCATAACATTTCGGTGACACGCAAGGCTTCTTCAACCCGGCGATTCAGGCGCTTGATGTTAGCCTGCGTGGTGAGCGTGCCACGGTGCGCCTCCAGATAGAGCTCCCCCTGCCAGGTTCCAAGCTCCGCCTTGTACGTCGCGAGCTTCTCCAAAACGGGCTGAGCCGCTCCTAGGCGATAACGCGGCAAACCATTGAGATTTTGCACGCGAAGCGCCCGCTCTAAATACTCCTCCTTAGGGCCTCCCCCGCCGTTACCAATGCCAAACAACGACAGCGCTTCGTCGCAAATGGCCGTCTCCTGGTAGGCCCCATCACCGTTGAGTAAGGAGCGCGGCGTGACGTCCGCATTGTAGTTGCTCTCGGGAGGGAAATGCGTGAGCACTTCGCTACCATCGATCCCACGCCACGTGAACGTGTGGTGAGGAAACTTGTTGTACCGGCTCCAGCTGAGCTTTTGCGTGAGAAAATAAGGACATCCCGATTTGACTAGAATTTGCGGAAGATTTGCCGAATAACCAAACACATCCGGCAACCACAGATTCTTGATATCCACGCCGAATTCACGCTTGAAGAAGTGCTTGCCCAGCACTAACTGGCGGACCATCGATTCCCCGGAGATCAGATTGGCATCTGCCTCCACCCACATGCCACCTTGAACCTCCCAACGGCCCGCCGCCACCGCGGCCTTGATCTTGGCGTAGAGTGCCGGGTAGCGATCCTTGACGAATTGGTAGTGCTGCGCTTGCGACGCCCCAAAGACATAATCCGGATAGCGCTCCATCAGATCTATTTGACTCGCGAAGGTCCGCCCGCACTTGCGCACCGATTCTTTCACTGGCCAGAGCCAGCCCGTGTCGATGTGGGCATGGCCGACAGCCACCAACTCAAGCGCACCCGGATCGGCCGGCAGCGCTAAATGCGGGGCCAGAATACGACGCGCCGCCGCAATTCCGGATTCTTGGCTGTTCACGCCACTTTCAGGAGTTGGCACAGGTTGAACTGCGAACGCGTCGGCAGCCCGATTCAACGCCCGCAACAACTGGCGCCTGCGCCGACTCGCTTCGGGTAGACCTTCATGCAACGAGAGCAGCACATCCACATCCAGCCAGAGATGCCACAGCTCGCGATTGAAACGGCATAGCCGGGCGGCCTTGACCACCCCTTGATGGTGCCCGTGAAGCCTTGTGGGATCTTCGAGGTGCTTAGGATCCTCGCGCTCGATCCCCAACAGCGTATTGGCTGCGGCCTCAAGCCACACAGATACAGGCTCACCTCCCACAGAGCGCGAGAACACCCGCAGGATATCCTTGTTGAAGTGGTGATCAAATACTGATCCGTGAGTCAGCCCAACCAGCGGACAGCCCGAAGCATCGAAGACCAAAATCTCTCCCGCGAGGTCGATGCGCGCCACCACTTCGCTGCCCGCCCACTCTGCTGGCACCTTACCTACCAAGTGAAACCAAGCACTCTGCCAAGCGGATCCCCAAATGGCTCCCTCGTTGATAGGGCTAAACTCAAGCTGCTCACGCTCAGCGAAACTAACGTTGCCCTCGAAGGCCGCGAAGCGCGCAGCCAAGGGAATCGATTCCTCAAGTATTCCAGCAGCTAACTGTTTGCGAAAGTTGTGAAGGCGAGCGCGTCGGATATCAGAGTGATAGTGAACCACAGAAGCAGGCTGGCACGCGCCGATCTGCCGGTCAAACGGCTATTTTTAGACTCGTTCGGAATCGAAAGGTCTGTGCGTGGATTAGAAAGAGCCGACGCGAATGCCTGCGAATCGAGGCGGCCTAGCGCTCCCAAGTCACCTGCCGAAAGCTCTCGCGATAGGCGCTGGGCGTCATCTCAACATGCTTTCGAAGGAACTGATCAAACAGGATGGCAGCTGCAAATCTGCATTCTCAAGCTAACTGTTCGATCGTGAGTGTGTGTTGCACCAGCGGCCTCGCGCGTTCAATTCGCACGCACGTGAACGGCTCAATGAGCGGGTCGTCTGCGATAGGTTTTACTCTGACACAGCGATCCATGTCGGGTGATGTGAACGCTGGAGCCGCAATTTCGGCGCGGGCACGTTCAAAGACCTAATGATTTTTGCTGCGAGGCCGTTCCTGCGGGAGCGTAAAAGGATTTGTTCCGAGGAGCTGGATCCCTTGATAAAGTTGAACTCTTATTGGTGCTTATCACTCCTTTTCAGTGTCAGCTCCTGCCGTTTCGGCTACGATCTGGGTTCCGTTGATCTCATAGGTGCAGCTGCGGGGCAGAACGCAGGTGGTTTATCAACGGGGGGCGCCAACAGCGCAGGCACCGGCAGCGCGTCAGCACTCGGGGGCAGTGCTGGCAGAGGCGCAACCGGCGGCGTACCAACGGGTGGAAGCGGCGGCTCGGCGACGGGTGGCGCGGCGATGAACGCAACCGGCGGCGCGGCGATGAATGCAACCGGCGGCGCGGCGATGAACGCAACCGGGGGTGGCGCGGCCATGGGAACGTGTGTTGGCTCTCTGCCCACTGAAGTTCCTGGGCTCGCTCCAGCGGCTGGCTGCCCCGCAGAGTATCTGCTGGTTGCCGCGAGCTCGGCGGGGTTCGTGGGTCCGATCAACCGGGACTTTTGTGTGGCGAAGTTTGAGATGCGCGCTCTCCGAAGCAGCAACATGGTATTAGATGCGGACGGTTCCAATGCGGGTGCCCCGCTCGCTGTGGGCCAATACTTTCCCCAATCGCGGAGCGACGGGCTGCCGTGGGAGTTCATTAGCCAAAGCCAAGCCGAAGCGGAATGCGCAAGCATCGGCGCTGGTTATCATCTGATCACCAATGACGAGTGGATGACGTTGGCCTCCACGATTGAAGCGCAGGCCTACAACTGGAGCACGTGCACCCAGGGCCAAGGTGGGCTCTTTTCCGGGCTCATCGGGCGCAGCGCCGTGAGCAACCTCAACGATGCGTACAGCGATACAGGTGCTACTCCGTCGGACGCGTATGGCCTTGGCGGCGAGAAGCGGCGAGTGTTCTATCTGCCGAATGGTGAGCGCGTTTGGGATCTAGCCGGAGGGGCAGAGTGGGTGGCCGTGGTGGTGCAAGGGAACTCGGTTCCTTTGAGCCTGTATGCCGGTGACGGCACTGATTCAGGCCTGGATTTGAACTTTGACTTTGATACGCAGGCGTTCCTCGACGTGATCCTTCTGAGCTCTGACGATCCGGCGATGCCTCCAACGTACGTTGCCGTGCGTCCCTCGATGGTGATCCCGGCAAGTGCGTTCAACGCCGCCACGGGGCTCTACGCCGGGGCTACGTACGCGAAAGGCTACGGCCGCCTTGTTGCCAAGCACGAATTTCGTGACAACAAGGGGCTCCAGCGCGGTGGCGACGGAGGAGTTTTTGGATTTAATACGTTCGCCTACTCGAGCGAGACCAACTGGGAAACGGCCTTCCGCTGCGCTAAAACGCTACCTTGAAAGGAACCGGGAGTGCTCTCCGGGAAATGCCGCTAGACGGTCTCGCCTAACGCATCGAACTGCGAGTAGCAGCGATTGAGCCACAACTTAACGCGCTCGCGTTCGAGAGGTTTGAGGGCGCCCTCTCCGTGTGTCATGTGTGCGCCCGCCCAGAAGCTCAGGCCAGCGCTATCGATCTTGTACATGGCGGTGGCGTCCAATTCGGGCAAATCGAGCAACTTTCCCGAAAGTGCCCGCAGCTTTGCGGTTGCGGCCGATGCATCGAGCTGGCTGAAGTCTTTCGAGCGCGCGTGGTTTTTCACCACCACATGCGCTGCCTGATCGCCGTAGAGTTCGAGCGCTTGCTCCACCTGACCCACGGAAGCAAAGCCGCCATCGCTCACGTGCCAAAACGTGACCGAAGCGCCAAGCTCACGCGCCAAGTGCAGAACATTAGCGCCCAAGAGCCAGCTCTTCAAAGCTCGTGCACTCTGTGCCGGCAGATCAACGAGCACACGGCGTTCGCTCCCAAGCGCTCGATCCAAGATCTGATCGGCGCTGTCCGGCGACGCCAAGTCCACAGCTTGGCTGAACTCGCCGTAATGCCGAAGCAACGCACCATGTGAAAGATCACCATCAACGCCGGCAAACGGCGCTCCACGATCAATCCAATACTGGGCCAACAGGCGCGCTACCACGCTCTTACCGACCCCGCCTTTTTCGCCACCGATGAAATGTATTTGGCTCACGAACTCGTGTAGAAACCAGTCTCAAAGCCTGGTCAAGGCCACTCACGTGAAATACCGGGCAACGGGAGCGGCACCCGCTATTCAGCTCCAACCTTCAGTCCAAGAGATCGCGCAAGAGCCGCTCCAACTGCTCTACCATGTAGAGCGGAAGGGAAAGGAGCTCATAGGCTGCCTTGGCATCGGCGCTGGTTAGGGAATGTTCAAGCTTATGGCGCGAGGGAGAATTGAGGTCAAAACGCACGGCGACGGGCAAGCGCGGCGGACGACTCAGCTTACTGTTCACAAACTGATGCAGCGAGCGCAAGCTGCCGGCCTTGCCGGCCTTCACCTCGACCGGCACGATCCATCGGCCGCTGCTAATCACGTAATCCACTTCGGCGTTGTCAGTTTTCCCCTCCCGGAGCCAGTAATACAGGGACGGTGGCGTGGTACACCCGTGACGAAACAGGAGGTGTTGACCGACAAACTGTTCTGCCAGACTTCCTTCGTTCACAAGCTGGCGTTCGTCCCAACGCCCGATTTCAGCCCAGCTCAGGCCAAGCATATGGTTCATCAACCCGATGTCCAAAAATAGGCACTTGAACACGCGCGAATGCACGCCAGCTTCGAGCGGCACCCCGGAACAATCACTGTGATGCACTTTCCATGCGACGCGGGCCTGAGCGAGCATATCGACAGCATCCCGAACGTCTCTCGCTCGATCTTCACGTGACACATTGGAATACTTGAGCTTCTGCCCCACCAGGCTTGGCAGGCGACCGAAGGTGGTGCGCAGGCGCAGCCTGGATGTCGGAGTTTGAGCGTACTTCGAGAAATCGTCCTGGTAGGTCGCCGCGATGGAGGCGTGGACATCCCGCACTGGAGTGAAGCTTCGTGAGCGGGGATACTCGCGTACGGCCTCAGGTAAGCCACCGACCAGAAGGTACTGACGCTGCAAGTCTAAAAGACTCCGATGCGCAGCCTCAGCAATAGGCTCTCCAACCCGCCAGGTGCGGATGAGCTTGAGGAGGAAGGGCTCCTCTAAGGCCTCAACAAAATCCCCAAAACCCATCGGACCGAGGTGCAGATATTCGATGCGCCCCACGGGCATGGAGAAACGATGATCGGCAAGCAAAAACTCTAGCAGTGAGCCTGCGGCCACGACCGGGAGAGCCGGACGTTCCTCGTAGAGATAGCGCAGGGCCGGCAGTGCAGAAGGGCACGCTTGGATCTCGTCCAGGAATAAGAGGGTCTTATTGCCATTCAAATCAATGCGAGTGGTCGCTTCGAGCTCCCGTAGAATGCGCGCGGTGTCCTTGGATTCAAAAGCCTGCGCGAGCTCCGGTTGGCGCTCCAAATTCACCTCGGCCAGGGTTAGGCCGGCGCCTTCAGCGAAGGAGCGAACCAGCGTTGACTTCCCGACCTGACGTGCGCCGCGAATGACTACCGGTTTGCGGTTTTGTTTTTGATACCAAGTACTTAGGCAAGATTCCTCGCATCGTCGCAGAAAGGCCACGAACGGAACCTAACATAATTAGGGTTATTTTCAACCATCCAATGATGTTTTATAGGGGTTAAAAAGGCCAATCCAGCCCTGATGCCTGGCTCAGAGCCTCTCAAAGCTTAATGTTCGAGTTCCAGCTACTGCGCTGCGAACGTACTCCCCGCAATTAGAAAAGCCGCATTTGGCTCCCTGCAATTTCAGCGAAACTTCGCCCCAAGAAATGCAGGATCCCGTCGACGATGGGTTCAATTTGACGTTCTACGTAGTGTTCGTAGTCGATGGCTGAAGTGAGGTGCCCCTTCGGCTCCGGCCCGGCAAGCGTGATGACGTACTCGATGCTTTTGGGCGCTTTGTTCAACTTTCGCGCAGCCTGCACATGCGGTGGCACGTTCGCAACGTAGTCACTCAATTCACGGCGCAGCCGCTTGCGGTATACGAGCGCGGCGTCCAAGAGGCCGGCGCGCAGATCGCGACAGGTATCCCGAATTAGCTGCTCAAAGGGCTCTTTCAAAAAAAGACGCCGATACAATTCGCGTTGAAACTGCCGCGCCAACGGCGTCCAATCCGTGCGGACTGCTTCCAGGCCTTTGAAGGTGATTTTCAACTCTCCGTTCGCTTCCCGCGACGCACCCGCGTAGCGCTTCTTACTGCCTCGCTCCGATCCGCGTAGCGTAGGCATCACAAACTCTTGGTAGTGCGCCTCGAATTCCACCTCCAGATAACAAGGCAGTCGAAAGCGTTCATGTACGCTGTCTTGGAAATATCGGTTCAGCTTCCTCGCAAGCTCCTGGCCGAGAGCTTGGCAGACGTGAGCGTCAAGCCCTGCGCCCGCGTGAACAAACACTGAATCTGTGTCCCCATAAATCACGCTAAAGCCTTCCGTTTCGATAAAATCGCGGGTTTGGGCGAGGATTTCATGGCCACGTCGCGTGATCGAAGCCACGAGCTGAGCGTTAGCAAAGCGACACCCCGGCGTCCCTAACACACCGTAAAATGAATTCATCAAGATCTTGATGGCCTGGCTGAGCGCCTTGTCTTTCTTCGCTTTGGCTTCATCCCGTGCGGACCAAAGGCTTTCGATGAGCCCCGGCAATATGTGTCGCTCACGTGAGAACTGGGCGCCGTCAAAGCCCGGCACTGGATCCTCTCCCGGTTGAGCCAGACCCAGCGGATCGATGCAGAACGTCCTGATGATACTCGGATACAGGCTCTTGAAGTCTAACAAGAGCACGTCCTGATAAAAGCCCGGCTTGGATTCCATCACGAAGCCACCCGGCGCCGAGTCGTGGCCCGACGCAACGGTGCGAGCGTTGGCGACGAACCCCAAGCGATGCAGGCGTGGTAAGTAGAGATAATCGAACGCGGCCACTGATCCCCCCTGGCGGTCGAGTGCAAGGCCAGTCAGAGCTTGCCGCTCTACCGCAAACCGGACCAGATTCGCGCGCTCAAAAATATCCAAAACAAGCCGGCAATCTTCGAGATTATACGCGACAAATGCAGGCTTATTCTCGTGGTAAAGCCGCATGATCTCGAGCGCCGGGTCCACGGAGTGCGCAATCTTCTTGCCACGCCCCAAAAGCTCCTGAGCCACGTCTTCGAGCGCGAAGCTTTCAAATGCCCAAGTGGCGCTGCGCAGCGTGGCGATCCCATCCAGCACCACACGCCCCGGAACTCGCGCCACAAATGGCTGCTGCGGATTTCTTGGGATCATCACCTCGGCTGGAGCCCGCTGCCTTCCTAAACGTAAACTGCGCCCCGCCTTGCGACAGATTTCCCGGAGCACACGCAAATCATAAACCACAACATTCCAACCGATCAGCAAATCGGGATCTTTGGCGGCCACCCACTCAGAAAAGGCTTCGATCACGTCGAGTTCGGTCGCTAGATAGGTTACGGAGTCGATAGCTGCACCCTCGCTTTTCTCCCCTAGCATGAACACCTGGGCATCTCCCTCGCAGATGCCCGCGATGGACAAGAGCTTGCCGTCGAGTCCTTCCGTCTCAATATCGAGTGAGAGAAGCCTGAGTATTTTCCTAAAGTCGGAACGCTCCACGCGTGGGTTCTTGAAACACAGCACACCGTCGCGCTCCTCGGCGGCACCCGTCACGCGCAAGCTGCCAGTTACAAAGCGCTCCATAAGGAAACGATCCACGGGCTTTACGTCGGCCTCTTGGGGCGCTGAGCCAGTGTCCTTCAGCCGCTGCGCCTCAGCCTGCAAATCGCCTTCCTTTGCGAAGTAGAGAGCATCTACCGCTCGCCCTCGCATCGTCTTTAACCCCACGGCCTTTCGCTCGTCTGCCCTCGCCGCCCGTTCGCGCTCCAGAAACATGACAGCGCGTTCGCGCGTGAGTGTGATGTGGATTGGGTGGGTTTCTGATGTGGCCCACAAGTAGAGTCGCAGTCCATCCCGTTCGTCGCGCCACTCTTTGGACAAGAGCATGGCTTCGCAGGTATGCGGTTCCACCATCACCAGAGCGCTCGTCTGCCTTTAGGTCGGCGCCGGACGGAGCAGAAGGTGGAAGTCATGGGAGGCAAATGAGCAGAGCCGGTCATACTACATGGCCCGGTGAAACCCTTCGTGCAATCACGGCGGCGTGGCCCGCGATACCAGTGCCGAAGCCGTGGAAGATCGACTTCATTGTCAAAAAATCGCGCGCTTTCAGTGATGAGGAATTCACACGGCGTCGCACGGCCGACCTAGGTGGCATCCCGGTATTCGTTACCTCACCGGGAGATTGCACTCCTCAGCAAGCTTGAGTGGTCGAAGCTAGAACCCCTGGGCCTCTCGGCTCAGTGGGAACGCGTGAAGTCCGGTTCGTTACGCTAGAGCCCGACATCGGCGAAATCCCCGCCGGTTTCCTTCTTTGACGCCTACGAAGGGTAGCGGCGATGAGTGCTAGGCCCGCCATGCCCCACGGCGTAGCTCGACGCTCCCGGCGCCGCGACAAAGAGTTCAACCTCGCGCACTTCACCCGTCTGCACTCTTCGCTCCGAGGCCACAAAGCCTCGAGCCGGGGCTCAAACTTGATCGGGTCGCGCCGGAATCGCCGACCGGGTCGCGCCGGAATACGCACCCAATGGCGTCGCTGCAATCCACAGCAACTTCGAGTTGCTAGTTGGCGGGCACGACAGCGCAGCGGACATGGGCTACCTCGAAGCCACATTCGTACGGGAGGCATGATGTGGAGCAAACTGTCGCGGCCGCCGGTCGGGCCAAAAGAGACGTTACCCCCGACGTGATTCCCTTTCGCCAAATCCAAGCTTCAAGAACGCCGAATTACTCAAAAATATTTAGCTTTCTCGAGCAGCCTCTGGGGTGCCGGCCAAGCCCCGCTCCGCTTGCTCTTTGCTTACGCCCGTGGGCAAGACGTTAATAGTCGTGCGCCCCCGGCGGCAGCATCCGCGTGGTTGCCAATCTCCCGGCCGCGAATGGCTCAAGAACGCCAACAACCGCGTATCCGCGCTGCAGGAGCCCGTACACCACCGCCTCCGCACTAGCGTCATCAGCGACGTCCACGACGACATCTACGTCACGTGTCATTCGCGGCTCCACCCGGGCACTTACCGCAAGCCCTCCAATGATCGCGTGTGGCAACCGGAGCTGCTCCAAATCGCGGAGAACCGCGACCAGCGAGTCACGCAACGTCATGGCAGCGGATCGCGCAAGCGTGGCCAGCACGTGGGCACGCCCAGTGCATCCCCATGTTCTGCGCCCGGACGCGTTCTCTGCCACCGCAACACCACAGCCGCAACCTCTCGGTCGGAAAGTTGAGGATTCTCGCGTCGCACCCGGGCCTCAACAAGTTCTACCGCGAGATCAGCCAGCTCAAGTGCGACTTCGAGGCGCCGGGCAGGACCGCTCATCCTCCCACTATGGCCGCTACGACTGGCGACGCCAAGAAAGAACCGACCCCGCTAGCCCCGCTAGGGCCGAAAATGCATATCTGTGCTCCCGAGCGCCGTGGTGGGCAGCGGACTGCTGTCCCCGCGTTCCGAACGAATGGGGCGCGCGGGGATACGCTTACAGGCACGTCGCCTGCGGCAACAGGCACATGCCGACCACGCGCCCCGCCGCGGAGTGACCCGAAAGACAGAAGATTGATCCCCACGTTATTCCATTCACCGTCGACTGCCAGTCGGTCAGTTCGAGGTCCGTGGCGCAGCCCTCAAGATGAAGGGAGTACGGGCGAAGAATGTCGTTTAGATTGCCGCCCACCGCCTGACCGACCCATTTATCAAAAATATTCGCGCACGGGGCCACGGCGCCACCTGTCGCGGCGCCACAGGGTTGCGTTCCCGCTCGTAGTGACGCCGCCGGCACGTTCAACACGCTACGCAAAAAACCTGAGGTTGCCTCACGCACGGGTGCCGCAAGCGGCGGCGAGAAGGGGGCTATGCAGCTCGAAGGCGCGTTGGACGCGGCCCGCGCAGCTCTAACGCCAGCAACGAACAGGTCGGGATCGCAAATGCCGGGTTCGGCGCTTGCGTTACCGCCACTCGCGTCAGGGGGCGCGCCGCCCGCACCCACTGAGCTAGCTCCACCGCTTATCGTCGAATTGGCCCCGCCAGTGACTTCTGATGGCGCCGGTTCAGGCATGTTGGCCGACTCGACCGTGCCAAGATCCACGGTAGTCGCGCATCCCACTGCCGCCATTGCCACGGCCACAGTTCCTGCGTAACACCCAATTAGGCTCTTTGTTCTCATTTTTGTGCATTCCTTCTTAGGCTGACTTCTCAGTGGGTATTGGCAGGTGTGTCTGAAAATTATGAACACCATTTCCCATTTCATTCTAACGTACGAGCACATCGACTCGCCGTCCGTGAGCAGATCCCGGGAAGAGCATATGGAAGTGCTCGGCGCGAGTTCGGGCTTCTAGGGTTCTCCCTAGGCGGACCAGGGCTTGGATGACAATAACTTCTCGTTCCTGCGCGAACGTTCCAGAAGGAAACCTGTGTTCATGCTCACCGGCAATCGACAACGCCTGCGACGGATTGCCAGCGAGCGCTGCCTGTGCACGGCTGAGCAACGCTACCTCCGATTCAGTGTGCATCGGGGCCATTGAAACCTCCGAACCGAATGTTGGCACTGCCTGAGGCGGCGTGGGGTGAGCGGGCACGGGCAGCGCGCGCGTTGCCGAAGGAACACTGATTGCGACGCTCGCGGCAACCGGAGGCACGTTGGCAACTTCTGGTAAGGACGACGGGCGCGGTGTCTTCTGGAATTCAGTTCGCACAGCGTTAGAAGAGCCTGGAGCTTCTGCCCTGACGTGAGCCCGCTGCTGGAGAAATACCGCAGCCCCAATGCCTGAGATCGCTAATGGCAGGGCGATCCAGGCCAGAGCTGCGCTTCCACTTTTGCTGGCAGCGGCGGCAACAGTCCCAACTTTGGCAACTGCAGCAGGCGCGGCGACTGGTAGCGGCAGAACGGGCGCAGGCAGTCCAAGCGCGAGCCACACTTTATGCCGCATCTGATTAACGTCATGGGGGGTCGGAGTGTCATCGTGCACCGCGCCCAGCGCATGGGTGAGCAGCTCTGGAAGACCCTCGCCGAGCGTGCGGAGTCTAGGCGGGTCGTTTGATTGGCTCATGGCTGCCTCTTTGGTTGTTCTTGGTGTTGGAAGGCAAGCACAACGACTTTGCGCGCCGCGTAGTGTCGAGAATATGCTGTTTGCAGTGGACAGCCGAGAGCCGAACTCACTTCACTCATCGATAGCTCCTCCAGCTCATACAGAACAAAGACGGCGGCTTGATCCTGGTCCATAGCATCCACAGTCGCTTGAAGCAGGCGCTGCGCGCGCACGTGTTCGAGGTCTCTTTCCTGGTGGCAAGGCACCCCTTGCTCCAATAAGCTCGCCGCTTCTGTTTCTCTTCTTCCGGGATGACGTCGCCGATGTTGCGAGGCAATTCGCACGCAAATCCCGTAGATCCAGCTCTGGAGCGACGCGCGACCATCGTAATCCTGCAGCCGACGATGCACGACCATGAAGACTTCTTGGCCGACATCCTGGATGTCAGCCCGGGCCACCCCAAGCCGTGCAAGAACACGCCAAACAAATCGGCTGCTGCTTTCAAAAACGGCGTCGAATTCAGGTGTAATGAGCCGCGGCACAGCTGGAGGCACTGCTCCTAAATTCTCGGATGGCATGGCCACTCCTGCTATTGGCAGCGCTTCGTTGAATTTCTGACTCAAAATTCGAACCCAACACCGATTTCCGCCCCACCTCCGACGTCCGGCCGCTGAAATACCGTTTTCGGTTGTCCGTCGACAGTCTGATGAGCTGTGTAGTGCGCGAGGGGAACGGCCAAATTTAGGCCGAAAGCGACCAGAACGGAGTCTAGAATGTGTCCCGTAACGTCTCCTCGCAGCTCAGCGTCAAAAAGGAGCGCGCTGGCCGCGCGTGGTGGGCCCTGCACACCCAATGGCATCGCTGAGAGCGCGCCGACTCCAGCTCCGCCACAGAGGCTGACTGTGAGTTTGCGGTCACGTACGTCTGCCACCCAGCAAGGGCTCAAGTGAAACACTAGAGCGGAGAAGCTTGCTCCCGCTTCGAGTACGCTCGGAGTTGCCGAACGACTTAGAGCTTGTCTCGCGGGGTAATAGCTACCTCCGAGCTCGATCCCTAAGGGCCACTCGTTTGGAACAACGCGAGCTGTAACGCCGATGCCTGGTGAGAGCACCGGCAGAAGGCCCGCTGCAACGGCTCCCGAAACCACCAAGCTGGCGCGCATCGGGCGGATGGGTGCGTCGGAGGCCGCAGTTAAGATGAAGGGGCGAGGAGGAATCGCTGACAGCACAAGCAGAGGCGCGGTCGGTGGCACGGTTAGAGGCGCGTTTGGAGTCGACAAAGTAGGAGTTACCAGCTTGGCCTCTGGATCGATCATGAGCGCGATGGCAAGCACGACCGAATCGATGATTGATGTACAGTCCCGCTCGGGGCTTCTCAATTCACGGCGCCCGAAGATTTTGCCGTCCGGCCCCGATAGCTGGAGCACCACTTCGAAACCGAAATCCGTCGCGTTTCTGACGTACGCCTCCACCGCCAACTCCGGTGCGGAAGCAGCCACGAACACCCGACGACCAAGACGTGCTTCAACGGCGATTGCTAGTGCGTTTGGACCAGGACACGCCTCTGCGCCGGCTCCGCGCACCCAATTTAACGAGGCAGGGCGAGGCTGCTCAGGTGGTGGAGGCGGAGGCATCACGCCAGTGGACTCGGCCGCGGCCAAACGTGTGAGCGCGACCCCTGCGCCGACCCACCCGACCGTCAACACATTCCTACAAACCGAGCTCCAAACACGCACGGCGCGAGACCGTAGCGCGTCACCGGCCCGCGGCGCGACCGGAATGACGTTAGCAGCGTACGATGCGTGGTTTCTTCGCACCGAGCGCTGAAAATAAGACGCGCAGATCCGCCGGGTCGCTCGTGTACACAACGTCGGCTTGGCGAGCAGCCACAATAGCAACCTGCGCGTCACAGATATCCTGCGTACGCGCTCGACCGCAGAGCAGGCCGACATCTCGTGCCACAGCATCGAAGGAGGCAACGACGCAATGCCTAAGAGCCATCTGCAGCTGAGCTTGGCTCGGAGTGCCTCGCCATGCTTGAGCCAACGCGGCGCTTGGAACCAAAACGTCCGCACCGCATCGAACTGCTTCCTTCAACGCAGCCCACATGTCCCTTTGATTCCGCTCCAACGCTATGAGCGCCCCCGTATCCAGAACGATTTGCTTCACGAACGCTTCGACCCTTTTTGCTTAACCCTTGCGGCCTTGAGCTCGGTCGGAGTCAGAGTTCCGTGCTCCATTTCCCAGCTCTCGATAGCGGCCAACAGCCCTTCCGCACGCAGCTTTCGCTCAGCCGCGTCGGCCAACCATGCAGAGGTGGGCTGGCCACCTGCAGCTTTTCGCACCGCACGCGCGAGCTGTGGATCGAACGATACGGCGAACCTAGCAACCGTCATACTGCCGTATTACTATGAACTAGGTTGCCCGTCAATTAAGCTCCAGAAGCATTTCATGGTGCTGTGGCCTTGACGTATTCGTACGATCGCCGCGCGAGCCCATCGCGGAGAACCGCGACCAGCGAGTCACGCAACACCACAGCCGCAATCTCTCGGTCGGAAAGTTGAGGACTCTTCCCCGCGTTCCCTAGATAGCGCATCTGATTCTCTGACTTGCCTGTCTTTGGAATGTGCCAAGCTGTGCCAAACATTCCAAAGTCGGACGCTGGAGCCGCCGTGAGTAGGCACCAACAATCGCCAGGTTCTTGCAAGCAATCGCGCTTGGCACGGTCGTTGCTGTTAATGTCGAAATGAACAGAGAGCGCCAGAGCAGGCACGCCAGGAATTCGAACACGCTGACGCGAGCGACGATGAACGCCGACCGATGGCGCCGGATCGTGCGGCTGTCCTTTCCATCCCTTCTATTGTTAGCGACACTGTGCTGCTGCAGCGGCGAATCGAAAACGGATCCGACTGAAGGCTGCGCTCGCACCTCTGGGGGTGGCGGTGGCGGTGGCGGCGGCGGCGGCGGCGGAAGCGGGGAAACCAGTGGAACAGCGGGGAAGCTGTCCGCGTGCGATGTATCTCCTACCAGTCTCGTCGTCGGGGCCCCGTCTTGGCGATATTTTCCTCCTGCGGCCGTCACCCAGGGCATGACGGCGTCGACTGCGAGCGGATGCACTTCAGTTGGCCCCCAATCCCAACACACCCTCGTTACGTGCGAGGGCCGAGCACTTTGGTCGCGGGAGGCAGGCCAGGTGACGCTGACGTTTCTCGACGGAAGCCGATTGGCAATAGAGCAGGGCGCGCCCGCCCCCTCCCTTCCCGCAACGCCGGATGTTTGGGTGAAGTTCAGTCGCTTTGTCACCGTGGTATGTCCGGTTTGTGGAGCCAACGTGGATACCGCCATCGAGATACGCGACCCTTCACGGGAGCTTCTGTGGTACTTGTCTCTTTCCAGCGCTGAACAGCTTTCACAAAAGCAATTTTTCGAGTTTTTTGGTGCTTCGGCCTATCTGATCCCCAACTGCAGGGGCGCCAGGGATGATTGTTATCACTCCGTTTGGGAGAAGCCTGAGCATTCCGTCCTTGCTGCCCAGGAAACGCCGCTTCCCTACGGGGCTTCGACTGCCGTCACCACTCCGAATGGACAATTTGAGATGATTTGGGCGACCACTGTCTTAATCTCCGTGGCCCCAAAGGACTGCGGGCTCGACGGTCGACCCCCAATCTCTAATGAGGCCTTCGAAGCGCGGCGTGTCGCCAAATAGGTGAACTGGAGCTAAGCCGGCCGTATACTACCGTTAACCTATATTCGCGAACGTCCCTGAAGAGTGCGTGCTGCCTAGCGTGCCTGTCCGGCATTGGAAACGGATAGTGTTCGTCTTCACCCGCCGTACTTCACGCCCAGCGATAGCCCGGCTCCCCAGGGACTCTGGCCGACACGGTGGGAAGCCTCCTGAATGGTGACCTCGTCACTGAACCACCCCGTCTCCTCGTAGGAATACGAGCGTTCGACGCTCTTCAGATCGCGATTCCAAAATCCAAATGCTGAGAGCACGAATCGATCGGAGCGCCTGCGCCGAAGAACGTACCCGAACGACGCACGCATACCCTCATAGATCAAGGTCCCCTTTGCACCCGGGTCATCGAATAGAAACTTAGAACCAATCCCCTCGTAAACGTGGGCGCCAACTTCACCCAGTGCATTGAGCTCCACTCGCTTCCACTCGAAACCGAGGCCCACTGTGGCGCCAACACCACTCATGCTAGGACCCACCCCGATCGCAAGCTGCTGGACGAGCCCCAATCGGGCTACGCGATAACCAGCCAGCTCACCACCCTCAAGCACGACCCCCTCCACGTTGTTCCCACTCGTCCAACCAGCCCCACCATTCAGCTCAAGTGAGAATGGCGAAGAAGCGGCAGCGTGCGCCGGTGCCGTTAAGCACCCCAGACACAGCAACCAACTGGCGACGTGAGCTAACGCTTTAAGGGCGGAGCCAGACCTATTATTGAAAGTAAGTTGTTCCATGGGCAGCCCCATCAGCAGGAAGCATGCCGCGAGCATTCCCCCGCTAAAGCCCCCCAGAAGTCCGTTCTCTCATCTTCGCAGTGTGACCTGTGCTCCCAGCCTGTGACCGAGAGGCACACCCTCCCGACGCAAGGCACAACTAGGAGATTCAAGATGGCGTGGCGAAGCTTCGGATCCAAACGGTCGCTTCTCTTGAGGGCGGGGATGTTAAATACGGCGCTTTACGCCACCGACGACGGCGCACGACGCATGGATGCCGTGGTTGCAGGATGGACCTTGGGTAGAAGTGCTAAGAGCCTTCGAACCAAACCAAGCCATCACGAGGCTCACCGGATTTTACACAGGCCCGCGGAAGCATGTCCGGTCGCACTTCCGCCAGTTCCAACGTTTCGCATCTGGTGTCGTTCCGTTCATGGATGATCCGCTGATTAGCGATAGAATCCAGGCTCGTGTGACCAAAAAGTGCTGATGCGGCGCTAACGTTGAGTGTTCCAGAAGCGCTCAGTGATCCCCTTCAAAACAAAGAGAGCAATATGCGAATTATTCTGATTGGAGTCGGCGGATTCGGGAATGTTTGGGTCAACACGCTCAAAGCCGAACCTCAGGCGGAAGTCGTGGCCCTCGTGGATCGCGATGCGACGGCCTTGCAAAAGGCTGCGGGCATTTTGGGGGTGGCAACGGATCGTTGCTATGCCGATCTGGAAGCAGCGCTGGTTAACACCCCAGCCGATGCTTTAGTTTGCGTGACTCCTCCAGCCCTCCACCGTGAACATGTGGTGGCTGGGCTCCAGCGAGGCCTGCATGTGTTGAGCGAAAAGCCGATGGCCGAGAGCCGCGAGGATTGCCAAGCCATGCTCCAAGCAGCCAGTGAAACTGGGAAAATTTACGCCATTTCTCAGAATTATCGCTACGGCGCGGGCATGGCGACGTTGCGGGCAGCGCTTGCCAAAGGGTTGATCGGAACGATCGGACAAGTGCGTGTTGAGTTCTACAAAGGGCATGATTTTAAGGGAGGCTTTCGACACGAGATGGATTTCCCGGTGCTCGTGGATATGTCGATCCACCATTTCGATTTGCTGCGCACCCTCACAGGATCGAACGCCGTGAGCGTGACCGCTAACGCGTGGAACCCGCCGTGGTCCAACTATCGTGGCGATGCTTCATGCGCTGTGCTCTTTCAAATGGAGGCGGGCATCGTGGCGCTTTACAACGCCAGCTGGTGCAGCCAAGGCTCGTTCTGTGATTGGAACGGCAATTGGCTGATCGAAGGCAGCCTTGGCACGCTCTCTTACGAAAACGGCGTCGTGCGCCACTACGAAATCGAGCCAAACTACGCGGTCCGAAGCGAACGCACCCTCCCTTTGCTTGAGCCCGAGCAAACCCCACAACACCGCGTTCTTTCTGATTTTATGCATGCCATTTCGCTCGGCCAGCAGCCTGAAACCAGCTGTTTTGACAACATCAAGAGCGTGAACATGGTCTTCGCTGCCGTTGAAGCCGCAAAGACCGGCACCCGCATAGAGCTCACGTAGCCCACCTGACGCGCATCCCACCCCACCTGAAACCAAACTCACACTTTCAATCCCGGGAACATCAGCATGACCGAATCTACCAAGAAGCCCCGCGTTACCATCTACAATGAGTTCGTTCACGAACAGAAGAATGAATTCGTGAAGAGCATCTATCCCAACGGCATGCACGCGCCCATCGCTGCGGGTCTAAAAGAACACCTCGGCGTTGAGGCTCGCATTGCCACGCTCGAAATGCCCGAGCATGGGCTCACAGAAGAAGTTCTGGCCGCCACGGACGTGCTCGTCTGGTGGGGCCACGTGGCGCACGGCCAGGTTGCAGACGCGGTGGTGGATCGCGTGCAGCGCCGTGTGCTCGAAGGCATGGGCCTCGTGGTGCTGCATTCAGGGCACTATTCCAAAATCTTCAAGCGCCTGATGGGCACGAGCTGCGGCCTACTGTGGCGTGAAGCTGCAGAGAAAGAACGGCTCTGGGTGGTGAATCCCAATCATCCGATCACGCAGGGCATTCCCCCGTGCATCGTGATTGAAAACGAGGAAATGTACGGCGAACAGTTCGATATCCCGGACCCGGATGAGCTTTTATTGATTAGTTGGTTTGAGGGCGGCGAGGTGTTTCGAAGTGGCGCCGTGTGGCACCGCGGCCGTGGGCGTGTGTTCTATTTTCGCCCCGGTCACGAAGCTTACCCCACCTATCACCACGCTGACGTTCAAAAAGTCATCAGCAATGGCGTGCGGTGGTGTGCCTTTGACGGCAACACCGAAACCCGTGGCATCGGCAATTGCTTCCAAATCGCCGTACCGCTCGAACCGATCACCGAGAAGAATTACGGCGGCGGCGTGACGCACCCCGCTGAATTCACGGGCAAGCGCTAGTCGAGGTTCGTGCTCAGCACCTGAACAGAGGTTGTTGTTCCCCACCCCGCTCGGGAACCGCATGCTCGCGTTCAAGCGCGGTGGGCTACGTAATGATAAGGCGAACAGCGGCGATACGACGGGGCCGCAAGCGTGAGCTCTTCGGCTACAGCTTCAAGGCAGGTTGAAGGTGCCCTTTTTGGCGCTGACCGCGAAGGCGCAGGACATCGCGTCGGGCTTCTGGTCGCCGTCGGTATCCAGGTCGACCGCGAAAATGGCCGAGAACAGGGGGTTGGCTTTGACCTCGGCAAGGCTGAGCGCGCAGTCGTGATCAGTATCCATCAAGTCGAGGTAGGTCCTGCCGACTGACCCAACCTGGCAGCCGCAGACCGGAGCGACACCGCCCGTACAATCCCTGCTGACGAACGACGCAGCCCCGGTCCAAATCGCCCGGTAGATCTGGCCATCGACCTGGTCCTGCGGAATCACCCCGCCGAGACGGCCCGTGAAGCCGTCTGTGCTGAGGTTCGTCAGCTCGGCGTGCGCGTCGTGTAGCACCAGCTCAAGCACGCCACCCGCGAAGCCGAACTGGACTGGCAGCTCGCCGCCCTGGCCGTTGAAGACGGCCGCTGCAATGCGGCCCGGTGTCACGACCACGTGGGGAGTTGCAGCAGCGACCGAAAAAGTGCCGGTACCGTCCAGGTGGTGGCCGCAATCGTTGACGCTCGCGCACGGCATCGGCACCGGATCGGCGCCGTAGAAAGTCATCAGCCCGGCACCCTTGGCGCTGGTCAGCGAGGGAGCTTGCAGATCAGCGAGCAAGATAGCACTGCCGTCCTGGGTCGCGGCCGCGGCGGCCTGGTTGATCTCCAAGCCCTGCATGCTGAGCGCCACTATCGCTCTACCGAACTGATTGTCGGATTTGCCGTCGCCGTTCAGGTCGAACGCCATCGCGTTGGCCTCCGTATTGCTGACGGGCATCCTGACCTCGGCGAACACGAAGCCGTGGTGCGCGCCCTCGACGACGATGGGGCCTTCGCCGCCGGCGCCGCCCATTTCGCCCACCGAGGCTTGGCCCGCCGCGCCGCCGCCGACCGCGCTGCTCCTGCCGGCGTCACCCTGGGGCCTACTCCCGCCCATTTGACTGTCGCTACCGCCTTTGCCGCTGGACTCACCGGCGGCGCCGCCCACCTGCGAGACACTGGGCTTTTCAGGGTCGTGGCCGCAATGCAGACAAGCTAGCGCAACCACCGTTGCAACCACGTGCACCGCGCCAAAACCACCAAGCAACTTCATGGGGCGCGGCATAGCCGGTCCGCCTGCCCCCGGCAAGCGCGTCCGTTATTGCGACCCGCGCCTGTTCAACGGCACTCGCAAGAAGGGACGCGGTGAAGACAATGCAGAGCCCAGTCTTCGAGTGCCAGCGGCTACGGAACGGAACGGAACGGAACGGAACGGAACGGAACGGAAGGATCTACGCCGAGAAGGCATGGACCTCGTGGTATTATTCCAACATGTTCAAGCGCCTGATGGGCACGAGCTGCAGCTTACTGTGGCGTGCATCTGCAGAGAAATAACGACTGTGGGGCGTGAATCCCAATCATCCGATCATCCAGGGCGTTCCCGCGTGCATCGTGATTTAAAACGAGGAAATGTACGGCGAACAGTTCGATATCCCAGATCCGGATGAGCTTCTATTTGTTAGTTGGTTTGAGGGCGGCGAGGTGTTTCGAAGTGGCGCCGTGTGGCACCGCGGCCGAGGGCGCCGCCACGCCGATGGGCGCGGCGTCTGGAGCTAACGCTCTTGGTCAACGTGCCCCGGGGCCCCAATAGCGTCGCCGCAACGTCCGAATCTGCGGACCATCAAGTCATTCCGGGCAATGGCGACCTCCCCCCGTTGCTCAATTGGTTGTGCAGCCCCGGGGCTCCCAGCCAAAATGCATGCGCTGATTGACTGCACCTGCACGCTATGCGAGGTTCCTTTCATATGACTCGACTTCGGCGTGTTGGCTGGGCGTTCGTGCTGATGTTCGGCGTCGTGCTAACGGCGCAAGCGGGATGTTCGAGCGACTCCGAGAAGGCGCAAGGCGCGGCTGGCGGCGCAGGAAACAATAGCGGGGGCTCGTCGGCGGGCTCCCTAGGCTCCGAAGGGAGCGCGTGTTATCCGAACGGCACCTGCAACTCGGGCCTCTCGTGCTTGAGCAAGCTGTGCGTCAACGTAATGAGCGGAGCGGGTGGCACGCCAGCAATGACGGGAGGCGCCCCGGGGATGGGGGGAGAACGTACCGGCACTGGAAATGCAGGGCAAGGCACCGGCGGAATATCCGATAGTGGCGGCGCTCCAGGCGCATCAATGGGCGGCGCGACCAACACCGGCGGCCTAACTTCAGCCGGCGGTGTCGGCGGCACGGGCGGTGTAGCAAATGCGGGGCCGAACCCAACGACCGTGCACAGCAGCTCGCTCCAGCTCTGGCTCACCGCTGACGCTGGCATTGCGTGCGATACTGCCCCGACACCGAACCGCGTGACGAAGTGGAGCGACCAATCGGGGAAGGGTCACGACGCCACCGCGCCGGGGAACAATCTCGGGGCGCAGTGCAACGTCGCGCTGCACACCCTGCACGGCACCAACGTGCCGTACTTCGCGAACCCAGGCTATCCATTGGTTGATTACCTCGATGTCGACCTCAGCTTTCTCGCAAATACCCAGTTCACCCTCTTTGCAGTTGTTCGCGTGTGGGAGTGGCCTGGTTTCCAGCGATATCAGCCGTTCGTCGGCACGTCGGGCATGGACCTAGGGCCGTCGTGGACAAACTCCGCAGAGAACGCTCTGAACGCCAACCTCACGTTCGTCAAAGGCGCCGCCATCCCCGAGAACACCGTCACCCTGAACGCGCTTTTCGCGGAGCCTGCTGCCCCCGAGCCGAACGCAGAGTTCGTGATGGCGTGGTTCGACCCAAGCATTGGAATGCAGGTCTGGCGGAACGGCACGAAGCTGGGCGAAGACACTTCCGCGATGGCCATGACCCCGCTACCCGCGTCAGCCGGGGGCCGGATCGGAGGTAGTCCGGGCAACGCGGAAGCTTTCAAGGGGGACATCGCCGAGGTCATCGTCTACACCGCGGCGCTCAACGGTACGGAGAGGCAGGCGATCGAGGGTTACCTCAAGGGGCATTGGGGGCTGTGAGCAGCTCCAGTTGGCGACGCCGCGCGAGCACGGGTTCGTGACACACTCCGCCGAATTCACGGGCAAGCGCTAGATTCGGCACCGCGGCTCAACGACTCACTGGCAGGCGTTCGGATCGACACACTTCTTCGACTGATCGCAGCTGAACGAAAGACATTCCGAGACATCGGTGCACGCGACGCCGCCCGCTTTCTGAGGCGTGCAGGCTCCTGATGCGCAATAGAGACCGCGCAAGCAGCCGTCGGGGCCTTGAGCCGGGCAGGGTGCCCCTTCTGCGTTGCCCCGTGGATGGCACTTGCCGTCAGCCATACAGAGCAGGCCAGCTTGGCACGCCGTTGAAACGAGGTCCGGATCGGCGTAGGCAGTACAGTCAGCATTCTCCGCGATGCGAGCCTTACACACGGCTGGGGCCTTGCTGCAAAACGCTGTTCGGTCACAAGGCGCCACGCTGCAATCGGCATCCAGGGAAGAGCGTGGTTTGCACACGGAAGAACCATCACAGTAGAGCGCATCGGCACACGCGATCGAGCCGGAGCAAGCTTCGTCGAGCCCATGCGGAGCGCCACAGGTCCCCGCCGCGCCGGAATTGAAGCCATCGAGATCGATACAGGTTTCACCAGCCGGGCAGTTCATGCTTTGTAAGCAAGGCTGGCCGCTCGCCACGAGCACCCGGCATTTGCCTCCTGCGCATGCCATCGAGCCCGCACAGGCTTCCGACGAGGTGCAATCGCCGCCCTCAGGGATCGCGACCGTACAACTCTTGTTGCCGTCAGCTCCGACGCAATCTAGGCCCGTCGCGCAGGCGCTCGGATTGCCGTTGCACGCGGCTCCCTGAATGAGGCGAGGATGACAAACATGGGCGTCGTCACAGTATTCGCTCGGCGCGCAGCGTTCGTTGTTATTGGGATCACACTTTCCGTTGTAGGCAACGCAGGTGCTCGCACACGGCTCGCCCGCACAGTAACCGGCGGCGCACTCTGAACTGGTAATGATCGTGGAAGTGCCGACAAAAGGGTTACACGCGGCGTTTGCTGCGACCTTGCCCTTGAACACAGCTTGGCAAGCGTCGACCTCGCCTAAAAAGCCGTAAGTGCCACAATCGCGAGTCTTTGCCTGGTCGAGGCAATTGGCGGCAGCCGCCCCATCGAAACTGAGCTTGTTGGCAGTGAGCGAAGGTTGGGTGCCCAGGCACGTGCTCACCCATTCAGCAAAGTTCGCCGCGTCGTAACCTCCCGGATAGCAGGCCGCCAGCCAGGCCGCGTACAAGCGTCCGGCAGCGTCACAGTATTCAGCGAACGTGACTGGTGCACTCGGCCCCGCGCCGCCCGTGGCACCTCCCACAGAGCTACCCGCGGCGCCTCCTGAAGAGCGCATCCCTCCTGCACCTCCAGTCGCATTCGCGGCCACGCCACCCGTCCCGCCCACGTGCGGTGACGAACCACCGCCAGACGTCGCTCCGCCACTCGATTTCTGCGCTCCCTGATTGCCCCCTTGGGCGGCGCCCGCCATCGAGCCCGTAGGGCCAGAGGAATTCGAGCCGGAGGACGTGCAGGCTCCAACCCACAGCAGACCCAACACCAAGAGCGCAGCCTGTTTGATAGAAAATTTCATCGTGCCGACTGTAAGGCTCACCGGTCAACGCAAGCAATAGGGAGAGGTTTATTAGTGACGCCCCAGCGGCTTTAAGCCTGACGCCGGGTGTGCGCTCCGATGACGCGCACCGTTGCGACAACATCTTTGGAATTTTGCATCTGTGCTAGCAGCACCCCGGAAACATCGTCCGAAACCGACGCGCATTTGCCGCTCCAAACGGAGTGTTTCCTTTACGCTCGGCAAACGTTCGTCGAGCAACACCTGGCCTCGCAAAAGAAAGCGCTCAACCATGAAGACACACACAGGTTTCGTTCTAGGTCTTGCTTTGACATTGGGGAGTTTACCTGCGGCGTGCAGTTCGAAGAAGAACAGCGGATCTTCGTCGAGTCTGGGCGGCTCGAATGGCGCACTGGGCAGCGCCACTGCCGCAGGTGGCAGGCGCGCGAACGCAACAGGAGGCGTGAGCGCAACCGGTGGAGCCGGCCCCAGCACAACGGGCGCAACCAGCGCAACCGGAGGAGTCAGCCCCAGCACAGCGGGAGGAACGAGCACTACAGGAGGAGCCAGCGCCAATAGCGGAGGCAGCGGCGTCGGTGGCGCGAGCCTCGGTGGTGCGAGCCCCACCGGGGGGACGCCCGCAGTCGTCGACTCACCGAGCCACTACAACTTAACTGGCTTTGCGACCGTGGGCCCCGGCACAACAGGCGGCGGCATCGTGGCCGAGAATGACCCTGCCTACGCCAAAGTGACGACCCCACTCGAATTGGCTACCGCACTGCTCGCCTTCAATAAAAGCGGCAGCATCAAGGTGATCGAAATCATGAACGACCTGGATTTGGGCTGGAACGAGGTGGGGAGCGCCGCGCAAACGCTCGCCAGCTCACCCTTCACACCGGCCGCCGCACCACAACTGCACCCACGCTTGATCACCACGGGCGTCAGCAAGATCGATATCAAATCCAAGAGCGGGCTCACGATCTTCTCAGCCAATGGCTCAACCCTTCGCCACGCCCTTTTGAACATCAAGGATACGTCCAACATCATCCTTCGCAATCTCAAGTTTGATGAAATGTGGGAATGGGACGAGCAGACCAAAGGCGCCTACGACAAGAACGATTGGGACTTCATCGATATCGGCAATGGCGGCACGGCCAGCAACGTCTGGATCGATCACTGCACCTTCACCAAAGCCTACGATGGCATCATCGACACCAAAGGCGGCAGCTACAACATCACCTTCTCGTGGTGCAAATACGTTGGCGATGACGGCGCCACCAATCCTAACAGCTTCGTGCGCCAGCAAATCCAAGCGTTGGAAGCCAACCGAGCCGCCTATCCGATGTATGATTTCTTACGAACGAATGGCTTTTCTGTCGAAGACATCGTCCAAATCAGCCAAGGCCACGACAAGGCGCATTTGCTGGGCGCCAATAGCCTCGACGCGACCAACAACGCCCACTCGATGACCATCCATCACCAATGGGCGATCAATCTATGGGACCGAGCCATGCCGCGCCTGCGTGCGGGCAATGTTCACAACTACAACAACTACATCGACGACACAGGTGTGCTCGCCGCCAGACGCCTACGAGATGCTCGCGCCCAAGCCATGAGTGTTTCAGCCCAAGCCACGCTCTCCGGCACCTATAGTTTCAATCCGCCGCTCAACGGCGCCATCGCGACCGAGGGCGGTGCGCTGCTGGTTGAAAAGGGCGTCTTCATGAATTGCCTGTGGCCGCTCCGCAACAATCAGACGGATGTGAACAACGCCACTTACACCGGCAAAATCCAAGCGCTCGACACGATCTATCATCTGGACAACGAGAACGCCGCGCCCACGCACGTGCGAGGCAACAGCACCGATCCGGGCAATCCACTCCGGCCCTTTCAGGCGGCGATCATTCCCTTTTCCTGGAATCTCCCGGGCAATGCGTTGCCCTACACCTACGATTTGGATGACCCAGAAAACCTGGCCGCGATTGTGCAGACGGGTTCGGGCGCTGGAGCGCTCACTTGGGATAAGGTGAATTGGCTAAAGACGACGTACTGAGCTGAAGCTCGGTCACCTTCAACGTACGGCTTGAACGCGGGAGAGCGCAGCATGCGCTTCAATCATCTCCAACGCTTCCGTGCTAAACTGGAAAATGACTGGCGCGATGTCGAGCCTGTGTGTAGGTGTCGTGCTCACAGCGCTGACGGTGGGTGTTTGGTTTTCGTCGAGTCGGCAGCCGCGCGCATTTCCGACGTCGCAGACGCGCACGTTCTTCGTATCGGGCGTGCTCTTGAGCTTGGGCTTTCTGCTTTCGGCCGCTTCTGAGCCGCTCATTGCCTGGGTGTTGGCTGGCGTCCTTGGCAGTTTTGGCATGGCAATTCTACTTTTGCCGCAGGTATTTGGGCCCCTTCATCGCACCTTACCTCGCGTCCTTTCGATCTCTTCGCTCGGGCTGGCTTTGCTCGTGATTGGAATGAGCGTGTGGTTCAGTTCGGGCAGTGCGTGGCCTGAACGATTTAGCCAAGAGTTGCCAACGCGACACTGTGCGGAATACTGCGAGGCGCGGCCTACCTGCTGGGAGGCCTCATTGGACCCCACGCACGCGCAGTTGGCTTGGTCCGTGTGGCGGCGCGAGATGCCCGCCGTGGTTCAATCTCAAAACGCGTGGTCCAGCTTGGTGTTCGCTGCGGTAGCGCTCCTTGTGATCTCCGCGCGTCCCATGACTCGATTTGCGGGGGTCAAAGCTCGGCTCCCCGATCCGTTGAGCTTCAGCCTGTTTGCCAGCTGTATTTGGCTCGCTTTTGGCTCGTTCTTCTTTCATGCGGGGATGACAGCACGCCATCAAGCGCACGACGTCTCCGCCGTGTATCTGGTGTTATTTGTATTGCTGGCCCACGGCATCGAGCGATGGTTGGTGCCATTTCTGCCCTGGCTTCGAGGCTGGCTCGGGCTTGGCCTTGCGCTCATGCTGGGGCTCCTGGCCCTGCGTGGATCAGACTTGAGGGAGCTGGGCGGTTCAACGAGTGTGTTTGTTTTGGCGGCGCTCCTGATCTTTGCCTTGTCGGCAGCCCACTACGTGGCCGCGGGATTCCAGGAAGATCTTGTACGGCATGGAGTGGTCCACGAGGTCACGTCATTGGTCGCACCCACTGTTATCCTCTTAACGGCAACCGCGCTCCGGCACCAAGACACGGTGCAGGCGAACGGCGGCAGCGAAGTGGCGCTCACCACCATCGCTTTTGGCCTAACGCTGTTGGTGCTGGTTGCTGAGTTAACGGCTCGGCTGACACGCTCGGTTCAAAAGCCATGGCGTTGGGCCTGGACAGGCGGCGCCGGGTGTTTGGCAATTGCCGTGTTCCCCTGGTATTCTGGCTCAATCAATGCGCCGAGCTGCAGCGCAGGTGGCTGGTTCAATGGGCACCAATGGTGGCACATTTTGGTAGCTGTGGCGCTCTACCTGCAGTGGCGTTTCTTCGATCATCACGCCCTCGACCGAAGTTTGCCACGCGCACTCTGAGGCGCTGAGTGCGTCGGCACGAGCTATCGGTACGTCGAGCGAAACTCTGGCAAGCCTCTTCCAGCACCCGTGATGCGGTAGATCGAACCCGCCTGGGAATCGGCAGCTTCGCGCCCACGGGCTGTGGTTACGTACAGCTCGCTCAAGTTCGGACCCCCAAACACCGCAGAAGTGACCGCTTCGACGGGTAACAACACTCTGTCCAACAACTCGCCTGAGCTAGAAATCTTCAGCACAGCGCTGCCACCCCAACGGCAGGTCCAAAGATTTCCCTCCGTATCTATCGTCATCCCATCGGGATACCCCTCCGCTTCGGGTGCCAAGTAAAACAACGTCCTCTCCGAAAGCTCACCGGTGGAGCGCTGATAGCTGAAGCGAAAGATGGACCGGGTGGTGGTGCAGGTCCAATACAAGTGCTTCAAATCGGGCGAGAACGCCATGCCATTACTGCAGCCAGTACCTTGGAACAGCCGAGTGATCGCCCCATCTGGGTCCACGCGATACAGGCCACCGTTGACACTCGTGGTGCCGTTGGTGCCCGCGAACACCCGCCCTTCGGGATCCGCCATCACATCGTTAAAGCGGCGCATGTCCGCGTCGATATTTTCGCGCACGATCACTCGGCGCCCGTCCGGAAAAAGCCGCGCGATGCGGTTGGTTTCGAAAAGCAACAGCGAGTTATCCTCTTGGAAAGTGAAACCTCCGACCACCTCCCCGTTGAAGAATCGCTCAGTGCGCTGAGTGCTCGGGAAATAGCGGTAGAGCTCGGCTCCTTCGATATCGGTCCAGTAGAGCGCCTGTTCGCTCGCGTTCCACAGCGGATTCTCGGCCAACAGACAGCGGCAATCAGCAACCAATTCGACTTGCATTTCGGCCTTTCTAGCCTGATACCTTCAGGTTCAGGGCACTTTTCGCACGATGCCCAGTTCAATCTGAGCCGCCACGCAGCGGAGCAGACACTATCCCCCCGGCCGGTTCACCTGCCGAGCAAGTTTCTTGAAAGTTGAGGAAAAGCCCATGAAATTTACTTCGATCCTTTGCGCCGCAGTTCTCGCGGTACCTTTTGTTGTGGTGTCCTGCGGTGGCACTGATCAATCGGGTGTCCTGGCAGGCAATGCAGGCACTGGCAGCACGACGGGCGGAAATGCCAACGCGAACGTAGGCGGATCCTCAGCTGGCAAGACCGGCGGCAACTCCAACTCCGCCGCCGGCGGCAACGCTCAATCCTCCGCAGGGGGCAACGCTCAATCCTCCGCAGGGGGCAATGCTCAATCCGCCGCAGGGGGCAACACTCAATCCGCCGCGGGCGGCAACGCTCATTCCGCTGCAGGTGGTAACTCCAACTCCGCTACGGGTGGCAATAGTGCAGCGGGTGCCACTAGCAGCGGGGGCAACGGCGGAGCAGGTCCAGGGACTCCAATAACTCTGCCCACCGGAACCTGTCCGGCCTCACCACAAGTTGCCTGCACTTTGGCTGACGTCGGCTTGGTGTGTCCAGGAGCGCAACAAGGAAGCCAGTGTAGCTGTGTTCCAGGAGGTGGTGGGATAAGTTGGCAGTGTAAAGCCCAGAGCGCGATGTGCCCCGCCACGCCGCCTGTTGTCGCCAGCGCGTGCACCGCCGGAGATTACCTATGCTCCTACACGGGAGCGCGTTGTTCCTGCACTCAGGGGGCTTGGCAATGTGAAACCTGCCCTGCCACGCAACCGCAGCGAGCCGGAAGTTGCACCCGTCTGGCTTCCAGCCTCGCTTGCACTTATGGCACTGACCTTTGCACCTGTCGTCAGCAGCAACAGCAACAGCAACAGCAGAGTACCTATGCTTGGGCCTGCTTCGCGCCGCCCGCTCCACAGCCTGCCGGTTGCCCTCAGGCACGCCCGCAGGTTGGGATGAACTGCGCCGACAATACGCCCGTCGCTACGATGTGCACCTATCTGTCGGATAACGGACCTCAGCTCTGCACCTGCGCGATGGTGGGCAACTTGAAGAAGTGGGGCTGCGTGCCTGCCATCCCCTGAACTGAACGCACCACTCACGAGAAAGGTTGGCTTTGCCAGTAGCTAAGAGGCCGTCCGGAAGGGCGGCCTCTTGTTTTTGGCCGTCTGCTTCGCGAAAGAGATAGTCAGCATGCTTACTTTCTTGGCTCCCTAAAAAGGCCCCTCATCTCCGCCGACATCGCGACGTCGCGACCTCCATCGAGCGCCTCGGACGGGATACGAGCCCCGCGCCACCTCGGCCAAAGCACGGTCGCACCGTTCGCGTCTGGACACCCGGAAAGTTGCGACGTAATCAGCGGAGTGTGAGGAGTCCATTCCAGGCAGCGGCCCGAAGCACGGTGAACGTCCGGCTCCGCGCAGTGGAGGCGGCCTTTCGCTATTGTCCGCCGTTCGTGGCTGGACGCACCATGGCGGCAGCCTTGAGAGCCACAGGCGTTAACCTGGGCAAAGCCTCCGCCTTTTGGGGTCTCCCGAGGCTCGTGGGCGAGGGGAATTTTTGCTCACGCCTGAGCATCGGCAGCCACACGGGCTTCAATGTGGGCTGCTATTTTGAACTCTACAACGAGATCCGCATCGGCAACAATGTAGCAGTCGGCCATGATGTCATGTTCCTCACACAGACCTACGACATCAGCCACGGCGCTTGCCGAGCCACCGCTTCCGGATCACTCCCCGTGGAAGTCGGCGATGGCGCGTGGCTTGGCGCACGCTGCACGATTTTGCCCGGTGTCAAGATTGGAGCCGGCTCGGTGATTGCGGCGTCGGTCGTCGTGTCGAAGGAC
This sequence comes from Polyangiales bacterium, assembly GCA_038246305.1. Taxonomy (GTDB): domain Bacteria; phylum Myxococcota_A; class Polyangia; order Polyangiales; family Polyangiaceae; genus JBBRRP01. Next base: position 17,704 of record JBBRRP010000008.1, on the reverse strand, counting down.
ATCCCGGAGAATGTGCTCTTCTTCGGAAGCCGCAGTGTTTCCCTCGCCAGGTGGCGTTAACTCACATCCCTACCGAAAGAAAACGTATGATAGAATTAAGTACCGCTGAAGCCATCGTCGTTGCAAGCCTGCGAGAAGTTTTCGCGCAAACGGATCTGTCACCACCTGAGGTGATCACAGGCGACACGGTGTTGGTGGGCAAGGATGCTGTGATTGATTCGCTGGGAGTCGTTTCTCTGATCGTGGAAGTCGAACAGCGCTTGGAAACGGAGCACTCGATATCCGTCGTCTTGGCGAACGACAAGGCCATGTCCCAGCGCAACAGCCCATTTAGAACCGTCGCCGTCTTGACCGAGCACCTGCTCAACACCGCACGAGAGGCGAAAGCACAGTGAGCGAGCCCCAAAAACCCCTACCCATCAAGGTCGGCGCTGATGCGCCTCCCATGCCCAGAGTCATGCTGATCACCGGCAGCCGTAAGGGCATTGGTCGGTTCTTGGTTGAGCACTATTTGGCCCAGGGCTACTTGGTCGAAGGCTGCAGCCGAGGGGAAAGCGACCTCAGCCACGCGAATTATCATCACCATTCGGTGGATGTCGCCGACGAGCGGGGCGTTCGCACCATGATTGCGGACATCAATCGCCGTCACCGGCGCATCGATATCGTGCTGAATAACGCCGCCATCGCCAGCATGAATCATGTGCTCTTGACGCCCGCTGCTTCCGCAAACCGGATGTTCGAGGTGAATGTCACCGGCACCATGTTGGTGTGCCGCGAGGCCGCCAAAGTGATGATGCGTAAACGCTGGGGGCGCATCGTTAATTTCACGACCATCGTGGCCCCGATCGCACTTGCGGGTGAAGCCATTTATGCAGCTTCCAAGAGCGCTGTGGTCACCTTGACGCGTATCTTGGCGTTTGAGCTCGGCCAATGGGGGATAACCTGTAATTCTTTCGGCGCCACACCGATCATGACGGACATGATTCGCGGTGTGCCGCAGGATAAAATCGACGCTGTGGTCAACAATCTGGCCATCAAACGCCTGGGAACGCCGACAGATTGCTCAAACGTGTGCGATTTTTTCATCCACGAACAGAGTGACAACATTACTGGCCAGGTGATCTACCTCGGCGGGATCACCTAAGCAGGCTTGGCGTGGCAGCGTGGTTCTTCGAAAGACTTGGCGAGTGGGACGGGGACATTGCACTCGTTTGGAAGAACGAGAAGACGACGTATGCCGCGCTCCTCGAGCTGACGGCCTTTTGGCGAGCTGAGTTTCAAAGAAGGCACCTCGAGCCCGGCGAGGTCGTCGGGATTGAGGGATCTTTTTCACCGAATGCCTGCGCGGCTCTCTTGGCGTTGATCGGGCTTAGGGCGGTCGCCGTTCCGCTAACGCCCCTGATGCAAGCGCATCGCGAAACGTTCCTACAGATTGCAGAAGCCAAGCTCTGTGTGTTGTTCGACGCGAACGATCAACCAACGTTTCTCGAGTTCGATCGAAGCGTGCAGAATCCACTCACTCAGCAACTCAAGCGGCGCGAGCATCCGGGCCTGGTTATTTTTTCTTCGGGCTCAACTGGCGCCCCCAAAGCCATTTTGCACGATTTTTCGCTGATTTTGGACAAATTTCAAGAACGCCGGCAGCGAAAGACCACGCTCACTTTCCTCTTGTTCGATCACATCGGCGGTGTGGACACACTCCTCAATACCTTTGCGAACGGCGGCACGATGGTCACGGTGCCGACGCGCGAGCCCGAAATCGTGGCACAGGCTATCGCCGAACATCGGGTCCACACCCTGCCCACCTCACCGACCTTTCTGAAGCTGTTCCTGATGTCCGGCGTTTGGGAAAACCATGACCTCTCTTCCCTGCAAGTGATCGCTTACGGCACTGAGCCGATGCCCGAGAGCACTCTGGCTCAGCTCCACGAGATCTTTCCAAAGATAGCGCTCGTCCAAACGTACGGCATGTCCGAGCTCGGCGTGTTGCGCTCGAAGTCCAAAGATTCCGGCTCACTCTGGCTCAAATTTAGCGGCGATGGATTCGAAACCAAGGTCGTCGATCGCATCCTTTGGGTGAAAGCGAAGACGGCGATGCTCGGCTACCTGAATGCGCCCGACCTGTTTGACGCCGAGGGCTGGCTGAATACCCAAGATGAAGTCGAAGTTGACGGGGAATATCTGCGAATTTTGGGGCGAGCCTCCGATTTGATCAATGTGGGCGGTCAAAAAGTGTACCCGGCAGAAGTGGAAAACCACCTGCTCCAGATGGAGAATGTTAAAGACGTTGCCGTCTTTGGCAAACCCAATCCGATGATGGGGCAAATGGTGGCAGCGCGTTTCAGCTTGCTCACGCCCGAGCCGTTGGCCGCATTCAAAATCCGGATGAATACCTTTTGCCGCGGTCGCCTAGCTAACTACCAAATCCCGAGGTGGGTTGAGTTGTCCGAAGCCGAGCAATTTGGCCATCGTTTCAAGAAGGTGCGCCATGAGTAATTCATTTGTTGCCAAATTCGCAAAGTGGGTCGAAGTATTTCGCGAAGAGACACACCATTTGCAACCCAAGCTGCAGTCGCTCTTCCTCGCCTCCGCCCTGTTGCCGAGGCGAAATTCCGGCGCTCAACGGGCTGGCCTGTATCGGCTCGCAGGATTTCGAATTGGGCAGGGAACGGTGATCGAAGGCGGCCAGCGGATCACCGGAGATCTTGGGCTATTTGGAAATCTTATCGTGGGGAGCCACTGCCTAGTGGATGCCGATTGCGCTCTCGATCTGGAGGAGCGCATCACGATTGGAGACAGCGTCACGCTCGGTCCCGGAGTCATGATCTTAACGAGCACACATGAGCTGGCGTCCAAAGAGCGCCGTGCGGGGCCCGTGGTGCGAACCCCGGTCACAATTGGAAAGGGTGCTTGGCTCGGTGCGCGCTCGACCATTCTGCCTGGGCTCACGGTGGGCGAAGGTGCCATCGTGAATCCTGGCGCCGTCGTGACTAAAGATGTGGCGCCCCACACCCGCGTCGCTGGTTCACCCGCAGTGCAAATAGAGGTGTTGGCTGGTGCTGGCGCTCAAGATGCGTAAGGCTCGGAGCTTCCTATCTCTGTTGGTCGCAAGTGCGCTGCTACTCGGCATTTATATGAGATTCTTCGGTCGGCCCCGGCTGCGTTTTCCTTACCTCGGGCAGGCTCAGAGTGCGGCCAGCTACCAAGCGCTCGCCGAGGCGAAGGGGTGGAAGAAGGCCGAAGCCAAGGTTGCACCCGGTGTGACGCTGCGGGGGCTGATCCGCGAACCCCATTCGCCCACGGCACCGTGGTTTCTCTTCTATCCGGGCAACGATGAAGCCCAACTGAAGACCGGGCAAGCGTTCCTGAATCGTCTGGCAGGAAGACGCGACCTGGGCCTAGCGGTGTTTGCATACCGCGGTTTTGATTCATCGGAGGGCAGACCGGAGCTGAAGAAGCTTGCAGAAGACGCGCCCAATATTCTCACGGAATTGTGTCGTGCTGAAAAGATATCGCCACAGCAGGTCAACGTGATTGGTTTTTCTATCGGTGGTCACTTCGCGGTGCACGCTACCCTCTCGGCGCTGCGCCAGAAGAAGCCTGTGGCCTCGCTGACATTGCTCGCGAGTGTTAACGACATCGTGATGGTGCGGCCTTCGCTCTGGCAGCGCTTCGATTCGGGAGATGATTACCAAACACAGCCACTTTTAGCCGCGATCCCCGCTCCGGTGCTCGTCCTTCAAGGCACCATCGATGAAGCACTGAACGGCCCAGGACAAGGACGAGCCATCGCGGGCGCGCTCGGGAACCGAGCCAAGTACGTCGAGCTAGAAGGCGTTGGGCACACGGCCTTATTGGAAAGTGAAGCTGCTCTCGCTGAAATTCGCGAGTTCGTCTTGCAAGAGAAGCCCTAGCCGAAAACATTCTGCCGCACCCTCCCCACCGTCCTTTCCAAGCCTTAGGTTCCGGGAATTTTAGGAGTTCAATGAAATGCCGACCAACCCGAACACCAACGCTTCGGCAACAGCGCGGATGCCCGTCGTATTTCTGTCCCACGGTGGAGGGCCCTGGCCGTTCGTCGAGATGGGCATGCGGGCGCGCGGCGGAATGGACGAGCTTGAGGCCTATCTCCGTTCAGTCGGAAGCCTGCCGCCCGTCGCGCCCAAGGCCGTATTGATGGTGTCGGCACATTGGGAGGAGCCTGTCGCGAGCTTGATGATGCATCCCCATCCGCCGATGCTTTACGACTATTATGGCTTCCCTGCTGCGGCGTACGAACTCACCTGGCCGGCCCCCGGCGCTCCCGTGCTTGGGGCGCGCGTGGCCGAGCTGCTGCAAGCGAACGGCATCGAGACAGCCGCGGATCCTGAACGCGGCTTCGATCACGGCTGCTTCGTACCAATGAAGCTCATGGTCCCGGACGCTAGCATTCCAACGTTGCAGCTTTCATTGAAGCAAGGACTCGATCCACGCGAACACCTCGCCATCGGGCGGGCCTTAGCCCCCTTGCGCGATGAAGGCGTGTTCATCGTGGGCAGCGGAGCCAGCTACCACAATCTTCGCGAGCTCTTATCACCCGGCGCGCGTGGTGTTTCCGAAACATTTGATACCTGGCTCACGAACGCAGCTACGAGTTCTCACGAACAGCGCGCTGAACTCCTAACCAACTGGCAAAAAGCTCCCCAGGCGCGAGCCGCACACCCACGCGAAGAACATCTGCTGCCACTCATGGTGGTTGCAGGCGCCGCCGGTGAGGACTCAGGCGTTGTGGGCTACTCCGGCTATTTTTGGGGCGCACACACGACGGCCTATCATTACGGCTGAGCCTTGGGCGAGCAGAGGATGGAAATTCCCTTCAAGCTCAACCCCAAATCGACTAAGACAGCCCCGAGCCCAATCGCCCAGACGCAAGGAACCAGGATCAAAATACTAACATGACCCAAACGAGTAGCGATCCAAGTTCTGCACAGGAAGTCCAAACTGCCGCCTCGCTGGGCCGTTTCTGGGAATGGCTATGGCAAGGCAGCGCTCTCAAAGCGGCCCGCAACAGAGCCACAGTCAGCCCCAGGGAGCGCCTGCTTGTGGATCAGGCACGCGCACTCTTGGATTTGGGTGAGCGAGTGCGCGACCGAGTCGCGGCGGTGATGATAGGTTCAGCAGACCTGACCGCGCTCATGCTCTTTCACAAGGCAGGGCTTACGGCCCTTACAGCCTATCAGAAGCCAGGCCAGAGCAACGAGAGTGCCTGGGGTGAGGTACTCCCGAAGATCCTGGCCACGGTGACCCTTTCCGAGGCCGCGCGTCTCCGGGCAGACCAACTGTTCCCGCAGGAGTTCCCGCTCGATCCAGCTGTCGCACCGGCACAGGTCCGGAGTGACGTGGAGCTTTTGCATCAGCTGGTGAGCGCGTTAATGATGGGGCTAGAAGGCGGCGAACGCGAAGTGAGCTTGCTCCGCTGGCTGCGCATTTTGCGCCTGGGGACCCTGACCGTCCTCTTGAGCGTCATCCTGGTGGGCGCCGGTTTTGGCATCTCCAAGCTAACAGCGTCTCCCAACCTGCTGGCGGGCATCGCGCCGCAGACGAGCAGCACTTTTCCTGCAGATGTTTCGTCTGCTGGCCTGGCTTTTCATACAAATTCCGAACAAGGTCCATGGGCCCTCTATGACTTAGGTGCAGTTAAATCGGTTTCCGACGTTGAGGTCCAGAATCGAGGCGAGGGCCTAGGGGACCGAGCGATCCCGCTGGTGGTCGAGGTAAGCCTCGACAACAAAAAGTGGAGTCAAGTGGCGCGTCGTGATGAAGCGTTTGAACGCTGGAAGGCCAGCTTTGGCCCAGTGGGGGCGCGCTACTTGAAACTAACAGTGAAGAAGGTGACGTACTTTCACCTGGTGTCCGTTAAGGCTCACTAAGCTAGGATCCCTTTAGGAAGACGCGGGTGGCGCGATCTGTGCCAACCCTTGTGCCAGATCCGTTAGAAATATCGGGGAATTCTCTGTTATATACTGGCACACCGATTGCTTCGTCGGTGCAATGCTCCAATGCGATTGCTTACAGAACCTACCAACAAAATTCCAAGCCCTCACCATGCTCTTGTTAGCGGTTTCCTGCGGGGGCAATGACGGGTTAGCTCCCACCAGTTCTGCTTCAAACGGCGATCTACCAACAGCCGACATTGCTTCCACGGGGTCCGGGGGCGCGCCAGCGATTCCGAACCCCGCCACCGTAAGTTCTCCTGAAGCTTGCGTTCACCCTGGCCCTGATCATGGCGGCGCCTATTTACGTCCCTGCACGGCGCTGAATATCCAGTTTGTTCCGCCGTTGCGTGGCACCTTGCACGAGATTCAAGTTACCACCGACTCCGGAGGAGGGCCCATCGTCGCGGGCGCTAGCACCTCTTTTCAAAGCGGGAACAAAAATGGGATCCTGGATGCCGAAAAGTGGTCATTCAAGACGGACGGAGTGAACACTCTGGGGGTCTACGTTGACCTGACTTCTTATGAGAACGTTTCGGTGCCGGCCAGCAGGTTCCCCCGCTGGGTTGAGGTGGCAGTTAAGGACGGTGGCCAATCCGTCCTTTCAGCCCGCCTTGAGACCCCTCACTACGCATGCCGTGCAGTGACGCCCTACAGATGGTGCTGGCAGGGGGATCCGCTCACCGTTTTTACCAATGTGAGCCAGTTGGATGCCCATTAGGGTCCCGCAGCGGGCGTGTAGCCCGTCCTAGCCGCACATCATGGGCGCGAAGCTCTGGCTCAGAGCCAAGCTCGTGATACGGTCCGCGCCCTCACCGCTTTCTATGGACCTTAAAGAATCCCCCAATCGAGAGTTCGTCCGGCACCCGTGGGAGCTCGCACGCTTTGCATTCTTTCGTCGCGTTCTAAAGGAGGCTGGGCTTGATCGTGCTCCCCTTCAGATCCTAGATGTGGGTTCCGGCGACGCTTGGTTTGCTAAGGCGTTGGTCGCTTCTCTCCCCGCCGGTACCACTTGCACGTGCTGGGATATTGGCTACCAGGAACAGGCACTTCCAAGTGCGTTTTCCGATTCTAGATTAACAGCTACCCAGGTTCGTCCCGGAATGGCCTTCGATTTGATCCTGCTCCTAGATGTGGCGGAACACGTTGAGGACGATCGAAGTTTTTTGATTGATCTCGTAGCGCACTGTGCTCGATCAGGGACGCACGTGCTCTTCAGTGTGCCCGCTTGGTCGGCGCTCATGTGTTCCCACGATGTCGCGCTTCACCACTTTCGTCGTTATCAGCCCAGCCAGGCGCGCGCTTTACTGAAGGAGGCGGGCCTCACGCTGCAATCTGCCGGCGGTGCTTTTCATGGCCTCATCCTACCTCGCCTTGTAAATGTGCTGAAGGAACGCGTATTCGGTGCCCCCAAGCAGCCCGTTGCGGAGAGTTTGGAGTGGCAGGCGGGGAATGTGTTGGGGAACGTTGTGGGTCAGGTGCTAGCTGCTGAAGGCCGCACCTCCCGTTGGTTGGCGAGCAACAAGGTTGATTTGCCGGGGCTGAGTTGGTGGGCATTGTGTCAGAAATAGGCGTCGTGATCCCCTGCTATAACGAAGCCGCGCGACTCGATTTTGCGTTGGTTGAGGAGCTGTTGCTGGCGCCAGGTCTTAAGCTGTTCTTGGTGGATGACGGGTCGACGGATGCCACCCTTAAGCGGCTCAACGAGTTCTCGGCACGTCATCCAAATCGAGTTGAGGTGGTCGCACTTCGACCGAACGGAGGCAAGGCTGAGGCAGTGCGGCGTGGCCTGCTAACTGCGCTCGAAGAGGGTGCCCCATTTGTTGGCTATCTCGACGCAGACATGGCGACACCCCCGAGCGAAATGTTGCGGCTCTTTGACACGCTCAAGGCTTCTTCCGCGAAGTTAGCCATGGGCACGCGCGTGCGACGGCTGGGGGCTGACATTCAGCGCAGCACGGCGCGGCACTATCTGGGCCGCCTATTCGCAACCCTAGCCTCCTGGTCGCTCTCGATGCCCGTTTACGACACGCAGTGTGGCGCCAAAGCAGCGCGCGATACGGCGACTCTGCGATGCGCGCTGTCCGAACCTTTCACGTCGCGCTGGGCGTTCGACGTGCAGCTTCTGGATCGACTCACTTCGGATGCGAAGGTCCCCTATGGATTGGACGCTCTCCTAGAGATGCCACTTCAAGCTTGGGGCGAGCGGGGTGGGTCGAAGCTTTCGAGTCAGGCGATGCTAAGGGCGGGCGTAGACTTGATCGAGGTTGGGATTCAGCGCCGGCGGAGGCGCCGGTGAATGGTGACTCCTGGCGCGCACCAACACAGCGTGTGCTGGTCGCTCTAGCGCTAGTCGTCGCATCCGGGCTCATCCTGCGTTCCGTTCATAAGTTCTATCCGCTGCGGGATTGGCTGGTGTGGCACTATCTGGCCTATTGGCTGCTCACCGGATACTTTGTTCTCGGCTGTGCAACTGTAGGCTTCAGTCTGACTCGACTCACCCTCGGAAGGGTTTTGCCTGTTCGAGAAATGGTGGCGTTGAGCGCGCCGCTGGGGCTTCTCGCCTATTTCTGGTGGGCATTTTTAGGGGGATTGCTCGGATGGTATGGCAAAGCATTCTTCGCTCTGACACCGTTAGGTTTTATTCTTGCCGGCGGCGCGCCTGCGTGGAGTCATGTGCAACGTCTGGCGCGGCACGTCCGCCACCAACGAACCATGGTTCGGAAGCAATCCTTTTCTTGGTGGGCATGGCCCGTTATTGCGTTTGGTTTTGTTGGATTCTTGTGGATCTACTTTTCGATCCTTTCGCCCAACAACATCGCCTACGATGCGCGCTGGTACCATCTGCCGCTTGCAGAGCAGTATACCGCTGCGGGAAAGATTTTTCGGTTTCCTGAGGGCTGGGTCATGGGAACCTACCCTCAGCTTTCAAGTCTACTCTACGCTTGGGCGTTTCAGCTTCCCGGCTCCGTATTTGATAAGATTGAGTTAAGCGCTCACCTTGAGTTCGCCTTTGTTGTCTGGAGCGTGGTTTCCGTCCCGGTTCTCACGCGTCGACTGCTGTCGAGGATCTGGAGGCCTCGGCCTCGGGCAGCCTTAAGTTGGGCGGCGGTCTTCCTGTTCCCGGGGATATTCTTGTACGACTCTTCGCTCAATGTCAGCGCGGATCATATCGCAGCACTTTGGGCCATCCCCATTTACCTAGTCCTGCTCCGCGTTTGGCAACGTGTTGGCGTGCGCGAGTGCATTCTTTTGGCTGCGTTCCTAGCGGGTGCCATGTTGACCAAGTACACGGCCGCGATGATTGCGATCCCAGCGGTGGTCGCAGTCCTAGGTCGAGCAGCTTGGTTGCTCGCAGCTGGCAAGATCAGGCGCTCGCAAGTGGCGCTAGGTGTGAGCGCCCTGTGCGTCGTCGGCTTGTTACTCACAACGGCGCACTGGTTGAAAAATTGGATTTGGTACGGGGATCCTCTCTATCCGCAGCTCCACGACCAACTCACGCTGCGCCCGTGGGCAACTGAGGCCAACATTCCGTACAACTTTGACATCGCGGTTCCCTGGCACGCCGCGCGAAGCTTGGCAGGCCTGATCGATACCCTGCGAGTGACGGCGTCTTTTGCATTTAAACACCACGACTGGCCTGACCTCCACGGTGAAGCACCCGTCTTTGGATTCCTGTTTACGGTGTCATTGCTGGTGCTTCCGTTTCTGGGGCGGCAGCTGGCACTGTGGGGGCTGTTCTTAGCAGGGCACGTGGGCGTGATGCTCTGGTGCAATATCTCCTGGCAAGATCGCTACCTTCAGGTTTTGGTGCCCTGGATGGCTGCCGCGGTGGCCGCTGTCGTTATTCTAATCTGGCGGTTTGGAGCGATAGCCCGTGTCGCCATGGGCGCACTCCTCGCGGTACAGATCTTGTGGGGAGCCGATGTTTACTTCTTTAGTACTCACCGGATCATCGGCTCGCCCTTGAAGGCTTCGATTGACCTGATCGAATCGGGTCGACTGAAGCATTACAAGGAGCGCTTCGATGTCTTTGGATACTTGGGGAAGGTGGCCGACGTCCTTCCGAAGGACGCGGTGGTGCTCTTTCGCGAGTCTCGACAGACCTTCGGCCTGCGCGTTCGGCGCGTCAGCGACCGCCCGGGAACTCAAGGGGTGCTTTACTACAACCGCTATCGAACACCGGCAGCCCTGTTCTCCGAGCTCAAGGGAATGGGAGTCACCCACATCCTGTGGGGACAGCCTGAGGGCGTTGATAGCATTGCGTCCGACATGATCTTTCACGATTTTGTTAGTCGTTTCCTGGTTGAGCGACAGGTTATCAACGGCCTCAACCTCGCCAAGCTACCTCCCAGACTTCAGCCCGCGCCTCCATTCGGCAAGAATATCGCGTACCTCGGCTGTCCAGGTGCCTATCCGCCGGGGCTCTACCCGATCGAAAAGGTCATCATTTCCGTCTTTGCGCCTTCGCCAAAATACCCAAAGCCAGCCATCCCGTTTGTTGCGGGTCCTCAGGCAGAAGCTATTTTCGCAGCCGCCGATTACGTCGCTTGGACACGTGCATGTGTCCCTACCGCGGCGTCGGGGTTACGCAATTTTGAGAACATTGGTCAGCGTGGGGATCTTACGTACCTTCGCCGACCAGGAGCGCGCTGAAACGAAGGGTTGTCACTCCCGTTGACATCGCATCACCGCCCTAGCTTGATAATTTCCCGGATTACTGCAGCGTTCCTCTGCGCGGGCGCTCCACGCTTCAGGACGACATACGGCGGCTCAAACGCTACAACTCCAAATTGAGTGCCGCTCAATAGCCGGGTGATTGGCGTCTTGCCCGGACTGCAGGGAATACCGTAGGCGCTCACCACATAATCAGCGTCGAAAGGATCCCCCCCGAAATTGTAGGCATTCGCGCGGTTCGCAACGTGAGGCACGACACAGTCAGACGCTGCCACTCTAGCTTTCGGTGGGATCACGCTGAGCACCTTGTCTCGAGCAACGCGTCCACGGACATCCTCGGGGGTGAAGGTAAACGGAAACGGGCCGAAAGCCGCCATCACCGTATTCCTCTGCAACACAGCCCCGAATTGGTAACTGGTGACGAGCGTTGCCACAGTGAGAGCCACCAGGGTTGCTCGCAGCCTCGCGGATTCCGTCACCTGGTCTTCCGGGTGTGAGACCTTGGCGTGCCCAAGAGCAATGGCTGTTGCAATAAAGAGGTAGGGCGTGAAGTGAGCCGTGTATTGGAAGGAAATCATGATGGGCGCCAGCGAATTCGCCATCGCGCTGCGCCCTGTGAGCAAGGTAAAAGCAAAACCCGCAACGAGCATAATCAGCGTCAACGGGCGGCGAAAAGGCAGAAACAACACCGGTACTAAGATTTGAAGCGCGTACGTTAATCGGTCTGCGGTGAGAAGCTGGTGTGCAAGATAGCCTGGGTTGCCGAGGACGGTCTTCAAAATCCCTCCGGCTCCAGTTTCACCATGTGGAATGATTCCTTCATACATGTAGAGAAAGGAAGCGCCACCCCCCTCGTTGGGCATCAGCACCATTTTCATGATGACCGAGAACGCCAACGAGGAAACGGCGAGGATTGCCCCGGGCCACGGTCGTTCCCCCGAGAGCAAGAAATAGGCTCCTAACGCCGCTAATCCAAGTCCGATGTCCTCGCGCACGCTCAAGGCCAAGAGCGCAAACACGGCCATCCAAACGAAACGGCGCGACTGCAAGGCCACTGCTGTCGCCAGCACGAAGAACGGCGCGATCGTCAGATAGTGGAAGTGGTAAAGGTTCGAACCGTGAAGGGGAGCATATAAAAGATAGCAAAGCGCCAAAACGGCGGCTGGCCAGGCACCGATCCGGTCCCGACTGAACAGATAGAGCGGGATAGCGCCGGCTGCCAACAGCACGGCCTGAATAATGAGCATCGTTTCCGCCCGCTCTGCGAGTGCATAAATCGGCACCAAGGCAAATGCGATGAACGTAGCATGCAGACTAAAGTGGCCGCCGGTGGGCCCGCGCAGCGGGGATACTTTGAAGAGCGGCGATGAGAAGTGTGCGGTATTCCATAGAATATTTTGCTCGATGCCAAGGTCGAACGTGCTGGTGTATCCGTACCAATGGGCGCGAATCGTGATCACGCTAAAATAGACCGCGTAAGCGCTAGCTCCGAGAACAACGAGCACAAGCGGCGTGCGTTTCGAAAAGCGATTGCTGAACATCGCTGGCCCGGGCGGAAATTGATTGCCTCCCCGGTTTTCAAAAATGGGCGGCTCACCCCAAGACACCAACAGCAGGGCTCGCAACAACAAGCAGATCGCTCCGGTCATTATTAGGAGCGCTAACGGGTGCGCCTGCCAAATCTCCCAATGCAGCACCAACGGGAGAACGGGGAGTACGAGAGCGGGCAGCAGGCGCCGCGCTCTGGACTCTAAACGGAACGCGCTCACCCTGAGGGCCCCCAGCACAACAGCACTTGCCGTTGCAAGCCCCATTCCCGCCGCGATCGCTAGCATCAGCGCTGAACGGGCCCCCTTGTCGAGTTCGTTGGTGCCAACGTAATCCCGGATGTCTGTTCCAAGCGCAAAGTACGCGAGCGTAAGACTCACGCTGGCAGCTTCAAGGTTAAGAAGACAGAGCGCTCGCGCAAACCCTGGAAGCTGACTTGAGGTCTCCTTCATCGTGGCGCGGAGCATAAGGTTATTGGCACACGCATCACAACGAATCAGGCCAGGGCAGTGTAAAAGCGCCCCCCTGGGGGCCCGGGAAATGCTAAGCGGCTCGGCAACGCCTTCCCATGTCAAAGGACACCTATCGCGACGACAGCACGGTTACCCGTGCCAACCTGCCGTCAACTGAGCCAGAAAGAGAAACCTTCCTTAGCATTCTGCATTGTCCCGTGGCGGAGGCGATCGGTCGCCGGTTCTTTCTTCCCCCCGAGCGCACACCAAAGGCGTTCGGGCGCGACATCCCCGAGCAGGGGCCCCCCATACCTGACCCGTGCATGTCACGACTGCACTTTCGAATTTCCTTTGACATTCACACCGGAAGTTTTCGTTTGGGCGATGCCAATAGCCGCAATGGAACTTGGGTTAACGGCGAAAGAGTAGAACATAGGGAACTCACGGAAGGGGATATGATTCGGAGCGGCGAGACACTGCTGCTGATGGAATCGATGAACCCCATGGCCGAGCTGACAGAAGTCGCGGCTCGAGCAGCAACTTCCCGGTTTGCGGTCTTGCTTTGCGGCGAAACCGGTGTCGGCAAGGAGCGAATGGCGCAGCTCCTCCACGAGAAGAGCGGGCGCACGGGTCCTTTTGTTGCTGTGAACTGCGCAACAATTCCGAAGGATCTTTTGGGGTCCGAGTTGTTTGGCCATGTGCGCGGCGCATTTTCCGGAGCCGGCGCGTCGCGCGAAGGTCTCATCGCCCGCGCAAACGGTGGCACGCTATTTCTGGACGAAGTCGCCGACCTCCCGCTTGAGCAGCAGCCCTCCCTGCTGCGCGTTCTGCAGGAGTCGCTCGTGCGACCGATCGGTGCAGATCGAGAGATACCAGTGGATTTGCGGGTCGTTTCCGCAACCAACATGGACCTAGAGCACGCCATTCAATCGTCCAAATTTCGAGAGGATCTTTACGCTCGGCTTGCTCACCTTGTCTTGCATATCCCGCCCCTCCGAATGCGACGGAGTGAGGTTCTGCCTATCGCTCGCGAAATCATCGCGCTCTCCGGTCGAGAGATTGACTTCGACACCGATGCAGCTGAAGCGCTGCTACTTTGGCACTGGCCGCGTAACATCCGTGAACTCCAAGCACTCATCCACTCACTTTCAATATTTTCAGAAAAGCCGCAGATCAGCCTCAAGGAACTCGCTGCTGTCGCGCCCAGAGTCGCTGAGCCGATCATGGTCAGAAAGGGGCTTCAGATGTCCCCAGCGAACGAAGATTCAGCACCGTCATTGCCCAGCTCACGCCAAGCCCTGCGGGACCTGCTTGCACAACACCGAGGCAACCTGGCCGAAGTCGCCCGAACCCTTGGTACCCATAGGACGCAGCTTTACCGTTTGCTTGAGAAACACGCGTTGAATCCTGACGATTTCCGGTAGGGCATCCGCGGTCGCCAGCGTCGTGTCGACGGGCCGCTAAAGGCTCTGCTATGCCTGGGTGGTGTCGCCCCGGGAGAAGCGCGAAGGTGCGGAGTCTGAAGTCGGGCGAACCCTCGCTGGAAAGTGGCAACTGGTTAACCTGATCGGGATGGGCGGAATGGGCGCCGTGTATGAGGCCCGGCATCGCAACGGCCGAAAATGCGCGATCAAGCTCTTGCACACTAGATTTGCTGACGATGCGAACGTTACGGAGCGTTTCCTCCGCGAGGGCTATCTCGCGAACGCAGTTGAACATCCCAACGTTGTCACAATTGAGGATGACGACCGTGACGAACGCGGCCGGGCCTATTTGGTCATGGAACTCCTTCAAGGTGAATCGCTTGAAAGCTGGCGCGAGCGAAACGGTGGCAAGCTACCGCCCACCGATGTGATCGTGTTAGCAACGCAGCTGCTCGAAGTGCTCGAGAAAGCGCACGCCAAAAAAATCGTACACCGTGACATCAAGCCCGCCAATCTCTTCGTGGGGTCCAATGGACAACTCAAGGTTCTTGACTTCGGAGTTGCACAAGCGATCCAAATGGCTCGCGAATCCACGCTGGCGACGAAAGACGGAGACGTGTTGGGCACTCCGGCGTATATGGCCCCTGAGCAAGCGCTGGGGCTCTGGGATCAAGTGGACGCGCGAACGGATATTTGGGCCGTGGGCGCGACCATGTTCTGTCTATTATCGGGACAACCAGTGCACAAGGCTCGCACCTCCAACGAGCAACTGGCTCGCGCGATGACGGTGGCCGCTCGCCCCTTGTCCACCGTGGCGTCGGAGGTACCCCCGGAGTTGTGCGAAATTGTGGATAAGGCCCTAGCTTTCGAGCGGGCCGACCGCTGGCAGAGCACAACTGACATGCTGACCGCGCTCTCAGGCGGAGTTCTTGGTCACACGCTTGACGGAGAGTCTTCAATTCGAAAGCTGTTGGTCACGCTGCCGACCAACAAACCGAAACATAGTGCGAGGCTCGTGCTTGGCGGGGCGGCATTGGTCTTGATTCTTGCTGGGTCGCTGCTTTGGGTTTTTCGGGCAAGCTCCAGCAACGCGCTGTCTACCGACACACCCTCCTCGGTGCGCTCTGTGGCTATCGGATTGAAACCTGTCGCGACCCCACCTTCGCTCCCCGCTACCGCATCGGAAGCGGTTGTCACACAAGCTGCCCCAGTGACACAACCCGAGGTCGGCGTGATCAGTGCGTCCCCTCGGCCGAATCCAAACTCCAAGGGACGTCTCCCGCCATCGAAAGCCCCGGGCAGCAATGGGACCCACGCTCCAGGTAAAGATCCGCTCGACCTTCGTGAGTGATACCAAGGGTTGGTGCGTTTTGGCGCGCGTGGTAGACGCGAATCACCGCGAATGCACGCTAGAAACATGGCTCTTTGGATCTTCACGTTGACCGTCGCCCTGCTTCGTTGCCCCGTTGCCCGAGCTGATGATGCTGCCCAAGCCGCTCAGCTCTTTGACGAGGGCAGGCAGGCCATGCGCGCGAACGATTTCGCCGCGGCGTGCACCAAGTTTCAGCTTTCGCACCAGCTTTCTTCAGCCATTGGAACACTCTTAAACTTGGCAATCTGCGAGGAAGCTCTCGGCCACTGGTTGGAAGCACAGCAAAAATATCTAGAGGTGCTGCGCGAGCTCAAGCCTGACGATGCCCGCCTGCCAATAGCCAAAGCAAAAGCTCTCGACCTTGAGCAACGCGTTCCGCACCTAACGCTGATCCTTCCAGGGGATGCTCCCTCAGACACTGTCATTGCCGACCAAGATGGCAAGGTTGTTGCTTCGCGTCAGCGGATGATCCTCGACCCAGGGACACATGCGCTCACTGTACGCGCGAGCGGTTTCAAAGACGCGATCTGGCCCATTGAGATCAACGCTTCCGACGACAAAGTGGTGGCCTTGCGCCTTGGCCCCGCGCTGACGCCCGCAACACCCGCGCCTTTCAAGAAAGTCCCCGAGCCTGAAGGTGCGCCGCAACGGCCCGCCGCTTTGCTCAGAATTCAAGCTCCTTCGCCTCACGCCCCACCAGCTGACACTGCGCAACGAAATCTAGGCTGGATGCTACTCGGCATAGGCTCCGGTGCATTGGTGCTGTCGGGAGTGAGTACGGGGTTCGTGTTTAGCTACAAACACCAGGTAGAGCGCGAGTGCGATTCAAGCGGGTGCTCGCCTCGGGGTCTGTCCGCCGATGGGAGTGGTGCTGCATGGAGTGCGCTCGGCACTGCAAGCGCGCTGACGGCCGTCGTTGCTGGCGGAACCGGCGCGTGGTTCTTGATTCAACCGGGGCTGCTGAGCGGAGAAGCATCGCGAACCATGCCCGCCGCCTCACTCCAAAAGCAATCGCGCAAGAGGCCGACCATCGCGCTTGGGGCAAGCCGTGAAGGTGCTGTCTTGAGTTTGCGTGGGGAGTTTTGAGGCCAATGAGAACCGCTGGTATGAGGATGGCCCTCCTGTTCGCTGTCGTCACGAGTGCGGCTGCCGCCGCAGCTACATCGTGTGGTCGCGTGGTTGGCGCCGACTTCGGCGGAAAGACCGCGAAAGCGTCTGGGGGGACAAACAGCGGGCCGCATGCCGCAGATAACCTGGGGGGATTGGCTGAGATGGGTTCGGGAGGCACGGATTCGGGTGGGGGCGGCTCGGTTCGCGACGCGGGCGGTACAGCTAGCCTCGGTGGTTCGTTAACCGGTGGAGCGCCCACCGCGGGAAGCGGAGGGCGAGCCAATCCCCCAGAAGGTGGGGCCGCCGGCGATCTGAGCCATGGCGGAGCCGGCGGAACTCTTGCGGCAGCTGGCACGGGGGCGGGACCAAGCACGGAGACTGGGGGATATGCTGGGTCCCCGGGCATAGCTGGCTCCGGGGGCGTTGCTGACGCCTGTGGCACAGCGGATCGGCCGACTGGTGTCATTAGTATGATGGAGGTTAGCCAGGGCTCTCTCATGGTCCTGCTGGGCGGACGAGAATACATCGCACAAACGGTTGGTGTGATCGACGCTCGGTGCGTTGCTAACGCCAAGTCCAGCCGAACTCTCAAGATGTTCCAATCGATCGCTATTACCGAGAGCGTCTCAGGAAAGCCGATCAGCATCTCGTGTTCGGAGTGTCAGTCCAAGCGCTATCTCCAAACCATCGCTCACCTTCAGTAGGCTCACAAACAAGCGTGTAAACAGATGTTAAGACAAAAGGTTGGCGAAGATGAATAGGACAATCCGAAAGAGAATTGCAGTTGTTTGCGCAATGTTCGCGGTGGTTGCCACGGCTGGGTCGGCGTCGGCGGAAGTCAGTGAAATCGGCCCGGTTGGCGCCATCGAGGTGGGCCAGGGATTTGTGTTGGTGAAGACGGGTGGCGATAACTACTTGGCGTTTACTAGGTAAGCCATCTACGGACCACCTCTCCGCAGCGGCTGGAAACTCAGATAAACTGCAAGGGGCGAGATTTACGGAGTTGGAATTTAGAGGGTGAGGCCCGGGGACCTGCGGTGTGGGAGCAATTCGGTGAGGCGTCGGGCGGGCCAGCGGCGTTCGATTTTGGTGATGACGTCGACGAGGTAGTCGCGAGTGGGGACACCGATGGCACGGCAAGTTTGGACT
>JBBRRP010000007.1:0-79874 GCA_038246305.1 Polyangiales bacterium | reverse complement strand
TTGGTCAGCAAGCGGATCTCGGTGAGCCCAAGCTCCCGCAAGATCTGAGCACCTAGCCCATATTCGCGCAGCGGTGAGGCTGTATTCGGAGTCTTGGAACCCCGCTCGATGAGCCTTCCGAGCTCCTGCCCGAGCCCACCACGCGGCGGCAAGTACACAACAACGCCACTCCCTGCACGCTCAATCGCCGAGATCGCTTCGCTCAGATTCCTGCCGCCTTCACTCGACGTGGAGCTGAACAGATCGGCCAGCATGGCGCCGCTGTGCATACGGCACAAAGTGGGACCGCTGCCAGCGCCGCGGAGATCACCCTTCACCAGCGCCAAAAATTCCTGGCTTTCAATGACTGATCGATAGACGATCAGCTTCCAAGCTGTTCCGGTTTGGTCGAGCGTGAGCGTGCCTTCATCGACTCGTTCAACCAACAGCTCGGTCTGCAGCCGATAAGATATCAAATCTGCAATCGTCACGATGTGCAGCCTATGCTTCTTAGAGAAAATCTCGAGGTCGGCCATGCGAGCCATCGAGCCATCTTCGTTGATGATCTCGCAGATCACGCCGGAGGCGTTCTTTCCCGCCAAACGCGCCAGATCGACCGAGCCTTCCGTTTGTCCAGCGCGGACCAACACGCCCCCTGCGCGCGCTTGAAGTGGGAACACGTGCCCTGGCACCACCAAATCATCTGGGGCTGACTTAGGATCGATCGCCACTTGAATCGTGCGCGCGCGATCCTGCGCGCTGATACCCGTCGTGACTCCCTCACTCGCTTCGATGCTCATGGTGAAAGCAGTTCCCAGCTTCGCGCCAGCGCGGCCAGGTGCCTGCATCATGGGCAAGGAGAGCTGATTGACTTGAGCTTCCGTCAATGTGGCGCAAATCAAACCGCGGCCATGCGTGGCCATGAAGTTGATCGCTTCGGGCGTGACGCACTCGGCCGCCATGCACAAATCGCCCTCATTTTCGCGATCTTCGTCGTCAACCAGGATGACCATTCGGCCAGCCTTGATCTCTGTGATGGCGGTTTTCACGCGCTCCATTTGAAGCGGGCTGAGCTCAGGGCGTCGGGGAGAAGCTGTCATGGATTGGAGGAGCCGTTCTGAAACTCGAGCCAGCGGGCCACATAACGGGCGACGAGATCGATCTCGAGATTGACGCTGCCACCGACCAAAAGCCGGCCGAGCGTGGTGACGTTACGGGTGTGCGGGATGAGCATCACGTCGAAGGTGTTCGGCGTCACAGAATTGACGGTGAGCGACACCCCATCGAGACAGACGGAACCCTTCTCCGCCAGATAACGCCCGAGTGCGCGTGGCACCTCAAGGCGCAGGCTGGCCGCTTCGCCGATGGCTTCAATCTGAAGAACGCGCGCCACCGCATCCACGTGGCCGGTGACGAGGTGTCCGCCGAGCGCTGAGCCGAGTGTTGCGGGCCGCTCCAGATTGACGAAGCTGCCCACGCTGAGACTGGAAAGCGTCGTTCTTTCGAGCGTCTCGCGCGAAACATCGGCCGAAAAGCGGCCGCCGACGGCTTCAATCACGGTGAGGCAAGCACCACTCACGGAAATCGAATCGCCTGTTTGGAGCGGGCCGAGTTCGGTGGCAATGCTCAGCCGTGTGCCCGTGCTCGAAAGCACCACGGAATGCACATTTCCGAGGCTTTCGACGAGGCCGGTGAACATCGAGCCGGAGGCTAGTCGGTAAGGTCCGGTACGGCAACGCGTGCAGCCGGGCGTCAGCTTGACCGTAGCAGCTCCGCCATGCACCCTTCCGGTGAGAATGTCGGACTCTGCAAAATTCACTGCCTCGCGCGGGCCCCGACAACTTGCGCTAGGCGCAGGCCTGGTATTGGCGTCTGTCGCGTGCTGCGCGTGTTGGGCGTGTGGCGCGAGCGTGCAGGCCGTTCAGGAGGGCACCCTGCGCTTCGAGCACTGCTACCGCTTAGACTTGAACACGGAGACGGCGACAACCCATCGACGCACCTGCTGGCAGGAATGGGTCACTGCCTACACCTATGGTCAATCGCGCGATCGCATCGAGTACGCACGGCGCCGCATTCGCTCGTTAGCAGTGGGCGATCCCAGTCGCCCCACGCTCCACGTTGAAGCGGCGCGCAAACCCGAGCAACGACAATTCTATCTCTCGGTGCCCACCGCCGGCAGCCTGCACTCTCCCCCCGCTCCGATTGCCACTCGCACGTACGTGCCTCCTGATGCGGGGCACAGACCCCAACTCACCACAGACGATTGTGCCCACTCGTGCCAAGCTACCCTGCAAAGCTGTCGGGCTCCATGCGCGGCGAACGACGCTGCTGCCGCTGGCGCGGCGGCGCACGTGGCTGATGCTTGTTCTGGTTGCGAGGCGGATTACAAGCGCTGCATGGTGCGTTGCTACCAATAGGCGTTCACCGTCTTTGTTGGCCGCTCCCCGCAACAGGCTGTACCGATTCATTAGGAAAACTATGGCTTCTTTGCAAGATTCAAGCGCCAAGGCTGCTCTCACCCCGACAGCTCCGCGGGTCTTTCGACCGGAGCGCGCGGCACCGTCGGATGTGGTGCGCCCCACCCGAGCCGAGATCAACTTGGGAGCGCTTCGCCACAATCTACGGGTTGTGCAGCGCCAGGCCGGCAGTGCTCGAGTCTTCGGCGTGCTGAAAGCCGATGGCTATGGCCACGGTGCCAAAGCCGTCGCGCGCACGCTTGAGCGAGCCAAGATCGATGGCGTGTGTGTGGCATTGCTCGAAGAAGCCATCGAGCTCCGCGAAGCCGGCATTCGCACCCCGATTATCGTGATGGGCGGCTATTATGGCCGCGCCTGGGCTGAAGTTTCTCGTTATCAGCTAACGCCGGTAATTCACGACCGCGATCAAATAGCAGAGCTTGCCGAAGAGGTGCGCTTTGGCGGGGCGGAATCCATGGATATCCACCTCAAGATCGACACCGGTATGGCGCGCTTGGGGATCCGGCTGCCCGAGCTCCACAGCGCAGTGCAGACGTTAGCCGGTTGCCCTGAAATCCGAGTCACAGGCTTGATGACTCATTTTGCTTGTGCCGATGCGGGACCCCGTGAAGCCATCCTGGATCAGTTGGGATTGTTCTCAGAAGCTGAGGCCACGCTTCGCCAAGCCGGGCACACACCGAGCGTGCGGCACGCCGCGAATAGTGCGGCCCTTTTTCGCCAGCCAGCTGCCGCTCTCGACATGGTTCGCCCAGGAATTGCGCTGTTTGGAGTGGCTCCCGGCCTTTCTGTTGAAACCACACTCAGGCCCGCCATGCGCGTGCGCACCGAAGTCGTCGCGCTTCGTCAGCTGCGCCAAGGTCAAACAGTCGGTTATGGCGCCACCTGGAAGGCAGGCCGCGCGAGCACCATCGCGACCGTCCCACTCGGCTATGCAGATGGCTTGAGCCGCGCTCTCTCCAATCAAGGCCACATGCTAATTCGCGGCCGTCGAGCACCGATCGTCGGTGTGGTGAGCATGGACATGACGATGCTGGACGTCACAGATATCGAGGGCGTGAACATGCGCGATGAGTGTGTCGCGCTCGGCGCACAAAAAGGCCCGCTCGGAGAAGCCAGCATCACGGCTGAGGAAGTTGCCAACCACATGGGGTCCATCCCCTGGGAAGTGCTCACCAACGTTTCGCGCCGCGTTCCGAGGTTCTATCGCGAGCCGTAAACCAAGAGCTGGTTGGCTTTCGCCGCGCAGATAAAATCATTCTCGGTGAGGCCACCGGCGGCATGGGTCGAGTAGCGAACATCGCAGCTGCCGTAGTGGACCTCAAGATCTGGGTGATGGTCTTCGCGATGCGCGATCCAGGCGAGCGCATTCACGAACGCCATCGTTTCGTAGAAATTCTTGAACTCAAAATGCCGCGAAATACTCTTGCTATCGGCGGCAAGCTGCCAACCTGGAATATTGGGGAGCAGCTTTTGAACCGCATCGGGCGAGAGAGGAGGCACTCCACCTTCGCACGGTAAACACCTTTTTTGCGCGAGATCTGACATAGGCGGATTTTAGTTGGCTTGGCGCGAATGTCCACAAGCACAAGCTTCGTCTCAGCGTTCGGGTGTGATAGGCCTTGCCTGACAGGCCGTCGGTCTGACGCGCCGCGCTCAAGGACCTCACTCGTGCCCCATCACCGAAGAATTTCCGCCTGCTTGAAGCTTGCCCGCGTTGCACTCCTCATCGCTCCTGCCTGCGCGGCGCCGCATCGAGCACCACTGGTTTCAGCGGTGCGCAAAGCGAACATCGCAGCCCCCGTGGCCTCTCCTGAAAAACCTGCTGCGGCAAACTCCGCTCCGGCATCCAACCGCAGCTACGACGAGGTCGTCTTCCCCAACGATCCGGCCGTGATCAACGTTCGCACGGAATTTCAAGCCAAAGGCGACGGCGCCACCGATGATACACTGGCACTCCAAAAGGCTATCGACGCCGGCAGCGGCAATCCAACGCGCGTGGTCTATCTACCGAACGGCCACTACCGGCTGACCCAATCACTCGTGGTCAAGACCACCCTCGGCCCGTGGCTTTATGGGCAATCGCGCGCGGGCACCGTGCTCAAGCTCGATGATGGCGTGTCTGGCGTCACGGCCGTGCTCCGAACCCATCCGAACGAAAAGGGAGACACGTCTTCCGATTGGTTCATGCGCAACATTCGCAACCTCACGATCGACGTGGGCAACAATCCCAAAGTGGACGGCATCCGCTACTACGCCACCAACAGCGGCATCCTTCAAAATGTGACTGTGCGCGGTAACGGCCACATCGGCGTCAACTCCTCATTTCTCGGACAAAGCGGCCCCAACATGCTGCAAGATGTACTGGTCGAAGGTTTCGAAACCGGCATCATGGCTTCCTGGGTGTATGGGCAAACGCTCTCGCGCATCACCGTGAAGAATTGCCGAAAGCTTGCGGTTGCCGTCGAAGCCAACGCCGTGGCGATTGAAGATCTGACGGTGATGGACACTCCCGTAGCGCTCAACGTCTCCATCCCCAATCACTGGGAGAATTGGGGCGGTGTGGTGGCGTTGGTGGGCGGACACTTTTCAAGCTCGACGCCACAAGGTCCAGCGATTCTCAACGCCGGCGTACTCTACGCTCGCGACGTTCGCACTGAGGGCTACAGCGTTGCCGTTCAAGGCAGCGGCGAAGCCCCCGATGCCAAGGGCCCCAATCTCGAAGAATACCTTTCTGAGCCACTCCTCCAGCTCTTCGACAAGGCACCGAAAGCCTCCCTGATGCTGCCCATTAAAGTCGAACCTACTGTGCCTTGGGAACACGACCTTAAAAACTGGGTTTCTGCTAATGATTTTGGGGCTATCGCCGGCGACGAAAAGGACGACAGCTTAGCGTTTCAAAAAGCGATCGACAACGCGGCGAGCAGCAGAAAGAGCACCGTGTATTTTCGCGGCGTCGGTGGCCCGGATCCTAACGGATATACTTTTGATAAAGCCGTATTCGTCCACGGCAGTGTGCGGCACGTGATCGCTCTCGGCTTTGGGCGGATCTTGGCGACCAAGCCGAACGCAGGCTTCGTGGTGGATGATGCTTCAGCGCCGGTGGTGAAGTTTCAAGGTATTGATTCATTCGGCGGCGAGCCTATCACGCTGGAAAATCGCGCCTTATCTCGCACGCTCGTCGTAGAAAGCTGCGGAGTTCAGATCCTCGGAACAGGCACGGGCGATATCTTCGCCACCGACGTGCCCGGCCGCGTGCTGCTCAAGAAGAAAGGCCAGCACATGTGGGCGCGCCACCTGAATGTTGAGGGCCGTTCGGATGAAGGCTTAGTGCAGAATCTCGGCGGCAATCTGTGGATCTTGGGCACCAAGAGCGAGGGCAAAGGTCTTCGTTACCGCACCGCTTCAGGTGGACGCACGGAAATCTTCGGAGCGCTCGAATACACCAACGAACCCATTGCAGAGACGGACAGGCGCCCGATGTTTGACGTTAACAATGCGTGGCTCTCCGTCGCAGGTGTGCGCGAAATTTGCCACAACGGGCACCCCTATGTCGTCAAGGTCCGCGAGCAGCGGGGCGAAGAAGCCCGAGAGCTCGACAAACAGCGGGCTCCAGGCTGGACGGCTTGGCCACTCTATAACGGCGCTAACAGTTCCTCGAACTGAGCGAACGGAGCTAGCACTCCTTCGAACTGAGCTACTTCGACACGGCTCCGCCCGCCGGCGGTTTGCACAGAATGTCGTATTGTGCACGCTCGTGCCAGCGCCCCCCGGAGAGTGACAACTCAGAATGCAGTTGCTTGATGTCATAGGGACCTTTGCACAGACCCTCTGCCCTCTTCTGGCACTGGGCATACGCGGTTGAGTCACTCTGAATCTCGCCCGTTAACCTGGCAGCTGCAGAGCTCGTGCAGGAAACTTCGTAGTGCCCCTCCGCCACCTTCACGACAGCCCCGTGCCCGCATCCCAAAAAAATGAACCCACCTAGGAACGCATAACTTGCCTTCATAGGGTGAGGCTTATCCGGCGAAGCGGCCATTTTAAACCCCCCACTTCGATCCGAATCCTTTCTCCGAGCCGCCAGGAAACCTCCCGGTAAGAATTGCGGCTGAAAAGTGCTCGGCGCGCCAATTGCGCGGGCCGCAAACTCAGGCACTAGGTTTCCGTCTGGCACGTGACCTGCATCCGGCTTGGCATGAGCAAGCCCATCCCGACCATCCAGAAGTACATGACAACCAGCCCCCACACCATCGGGGTGGATCAACCGATGAGCGAGGCACACGATATCATGCGCAAGTATCGGATCCGGCATCTGCCAGTGCTCTCCGGTGGTCGCATCGTTGGCATCGTCTCCGCAGGAGATCTGCACTTGGTGGAAACGCTCGGCGAGGTCGATCCGAAGAAGGTTCTCGTGGAAGATGCGATGACCCAGGAGCCGTATTGTGTGCCGCCCGAAGCACCGCTCGACGAGGTGGTGATGACAATGGCATCTCAGAAGTACGGCTGCGCCATTGTGGCCCAGAATCACCACGTGGTTGGCATTTTTACGACCGTGGACGTTTGCAGCGCCTTCGCAGAACTCTTGCACACTCGGCTCGCCAAGTAAGGATACGCAAAAAGGGCACCCGGAGGTGCCCTTTTTCTAGTGAACAGTCGGTGTAGCGCCCCCCTTTCGAAGCACCCTATTTCTCAATTCGCTCTATTCTGCCCCTGGCCCTGCCCCTTCCAATGCCAATGCTTTGGGCAAGTGTGCTTCTGCGTCTTCGGGATAGGCTAGAACGCCCATTTCGGGGATGTCGAGCCCAGCCAGTTCGTCTTCTGCTGATACTCGGTTACCCACCAACTTGCCGATGATGAAGAATGCAATCGCGGTCACTACGCCCACGTAAACGACGTTCGTAACGATGCCGATGCACCCAGCGATGAATTGACCCGAGTCCCCGTAGAGCAGCCCAGTCACTTTGCCGGAGACTCCATTCAGACCATCACCGTAAGTTCCATTCGAGAACAGGCCAAGCGCCAGGATGCCCCAAGCGCCGTTCACACCGTGCACGGCAACGGCACCTACAGGGTCATCGATCTTCAGTTTCTGCTCGACGAAGAGTGCAGCAAGCACCACCAAGACACCTGCGATGGCACCAATCAGCAACGCCGAGCTAGCGCTCACGAACGCACAAGGCGCCGTGATCGCCACCAGGCCAGCAAGCATGCCGTTGGCGAGCCATGTTGGGTCCGGCCGACCAAAGCGTGTCCAGACGTAAATTCCAGCTGCAATCGCTCCCGAAGCCGACGCCAGCATCGTGTTCACTGCCACCACGGCAATCCGGGTGTCCGTCGCCGCGAGGGTTGAGCCGGGGTTAAACCCAAACCAACCGAAGGCCAGAATGAAGGTACCGAGAAGTGCCATCGGAATGTTGTGGCCAGGGATGGCATTCGGGCTGCCATCCTTGTTGAACTTTCCGATACGCGCTCCGAGCATTTTAGCGCCAACGAGTGCGGCCACGCCGCCCGTCATGTGCACCACGGATGAGCCCGCGAAGTCGACATGACCGTGCCCAAGCCCGAAGTTGCTACCGAGCGTAGCGAGCCAGCCACCGCCCCAAACCCAGTTTGCGTAAACGGGATAGATGACCGTTGAAATCACGAGCGTGAAGAACACGAAAGAAATGAACTTCCAGCGCTCTGCCATGGAGCCAGTTGGGATGGTGCACGTGGTATCCATGAATACCATCTGAAAAATGAACATCGTGGCAACGGCCGGCGTGTAGCTCGCGAGCGGCAAGAAGAAGCCCGAAGCTCCGAAAAGGCCGAACGTCTTCCCTGCCAGCGTGATCGACACCTCATGGGAAAGGGTCGCATCGCCACCAAAGGTGGACATGGCACCCACTCCGCCCATCTGCAGGCCAAAGCCTATCGCCCAAAAACCAATGATTCCGATCGCATACACGAGGAAATTCATGGCCATCACGTGGGCTGCGTTCTTGCGCCGGCAGAGGCCGGTCTCGACCAGGGCGAACCCAGCCTGCATAAACATGACCAAGAATGCGCAAACCAACGTCCACACGATGTTGGTCGCGGTTGCCAAGTCTGTAGCACTGGTCTTAAGTTCAGCTAGTTGTTTAGCAATATCGGTTAACGTCGGGTCTATCATGAAATGCCTCCGGAAAGCTTGATGTACCAGTGGCTTGTTTCTTGGATGTGTCCGCGCCCTTTCGTTGACAAACAGACGGACCCTCGCGAAACATTTCTGCCGCCAACCCTTCGGCAGCCTTCTTTGGCCCTAAGAAACGCGATGCCCGCGATAATAGGCCGGGGCAGCCACAGTCGACTCCGCTCGGCCTGGCACTTCGCCCACGCCCGGCGGCACACTGGCAAGCGCCCCTAAATCGGCCTTCAGCAGGGACTTACTCACCAGATTGAGAGCCATTTTTAGCTGCGGCATGTGGATGCCTTGCTCCGCGAGCACAACAATCGCCAGCTCCAACTGGGCCCTCACCACCAATTTGTGGTCTTCATAACGAATGACAATGTTTGAAACATCGCCTTCGTGGCTCAACGTGTCGCGCAAGCGGGCAATTCTTGGCCCAACTTCTGCCAGCGCCGACTGTGTGAACATGGCAGGCAAATCGCGCAAGAGCACGACACCCTGGGCTGACACCACAAAACTTCCGATGATTCCGTCCACATCCCGAAGACCTTTTAGACTCTCAAGGGCATTCGACATGTGATCTCTTCCCTCACAAACCAATTCGGCGACGAAGCGTGTTCAGCTCGGCATGCGGTGACGCCTCCAACGAGGCGACGCTCCCGTTGCTCTCACCATAGAGGAGGCCGTTGCGGTTGGGCAGCGTCCATTCGAGCGCGCGAAACGCGCCCATTCCGAGCCCCTCGCCAACCACTTGTGCCATGCGGACGGCGTACGCCGAAAGCTCCGCAAATTCCTCTTGATTCCCCTCGCCCCGAGCCACCACCACGTTGCCTTGGGTATCGAGACGCACCGCGCGAATCACCTTGCTCAGTGCTCGCCCGGAGCCCGCAGCTTTCTCGGGCTCGTCGGAACTCAGAAATTCAGAATCATTTAGCTCTTGTGCCACATTGACCTTTTCAAGAACGACGTTCGTAGTTGGGTTTTCATCGCACCGCTGCGCGGCCCGCATGAGCAACTCCTGCCAATGGCATAGAATTGTTGGCGGGTTAGGCGCTCGAAACTTGCACGGCTCAACCTTCCCTTGCTGCCAGCTCAATATTTCCTGCGCCGCCGCTTCGCCGCGGAGCGTGCGTGTCATCGCGTGGACCAACTGCCCACCCGAGAACATCAGATAGCCGGTGTTGGCAGCCGAAACGACCCGAAACGAGGCTTCCGATCCGGAAAGGCACTCCATCTGAACGAGATCCGGGAGCGTTACGCGCTGCAGCTGGGCCTCAAACCCCACTTGTCGAATCCCAGAATCCGGCGTAGGCACGCTGGCGTTTTCAGGCATCGAACTCAACGTCTTGATCAGCATGACGACGACAGCAAATGTCCACGCAACGCTCCAGGGATGCAAGGGGATTGTGTGTGTTTCCAAAAGCGAATCCATCCAGCAATCTGGAAGAAACATGAAACTCATGGAACGCTGCCTGCTCGCGGGCCGCAGATTGGCGCTCCTGCTTGGAGCTTTGGTGATCGCTTGTACTTGCAGCGAAAAGCCGAAGCCGAAACCGCTTCCCACCCCCGGGCCGCTTCAAGTCGCCCATTCAGGATTTCCGGCCGCCGTCGACGAAGTTCTTAAGCACAAGTGTCGTCGCTGCCACACGACGCCACGAGCTAACAGCGCCCCCTTCCCCCTTCTCACCTGGGACGACACACGGAAGCTGCGCTACAACCGCCCCATCTGGATGCTCATCGGCTCTGCCGTGAAGTCAGGCTTCATGCCCTACCGCGTACCGCTGACTCCGCCTGTTGAGCGGCTCAGCGAAACGGAGAAACAGACGCTGTTAAGCTGGGTGGACTCCGGCGCCGCCGACGACCACGGCAATTTTGGTGAGGAGGCCGGCGGGGTGGCGGGGGCCGGCGGGGCCAAGCCTGTGCCAAGCCCAGCGCCGTGACCTCGCACCCAAACCTGTGGCCCAGTGCGCCCGGCTGAAGCATACTCGCGCCCATGAAACATGCCCTCCTTAGCACCGCGCTCTTCAGTTGTTTGGGCTTGGCCTGCGGGCGAGAACAGCTGAAGATGCTCAGCAAAGTGCCATCGCCCCACACCTCGGCAACAACTGCAGTCCCAAGTGCTGCACCGAACCCTCCCAAGGCTCTGCCCGTGGAACCCGAAAAAATCGGTCCCATCACCGACTCGCACATTCACATTTGGACACTGCCGCGAAGCCAGCCACCGATGAGCGACGACGGCCGATTCCCAGGGGCCTCACCGGCTTGGATTGCAGTGAATGCGATGCTGCCGGATTACGAGCGTACCCAAGGTGGGCAGTGGGTAGATCAGTGCGTCATCATCGAATCGATCAGCGGTGTGCCTCCCGATAAGCGTGTTGCAGCTAATCAGTGGATGCTGGATCAGGTGAAGAGTCAGCCCAAATGGCTGAGCGTGGTGGGAGGCTTGGATGTTCTGCAAGCTCCGCTGAAGTTCAAGCGAGAGCTCGATCAGCTCGCTTCGGATAAGCACTTTGTGGGGCTACGTATCAGTGGTGGGGATTTGCTGGAAGGCGGCCAATTGAAGGCCAATGCTCTCGCGAATCTCAGCAATCTGGCCGCGCGTGGGATGATGGTGGATACGCTCGACACGAGCGGCAACGATGTCGCAGCGATCGCCAAAGCTGTGCCGAGCTTGCGGATCGTGATCGATCATCTCGCTCAAAAATCTTTCAATTTTGAAGTCCCCGCTGATTGGCGCTCACGTTTGGAAGCCGCCAGCGCACAACCCAACGTGTATCTCAAGATTTCGGATACTGGGCGCCTGAATCAAGGCAGCCAAGGTGGTGATGGTTGGTCGAGCCCTTACGCAAGCGCCTCCGATCCAAAACAATACCGCGCCGTCTTTGAGGCGGTGTGGGCCTTGTTCGGAGAAGATCGGCTCCTTTTCGGTTCCAATTGGCCCGTGAGCAATGTCGCCGGGGATTTCCAAACGCAGATCGTGGTGCTCGAGGATTTTCTCAAAGACAAAGGGCGTGCCGCTCGCGATAAAGTCATGAACGGCAACGCCACCAAGCTCTACGGTCCGCGCCCGTAGAGAGGCCCCATGCTTGAATCCCTGAGCTTCGACAACCGTTTCGTCCGTGAATTGCCAGCCGATGCGAACCGTGAGAACACACGCCGAGCGGTACATGGCGCGTGTTATTCACACGTTTTGCCCACTCCGGTGTCGGCGCCGAGGCTTCTCGCGTACTCCAAGGAGATGGCGGCTCGTCTCGGCCTGAGTGCAGACGACTGCAACTCGCCTGAGTTCGCCCAGGTCTTTGCTGGCAATCGGTTGCTTTCGGGAATGGAGCCTTATGCTGCCTGCTATGGTGGGCATCAATTCGGTTCATGGGCGGGCCAGCTGGGCGATGGGCGCGCCATCAGCCTGGGTGAAGTTGTTAATCTGAGTGGCGAACGCTGGGAGCTGCAACTGAAGGGAGCAGGCCCTACTCCCTATTCGCGAAGTGGCGATGGCCGCGCCGTGTTGCGCTCCAGCATGCGCGAATTTTTGTGCAGTGAAGCGATGTATCATCTGGGGATCCCGACAACGCGTGCACTCTGTTTAGTCGCAACGGGCGAGAGCGTTCTGCGTGATATGTTTTACGATGGGCGCGCACAGAATGAGCCAGGTGCCATCGTGTGCCGAGCTGCGCCGTCCTTCGTGCGCTTCGGCAATTTTGAGCTGTTAGCACGGCGCAACGACCTGGAATTGCTGAGGAATTTGGTGGATTTTACCATCCGCCGAGACTTTCCGGAGCTGGGCGAGCCCAATCCGGAAGTCTATTTACGTTGGTTCACGAGCGTTGCGGAGCGCACAGCCCAGCTCATCGTGCACTTTATGCGAGTCGGGTTTGTGCATGGAGTGATGAACACTGACAACATGTCGATCTTGGGGCTCACCATCGACTACGGCCCGTACGGTTGGTTGGATCATTTCGACCCCGCCTTCACGCCCAACACCAGCGATGCTCAGGGCCGACGCTATCGCTTTGAGAATCAGCCACGAGTCGCACTGTGGAATCTGGTGCAACTCGCTCAAGCGCTGACGAAGCTGGGGCTCAAGGAGGCCGATCTGGATCATGCAGTCTCTGCCTATGGAGCAACTTGGAATTCAGAGTATCCCCCAATGATGCTAAGGAAGCTCGGGTTGCCAACGCAGGCCTCGGAGGCCGAACGTGAGGAAGCTTCTTGGCTCGTCGACGAACTCTTGGAGCTGCTCGGCGCCGTCGAAACGGACATGACGCTGTTCTTTCGCGCCCTAGCCACTTTTCCGCTCGATCAGCCCGCTGACCTGACCGAGCGGCAGCGGCTGTCGCCACTTCTCGCGGCCTATTACGCAGAGGAAAGCCTGCCCGAACCCTACGTTCAGAGGATGGCAGGCTGGCTGCGACGCTATACCAAAGCCCGCACTCAGACACATGAGGCGCCAGCCATCCAAATCGCTCGCATGCGTGCGGAGAACCCAAGCTTGGTGCTCCGCAACTATCTCGTCCAACAGGCGATCGAAGCCGCTGAGCAGGGCGATCTGTCGAAAACCGACGAACTCTTGAAGGCGCTTTCCACGCCTTACTCGATCGAGCATGAGGGAAGCCCGTTAGCAAGCCGGCGCCCCGAATGGGCGCGCAACCGAGCGGGCTGCTCAATGCTCTCTTGCAGCTCCTAATTTAGCATCGTCTACCACCACCGCGCCGCGCTGTTGTAGGCGGTAGGCGCTAGGCTCTAGCCCGGTGTGTCGACGAAACAGGCGTGCGAAGTAGTTCGCATCGTCGATGCCCACTTGCAGTGCGATGTCTTTGACGTGAATATCCGTATCGCGCAGCAATTGGCTGGATTTCCTGACTCGCAGCTCGATCACATAACTGAGCGGCGCCATCCCAAAACATTCACGAAAACAGCGCCCAAGAGTGCTTTGAGACATGTGTGCACGGCGCGCCAGCTGTGCGACCGTGACAGGCTCGCTGAAATGCCGGTCCAACCACTCGAGGACTCCTGAAAGACGCACCAGAGTCTGTGAAGCCTCTGAACTCATCCGGCTATAACTGCGCGACAAATCCACCAGCATTCCGTAGAAGAGGCCGGTGAGCGCCACTTCATAGCCAGGCTTCTTCTCGACTACTTCCGCATGAATGCGCGCCGCGGACTTCTCGATGCGTGTCACGGCACCGTCTTCCAAATGCAGACGGCTCTCAAACGCGTGCTGAACTCTGACTCGGGGCTCCAACGCGAACAGTGCGTGATAACCTGGCATCTGGCGCAGCTGATGTTCCGGGAGCAAGAGGCGCGCGGGATCGTACAAAACGTTCACCAGCTCAAGCCCCTTGCACTCTGCATAACCATGCAGAAGATCGACTGGGATCACGAACACATCCCCACGGGTAACCTGGAAGGATTCATGCTCCAACACGTGCTGGCCGGTGCCGCCGGTAACGATCACCAGCTCCGCGTAGCCCCAGTGCTGGTGAAGCTCCATGGCTTCCTGGCGGAACGGGAAGGCCGTCAAAGGGAAGGCGGTGAGGCTCGCGTAGTGAAACTCCCAGGACGGCAGCACGCAGGAAGCGTAGCACGAAAATCACGCTTGAATCGTTTGCGGTCGTTCACAGACTCCGGTATTCAGGACCGGCTATGCCAATTCGCGTCACCGTCTGGAATGAAAACGTTCACGAGCAAGAGATGCCTGAAGTGCGGGAGATCTATCCCACCGGTATCCACGGTTGCATTGCCGAGACCTTGAGCCGCGATGTTGAGTTGAGGGTTCGCACCGCAACGCTGGAGCAGCCCGAGCATGGTCTCTCCGAGGCTGTCCTCGAAGCGACGGACGTGCTCTTTTGGTGGAGCCACGGTGCACACGATAAGGTTGAGGATAAGATCGTCGATCGCGTCCAAAAGCGCGTGCTGGAGGGCATGGGACTGATCCCGCTGCACAGCTCCCATTACGCGAAAATCTTCAAACGCCTGCTGGGAACAAGCTGCTCCATCACCTGGCGGGTGGCTGATGAACGCGAACGCCTCTGGGTGGTGAACCCGGGGCATCCTATTGCGCGTGGTATCGATCGCTTCATTGAGATCGACAAAGAGGAAATGTACGGCGAGCCGTTCGGCATCCCAACTCCAGATGAAGAAGTGTTCATCTCGTGGTTCGAAGGCGGCGAAGTGTTTCGTTCCGGCTGTTGCTTTCGGCGCGGCGCTGGCAAGATTTTCTACTTCCGGCCGGGCCACGAAACCTTCCCCACGTTCCACCATCCGGGAGTTCAACAAGTGCTGATCAACGCGGCGAAATGGGCCGCCCCCGAAGGCGTGCGCTGGGTAGACACCTGCCCGATGGTGAAACCCGAAGAGACACGCGAGACCATTGGCCGCCCCTGGCCGTGAGCTAGCCGGCCAAACAAGCCCTTGGGTGAACGCACCTTAAGCGACGATGTGTTTCAGTGCACCACGGCACAGCATCGGATCGCCGAAGCTGGTGTCCGCTACACCATAAGCATTCAGAATGGTGACCAGCAAATCATTGATCACGCGATAGGCGCCTCCGTCAAAAGTGGCACCGTTATCGAGGCGCAGGTGGCGCCCTGTTTTGAAATATTTGTTCACATTCCCGATCAGCACGAGCGGGATGTTGATGCTCGCGTGGTAGTTGCCCTGTGACATGTTCGTCGTCCAGAGGAGCAGCGTATTGTCGAACACAGCGTGGCGCTTCAAAGCATCCTGGAGCTTGAAGACTTGCTCGGTGTTCCAAACACACGTCCCAATGAAGTTGTTCACGTCTTCCGTCCAACTCATGGAAGTTGGGTCGGCGGGGTCCACCTGATAGGGCACCTGCCCAGGCTCCAGCCAAATGTGCGAAAGATCGTGCCAACGGCCGCGCTGATTCGGCAACCACGTGAAGACCAAATTATTGCCCTCGGTGCACATCTGGAACGTAATGATTCGCGTGAGATCGCAAGCAAACGCCATGGCCGTGAGCTCGATCATGTCGTCCGTGATTTGGGGCTGCATCGCGAGATAGGAGTCATCGCTGCCTGAATTTGGATCCGGCGCATAATCCAATTTGAGGCCCGAAGGTGTCATGCAGCCGATCGCGGGTTGGCTAGCGATGGCAATGCGTTCCTCGACGCTTCGGAAGGAAGTCAGGTATTGGTCTAGCTTTTCCTTATCCAGATTGCTGAGCTGGGGTCGCAAGCTAGTAGCCTGCGCGAGCGCCGCGTCTAACACGGACTTCTGCTGCGCGTGCAGCATATCCGCACTGATGGGATTCATCGCCATCGGCTGGGTTGAGGCGCCGTTCGGAAAAAGCTTGTTGAACAGGTTCCGTGGTTTATCTTCTGCGGGCGCCGCTTGGCTCTTGGCGGTCCACGAGACAGCACCCTTGCTGCCCGTAAAATTGTTCATCACCCCGACCTGAAGATTGGGGAAGCGTGTGACCTTGTCGAAGCCGGGTTTACTCGCCAAATATTGGTCAAGCGAAATGCCACCGCCCGTTTGCTCAGTGGCCGATTGCTCAACGGGCTCGTAGCCGTTCAGAATCGAGCAATAGCCGTCGTGGTTGTTTCCTGCATTCTGCAAACCCTCCAGAATGAGGATCTCGTTCCGAATGGGTTCCAGCTTCTTCAGAATAGCGGAGAGCTGAAAAGCGGGGTCATCTAAGAATCCGTCGCCAGATCTTGGCCATAGATCAATCTTCCCGGAGTTAACATCGTATTGCGGGTTGCCGGGCTGAGGCGGCCAGAAGGCGTCGGCAAACATCGAAAACGGCTGATGATAAGAGATGAAGCGTGCCGGAGCTGCGGCCTGCGCCTTGGCCACCCGCATTCCTTCGAGCATGGGCAGGGCGATCATGCAGCCTGCTCCGCCGCGTAGAAGTGTGCGTCGTGTGAGTCTAGTTGACATAGGAACTCCGAAGGGCCGCGGAAGCCAAAGCGCTTGCTTCGCGACACTCAGCAGTATGGACATTCCAACACTGCATGCCAATCGGTGATTTTGTGCTTCAGTAGGGCGCTAAAGATTCGCCTGCAGCGCCCGAGAGGTTCACACACAGGTCGGAATTTTTCACGCTTGCTACGTGATACGGAAGCGTTCCAGGGACCGAAACCAGCGTGTTAACCCCCCGCAGTTAAGCGCTCTTCAACTCCTCGGCCACTCGGGAGATTCGAAAACGGGCGCGATAAGCTGTGGGCTCAATGCCAGCGTGTTGCCGAAACAGGCGTGCGAAGTAGTTGGCGTCATCGATACCAACAGACGGAGCGATCTCCTTGACCTTGGCTTCTGTGTCTCGGAGTAAAAGCTGAGCCTTTTGCATGCGCAAGTGAAGCAAGTAGTTGAACGGCGACACGTCGAAGCAGCGCTTAAAACATCGCTGCAACGTGCTCTGCGACATCTCTCCCTTGGCCACGATATCTTCCAGCGTCACGGGCCCCTCGAAGTGTTGCTCAAGCCACAAGAGCACTGGCGAAAGCCTCACCAGCGCCTCGCTGAGCGGAAGCCGCATCCTGGCGTAAGAGCGCGCCAGCTGGACACTGAGCGCGCAAAACAAGCCGTCGGTCACATTCCCAAACCCTGGCTTCTTGTCGTCCAGCTCAAGCTCTAACCTATCCAGCAGTTCAACAGTGGCTATGAGATCTTCGGGACTCAAGCGCAGGCGCCCAGTGAGTCCATGGAGCGTTCGAACGCGTGGCTCAAACTTGAAGAGCGCCAGATAGCCTGGAATGGCATTCAGATCGGCGACCCCCGCGGCCGCGGTTTCAGCGTCGAAAGCGACCCGCTGCAAGCTCAAATCGGGGCCCGAGTGCACATCATGCAATGAGCCCGCAGGCAAGACAAAGGCATCTCCAGCGTGAAGCAGCTCAGCCTTGCCATGAACCGAGCGCGTCCCTTCCCCAGCCACAACCACGACTAACTCCGAAAAGATTTCTGAGGGCGCTGACTGCGCCGCAGCTGACAACGCGCTAGACTTGCCGTCCGAAGTGAAGAACCCCGACGACGGCCGCCCCAGCATCAACTTCTTTGTAACACGTGTTGTCATGCGAAAAGCTCCGAATTCTCGAGTCCCTGGTTGGGGCTTGGCGCACGCAGAGGCGCCCCCGCGAATTGCCGAATCATCCGGCATCGCAAGCTTCAAAAGACTAAATCTTAGTATTGATATTAGGCTCACGTGGGGAGACACGCCAGACATCCGTGCGTCACAACCTGTCCGTTTTGCGACGCAGGATCGCCCCAAACACATGTTTTACGATGGGCAGCGCGCATGAGAATTGGCCTCGGGTATTTTAGTTTTTCTGGGTATTCCGAGGGGAATTTGCTGGGTATTGCCAATTTTGTCCGCCCGAATCGCCCCTGGGCTCTGGACCTCTTGGAGCCAACTTTGGAGGGCATGGAAAGGCTCCTCGCAAGAAAACCCGACGGCATCCTCATGGGGGGCTCTGATGATCGCGTGCTAGGACTACTGCTCCGTGCCGGAGTTCCATTCGTGAGCACGGGGGCTCCTTCCAAACGCCCGATCAACCAGGTCGGCAACGATGAACGCCTGATTGGAGAGCTTGCCGCACAGCACTTCATCACGCGCGGCTTCAAACGCTTCGCCTACGTCGCACGCACAGGAACACACCCCGATGCGCGACTCGACGCCTTTGAGAGCTACCTCGCGGAGCGCTCGTATTCCTGCACGGTGTTTGAAGGCACTCACGGCAGTGACCTCGCGAATTTGTTGACCGAAGATGATCCGCCGCTCATGGCGTGGTTGCTCGGATTGCCCAAGCCCTGTGCCGTGTTTTGCATGTACGATCAGCAAGCCTGGGTCGTGGCTGAACAGTGCCGCCGCGCGAAAATCGGAGTGCCCAATGATCTTGCCATTCTCGGCGTCGATAATCACACAACAACTTGTATGCTCGCCGATCCTCCGCTCAGCAGCATTCAAAGCGCTTCAGTGCGGATAGGCTATGAAGCTGCCGCCTTACTTGAACGCATTCTAGGCGCTCCCGGCAGGGAACCTGAAACGATTCGCTTACCCCCGGTTCGGGTCGTGAATCGTCGATCAACGGATGCTGTGGCGGCTTCCGATAAGCTTGTGGCACATGGCCTCGGCCTGATGCGAACCCACATTTCAAGCGAGCTTGGCATTGATGATATTTGTGGCGTCTTGAAGTGCTCACGCCGTAGCCTGGAACGGCGTTTCCACGCGGGCACGGGCATGTCGCCTGCGCAAGCGTGGCAGCGCTTTCGTGTTGAAGAGGCAGAGCGCCTGCTCGCAGATACGGACCTCAGCGTTGAGACGATTGCTGAGCGCACCGGCTTGGGTGACGGTCGGCAGGTCGCCGCGGCGGTGCGTAAGGCCACTGGCCTCACCCCAATGAAATTTCGCCGCAATGCTTCGCAGTAGTTAATCAGTGAACGAACAACGGCTGTTTCAGATCGCAGCTGTGGATCGGCGCCGCCGTGCAGAGGCCAGGATGAATGCGCCCAGCACTGTTAACCAAGTGCGTCCTTCAGGCGGAGCCATTCCAAGCGCGCAGCCCGACACATTTTCCCCCGCCGCGCCGACACTGCCACCGGTGCCGCTCCCTGATGCCACGTTCTTGGCACCACCCGTTGCCAGAGGCGGCTTTGGTGGGGTGCTCATGCTTCCTCCCCCGCCGCTCATATTGGGCGCTGGCGAAGCTCCACCACTCGACGTCGCACCACCTGTTTCCTGCGGTGGAGGAGGCGGTGGTGGCACGCTGGCACCCACGACGCAAACACCCGCCACGCAACCTTGTCCGGCGGGACACAGGTTGGGACCATTATCGATTTGGCCGTCGCAATCGTCGTCAAAATAATTACAGGTTTCTACGCGCGGCTCGCCGGGAATGCAGGTGCCCGTGCAGGAATAGGCCAAGCGCCGACACCATCCCAAACCGCAAGAGGGCAACACACCATTGTCGATTTGCGTATCGCAATCTTCATCCTGGCCATTGCAGACTTCAGCGGCACCTGGATGCACAGCGGGATTGGTGTCATCGCAATCACCTTGTCCGAGGCCCCATCCCTTGAGCCCGGAGCAGCCCACGTGGGTCATGCCGCCGAAACGACCGAAACCGTCGCCATCGGCGTCTTCATACAAAGTAACGCCGGCGAGGCCATCATCCACGATGCCGTTGCAGTTGTTATCCCGCTGATCACAAAGCTCTGCATTGCCAGGAAAATTGCGCTCGTCGTTATCATCACAATCATCCCCGAGTTCCGAATAATACTTCGGCGCCACGCACGCTCGCAGATCGTCGCGACCCGGAACGCCGTGGCCATCGCCATCGAAGTCACGGAAGAAGACCTTGCTCGGACCCATGCACCCCACGGCGACGGACACTTGTGCATCCCCAGAATTATCTCCGCCGCGGCCGCCGTCTCCGTTAGCTGCCAACCCGGCCACCGCAAACATGACGCCCCCCGGTTCGAACGGTGCGGTCCAATTAACAAGGAAGGTGGCCACCCCGTTTACGGCGCTTTTGGGTGAGGTGTGCTGCACCCCGGAACCCGAGAGCGCAGTTTGCTGGCCGTTGACGATCTGATACGTGCCTGGACTGCCCACAGACGTGCGGAGGAACATGCCAGCAACCCCGGGAGTGGGGATACTGATCTTGAGCTGGATCGTTTGACCAAACGCCACGTCCAAAGCACTTGGCTCAATCGTAATGTTGGGCTTCGCTCCGCTGCTCCCATGACAACCGCCACAGCTGCCCGCCGAGATCCCTGAAGCACGAGCCAACGCAGTGGAAGCAGGCAGCACGATCAGCGCCAGCGTGAGAAACACCAGGAAGAGATTGGCAAACCGGCGCGCCATGGGCATGGCCTTTTAGCATATCCGCTCTCAGTACGTGGGGCACGATTCTGAGTAGGGTTACCGCGAAAATGACGCAACCTTACAACCTCTGCATAACTTTCCGGAAAAAGCTTCTTGATTCTGAAAGGCCAGTCGCCGGGGTTGGTATCCCAAGGTTCCAGTACGGCACCTATCAGGTGTTAATCTGAAGCCTACGAGGCAAGCCTGCTCCGTGAGCAGCGGCCTGTTGCAACCCTCATCCCGGAGCGCAACCTCGACGCAAACCAACACACGAAGCGAAGCGTCCAGATTCGGGCGCCGAGCGCCCCTCGGGTGGGTCATAAAGGACTTGAACCTTTAGCCAACGGATTAAGAGTCCGCTGCTCTACCAATTGAGCTAATGACCCGACAAAAATGCGGAATGCGCTCTTACCGGGCGACCCCTCGGTCGTCAAGCTCACTTGAGCCAACACACCGCAGCTTGACCCTCAAGCAGGCCCCTTCTATGAAAACGCCTCCCATTTTAATGCGCCCCTAGCTCAGCTGGATAGAGCATCGGACTTCGAATCCGAGGGTCGAAGGTTCGAATCCTTCGGGGCGCGCCAGAAAGATGCTGTTTCGTGAAAGCGGCTTTCAAGTTGGGGCACGGGCCATGCCCGAACGGTCAGATCTGGCAGTGCTCCAGCGGGCAACTGACGCATGCGCGACGTGTTCACGAGGTAACGTTGGTGAGCGCTCAAGCTGGCGTGTCCGGTCAGTTGCTGCGCCTGTTGAGCGGTGCTTCCGGAGTCGGCGAGGGCTTGGGCAAACGCGCGGCGCCAGCTGTGAAAGTCCACCGGCTTCACATGCGTCGTTCCTTCAAACAACTCGACCTCGCGAGGCGTCAGCTTCCGAGCCTCGTGCCATTGGATGCCGTCCCAAGCATCCACGCCAAAGGCGCGCCGAAGATCACGACGCATAGCCCCGGCATGCGAAACACCTCCCTTGCTCCCAACACCGGCATGCTCGCCAGTGAGAGACGGAAACACTAAGCCGCTTGTTGGGCGTCCGTGCCGCTCCCACCAATCGCGGAGGATCGGGCGGAGCATCTCGGGCACTTCGAGCAGTTGTGGCCGGGCCGTCTTCTTGCGCGGCGCCCAGCCGAAGGAGAACTTGCCAGCTTCCGTTTCGAGTGCCGACCATTCGAGCGCGTGCAGGTCACCCGTGCGAACCCCTCCGAACATGCGACTCACACAAGCCATAGTCTGCCGTTGAAGGACGCCGGTCTTATGTCGGTCATCCGGGTGCGCCCAAGCAAGGTACCGCGCAAGCTCAGCATCTATTAGCACCGCGCGTTCGCGAGTATCCACCTTCCCCCTCGGGGCGCGCACGCGACTCACGGGGTTTTCCGCAATGAGTTCATCGCGCCACAAAGTGTCAAAAACGACGCTCATCACGCGGCGCACGTGCACGATGGTTGCGCGGCTCCTTCCAAGAGAGGCCAGCGCTTCCAAGGCCCCGCGCACATGGGCCGGTTTCACCTCGGTAACCAGAAGCGGCCCGATGTGTGGGGCAACGTGCAACCGGAACCGGATCAGATCGTTGCCGCGGTCCCGAACGTCACGGCCTTCAAGAATGCGTCGGCCTGCCTCGGCAACCGTTTCGGCCCGCGCAGACTCCGCAGCCCCTTGCACACCTTGGGAAGCCTCCGCCACAAGGCGCGCTAGCTTCTTAGCTGCCACTGGCTTCAGTGTTGTGCCGAGCGGGCGAATCACACGCATGGGCTCGCCATCGACAACGGTCCAGAACCTGGCGTGCCAGCCGCTTTGTCTCCAAATCAGGCTGCCCGTGCGGCGCGGGACGCGCTTATCTCTCGGTTTAGTCATCAACGTTAACAATCAAGCATTCGCGAAGCACGGGCGAACCTAGGATCATCCCGCCGCCTTTGCAGAGCAGCCCATATTTATCACCCTTCCCCATCATGCCCGCAATGTTTGAAGGGATCCCGTAGGTCTTCACTCCCATAAACCGGTTCGAGGTGGCGATTTCCACAATCACGGTGTCAAAGGCGTCTTTGCGGATCTCGCTCACTTTGCCAGTGACTTTGAGTAACCGGCCCTTGTACTTATCGTCGGCAGAAACTTCGTTGGCTTGGTAGTCCGTTAACAACTCTGTGGCGCTCACTGCAAGGGGCTTGTACTTGGCATCAGCGGCCACTCCATTTTTGAAATAGTCCCGTACCGCTTCGTTGCGTAGTGCGTAGTCTTTGAATATCGCTCTGGAGCGTTCTGCGTCGCTCACTGCAACGGTCGGCGTCGGGACTTGTGGCGCAGGTGGCGCTTGTGTCGGGGCTGGGATCGACGCGCTGACTGCAACGGCAGTTGGAACCACCGCCGGATTAGGCTTTTTTTCAACGGAGCACCCTGTGGTGAGCGTTAGGAGTAGTGTGATGTAGGCGTTTTTCTTCATAGTCATCGCTTGTTTTTTCGCTTGGGCTTCGCGGCATCGAACCGCTCGGCGTATTGAGCCCGGATGCTTTGGCGAACCACGTCCGAAGCGGTGAGGCCTTGGTCGCCCGCCAGGGCGTCGAGCATGTCGCGTTCATCTTGTGTCAACCGGACGCGGAGCATGTAATCACGTTCTGCCACGAAATAATTGTAGCAACAGGAGAGCTACAGAGCAAAGGGTAAAGATTCCTCGCAACTGAAACCGGGCCAGCTGGGGTGTCCCCGTAGCAATTTCGCACACTTACAGATTCCTGCCCGAAGTCGCGTGCCTGAAGTGTTCAAAAACTGCCGTTTCATCGGGGAATCTCGCGTTGGCCTTCGGATTGCGTACCCGACTCGTGAGCAAGCCAGCCACGCACGGCCTGAAGATCGAACCGTCGCACCGACCCGACACGCACGAACGGCAACCCCTGTCGCGCCATTCGGTCGACACTAGCGAGCGAGCACCCGAGCTCCCGCGCTAAGCCCGCCCGGTTGAGCAAGGCAGGAGGGCGGTTCGCTGCCAGGCCTTCGAGCTCGCCGAGCGCGTCAACGACCGCCGCGCGAACAAGATCCTGAAGCTGGCCAGTGGTGAGCGTTACGAGCATCTGGTCAGCCATCAGTGCCAACCTGTGCACTCTCTCGCGCGCGCGTGATAGCGCGGAAGCGCGAAACTCCGCTTGGTGGGGGTGGTGGGAGTGGTGGGACACTTTTCAGCCCCAACCACTCTAATATCCAACTGACACTTTCCACGCGAAGGGTTGGAAACAGTCCAACCAGCCCAACCACTCCAACCAAACCCAGACCTCATGACCTAACCTTTCGGACGCCCCAAACGACGACGCCGGAGCGGGCGCCCGCCATGTGATCCAGGCACTTCCCTCCGATGACCCGTCCCTTGAGCCTGCCAAGGGCAGTTCCAAGCTTTTGGGCTGTTGGCGGAAATCCAGGCTTGGTGGGCGCAAGCGTTTCGATCGCGTCGCGCAATGGATCCCACGTGTCTGGCGGCCTGCCCTCGCCGCGCGTCAAAGCCGGGTAGAGAGTCGCGACAAGCGACTTGGTCATGGTGCCTTCGGGGCAAAGCATCGGCAGTAGCTCAACAATGACGCGAAGCGATCCCGTTTCCTCATCGTCGACGCCAGCAACCGTTGGCCTGGTCTGCATGACATCGGCCCCGCCCGCCCAAACAAGGGCCGCACCGATTAGGTCCCGCCAGTTCTCAAACGAGCCCCAACCGGGAAGGTCAACCTTTGGCCTGCCCGCAACCACGTAGGCCCGAACGACCGTCAATGCCGCGGCCACAAGCCTCGGGTGGTGCTCCCTGCACCAAGTCACCAAGTCAGGGATGCGCCAGTTGGTGAGCTCCTCGGGTCGCTCACACGTGGGCTCGATGCGGCACACAAGAACCCGGCGAGACGTATCGCCACCAATCGCGAGGTTGTTGCCGTTGGCTAGAACCACGGCACGCCAAGAAAGGCTTGGTGTCTCCGATTTCCCCAACACGCGAAGGTCCACCCGATCCCCGGCGGTCAGGACCTTGTCCAGCGAAGGGCCCCCAAACGTCCCCACCACGTTGTCAAACGTGATCACGCTAGCCGCGCGCAACGCATAAGCGCTCAGGACCTTTTCAAGTTCTGCGTTATCGGGTGGCCACGACATTGGCGAGGATTCACGGCCTTGAGAAATCGTCGTGACCGCCTTGGTCAGAAGACTCTTTCCGCTCCCTCGCGCCGGCGCGTCGAACAAGATGGCCGGGCATGGGCCAACAATCGCGGGCCGGCAAACGAGGGTCAGCACCGCCGCAATGGGAACGTACCGGTCAGCCTCAGCACGAAACGGAAAGTCTTGCCATGGCTCGCAAAGCTCTCCGAGCGCGGCCCTGGCATCGGCCAGCGTCGGAGCGGTGGCGATCCGAGGGTACTCGCGTTGGGGCGCGTAAATATAACCCGTGGCTGCGTCATAGCCTTGTTCGGCGATAATCGACCCATCGGGGCGCATGCTCGGTGTTTCGATGATGCCAGTAACGGGCGGCACGCCGGTCCATTCGCCGCGGTCTGCAACGGCCGCAACGAGAGGTTGCGGGGGGGCGACCGAAACCAGCTCTTCCTTTCTGTTGAGTCTTTCGAACACTGCTAAGCGACTCAACCGCTCCCGAAGATTTGGGAGCGTGACGCTTCGGATCTGCGGAGTTCCGGTAGCCATTCCCTCGCAAGCGGCGTCGGCTTCTGCAACCCGCACCACGCGCACAAGAGCACCATCGCGTTGAAACAACTCCTTGTCGGCGGCAAGGCAACCCACTGCCGCGTCACCCGCCAAGTGAAGATCAGAGGTCACTCTAATGCGGGGCCTTCCGTCTCCGTTCTTTGGTTCGGTGCGGGGCACGGTGCCACGCCAACTTCTCGAAGTGGCAGCGTTCACGAGCGGACCTCCGAGGTGAGCTTGCTTCCGATGGGCGTCCGCCCATTCTGCCGCGCTTCACGAATGGTGCGTTTCAGTGTCCGCTCATCCCACGGTGGACAACAGGACTCATTCCAAACACTTATGAGCGTGAACGCTAAGCTTTCGTCAAGGTCGAACCCCCGGGTGATCGCGACGCAAACTGCGAAGGTCCGCGCGTAGCCGTGCTGACCGGAGACAGCAGGGTCCGCACACGCAAGCCAACGCCTGGCCCGCTGAACCCTGTCTGTGCTCGCCACAGAGCTCGACGGAGCAACCTGCACTGGCGGAGGTCTGAGCGCCCGAACAAGCCAATCTGGCGCCCTGGCGAGCTCAGCATGCGGGCTTCGGACCCAGAGGTATTGTCCACAAGCGCGGCGCGAAGGAGAGACCGTCACGAGCCGGTTCCCGGTGAGCGCCTCTACCCCGTGGCACAGCTTCCCCAGAGGCTTGAAGTCCAACGGGCGAAACCAGACGTGGCTTCCCCCCGTCGGCGTCTCAGCCGTCCAGGTTTCCGGAAGCGGGCCAAAGGAATTGAGCAACCGAGACAGCGCCTCAGGCCCGCCGTGCCGTACATCGACATCCAGGACCAGGTGAGCGCCGACGCGGAGGGCCAAGGTCGCCCGCGGATACCCGAGCAGAGCTCGCTCGACGACGGCGAGGTCCTTCGTGGCGGAGCTAACACCGTGCGGGAACCCAAGGCGGCTCAAAGGCACCTTGGCCTCATCGGCAACGACGACGGAGAAACCAAGATCGACATAGGCTCCAGCAGCGATCAGGAGGGGATTCGCGCAAGGGCTCACGGCGACCACTCTGCGGTTGGGTCTGCCTCGGGTGCGATACCTGCGGCCGCATCGAGGGCGCTCGCGACCTGAGCAAGCTCGCCCGGCCGCAATGCGATGCCTTTGCCTGGCCGCCAGCCGTCCCCGTTGTTGAACCATTCGCGCACGTTGAGATAGGTGCGACCCTTGAAGTCACTGCTAGCTACACGGATCTCTCGGCCCTCGCCGCGCTCGATTCGCGCGAAGATCGTCTCGACGGTGTCAGTCATCGGGGCCCCGTAGTCTCGGGAACCGGAATGCCCCCCTGCTTGGCGGCCCTCTTAATTCGGTCCGCGACCATCCCACGCACCGGCTTACCGGTTAGGACACGGCGAACGGTGCGTGGATCGGCCTCGGAAATAAGGGCTAAACGCCTCAGAGCGGCTGCGCGTAGCCACGGGACATCAGTTGTTGCTGGCATGGTGGCGTTACCATGCCGATTCCCGCGATGCCTCTCCGTAGGATCGTCGATCCTACAATTTGGTAAACTTAGCTCCCCTGTCGCGCTTTTCCTTCCGCCAGGCCACCCACTCTTGCCGAAGAGTTTCCGGGTCGACCTTTGCAAGTCCCACCTTGCACATGAGCTCGGCCGCCAAGGACCACTTCTTGGCCACCGTGGCCTTGGTGGCGGACCGTGCCCGACCGGGGACCGAATGAATGGGCCATTCCCTAAGCAGTTCAAGCACGGAACGCCGGTGTTCTTCCAGCTTCTGCGCCTGCTGAGGTCGTCCTTGCCTTTCTACTTCTATCCAAACCAGGGGGGCCGCATTGCCAAATGGGTCAAATGGCTCCTCAAGCAGATCCCGCGCCCGAGCGGTTGTCATGTTTTCGGCGCAATCAAGGTTGAATTGCGACAGCAGGTATTCAGCAGCGCCTTTGGGAGGTCTGTTTAGCAATCGCCGGTCCGACGGTAAAGCAGCCTTGGTCTGCTTGCGTGCGACGGCCATCGCGTAAAGCATCGGCAAGGCGTGGGATGCGGCTCTG
Organism: Polyangiales bacterium; assembly: GCA_038246305.1. GTDB lineage: Bacteria > Myxococcota_A > Polyangia > Polyangiales > Polyangiaceae > JBBRRP01. The sequence continues at coordinate 52,761 of JBBRRP010000007.1, read as the reverse complement.
TCGACGGCCTGGAGTACCAGTAGCCGCTGAAACGGCTCGCTCTTCCTACCGTGGGCGAATGCGGAATGAAACTCGTCGATCTGCCGTGTTAGTTCCACCCACTCAGCTTGCTCGGGTACGACTTCAGCTAACCTTCGCATCAGACTGATATTGCGCCTGACCACCTGAAACGCCTTTCCTAGATAAACCTCTCGGGCCTTTGCAACCTTGCGAAGCGCGCGAGTTTCCTCCCAAGGGCGCCCACTCACTGACGGCACCGCCCAAGGCACCCCGATCAGCGATATCATTTCCGGAACATCTGGAGTTACCGGATCGGAGCGTTCCGCGGCTTCCACGAATTCTTTAGCCTCGCGTTCCCTGTGTGTGCGCAGTTCTTCGTCAGTGAATCGCCAGCGACTTGGGGCATCCGAGCCGGCTGTGCTGGAGCCAGAGACACCTTCGGTCCCGTGTTGGTTTTCAAACGCCTGCGATGTAAGCTGGTCTCGTTGGGTCGCCACGAATCGACCTTTCCAAGCCCCGGACGTGTCGTAGCGTCGCGGGGCTTTACAATGTTTGCCGGATACTACACCCGAGCACTCCCGAAGGCAGCCGGGTTCGCCGCGTGGGATCTCCAGCACCGCTGGTTCGACTGAACAACCCGAGGATAGGTCGTGGCTATCATCTGGCTTGGCTTGGCTTGGGGGGCCCCGACATTTCGACCCCCACCCGCATTGAAAGGGGACACCGGGTAACGGCGATTTCTGACCGCTACCGCGTCAAATGGGCGTCTAAGCGCTCCGCTGAAGGGGTGCTTTCGGGGGGCCTGATCAGAGCTGCGGTTTTGGGATCTCGCCGGCAAGGAAGTGTACTAGGGCTAAAGGCCGCTACACCCAGCCGGGCACTTAGCGGCAGCGCACGCAAATATTTCAAGGGCGGCGATCAGGTTTGCTTGATTCGCCGAAAAACACGTAAGAGCGCAGCCCGTCGAGTCAGAGTTCTTGCAGGTATCAGCAAGGCAACGAAAGCCCTCTTCGCAACCGGGCGCGATCTTGCAGGCGTGGATCTGGGGTCCGCAATTCGCGGCGGAGCAAGCCGTGCAGTCGCTAGGCTGCCCAGTTGCCGAAGGCGTAGGCTTTGTGCCCATAGAACCGCCCGAGGACGAACTAACGCTTGGAGCCACAGGAATGGAACTGCCAGAATTGTTTGGAACCGGCGTTACCGTCGGACCGGGTGCGGATCCCTGAATTGCTTCAGAACCGCCGAGTGCCTGGGCGGGATCATTCGTCGCAACGGCTGAATCCGTCGAGACCTCGGTCCTCCCACACGCGGTCAAGCACACGACGCAGGCCCCCATGACGAACGCTACAAGCTGCACTGGGGAGTTCCCTTTCCCGGGGCGGAACTGCGGGCCACGCAACGTCCGCGTGCGCCGTAAAACAACCCCAGAACGTTGTAGAGCTGGGCCTCCATCGGCTCACACAGGGTGTCCGGGTTAGAGCAGTTCGAATCGCAATTACAGGATTGCACGCACTCACCCGGATTTCCCACGAAGTAGTTTTGGGGATCTAACGGGAAACACATGGCGCCGCCCACGCCCGACAGGTAAATTTGATTTTCACCACAGCCTGAAGTGCCACCGAGATTGCAGGGACCCGTGCATCGAGACTCTGCGCAAACTCCGGTCTTACAGTCTGCGGGGGACGTGCACTTCGCGCCCACCGCGGCAACTCCTCTTTGGGGCGTGGTCGTGCACAGGCCTGTCTGCAAGTCGCAGGCTGTTGTGCACTGTGAATCAGAGAGACAAGCCGGGATACATACCTGTGCAGCATCGACTTGTGCGCAGCTCCCTGTGGCGCAGGCAAAAGGCCCACTCCCGCAAGCCGCTAGGCAGAATCGGCTCTCTCCGATCGCTGCACAAATACCTCCCTGATCCGCCCCGCACGATCGCTCTAGCTCGCCGGTTGTGCAGGCCTTCGAACAAACCCCAACGGAAGCAGACGCGACTGTGCCTGCCGGGCGGAGACACTCCAAGCCGTTCTTACAGTCGACGTCTACTTGGCAGGGATACCCGACCCTGCCAACTGCATTCAGCGCCGCGTCGCGTTTGATCTGACCTGGCGACGCGCCTGGGGCACTGGAACACGTACCGGTCCCAGAAGGTGGTAGGCAGATGAGCCCGTTCGTGCAGTCCAAGTCCTGGTGGCAGACGGCGCCGGAGTCCCCGGGAAGGATCGGCACCGCGCCATTGGGAGGTGGTGGATCCTCCTTGACGACTCCACCACCGCAACTTAGCAACAACAGCAGTGAGCTAAACCCGAGGACTTTCATGGTGAGCGTTTAGTTGTACCACGTTTCGGTGAGGACCCTGCCAAAGCAACCAAATTGGCCACATCCGATATCGCCGAGGTGCGTGGTGCCTTGTGAGAGAACGAGCAGCCACTGCTGGCTGTGTGCGTTACCCACCGTAATTGGGTTCGTTCCCCAGTTAAATGCTGCCGGCAGGCCGGTCCTATTGGAATCGGTGGTCATGTCACACCTGTTCGCCGAGACATTCCAAACTGGACTTTCGCCGAAGCTATTGTAATAGGCCCACGCCCACATCGACCCGTTCCATTGCCAGGCAAACACGTAGGTTGCGGTGTGAAAGTGGCCATTGAATCCGCTGGCAAGAGAGGGGCAGTATTGCTGAGTCCACGCCGGAGGCCACTTCTCATCATACCACCATGTTCCGATATTGACATTCTTCCCTGTCCTAAACGCTCCCCAAAGGAGCCCCACATTGAACTGCGTGCAGTTCGTACTATCGGTAATACTCGGATCTGCGTAAGTCCACCACTCGCTCCATGCTCCACCGTTGCTGTTGGCGTTTCGTGAGTCTGCAAACACGGTGGTCGCCGTCGTGCTGACGTAGTCGTACGGCGGTGGCTGGGCGCTGCAGTTAGTTCTGACTTGGGGAAATCCTTGCGCACGGGCGGGCTGTGGCAAGAGTAAAATGACAAGAAAGGTGCTTACCAGGCCGATTGTCAATGTTTTCACTGCTGTGCTCCTTTCGAATTCTCGACGAATGCCACTTGAGCGGCATTGCAGGTCGCCGTGTTCTCGAACTGGTACTCCAAATCCATGCATCTCCTGACGCCAATGGGCATGGAGTTGCATTTACTCAAGAATTCAGGTTTCGGTAACACGCTCGGGGGAGCCGTATTCGCAGCTGGCCCTTCTCGAAGGCCGCGGTCTTTTTGATAGGCGGTTAGTGCGTTTTGCGTAAGCCTAACATTAATGTCATACGCGCGCTCGCACGGATCGTAGCCGGCGACGGCCCATGGTTTTGTCTGCTCAGTGCGTGCACTGAGCAACGATTTGCGATCCACAACTGCGGCACCACTACCCCTTTCACTGGAGCTGGCGCCGGTTAGCGCTGTGGGCGTCGCTTCCACCCCCAAAGGAACAGCGCGATCAACCTGCCCGCTGCACCCGAGCGTCAGGTTGACGATCGACAGCATAACTCCTTGCCCAAATATGAATAGCTGCAGCCGCATACGGCCTCCTCTCGATCACGATTGTGGTTAACTGGACGATGCCTGGAGGGCTCCCCCACCCGCAAACCGTTCTCTATCGCCTGTACCCGCCCGCCTCGCTGCCGTCAACCCTAGATCTCACAAGAGATTCTCCGCGGGCCGATTGCTAGTTATTCTGCCCGTTGCCCATTCACTCGCTTGGTCTGCCCCAACGCTCGGCCAGGCGGCGAGAGCTGCACATTGCGAAATCTGAACATGAACGCTCGACCATCGAGCATTCGTGTTGTGGATGGAGGACAGGCTTAAGGGCCTAGCGTTCACAGGATCTCGGCTCCGCGTTTCGAACAGATACCGCTCTTCAAAAATTTTGTCACATGCAGGTTCAGTGGCACGCCCGCCAGGGTTCGAACCTGCGAGCGGTGGATTAGAAATACTCGGGCCAGGGGTCGCCGCGCAGTCGCAAACACGAATTGTTTTCCTCGCGGGCAATCCATCGAACCCGGGTTCTGTCTGGTTGTGCTTATGCCACGAGCCGGGCGGAATACTCGTGACCCGCTGGCTCCTGAGGATCTGGATCGCGACGGCTTTCGCGGACCGGGGCCCCGACATTTCGACCCCCACCCGCATTGAAAGGGGACACCGGGTAACGGCGATTTCTGACCGCTACCGCGTCAAATGGGCGTCTAAGCGCTCCGCTGAAGGGGTGCTTTCGGGGGGGCTTTCCGGGGGTCTGATCAGAGCGGCGCTTTTGGGATCTCGCAGGCAAGGAAGTGTGCTTGGGGGGGCGTAGGTTATGTTTCTGGGTACAGGCGCGCCCTCACCGCGGCGGTGACATGATCAACCAGATCGCGAGCCGTCTCTATCGTCGCGCATACATGTTGGGGGCGGACGAGACCGTCGTCGCCTTTCCTTGAGACCAAGTCATTAAGCCCAGCCTCCATCGGCACGACGTACCGACCCCGCCAATAGATGTACTGCGACAACGCCTGGGCGACTCTCTTGCGTTTCGGAGTCAGAGGGACGTCAGCCATTTTGGCGATTTCCACCAAGTTGTGTGTGTGGAAAACCGTCCGAAGCGCGTGCTTCGCACTGAGATCCGTTTTAGTGGCCGCAACGGCGGCCCGTAGCTGGGGCTCACTAACAATGATCGCCTTCAGGAGGGTCTCAATCGCCATTCCCGCAAGCATAAGAGCCTGTGGCTCCATCCCGCCAAGGCGAGGCTTACGAATGGAAGCGTTAGCGACGACTTCAAAAGCACCAACAAGATTCTCCCCTTGGTGCGTCCAAGCCCGAGGGGTCCCAAACATGGCTTTGCGATAGTTGCTCCAAAATGTCTCGACTGAACTGGCCATCACGATCTCCAATCAATCCCAAGCGTATCAGGCCAAGCGCCGCGGAACGCTCCACCCTGGGCGACCACGCCGGCGGTGGGCGATAGGTGTAAGCAATCACCGTCAGTAACTAGCGTCGACGGCGCTGTCACGCGCCGAGTGGATGAATGCGATGAACGGTTTCCCCGTCGCTTTGCCGACACGTATTCGGCCTCCCCGGAGGTGCCACTCGAACACGGTGTTCGCCGCAAACGACGGCCGAGTCGCGGGAACCCATTCCTTCCCATAGTGGCGTCCAAATGATGACGGTGGTCCGTACTTTTCAGTTATCGCACTGACCGCGCCTTGGTAGGACGCCACGTCCGCGTTTACGGAAACGAGCTGGCCGTTGAGGAAAGAAAGGGATGCTCCGCCGGTGACCCACGGCGGCGGAATGAGCATCCTGGGGCAGAACTGCCAATCTATCCCCGAGCCGGGCCGCACATCCTCGCCCGCACACGCCCGCAGGATCTCGCGCTCGTCACCCAGGAATGGAAATCCACCAAAGCCCTTTGGGAATTGAGCGCGATTGGCCTCGGCCTCCAGTGTCGTGGACAGATCGGAGGCCGCCTGCTTCGCCGCTTGGAGACGTGCATTGTTTTGTGGATTTGCTTCTATCATCGCCTCGTCCCACGCTGCCAATAGCTCCCTAGCGACGGATAGTCCTTGGGCGCCCCCCGCGAATAGGGATGCGCTAGCCTTTCGGATCTCTTGTCGGTCACGAACAAGGGTTTTGTGTCGTTCAAAGAGAACCCGTAACTGGTCCACATTGCGGGATGTTACAGCCGCTCTCAGCTGGCTTGCGTAGAACGCGCCAAGCCGTTCGCCAAGCTCTACCTTGGCGCGCCCTTCATCAGCTGGTAGCGCCGCGTCGGTCGCCCGCCACTGCTTTTCCTCCTCCGGTTCTGTCAACTCGGCAAACTGCGCCATGTTCGTGGTCCGCGGACTTCGCATCAGCTCCCAGATGCTCGCCGCAGGCACCGCAAAATTAAGATTCTGCCCGTACGTCCTACCTCCCGCGAGAGTCGTGAGGACATCGGAAACAATCCCAATTACGTCACCGTGGCTGTCAAAAAGAGGCGCTCCTGATGAGCCAGGTGAAACTGGAGCAGTAAACTGTAAGCGATCCGGGTTCGGTCGGAGAGCGCTGAAGACGCCATCCGAAACGGTGTTTTCGAGCCCAAGTGGCGACGAAATCGCCAGAATATGCGACCCGATCGGAGGGACGACGACAGCAACGGGGAGTCCACCCCGGGAAGGTCGTGCGGTTACCTGCAGAACGGCGACGTCGTCGGTTTCGCTCCAGCCCGCAACGCCCAGCGCCTCGCCCTCCCAGAAAGCAGCGTGGACCCTGATTTGCTCGCGTCCACGAACGACGTGAAAACAGGTTACGACCAGGCTATCCGTCACAAAAAAACCACTACCTTGACGATCCCCGGCGTCTACGCGAACCACGTAGGGTAAGGCCCTCGCCACGATCTCGTCCGTCGTGAGTTCGTGCTTCTCAGGGATACGCGTCACTGAGAGAGGTCCTTGCGCAACGCCGCGATGATGACAGCCTGCCGACACCAAAGAAGCCGCAAGAGCAATCGCAAGGATTGCCAGCTTAGCTAGCCTTTCGACACCTTTCGCTCCGCGGCTGGTTGGCGGTGGACCGCCAGTTTCAAGCGCCATCCTCATTTTGACCCCTCAGGCTACCTGCCGTGTCTCCATTTAGGCAAGCACAGCCCAGAATCAGAGCGAAACCGGTGCACGCGCTCATTCGTCCACGCTTCCAGGCGTCGCCGTACTGATCGGATCTCGCCGCGGTCAACGCGTGGCCGATGTAGCTCCAACCAATCTTCGGTTCGAGTCAATGCGTCAGCCATGCAAAGCCGGGCAGCCGCGGAGTGCGTGAACTCGTCCGGCCCGAAGCCAGCCGCTCTGTAAGGTCCAATGGCGAGCTTCCGAGCGTCTTCCGAAACGGAGAGGCACCGAAGCACGTCCGGCCACCTCAAAGCGCGTCCTTGAGCCCGCGCCGCTTCTTGCACCGCATGTTTTCGGCACACCACTGTCACGCCCGCCCCCTTCCCAGACTCGCCCCACTCTCGCTCCTAAAGCTAAGCGCAATCCTCGCCGCCATTCCCTTTAGCGCCATGCTCAACATTGCATCCGCAAGCGACCGATCTAGCCACTTGGAAGGCTGCCCGAATGGGGGCACAGCATCGGGGCATGCACCCTGAATCAGGGGCCCTCCAGACGAATCACCGGGCGGCCGAACAAGCGTATTTCCCGATAAAAGACGCTCGCTGACTTCCCCCTGGGCGGACTTCGAATCCGAGGGTCGAAGGTTCGAATCCTTCGGGGCGCGCTGCAATAAAGCCTGGCCGTGTGGCCCACCGAAAAGTTGAGGCACGGCCATGATCCAGCACACGAAGCGCGGCATCCCCTTTTCGTTCCTTGGAAAACAGTAAGCATGCTCTTGTTTTGACGTTGAGCTAGAGGGTCACGGATGAGTTCGGGGCCACATGAAGAACGCGCAAGATATACATCGCGGGAAACTTCCTCCCTTTTAACACCCAGTGCGGTCACCCGAACCATCCCAAGCGTGTCGCGGTGCTCCAATCTCCGAGGTCGAATCCCCGATGGCAAGGGTCGCGATAGAGAGCATCCCTTTTTTCGTTCCTTGGAAGATAGTAAGCATGCGAGCATGCGTACTATCTTGTTTGACGTTGAGCTAGAGGCCACGGATGAGTTCGGGGGCTCAATGAAGAACGCGCAAGATATAGGCTGCTGGCAACTTCCGCCCTTTTAAGCTAACCCCTAAAAGGACCTCTCCTTGCAGCTTGCGCCAACGTGAGCCCTCAAAAGAAAGGAGGGAGGGATCGGGACATCCGGGATTCAGCTCTTTGCAGAAGAGTGTCGACTCAATTCCAACCACGAGGTCCGGTGACCAGCACGACCGGAAGCTGATTGGCCTTTCGCCAAGACGGCCTCAATCATTCTCTTAATGATTTCATCAATTTACCACATATTCAGGGCGAATCACCATCATCAATTGGGCAGGTAGTTCGGGGAGGCCTGATGCCGCGCTCCACCGGTGCTTTTCTTGGTTCTTACCCTCGGGTATAGAGGGCCGCCGGACCTATTGGCACACGCAAGCATTACTCGGCGGGAATGCTGGAGCGCTGCCTGCGCTGTCAGCATCTTCTTCGCCTGCTTGCTCCAGTTCATTGTCTTTTCGTTTGGGCGTGATCAATCGATCTATGCGGTGCTCGGCGACGGGATCTTGCACGGGAAGCTGCCCTATCGCGATCTTTGGGACTTCAAACCGCCGGGCATCTTCTTCGTGTATGCGTTCGCGCAAGCGCTATTTGGGACGAGTATGCTGGCTCCGCGCATTGTCGAAATGCTCGGGCTGTGCCTCTTGGGGGCAAGCTTTGTTTTTCTCGCGAAACGCTGGTTCGGTTCAAGCTTGCTCGGCATTTGGGCCGCCGCGCTGACGGTGTTCATTCATAGCCAGCTCGACTTCTGGCACACGTCCCAGCCAGAAACCTATGGTGCTATCCTCACCGCATTTGGACTCGCGCTCGCCGTTCATGAGGAGAACGCGAAGCGACCCTTCTTGCATTGGATTGCTATCGGGCTGGTGTTTGGCTTGGCGGGGTTGATGAAGCCGCACTTGTTGGCAGGGGGAGTGGTCGTGGCTGCCTATTTGACGACGCGGCTGTGGCAGCGCCAGCAGCACCACCAGGGCAGAATGCGCGTCCATTTAGGGCAGTTGCTGCCTATTTTGACGATCGGCACCGCGGCACTCGTGCCGATCTTACTGACGGGCCTTTGGTTTTGGTCGAAGGGCGGATGGCCTGCACTCAAGTGGACACTGTTCGAATTTGCTCCTGGCTACACGGCGCTCACCTATCAGAATCAATCGGCGCTGCGCTTGTTTTACGGGGCCATTGAGGAGGCGAGTTTCCGTTTTTCTGCGATCGTGGCGGTTGGCCTGGTGTTGGCTTTTGCTCTAGCACCCGCGGGGCGGCGCGAACGTGAAGGGCTGTTCGTACTTCTGGGTGTCTGCATGGTCCACTTTGCGGGGATCGCCATGCAGAGCAAGTTTTATCAGTATCACTTCTCGGCGACCTTGCCGTTCCTCAGCTTGATCGCCACGTTGGGTTTTTGGAAGCTTTGGTTCTGGCTCCGACTGCCGGGGCTACAGCGAACGGCGTTTTTCGCGCTTGGCATCGGCGCCCTCGCTAACATGCGGTTTGCCACCAACGATGTACCGCTTGGGTACTGGACGCGAGCTTCAGAGCGTCTGCGATTTCTTGTTTCCCAATCAAGCTACGCCAACCGGGAGCAGCTAGATGCCGCGCTTTACCATGTCGGCGGCTACAATCTGAGCGATAATCAGCAGATTTCGCGCACGGTGGCACGACTCTCGAACCCCAACGACGCCATTTTCGTCTGGGGTTTTGAGCCTTCGATCTATTTGTTTTCCCAGCGCGGTCCCGCTTCACGCTTCATCTATAACGTACCCCAACGTGCAACCTGGAAGGGCGAAGAAGCCCGCAGCATGTTGCTCGGCGATTTGAAGCGGCGACCCCCGAAAGTGATCGTGGTGGAGCGCCAAGATATTTTTCCGTCCGTGGTCGGCAACGCACTGGATTCGGCAGCGTCTCTGGAGCAGTTCGTTGAGCTCTCGTCGCTGATTCGCGAGGGTTACGTGTTGGCACTGCAAACGGAGCGCTTCGATGTCTATCAAAAAACGCAACAACCCGCCTCGATCGCGCTCCCTCAACCCGACTTCGGACCAGCTCGCTGATGGCCAAGCAAAGCGCCGGGGTGCTCCTCTATCGCCGCCGCGCGCGCGCTGTGGAGGTATTGCTCGTGCATCCAGGTGGGCCTTTTTGGGCCAATCGAGATGAGGGCGCCTGGAGCCTTCCGAAAGGCGAGCTTCAAGCCGACGAAGATCATCTCGCCGCCGCACGCCGGGAATTTGCCGAAGAAACGGGCCATACGCTGGTGGGCGACTTCACGCCGTTGGCCTCGGTGCGCTTGAAGAGCGGAAAAGTAATCCACGCATTCGCCATCGAAGGCGATCTGGATCCCTCCGCCATTCACAGCAATTTCTTCGAAACGGAGTGGCCACCGCGCTCGGGTGTGCTCCGCCAGTATCCCGAGGTGGATCGCGCAGCATTCTTCTCGCTCAGCGATGCCTCGGCCAAGCTCCATCCAGGTCAAATTCCTTTCCTTGAGCGCTTGGCAACGCTCCTTGAGGCAGCGTGCGGAGAGCCCTGAACGATGGCGCTTGGTTAGATCTTCGGCCAGCTTGGCTCGACGCCTGCGAGGCAGAGAGGGCGTTTGAGCTCCTGCGAACGGAGCTCCGTTGGGAACAGCGCGAGATTATCCTGTTTGGAAAGGCTGTCCTCCAACCGCGCTTGATCGCGTGGGCAGGAGCGCTGCCGTACCGCTACTCCGGTCAGACGCTTGAGCCACGACCGGCCACGTTATTCACGCGAGAACTCCTGGAGCGGGTGATTCAGACGACAGGCTCCTCCTTCAACCACGTGCTGATCAACCGCTACCGAAACGGGGAAGATAGCATGGGCATGCATTCTGATTCTGAGCCAGAGTTAGGACGAGACCCTGTTGTGGCGACTTTATCGCTCGGTGCAACGCGAAGCTTTCAGCTTGGCGGGCGCGTTCCCATTCCCCCCGCTTCCGCCACTCCCCCCACTCGAGCCCAAACCCTGCGATTTGAGCTCACGTCCGGCAGCCTCCTCACCATGGGTGGCACTTGCCAACGCGACTATCGGCACGGCATTCCAAAAACCAAAAAGCCAATTGGCGAAAGAATCAGTCTCACGTTTCGCCAGATCTTGACCGAAAAATAGCGCTAAGCCGCCGCTTTTGCAGCTTCCGCAGCCGCGCGCAGCTTGGCAATCAGCGTGGAGACCTCAGCATCAGTCCACGCAGGAGCCATCGCACAAAGCACACTCTGCGACGCAATATCGAGGGAGCGCGCACAGACATCGAGTGCGTAGTTCTTCCGGCACGCCTCGTTAGCTGGCATGAGGAACGGATCGAGCGCTGGATGGTGCGCACCTCGCTGCTCGAGCACGGGTGCCCAACGCGTGTACAGGTGTCGACCCGTTTCGCTCACCACAGGGCCGCCTGTCTTCGCTGCAAAGCGAGCAGCCACGTAGGCGCTATCAAATTGAAAAACTATATTTGTGCCGCATTCATCGTCAACACTTCGCACCGGTGCGCTCCTTAGGCAATCCCGTGTTTCGCTCAGGATCCGGCGCTTGTGTTCTTGCATCCGGGAGATCCATTGCGGCAGCCGCTCAAGCTGGGCAGAGAGGAGCGCACCTTCGAACTCACTCGCACGCGATGAATTCGCTGCGAAACCCCGAAAATCCTCGCTATTCCCGTTCCAAAAAGTGTTGCAGCAATCGATCGCACACTGCATCCGTTCGAAAACTTTGGGATCTGAGGTGCAGACAGCGCCGCCTTCGCCACAGGTCATGTTCTTGAAGTGATTGAAACTAAAGGCACCCGCATGCCCCAAGCTGCCCAGTTTGCGGCCATGATAGCTGCCTCCTGAAGCCTGACACGCGTCCTCCAGAATAAGAACCTTGTTGTCCGCGCAAATCTTCGCGATCGCGTCCATATCGCAGGGCAAGCCCCACATGTGCACGGGGATCACTGCACGCGTTCGCGGCCTCAACAGCTTCTGCAACTCAATTGGATCCAGCGTCAGGCTTTCATCAACATTCACAATCACCGGAATCGCACCAACAGAAAGCACCGCCGTTGCCGTCGCCATGTACGTGACAGCAGGAACCACCACCTCATCGCCAGGCCCAATTCCGAGCCCGATCAAGCTTGCCACCAAGGCCGCGGTACCGCTTGAGCACAGCAGCACGTGGGGCACTCCCAGATACTCGCCGAAGCGCGCTTCAAAGCGCGCACACTCACTCGGCTCGTAATAGCGAAAGGCTTGACCTCGTCGAATCACCCGTGTGAGCGCCTCAATTTCCCGATCACCCAGCTCAAACATCCTCTGCCTTCACCTTTCTATGGTGTGTCTGAGTAAAACCTGACCGAAGCGGACAGCGCTCGCCATGGAAAAACCTTCCCCGGCATGGACTTTTATACGACCCAATTTTGCGGACACACAAAACAAGAACCCACAGAATCTGAACTTATGCCACAATATGTGCTCAAGACCGAGCAATCGGAGTTCGCATTTCTCTCGGGAGTTTTTTCAAGATGGACGATCTTCCGCAGGTGGGCATCTGGCTCCGACACGCTCTCCACGTCCTGTCTGGCGCCGACGTTTTCGAACGGACACCTGAGGGCCTGTTGGCCTCCGGCGTTGAACACACCCGACATCAGCCTGAGACCGGCAGCTTGTGGACAGGTGGCATGCAAGCGCACGACTCACTCGAGATCGCGCTGGCCATCTCTGGCAGTGGCTTACTCGATGTCGGCTCCACGCGCTTCAGATTCGCATCGGGTTCGGTCGCCGTGATTCGGTCAGGGTTGCTGCACTCCGAAGGCTTCACTTCTAAGGCCCAAGAGTATGCGTCTGTTTGGTTTGGCCTAACGGCAAAGGATCGGGTGATCGTGCATATCTCCCAGTATTCACCGGCAAGCGGGTGGGCGTGTCCATGGTCGAATGAATTTCCGCCACGCGCGAGTACTCGCTTGCTGCCGTGGTTTCGCCCAGGAGGAGCGAACGAAGATGTTGAGCTCGAGCCCCTGCGCGCAGAGCTCATGGCGGCCATCTCGGAACTCCACCGTGACGCCATCCGTAAGAAAAAGACGACGCTTGCTTCCGATCCGAAAGCGCTCAGCACTGCAGGTCACCGTCGCGTGTTAGAGTGGGTGAGGGGGTACCTGGATCGCCACTATCGCCGGACCATCACGGTGGCGGAGGTGGCCAAGCTAACGCGCTACTCCCCGAATTATCTAGACGCCTTGTTCAGTGCCTGGCTGGGCATGGGCATGCACCAATATTTGATCTCACGCCGCATGGATGAGGCGTATCGCTTGTGCCAGGCGTCCGATCTCAAGATTCAGGCAGTGGCGGCCAGTGTCGGCTACGAAGATGCTTTCTATTTCAGCCGAGCATTTCGCCGCTACCACGGAAAATCGCCGTCTCAGGCCCAGGAGCGGCCACGAGGGCGTCGAACCCAAGCGAGCGTCACCACTCGATCTTGAGCTGACGGATCCGGCTTGCCCCTGCTTTCAAGTTCTCGGCAAACACGCACTGATCGTCGGCCATCGCCAAACCTTGCGTGCCTCCCGTCGACGTTTGAAAGAGCGTCTTCATCGCGACAGGTGCTTGCCCCGACCAACGGAACGCCAAGAGACTTCCGAAAGGCTCTGCATCAAGGAGTGCTAGCGCTCGACACTGAACGCTGCACTCAATCACAAGGCTGGAAACCTTCCCGCTCGGTAGCTCGACACGCCGAGCCTCCTTCGCCAACGTGCCATTTTCCATCAGCGTGCCAAACAGCAGTTGCTCATGGGCTGTGCCACTCGCAGCACGTTCTACCCAGCCGACCACGACATCTTCTCCGAGCTTTGCCAGTTGAGGCAGACGGCGCGCTCCACTCGTTTCCACGCAGCGTGCTTCTGGCTGTTTGATGCTGAATGTCAGGGGATCCAAGAGGCTCGTGTAGATGTCCGAGGCTTGAGTGGCGGATTCGCCGTCCGACCACGCCATGCGGAGCCCCGCGGAACTCAGCTGAAAAACCGGGCTTCGCGCGATTCCTGGCACGTGCGACACCCGAACCTCCTGCGCGATGTTCCCCAACCCGCGATCGAGCTTGGTCACGTACAGCTCCCGATCATTGTCGCGCTCATCCACCCATCCCACAACCCAACCAGCGTCGACGTGGATTGCAACGACGTCGCTCACCTCCCGTCCCAAACGCGTGAGCATCCGTTGTTTGGTGCGCTGCCCACGCGCATCGAGCAGTGTCACGAAGACTTGCGGTTTGCCTGCATCGAGGGCCGTCCACACGAGGAGGCTTTCGCCTTTGGGTCCAGCTGCCAGCGCTACACCACCAGCCGAGTGCGCACGATAGGAAACCACGAGTGGCTTGTGGGGCGTCGCTGGTGAGTTGCTCGCAGGAGTCCCAGCGCTTGGCTTTAGATCCACCAACGGCCGGGCAGAAAGTTCCGCGCGAACGGGCAAGAGCTTGCCGTCTGGAGCGGGAGCCTTGGGCGTTTCATAGGGAATACTAGGGTCAAACTGCGTGACCCAACTGAGGAGTTTGCCCGACCCACTCGTGGCCATACTCAAATCTGCGATGGGCGACGAAAGCTCTTCGAGCACTCTGTTTTCGACCACACGGGGCTGCGCTTCCGGCACCCAGCGTGTGGCAATCGGCAAATAGGCGGCTGAACCCTGCCCCAAGGCGAGCGAGTAAATCGGCGCAGGCTCCAGCTGCTTCGCGACGAGAACCAAGCAACGGCTCCCCGCGCAACTAAGATTCCACGCCAAGGGGACCGGCCGCTCCCGACCCACGCTACCCAGGAACAGTGGCTGAGAACCTAACACGCTGAGATCGGGAGCTAGCTGGACCACCGAGGGGGCGGATTTGGCCTCGCAGCTGTCTTGGCTGCGACACACACGCCCCGAAACCAGCAACGCCAAACCCTTTGGATTTGAGCTCGCCTCGAGTTCCCAGCTCGCTCCGTCCGCCGTTTCGATGCTCGCACCAGCTTCTCCCACCGTTCCGTCATCCAACACGCTCGCGACGCGCAAGTCCCGTGAGTGCTCGCTTCGTGCTGGCTTCTGCTCCCAAATCGCAAAAGCCCGATCACCCGAAGTGCTGGGCACGAGCTTCTGGAGAGTTTGCTCACCCAACGGGCTGAGTGCGCGCGGCTCGCGGAGCACGCTGCCCGTTGGGCCCACGAGTGACCAAAGAATTCGAGCTTCGCCACTTTGGGTATCGGACCAACTGAGCACTAAGTTGTTAGCCAGTGCGGTAAGATCCAGATCCAGGTTCGCGGTGGGAGATTTGGCCACCACCGTAGCGGCTCCCAACTTCGCGCCCGCACTACTCAGCCGCAACACCTCAACGCTCCCCTGGGCCTTCACGCCCAGTTGACCCTGAACCACCGCGAGCGCTGCACCTTCGCCGAAAGGCACCATCTGCCAGGCCCTCACATCCCGCGCGACACTTTCGGCGTTACCGACAGGCACCCCGAGCGCATTCAACTTGAGAACTACCACGTCGGCGGTCTTCCCACGCGCCGTCGCCCAGGTGAGGAGGGGGCCATGCGCCACGTCGAGCGCATCCAGCCAATAGGTTCCGCCAACGCTTTCCGCGAGTGTGGTGAGCTCATTCAGTTTGATTCCGGAGCTATCGAGTGCCAGCAACTGAATGCGGTGCCGGGCTGCACCCGCTTCCGAGGTAACGGCTGAACTCGCCAGCACGGCGAAGCCTCGCCTCGGCTCCGATTCACCCCAGCGCACCGACTTGAGCGCCAAGCGTTCGAGGTTGCCCTCCAACTTTCCCACAACGCGCGGTTCGCCTGTCTTTTCAAGATCCGCGTTAATCTGTAGAGCTAAGAGCTCCGTCTCCCCCGGCGCGCGCGTGACGGCCCAGACCAAAACGCCCCCAGTCTCGGCATGAGCAAAATAGGGTCCAAAGCTACCCGCGGGAACCTCCGTCAGAAGCGGAGCACGCACGAACGATTCTGGGGCTCGGGGAACGCGAGATCGGCTTCTGTGGGCCGCCAGAGCCGCTTCATGGCTGGGCACGCTTGTAGCCCGTGGTGGCTGCGTGGCACAGCCCGCAACAAACGCCACCAACACGCCGAACTTATGTAGCCACCTTCTTCGCACACAGAGAACGTGCCAGGCACCCGTTTCAGACGCAACCGGCCTTTCAATCAGCATGTGCCGCGTGTAAGACCTGGCTTGGAGCACAACCAAGAATGTGTGGAATCGCCGGTTTCATCAGCTCGCGCCCAGCGCTCGCTTGGCCTGAAACGCTGAAAACTATCACCGACACCCTCACGCATCGTGGGCCTGACGGCAGCGGCTATTGGTTCGACGCGAACCATGGGATCGCACTCGGACATCGACGACTTGCGATTGTAGACCTGACCGAGGAAGGCGCCCAACCCATGCGCTCCGAGAGCGGGCGCTACCACCTTTCTTACAACGGAGAAATCTACAACTTCAAATCCCTGCACGGGGAGCTTCAAACGCTCGGGCATCGTTTTCGTGGCCACTCGGATACCGAGGTCTTACTCGCAGGCATTGATCAGTTTGGCCTTGAGAACACCGTGCAGCGGATCGCGGGCATGTTCGCCTTTGCACTCTGGGATGAAAAGCTCGGCCTCTTGCACTTGGTGCGCGATCGGCTTGGCATTAAGCCACTCTATTACGCGCTGTTGCCCGATGGCGTCGTGTTTGGTTCAGAGTTGAAGGCGCTGCGTGCGTTCCCGGGTTTTTCACGCAGTATCGATCGCGAAGCGCTGCAGCTTTTCATGCGGCATGATTACGTGCCGAGCCCGTACACGATTTACGAGAACGCCTTCAAGTTGCCGCCCGGTTCGATCCTGACCCTGCCTGCTGAAGGCCAGAAGCTAGCCCAAGCTTTGAGCGATTTTTCGCCCCAGATCGGGGGTGGTGCTCGACTGGCGCCCCAAGCTTATTGGTCAGCTGAAGAAGTGTATTTGCGCGGCGAAACTGCCCCAGATCGACGCGCAGATTCGGAGATCCAGAGTTCATTGGAGCAACTCCTCACCGACATTGTGCAAGAGCACATGGTTTCAGATGTTCCGCTGGGAGGCTTCCTCTCGGGCGGCATCGATTCTTCGCTGGTCGCGGCGCTCATGCAAACTCGAGCATCCCGACGCGTGCGCACCTTCTCGATAGGCTTCGACGAGGCAGCGTTCAACGAGGCACCCCATGCCCAGGCCGTCGCGCAACACCTCGGCACCGACCACACCGAGATGTACGTCACCTCCCAAGCGGCGCGCGACGTTATCCCAAGCTTGCCGTTCTTTTATGACGAGCCTTTCGCCGATTCTTCCCAGATCCCAACGCTCCTCCTGTGCAAGCTCACACGCGAACACGTAACAGTGAGCCTCTCGGGCGATGGCGGAGACGAGCTCTTCGCAGGCTATCCGCGCTACTTTGAGACACCCAAGCTTTGGGAGAAGCTCCAGCGCATTCCAAAGCCGCTCCGACGCATGGCGGCGAACGCACTCGCGAATCTTCCAGAGCAGTATTGGAGCCAAGCCATGCGCTGGGCGCAAAATGGGCTGCCGACAGCGATCCGACCCCGCGCGGGTTCCAGTACCGGAAAGCGCGTGGGCGACGTATTTTCTGCCGTTGAGCCCGATGACGTCTACCGCTGCCACATGTCGCACTGGAGCGATGGCCTCGGCTTGGTGAAGGGCACGGGCACGCGCGGCTACCCCACTCCGCTCACGCGTCAGCCTCGATTGGGGGAGCTTCGCTCCTTCTTAAAGCGCATGATGCAAACGGACACCCTCAGTTATCTGCCCGACGATATTCTCGTAAAAGTGGATCGCGCGAGCATGGCAGTTAGCTTGGAAGCGCGCGTGCCCTTGCTCGATCATCGCGTCTTGGAGTTCGCCGCACGGCTCCCGGAGAGCCTTCTCACGCGCGACGGCAAGGGGAAATATCCTCTGCGCCAGATCTTGTATCAGCACGTGCCCCGAGCACTCATCGATCGCCCCAAGATGGGTTTTGGGATCCCGCTTTCCGAATGGCTGCGTGGCCCACTTGCCGCTTGGGGGCGCGATCTTTGCGCGCCAAAAAAGTTGGAACTCGAAGGCTACCTCAATCCTAAGGTCGTCACGAATGCCTGGGAAACCCACGCTTCGGGAGCCGGCGAGCGCCACTACGCCCTCTGGAACATCCTGATGTTTGAAGCCTGGCTCGAGCAAGAAGCGAAGGCCTGAGTGGCCATTTTATGCGCATTTTGATGGTGATCGACACTTTGGCGGGAGGCGGCGCCGAGCACATTTTTACCACCATCGCCTGCGCGCTCTCGGACTCGCACCAGGTCGACGTGTTGGTGTTCCAACGATCTGGCGTCCACCTGCAACGGCTAGAAGCCGCGAACATTCGAGTCGCTGAGATCCGAACTGACGGCTCCAAGCTTCGTTTTTTTGCTCGCGTACGCGAGCACATGCTCGGCCTCAGACCAAATGTGGTGCTTTCTTTCCTCGACACGCCGAATTTGGTGTCAGGAATTGCGCTTTTGGGCACGACTATTCCACTCGTGCTCTCAGTTCGTGCGGACCATCGCTCCGCACCGCAGGATTTTCACCAGAAGCTCAAGGAGCGCCTTCTCTATTTTGGCTTACGCCGCTGCCATTCCGTGATTGCCGTGTCGGAGCAGCTGGCTCAGTCTATGCGCGAAGATTTTCCGGTTGCGCGCCAGAAGCTTGTTGCTATCCACAACGGCCTAGACCTTGAGCGCTTGCGGTCAGACGCTGAGAAGGCCCTCACTCCGGCGGAGGAGGCTCTGTTCTTAGCACCCACCGTGCTTGCCATTGGCCGTCTGGCCGCACAGAAGGATTACCCCACATTGTTTCGCGCTTTCGCCGCGTTGAGCAATCCGGAGCGTGGGACGCGCCTGCTGATCCTCGGAGCCGGCCCAGACGAAGCTGCGTTGAAATCGCTCGCGCAAACACTGGGCATCGGTGACCGCGTGCACCTGCTCGGCTTCGTCGAGCAACCCGCGCGGTTCCTGCGTCGCGCCACACTCTATGTGATGAGTTCGCTGTATGAAGGCTACCCAAATGCGCTCGCCGAGGCGATGTTCGTGAATGGCTGTTGCGTCTCGACTGACTGCCCGACGGGGCCCTCCGAAATTATTGATTCCGGAGTGAATGGGCTCTTAGTTCCAATGCGCGACAGTCAAGCCCTGGCTTCAGCCATGGAAAGCTTGCTGAGCGACTCCGCACTTGCGGCCCAATTTCGACGGCACGCCCGAGAGGCCATGTCCAAACGAACAGTGGCTAAGATGGTAGCTGACTATTTGAGGGTGCTGGAGTCGGCAGCTCGCGGGAGGTTAAGCTGAACGTTCACTCTCTACTGGAACTATTCTTGCTTCCACCCCTCGGGTATAGGCCCGGGATGTTATCGACGGCGGATGCGCTCGCGATTGGGGCCACTTGAGTATGTTTTCCGCGCACCTGTTTGAGGCCGGCCGTGAGTTCAGAACTTGGGGTGCCAAGTCCTGGCCTTGGTTGTTAGCCAGTGGCGCAATCTTAGGCGCGGCACTGCATTGGGGCACGCCGATCGAACCCGCGAAGGTTTGTCTTACCGGCTTGCTACTGAGCGTTGTCCTGCTCGCCCTGGAGCAGCTCTGGCCTCAACAGACGCGGCGCACGTACCAACGGCCAGAGGCAAAATTGATCTTGTTCGCGGGAATCCTGATTTCGACGCTCAGCATCTTGGGCGCATTCCTTAAGAATCCCATTGGGGATGATGGGTTCTTCATCGGAAACATTTTGCCCTACAACGACGCTGCCGGCTATTTCGAGGGCAGCCAAAGCCTGTTGGAGTTCGGACGACTCGATGAATGGTGTTCGCGTCGACCCGCAGCGGTGATTTTCAACGCCGTGCTCTACGCATTAGCGGGGCGGGATCTGCTCACCTTCTACACTTTAATGGCCATCGTGTTGACGTCTGTGTTGACATTTGCGGCTTCGGAAATCCTGTGGGCTTGGGGCATGGCGGCTGCGGTCTGTTTTTCGACGATCGTCTTGGGATACTACTCCGACAAGGCTGGCGTTTTCATGACCGAAGGTCCCGGTCTTGTCATGGGTGTGATCGGGGTCGGTGTGTTGGTCCGCGGTTTTTCTCGGAACAGCTTTCCACTGAGCGCAGTCGGCTTCTACGCACTAACGCTGGCGCTCCTGACACGCGCTGGAGCTCTGTTTGCTCTCCCCTTGATTGTCGTTCAAGTATTGTTTTCGCATCATCAATCAGCCAAGGGCACCCGATCCAATATCGTACAGCTGGGCGTGGGGTTCATTATTTTCTTTGGACTAATATATGCAGCTCAACGTCTAGTCACTTCGCCCAACGCAACCTTCCAGGGGAACTTTTCTTACACCCTGTACGGGTTGGCGAGCGGAGGCAAAGGTTGGGAATACGTGCTGCACGAGCATGCCGCGGAGCTGCGCGGCCTCACGGATGGTCAGGAAGCGCGAAAAGTATATGAATTGGCGCTGGCTAAAATACACGCCGATCCATCTCTCCTTCTGTCCACCCTCTGGAAGACGTTCACGACCACACTGGCGAACCCAGTCCCGAGCCTTTACCCGATCACTCCAGGTTTTTCGGCGGACGTTTGGTTCCTGCCTTTCACGTTTGGGTGGCTGACCCTGCTGATTGCCCGGCCATTGCGAAAGCATCCTGGATTTCTTTGGTTTGGCACCTTCGGTGTGATCCTTTCCATACCATTTCTGCCTGACGGTGGCCCGCGAGTGTTCGCGGCTACCATGCCGCTCGTCGCCGCTCTTCCAGCGTTCGCGCTAGGTAAGTTTGCGGGGATTGCGCGACAACCAACTGCGACTTTGAGGCCATGGCAGGACCGACTTGGGATGGCTCCTGTGGCGGTGCTGCTGATCATGCTGACAGCTGCCCCTACGGCTTTTCGACTCCTCGGGACCGCGCCGCTTCCCAAACCCCAAGCCGCCGATGAATACTTGGTCAAGCTTGACCCAGGCTCCGGAATTCGCGTTATTGCTGATGGCGAAAGCCCGCTGTCACTTCGGGACAGACCGATCTCGGAGCTGCGCAAGCAAAGGCGCAGTATGGTGACCCACGCTCAACACCTTCAAGTCGGGAACTACCTTGCTAGCGGTCTCAACTTGACGGAATCAGCACAACACGCCAAGGCGAGAATCCTGTTGCCCAGCCTCTACTTAATTTTTAAGCAGGATCCTAAATACACCAAGACGGTGCGACTTCGGATTCGGGGCGTCATGTTGGATTCGTTTACCCTCCGCGTGGACTCCGCGAAGGAACTAAGATGACGATAACGCCCACTCACGTTGATTTGCTTGAAGAGTCCTTCGGAAATGCCGATCCTGATCACTTTCGTTGGCAGACCGAGGATCCGGTGGTTTCGAGGGAGGAACGAGCGTTGGTGCGAGCAGCTTTCGAGCCGCTCGGCGAGCGCGTGCTGGATCTTGGTTGTGCCGAAGGTGCGACGCTCATTCATCTGGGCCGGACCGAGAACGCAACGGGACTCGATCTTTTCCCGAAGAAGCTGGCGTTTGCCAGGTTACAGCTGCCCAACGTTGAATTTGTTGAGGGCTCTGCCGATAAGCTGCCGTTTCCCGATGGGCACTTCGACCACATCCTTATTCGAGACGTGATCCATCATATCGAGGAGCCTTCGCGAGTGATCTCCGAGTGCGCGCGCGTGCTCTGCCCGGGAGGTCGGCTGGACCTTCTCGAGCCGAATGGTCGAAACCCGATGATCGCAGCGCACGCTCTCTTAAATCCCGTAGAACGACTCGAACTCCGCTCCACCATGAGCTACCTCACTCAGATCCTGGAGCCGGCTTTCCGTGTGAGCAAATTCGAACGCTTCCAGCCGATGCCGGTGCATCGCTTGGCGTTCCATCCGCGCTTAATGAGCCTGGGCCTTCCCGCGCTGCCTGCTCTCGCGCCTGCGGTCAAGCTTGTAGAAGCTGCGTTCGGTCGTGTTCTGCCGCGGGCCACGTGGGCGTACATTCACGTCCGCGCGTTCAAGAGTTCAGGCGCCTAGGCGCAGCTTCCGAAAACCAAAGGCACTCATCTTGAGCAGCAGCCAGCCGTGGGAAAAACGGCTGATTTTGGTGTCACCGTAGGTGCGCGCTCGATAACGAATCGGCAGATCCACAATCTTCAGATTGAGCCGGGCGGCGCCAAACAGCAGATCGAAATCGCCGAAGGGGTCGAATTCGCCAAAATACGCGCGGTTGGCTGCGATGCGATCGTAGTCCGTCTTGCGCAGCACTTTGGTGCCACACAGGGAATCCTTGAGCGGCTGTTCAAGCAACCAAGAGAGAACGATTGAAAAGAACTTGTTTCCCAACAAATTGAGAAAGCGCATGGCTTGGCCTTCCATCGGATACACCAAGCGAACACCGTTGATAAACTCGCCCTTGCCGTAAATGAGCGCGCGGTAGAATTTAGGCAGCTCCTCGGGAGGCACGGTGAGATCAGAATCCAAAATCATCAAGATCTCGTTTTGAGCGATCGCATAGCCTTTGCGAACGGCGTCGCCCTTTCCCTTGCCTGCTCCCTGATGGATGAGCTTAAGCGTTAAAGGGCCGCGATATTCGGCCATGCAGGCCTCGATTTCTTCCACCGTGCCATCGTTGGAATTGCCATCCACAAAGATGAGCTCAGTGCGTTTGCCCATTACCGGCGTGCGCAGGATGGCATCACGAATATTTCCCTTTTCGTTACGGCATGGGCAAATCACGCTGACTGAAGACTCCTCGACAACCTTGGGCGGGCTCTGGCAAGCCACAAAATATGAAACGAGTGAGACCTGCGACAGGACGGGCAGCTTCGCGCCCACGCGGTTGAGTGCCGCCGACACCAGCGGCACATTCACGGGCAAGAGCACATCCATTCCACGCCTCACCACTTCAAAATCGGCGAGATGCAGGAGGTTCGAGATATCATCCATGCTGAGCCAAGCTTGATCGGGCCACTTGGTCTTAAGGCCCACCAACTCGGCCAAGCGAAGTGCAGGCTCCCAAATGAAATTGTAGTAAGTAATGATCAACTTTCCGCCCGGTTTGAGCAGCCCTCGCAGGTTCTCAATCGTCTGCTGGATATCACTCAGCAAGCCGACGACATCGGTAAGAATGATATAGTCAAAACCACCCGCGGGCAGCGGATCGCATTCCACATCGAGCGTGACGAAGTCAATTTCCGGGTGACGCTCCCGGGCAAGCTCCGTCATCACGGGAGAGATATCGATGCCCACGCCTCGCCGAGGTTTGACCGAAGCAACCAGCTCACCGAGACCACTGCCCACTTCCAAGACGTCGGAGTTTGGAACGACCAGGCTCTGCAACAATCGCGCTAGTTCGCGCACGTAGTAAGGATATCGATTCAGGTAGTCGGCGCGCTGCCGAGCAATCGCATCAAACCGAGCGACGCGCGAAGTGCTAGGTGGAACGCTGCCCGAGGGCGCGCGGGTGGAGAACTTGGAAGGAAGCTGGCTCACGGCGTGGAAGTGGAGTCGTTCCGCCCTTGAAAAACAAGACTGCGCCGAAATTGCCGCCCCTTTTTCGAGAGTTCAAGTCAACCCCGAGTCCAACGACTCCGCCAGTTGGTGCGGGCGGTCGCGCTCAGATAGCGTAGCGCACCCTCACCACCCTCTTCTCCAGACGCGCCGCCAATGAACACGCTCACACTAGCCGCGAATATAAAAACCGCCGCTCGAAGCTTGCGCCGAAAAGACCCAACTCTTGCGCGCCTGATGCGCGAAGTAGGTCCGTGCCTGCTTCAACCCAATCAGAAGCAATCTCCCTACGAGTCCTTGGTCCGCGCAGTGGCGCACCAGCAGCTCCACGGCAAAGCCGCTGAGACCATCCTAGCGAGGTTCGTGACGCTCACACCGGGGAAGCGATTTCCCACTCCTCTCGAAGTTCTCAAGCTCAAACCGGAAGATCTGCGCGGCGTCGGATTCTCGGCAGCTAAGGCGATCTCGATTCGGGACATCGCGCACCACAGCCAGACCGGCGTGGTGCCTTCTTCCCGCGCAGTCTCCAAGCTCGACGACGAGACGCTCGTGGAACGCCTGACACAAGTGCGAGGCATCGGGCGCTGGACTGTGGAGATGCTGTTGATCTTCCATTTGGGGAGACCCGATGTATTGCCGGTGGACGACTTCGGAATTCGCAGCGGATTTCAAACTGCCTACGGACTCCCCGAGATGCCGAAACCTAAGGCGCTGTTGGCCTACGGTGAGCTCTGGCGCCCCCACCGGACGGTCGCCGCGTGGTACCTGTGGCGCGCGGCAGATCTTGCTAAAACGCGCGCCCTGGTGGCTGACAGGAGGTCACCGCGGTGACACTGGCAGGAAGGCTCATCCTTGCGACAACGCTGCTCACGTTGCTCACGACGCTGCTCCTCGGGCTCGGAGTCCGCCAAGCATGGCGCAGCGCGGAAGAGCAGCGTTTTGAGGCGCAATTTCGAGCAGCCACCCGGGAGTTGCAAGCCGAGCTGCTAGCCCAAACCGATGAACTGAAAGGTGCGCTCGAGGCGCGCTGCCTTGCCGAGTCTAGCGTCGATAGCGCGCTGATCGGACTTAAGGCTCAAGACCTCGACGAACGCCGCCTGGGACTGAGCCTCCAGATTGATGCCCTCATGAAGCTACTCCAAGCCGATGAGCTGGTGTTGCTCACCTCGAGCGGCGAGGTGCTCGGTGCTGGCCACCAGAAGGCCTTGGTTGGGCAGCGTTCGGAGGAATTGCGCAAGCTAACGCTGGCGCTCAACGGACACGCTGAATTGCGCAAAGCCGCGCTGCCTCTCAGCATCCACGCTGCGTGTGTGCATCGAGATGCCAGCCAAAAGGTGCTCTGGGTGGGACTGTATGGTGCGCGCCACCTGGAACGCATTTTAAGCTCCGTGGCCGGCCACCATGGTATTGACTTGCGGCTTGGTAAGACCGACGTCGGCTCAGATTTGCTGCGGGAGTCGGCAGTTCTCGACGGTCTAGGGGGGCTCCCGGTGACAGCATCCCAATCTCGACAGCCGCTGATTCTCGCCATGTCCGTCCTTGATGGCACGATTCTGCTCATCGCCGCCATCACCCTAGTGATCGCGGGCTCAGTGGCGTATTTCCTGTCACGGGGCATCGCACGCCCGATTGAGGAGCTATCTGAACAGGCACGCGTGATCACTGCCGCCGATCCCAAGCCCGTCCGAGCCCGTGGTAGCCGCGAGCTTCACGAACTCGCTGCCGCCTTTAATCAAACGCTGTCCGAGCTCGCCGCCTCACGGAAACGGCTCGCTAAAGCCGAACGCCTCGCTGCACAACGCGAAATCGCACGACGCGTCGCCCACGAAATCAAAAACCCGCTCTCGCCAATCCAAGCCGCAATTGAAACACTCCGGCGCCTGCGCAGCCGCAATGATCCAGCCTTCGACGGCTACTTCGACGAAGCCACGCGCACTGTGCTGGAGGAGGTCAAGCGCATCTCGAACATCGTGACTGAATTCACACAATTTGCTCGGCTCCCCGAGCCTCACCCCACCGACCTCGACCTGAACGCAACACTGCTTCCACTGCTCACGCTTTACCAAACGCCCGGCATCACCCTGCACACGGACCTTAGCCCAACCGCAACGTTGCGCGCTGACCGCGATCAACTGATTCAGGTCTTCACCAATTTGCTCAAGAACGCAGCGGAAGCTGCGAAAGCCAACGTCACGCCAGAGATCTGGGTCAAGCTGCAATCAGACGACTCGAAGGTTCGCCTGAGCGTTCGCGATAATGGCCCCGGTCTCGATCCCGCTATAGAGGGTCGTTTATTTGAGCCTTACGTGAGCAACAAGCCGGACGGCACCGGGCTCGGTTTGGCGATTGCCGAGCGCATTGTTGAAGAACACGGGGGAACCCTGCGACATGTGCGGCCGAGCGCGGGTGGCGCTGAATTCGTGATGGAGCTGCCAATTTTGGCAGGATCCATGCCTCCACGGGAAGCTTCGTCCGGGCAGAAATCGTAACTCGTAGCATGGCTCTTTGGCGTGTGATCGCGTGTACGAGTGTGTCGTTGGGTGTCTGGCTGATAACGGGCTGCACCGTCCACGTTTACCAGTACCCCGCAGGAGCTTCATCCGTGGCTTGGCAGGCCAGCGGTGAGATGCGATCAGTTTCTCAACGTTCGGTTTCACCTGAGAGCGGAATGTCTGCGCCCACCCAGCCGCTTCCTGTGTTTGCGCCCGCCGCACCTCTCGCTGTCCCTGCACCCATGCAGCCTCTTATCGTGTCTGCACCCGTCGTGCTGGCGCCACCCAGCCCTAAGACCAGAGAGAGCTGGCCGCTGGTTGAACGAACGCCGCCCGGCCGCAAACCTTCGCGCTGGCTTTTGAGCTCCGCGCCACCTGCACCAGATCGACAGGTTAACTCCAGTTTACCCCCGACACAGCCGACGCCTTCAACGCTGGAACCAGCAGGCCGCGCTTGGCGCCTCGCCAATCCAGCGCCACGCCTTGCAGCAACTCTCGCGAACAACCACAACGCTCCTTTGCCACCTGAATCCGATCAAACTGCGCACGGGCCCATCCCATTCAAACAAACGTTACTCTGCCCGGTCGGATTTCAACCTCCGTGCCCGGGAAGCTTACTGAAGCCTTCCCCCGTTCGAAACGGGCAATGAAGCGCTAATCGCAGTGCATTCGTTCCAGCTAAGGGGCCGGGGTTGGAGCCCTTCGCGGACCCCTGTAGTCTTTTCGACCAGTCCGGTAATTCGCCTTGGGCTTTGTGCCGTCTGGATGTCGGATGACCTCGAACACGAAAACACTCATCGCGCTCACCGTGGCATTGGTAGCCGCAGCGATCCTTAGCTCGCTGCCACTTTTGCCACCCGTGGGAGCCGCACTCCTCACGGCGCTCGTGGCAACGCTAGCCATGTGGGTAGCTTTGGGCAGCGGAACGAATTCGCTCCGCGCGGTTCACGAAGGTGTGCGCCGCATCTTAGCTGATCGAGAGCCCACTACCCCGAGCGCTGCCACCGACGAAGTGCGCGCAATTTTTGACGATCTCTTGACGCTCAAGCGTGACTTTGACCTCAGCCGCACGCACCATCAAGGCCTCCAATCCTCGCTGCGCACGGCCACTCAACAGTTGCGAAGCTCGCTCGCAGATGTGGAAGCGGGGGTTGAAGCGCAATTGAGTGCAGCGCAGCGCACGGCAGCCTTCGTGCGCGACATGGGCGCCTCCTATGAAGGCATCGCGCAACACATTGAAGTCTTGACGGCGAGTGCTGAGGAATCGAGCTCTTCGATCCTGCAGATGACGGCCACCAATGATGAAGTTGCTGAGAACATCGGTGAGCTCGCCGCGAGCGTGCGCGAAATGGTGGCCTCGATTGAAGAGATGGCCTTCAGCATCAAGGAGGTCGCCAAGAACGTCGACGCTCTCTCTCTCACCGCTGAGGAAACCAGCTCCAGCATGAATGAGATGGATGTTTCGATTGACCAGGTGCAATCGAACGCCAACGAAACAGCGCGTTTGAGCGAAGAAGTGGCTCAGGATGCCGAGCGCGGCGCCGAAGCCATCTTGAAGACGATCGGCGAAATCTATCGCATCAAAGAAAGCAGCCAGGAAGCCGTTGCTGTGATCTCGAATCTCGGTTCACGCATTGATGCTATCGGGCAGATCCTGAACGTGATTGATGACGTCGCCGAGCAGACCAACCTGTTGGCCTTGAACGCCGCCATCATTGCGGCACAGGCGGGCGAACATGGCAAGGGCTTCGCTGTCGTGGCCGACGAAATCAAGGACCTCGCTGAACGCGCTGGGGCGAGCACCAAGGAAATTGCCGACCTCATCAAGACCATTCAAGCTGAAAGTAAGAACGCCATTTTGGCCGTGGAGCGCGGCGCCCAGAACGTCGATCGCGGCGTTGAGGTTTCGAACGAAGCCGAGCGAGCATTAAAGAAAATCCTTGAGAGTTCGAAGAAGAGCACGAACATGGTGCGTGCCATCGCGCGCGCAACGGTGGAGCAAGCTAAAGGCAGCAAGCAAGTCACCGATGCCATCGGTCGGATCGCCGAGACCGTTCAGCAGATTGCGGCAGCCACTTCGGAACAGGCTCGTGGCTCCGAGCTCATTATGAAGAGCGGCGAAAAGATGCGAACTATCTCGGCCCAGGTCGAACGCTCAAGCCAAGAACAAACTCGCGGCGGCAGGCAGATCACGCAAGCTATCGAGAACATCAACCAAATGGTCGGCCAGCTCAACACGGCTCAAGGCACGCAGTTCCGGGGCTCGGAGCAGGCGCTCGGCTCTGCGCAATCGATCGAAAAGCAGGCTCAAGATCAAGCCAGCAACACGCGAGAGCTGATCACGCTGGTTGAAGACCTCAAGAAAGTCGCCGCGAATTAATCGCTCGTGGCGCTCTTACAACTCTCGGTTTCCCGCGAGCGCAGCAAAAACTCGTAATCGCCCAAGCTCAGAGTTCTAGGGATCACGGCTTGGCCCTGGAAGCGTCCATTCTCTTCCGTCCCGAGGGAGCCAACGAACGCAGAAGTATCAGCGTTTTTCAGAAAAATATCGATGCGAGCATGGGCACAGGGAGTTCCGAGAGCGCTCAGCCGGCCTGATAGCTGCACAGGCTGCCCGCGTTGAATGTGGGGGGGTAATGTGGTGTTAAACTGTAGCTGAGCTGGCAGAGCGTTCGTGTTGGTGCTCTGTGTTGGAAGCGGGTCGAGCACCGGCGGAGGCGCGGCCTTGGCTGGCTTGCTCGGTGCTGGATGGGCATCCGTCGTCGCGGCGCTCGACTTCTCGCCCTGCAACATTTCCTGCGCACTTGCGCTGCCTTCGGGCCAAAGATACGGATCGGCGGGCGGAGTGTAGCTGCCCGCTTGCTCATCCTCATTGAACTCAAGCTGCTCGGCCGCCCCTCCCAGATCGATGCGGTGCCACAGCTTGAGGTCAAAAACCTCCACCCAGGCATGGGCTTCATTCCGAACAAACCTGGCTGGAATTCCGAGGCCCAGCGCCGTGATCGCAAAGGCATAAGCACGATGCCGGCACACACCGCGACGCAAGCGCGTGAGCTCTGCATAGAGTTCGAGGCTAGACCCGGCCTGGAGCTCCTGATCCGAAGGCGCAAAGCCGCGAAAATAACCTACTAAACGCGCGAGAGCTTGCTTCGGAGTCTCGCTCGCACCCACACCCATTTGCGCCGCCTGCAACGCCACCTCACGCTTGGCCACCGCCGGCAGCGGAGGCGCCTGAATTCTCAAAGCCTCAAAAGAGACGTCAGCGAACTCACTTCCAAAGGTGCTGCGATTCGTAGCTAGCTGCATCAAGAGTCGAACCCGCTTGGTTTCCTTGGAGCGCACGAACCAATTTTCCGCACCGTCCTTGAAAAGTTGAATCGTAAACTTTGGAACGGTATTCGCCGAAAGCACGCGAGCACCAGGGCCAACGCTCGGGATTCGCACGTCTGCCCCAGCAACGAGATCGACAAACAAATCGGCGTAGAACGCATCCTCTCCCGGCCCGAGCTCACCTCCCACGGGCAGCGGCGAGAGGCTTGGCTCAAAGACGGTGAGTTCAAGCGCGGGGTTCACCGCATCAAATGCATAGAGTCGCTTGAAGGGTGCAATCGAAGGCGAAAATGGCTCATCGTAGGAAACGGATGCGGGCCGCGTCGTATTTCGATCAATGCGATAACTGGCGTCCGAACTCTTCGGTGTGGCGGCGCCACCGTAGGTTGTCTTGGCGGTAGAAGGATCGCGAGTGCCGGAAGGGGCTCGCACGACGCCGTTGGGTGTTTGGAGGAATGCGGGCAGTGCCCCATCGGACGTTGTCGCGTGCAGGCTGAGATCGTCAGTGGGATCGGGCTCGAAAAATTCATGCTCCAACGGCGCTGCGCCTGAGGGCAAGACGACTAAGAGCGTTGCCGCACCCATTCGAACGAATCGATGCCGAACCGTCACTTTGACGCCTTAGCGTGCGCGTCTGAGTTCACTGCGTAGGGAGCATCGAGCTGCTCCCACCTGCCGGGGATCCAGACATAGTCCGTGCCATCAAAGTGGCGAGTTCCCCCGATCCATACACAACGCCGACAGCCTTGCGCGGGCTTCGGCCGCGGATCGCTTTGGATAGCCAAATCCAGGCGCCAAGCTTCTGCCGTGCGCGCAGCTGCCATGGCGGTGCGCCCCGAAGCGACCTTGGCGCGATCCGGCGGCGAAGACACCCCCAACACGCAGCTTGGAAAGAGCAGGCCAACGCTGCACGTCAAAAGAAAGCGCCCCAACCCCTTTAACTCCGCCCCGCGAACAGCCAACCTGAGACCAGAATTCTGCCGCACCGCTCCAGTGTGCCTCGTTTAGCCGGCGGCGGCGACCACAAAACATCTAGAATTGCGGGAGCGTGACCCCCGCGATTAACCTCTGTCCTCCGCGATGCAAACCGAAATCGATCAACAGCTCAGCGCTCTGCCAAAGTCAGCTCGGGATGCCCTTTTGGAGCATCACTTCGATCGGGAGCGCTTCGTCGCCCTGGCAACAGCCGTTCGGCAGGGGACCAGTCTCGTTAATCATGTTAAAGGGAAATTGACGGCACCACGGCCGCTCGACTGGGTTCCGCTCCCTGCCGCTGACAGTGTCGAAGGTCGGCACATGTTAGAGCTGGGCAACGACGCTTTGCGCCAAGGGCACTGCGCACTCGTGGTCTTAGCGGGTGGTATGGCGACGCGCATGGGTGGGGTTGTGAAAGCTTTAGTTCCCGCCCTTGCTGGGAAAACATTTCTCGACTTGAGGCTCACCGAACAGGCCTCCCTCCAACGCCGTTTCGGAAAGACACCCCCGCTTTGGCTCATGACCAGCCAAGCAACAACCCAAAAGATTCGCGAAGCTCTGGGTTCGCAGCTCGATGGCCGCACCATCGCAGATTTTCCGCAAGGCCTCGCTCCCAGGCTAACGGCAAAAGGTGATATTTTTCTCGACGAAAACGGCGAGCCGAGCCTCTACGCCACCGGCCACGGTGACCTCCCCGAGGCGCTGCAAGCCAGCGGCCTTTTGACACCGTTTGTGGAGCAGGGCGGGCGCGTGGTGCTGGTCACCAACTTGGATAATTTAGGTGGCACACTCGATCCGCTCACGATTGGTTTTCATCTCGCGCATGGCCAACCGGTGACGTCGGAAGTGGTGGATAAGCTAGCTGCCGATCGGGGAGGCATCCCGGTACGCTTGGATGAAAAGCTGGTGGTGCTCGAGGAATTTCGGATCCCACCCTCCTTTGATCCAAAAACGGTACCTGTGTTCAACACCAACGTGTTCCACTTCGATGCCCGCATGCTCCTAGAGCTAAAAATGCCGTGGAGCTTCTTCAAAGTCGAAAAACAGGTTGCCGGAGAGAAGCTCGTGCAATTTGAGCGCCTGATCAATGAAATCACCAGCTACCGCGAAACGCGTTATCTCCATGTGCCGCGCCAGGGCGCGGCTTCCCGCTTCTTACCCTGCAAAGATCTCGAAGAACTCGCCGCCCGCCAATCAGAAATCTTAGCTGTAGCAAAAAGCCGAGGAATGATTTGAACATGCCCCTTCTACGCCAAAAAAATGCCTTCCTCAGCTCTCTCCAGAAGGGTTTGCTACCTCTCCTTGCCCTTGGCCTAAGCACTTCGCTGTTGCCCCTCGCCCATGGCCAAAGCGCGGCGCCTGGTGCCCGCAACACCCGGCTACCAGCTTTTGACCAGCCCGTTGCGGAATCCGACGATACACGGGCCTTGGTGGTGAACCCTGCGAATCTCGCCTTCATGCCGGGTGCGGAGTTTCGTTGGTCCGCGGCGTATCTCGATGAGCGCGCACGGGTCAACGCGCAGGGGCATGCCTTCGCGCTCGCCTTCCACTTGCCATACATTCCGCTCTCCACAGGCTTCCGATTCGACGCCGTGAATCCCCCGAGTGCACTTGACACGCTCTTCAGCCGCGCTTCGAACTACCAATGGTTCACTTGGGGCCTTGCCTTGGCCCCCTCGCAGACGAGCGCACTCGGCCTGAGCTTTCAGCATGCGTATTCATCGTCGCCACTGTTCAACGGCGTCTCATCGTGGTCGCTCGGTTTCTCCCAGCGTCCTTGCGATTACATTGGCTTTGGGATCGCGGCCCACGATCTCAATTCGCCCGCTTCAGATTTGGGGCTAGTCCTGGACCGCTCGTATGATTTCGGTGTGGTGCTCCGCCCCGATGGCTCGCGCACGTTCGATCTCGGCCTCGAGAGCAAATTCATTGATGATGCGAGCAAGTTCATTGGTGATGCGAAAGGCACCTGGGTTCCTCGGGCAACTCTCGGATTTGATGTACCGAGCCTGGGCCGCCTCGAGGGCGAGCTGTCGGTCGCGAACCCGAGCGAAGCCAATCAGCGAGAATGGCAGGCTGGCGCCTCGCTGGTGATGCAGGTGAATAGTCCGAACGCCTCCTCCGAACTGGCCGCCGGCACGATTTTTGGCGAGACGCTTGGCAAAAGCGCTCGGAATCAAGCACAGAACAATATCCACACCGAGCTTGCCACACGCCTTTGGCGAGAATCTGCGGGTGTGCCAGAGAAGGGCTACGCGATGCGGGTGCGGCTCGAGAGTTCGGGGGATGCGCGCACGCAAGTCGCTCTCTTGCGCGGGCTCTGGTATTTGGCTGAAAAAGAGCCCTCAGTGAAAGCTGTAGTGCTGGAAATCCGCACGGCTCCCGGCGAAAGCCTCGCCCACGTCCAGGAGCTGCGTGATGCGCTGTATTACTTGCGCCAGCACGGCAAGAAAGTGCTGTGTCACCTCGAAGATGCCACCGGCATGGCGCTTTACCTGTGCGCCGCGGCCGATCGTATCTTGATCAACCCCGCGGGC
Source organism: Polyangiales bacterium (assembly GCA_038246305.1). Lineage (GTDB taxonomy): Bacteria > Myxococcota_A > Polyangia > Polyangiales > Polyangiaceae > JBBRRP01. The sequence continues at coordinate 20,309 of JBBRRP010000007.1, read as the reverse complement.
GGACTGCGCTTCGCCGGCATGCGCGCTCAGTACATGTATTACAAAGGGCTGCTGGATAAACTGGGGGTGAAGGCCGATTTCGTGCGAATTGGCGACCACAAATCGGCACCCGAAGCGTTGATGCGCACCGAGGCGACGCCCACCGCCGAGGCCGACCACATCGATCTCTTGCAGCAATTCGAACTCGAATTTTCGCGGGGCATCGCCCACGATCGCAAGCTCGACTTAGCCAAGCTTCGCGAGTCCTTCAAAGCGGGGCCTTTCATCGCTCCGGAAGCCAAAGCGGCAGGGCTGGTTGATGGTTTCGCCCACGATGATCAGCTGGAAGAAGAAGTGCAGAAGCTGACCGGCCAGCGCTTGCCTCTACTCAACGATCTGCGCGTGCCGCGCGCTCCCACGCGATTTGGCAATCAACGCAGCATTGCGATGATTTACGTCGATGGCGACATGGTCGATGGCCGGAGCAGCACCATTCCGTTCCTCGGGATGAACTTGGTGGGCTCGTACACGATCGCCGATGCGATCAAGCAGGCCCGTGAAAATCCCAAGATCGCTGCGGTTTTGCTGCGCATCGAAACCGGTGGCGGCTCAGCGATGGGTGCGGATGTGATCTGGCGCGAGCTTGAAATCACTAACAAAATCAAACCGGTGATCGTGAGCATGGGCGGCGCGGCAGCGAGTGGCGGCTATTACATCGCAGCTCCTGCCCAGCGCATCTTTGCGAACCCCCTCACCATCACCGGCAGCATCGGAATTTTTTACGGCAAAGCAGACGTCGTCGGGTTGATGGACAAGCTCGGGCTCACCGTTGAAACCTACAAGACTGGCCCCCGCGCGGACGCTGAATCGATGTACCGCCCTTTTTCACCTGAAGAGCGTGTCGAGCTCGAACACAAGGTGGGCCAGTTCTATGACATGTTCCTTTCGCGCGTGGCCGCGGGCAGGAAGCTTGAAAAATCTGCGGTGGATAAAGTCGGGCAAGGGCGCGTGTGGACCGGCGCTCAAGCGAAAACGCGAGGCCTCGTGGATGAGCTCGGCGGGCTTCGGCAGGCGCTCCGCTACACGCAAGCACTCGTGCATGTCGATGAAGAGGCTCCCATCGTGGAGTTGCCCGTCGTCGAAACGAGTATCATCGGACAAATCCTCGGCATCCCCGGCATCCACGCGGGCAGCCAGCCCATCCTTCCCGAAGCTGTCTTGCGGGTCGCTCAAGCCCTCACGCCCTTCATGGTTTTTGACGGGGACAAACCCCTCGCACGCGCTGAAATCGTGTCCATTTTGCCATGAGCGAAGCGTTGCTTGCCTTCCACCAAGCACGTCTCGACGTTGCTGGCTCGGTCGCCACCGAGGGGTTGAGCTTTACAACTACAGGCTCTCGCCTAGCGCTCATGGGTGACTGGTCGGCTTGGTTTCGCCTCTTGCTAGGGGCCGCGCGCTTACAGGCTGGAACAGCAAGCATTCTTGGTCTCTCGGTGTCGGAAGCTTTGGCCCGAGGGCGCGTCGCGGTGATCTCGCCGAAGTCGCCACTCCCTGGCTCCTTCAGTGTGCGGCGGCTTTTCTGTGAGAGCGCACGTTTGGCTGGGTTTCCGCAAGCGGACGCCGAAGCCCGCGCTCTTCAAGTCGCCACCGAGCTCAACCTATCGACGCTGAACGAACGCCGCATTGAAGCGCTCTCACGCGTGGAGCTTCGGGCCGTCTGGGTTGCCCACGCGATCATCACTTGGCCAGAAGTCATCTTCATCGAAGATCTGTTGACTGGGCTTGCCGAGCACGAAAAAGATTATCTGTGGCGCCTCACTCTCGGAGCACTCGCTGGACGTAAATGGGGGATTGTGCTGCCGTCCGATGACCCATCGTCGATAGATGGCGCGGTTTTTTCGCACACCGACGAAGTGCTCGTGCTCGACCACGGCCACTTGGCGTACCAAGGCGCCGCGCGTCAGCAAGCAGCCAGTGCGCCACAGGTGTTCCGCGTCGTGGTCGCTCGAAATTCACAGGCGCTGTTCGCAAAACTCAGCGGAGCCGGTCTGAAATTTCGACCGATCGGGCATATTTCTCGGCAAGAGCCAGTTGTTCCGGGCGGTGGCACCGCCGGTCGGGCTGTCGTAGAGCTTCCGAGCCAAGATGCCGTCCGCACGCTGCTCGCGCTTTCTCTGAGCGAAAATGCTCCGATTTTTGAGCTGATCCCTTTGTATCAAGGCCAATCTTATCTAAGAGCCCAAAGCCCATGATCACCATCATCGACTACAACGCGGGAAATCTACGGAGCGTCAAACGCGCCTGCGATGCCGTGGGCATCGAATCCAGGCTCTCGTCGGATCCCGATCAGATCGCAAAGGCAGAAAAACTCATCTTCCCTGGCGTGGGTGCAGCGCAAAGCGCCATGCACACGCTCAATCACTCAGGCATCGGACAAGCACTCCGAACGGCACACAGCCGCGGCATCCCCATCCTCGGCATCTGCCTCGGCACTCAAATCATTTTGGATGGATCGGACGAAGGCGACACACCGGCGCTCGGGCTCATTCCTGGGCGAACGCGCCGTTTTCAGCTGCAAGACGCCACGCTGAAAATCCCGCACATGGGCTGGAATCAAGTGAATGTCGCGCAGCCGCACCCACTGCTCGCCGGAATCGATCCGGGCGATGAGTTCTACTTTGTGCACTCTTATTTTCCCGCACCGGCTTCAGCGACCCATGTTTACGCCACCACAGATTACGGTGGCGCGTTTCCCTCTGCGCTTGGGCGAGACAATCTCTTTGCCACGCAATTCCATCCTGAGAAAAGCGGCCGGCTCGGCCTCGCCCTGCTCGCACGCTTCGCTACGTGGGACGGCCGCACATGCTGACTAAGCGAGTGATAGCCTGCTTGGACGTTCGGGATGGCAAGCTTGCCAAAAGCGTGCGTTTCGTCGACACGAAAGACATCGGCGATCCGATCGAGAAAGCCCGGCAATATTACGAGCAAGGCTTAGATGAGCTGGTGTTCTATGACATCACCGCATCGAGTGAGAAGCGGGACATCATGTTGGAGGTGGTCGAGGCCGTCGCTTCGCAAATTTTCATTCCCTTCTCCGTGGGCGGTGGCGTCCGTTCGGTCGACGACGCCACCAAGCTGCGCCTGGCGGGTGCCGAAAAGATCAACGTGAATAGCGCAGCGGTCCAGAATCCCGCATTGATTGCAGCCTGCGCGCACGCCATTGGCTCGCAAAGCGTGGTGCTTTCGATGGATGTGAAGCGGTGCGGAAAAACAGCGGCCATTCCTTCGGGTTACGAAGTTGTGATTCACGGCGGCCGCACTCCTACTGGCCTCGACGCAGTGCTCTGGGCCAAGCGTGGCGAAGAGCTGGGCGCCGGCGAGTTGGTGGTTAATTCCATTGACGCGGATGGCACGCGCGAGGGTTACGAGATCGCGCTCACACGCAGTATTGCGGACGCGGTGAGCATCCCAGTGATCGCTTCGGGCGGTGCCGGCAAGCCTGAACACCTTTATGAAGTGCTCACCCTTGGCCATGCGGATGCAGCGCTCGTGGCCTCCATGGTGCATTACGGCGACTACAGCGTTGGCGATCTCAAAACTTATCTCTCCGGTCGGGGCCTTCCGATCCGCATGCGCTATTAAGCTCCAAGGTTATCCGTGAACACTTCTCGCTCCACGCTCCAATCTGCTCAGCGCATCGTCATCAAGATCGGTTCGCGCGCGCTCGCCGGCGATGCCCAGGCTCAGCGCCACCTGGCCGCACAAATTGCGCAGTTTAGCCCGCAAACCTCGACGATCATCGTCTCAAGCGGAGCTATCGCGATTGGCATGAAACGCCTCGGCTATGCGGAGCGTCCTAAAGAAATCGCACGCCTCCAAGCCGCTGCCGCTGCCGGACAGATTGAGCTCATGCGGCGCTACGACGAAGCCTTCACGGAGCTTGGGCTACGCGCCGCGCAGGTGCTCATCACGCACGCTGATCTCGCGGATCGGGAACGCCTCAACAACGCCCGCGCCGCCTTCGCTGCCCTGCTCGAGGCAAAGGCCATTCCGATCGTGAATGAGAACGACACGGTGGCCACCGATGAGATCCGTTTTGGCGACAACGATCAATTGGCGGCGATGGTCACGCCGCTCGTTGCCGCGGATTTGTTGATTCTGTTAACCGACGTAGAAGGCGTGTTGAATGCGGCCGGCGAGCGCATCAGCGAAATGACCGATGATGCACACGTTGGCAGCTTCACAAGCTCGGCCGGCGTGGGCACTGGAGGCATGGCGAGCAAGATCGATGCGGCAAGGAAAGCGGTGCGTTCCGGTGCGTCAGTGGTGATAGGCCCTGCCGGCCGCCCCAACGTGATCCTCGACATTCTGGCGGGCGAAGACGTCGGGACGCTGTTTCCGCGCAATGGCCGAGAACTTCGAGCGCGCCAACACTGGATCGCCTACACCCTGCGTCCTCGCGGCGCGATTTTGCTCGATGAAGGCGCTGCCGAGGCTGTCAAAGCAGGCAAATCAAGCCTCTTGCCGGTAGGCGTGCTGGGCGTTCGGGGTCAATTCAATCCGGGCGACTCGGTTCAATTGCTCGCGCCTTCAGGTGAAGAGGTGGGGCGCGGCCTCACGCAGCTCGGTGCACTCGATGTGGCACGCGCGGCTGGCAAAAAAGGCAGTGAGCTTGAGATGCTCTTTGGTTCGACGGGCAAAGATCTGGTTGTGGTGCACAAGGACGATTTGGTAACTGGAAGTTAACGTCTTCGAGCAACAACTCCGAATCGCAACGCAGTGCTCGGACCCTCACCATGAAAATCCTACACTACCTGGCAGCGACTGGTTGGGGCGGAGCCGAGCGCATGGCCTGCACGATTCACCGGCTGGCCCGCGAGCACGGGCACGAATCAAGCGTAGAGGGTCCTGCGCTGCCCGAGGTGCTGGAGGGGTATCGCCAAGAAACAGCAGAGTCCCTGCCTTGTGCAGCCTCGGAGGTAACCTGGTGGCGCTCAACGCGCGGCGCGCGCAAGCGGCGGAAAGCGCTGAAACCGGACTTAGTGCACGTGCATCTGGCAACACCTAGCCTAGCCTCGGTCGGAGCGTTGATCGCCGGCAGGACACCCACTGTCTTCACGTTCCATCTTCTCCCGCAGGCAGAACCCTGGAGCCGAGACTATTTGCTGCGCGTGTCGAGCCAAAAAATACTGTCGTTCCTACTGCTGAGCAAACGCCAGCGCGCCTTCGTCGCCGTCAGCTCCGCAGACCGAGCCCGCTTAGGCCAAATGTTTCTACGCGAAACGATCGAGCTTGCCGTGAACGCACCGCCCTTCGCCCCACTCGCCGCAAAGCTTCCGGCGAGCTTAACTTGGCCCGAAGCCACCGTGCGTTTGCTGTCGGTGGGGAGGTTGAATCACCAAAAGGGTTTTGATCAACTGGTGAGCGCACTCGGCGATCCTCGCTTACGCGACGTCAACTGGCATTGGACACTTATTGGCGAAGGCGATGAACGCGCGCGGCTAGAGGCTCTGCTGCTGGCTTCTGGTATCTCAAATAAAGTCACGCTGGAAGGTGCGCAAGCAGCGCATGCGGCGTTTGCCGAGGCCGACTTAGTTCTTTGCCCTAGCCGATTTGAGGGGATGCCGCTTGTCCCCTTGGAAGCGTTGCTGTCGGGAACGCCCGTGGTGTTGTCGCGCATTCCAGCTCATCTTGAGCTCTTGCCGGGTGTCGAAAACGCATTCTTACCTGAAGTACCCGAAAATTGGCCCGAAAAGCTACTCGCGCTGCTCTCGAACGGCTCGGAGCGAACCAATCTGCAACACGCCCAAGCACCCTTTCGCACGCACGATCCCCGCCAACGGCTCTGGCAGGACTACCAAGGGATCTATGAGCGCGTTCTTGCGACAAGCGCGCGGAAACCTGGAGTGCCAGGAGCCTAACGTAAACTCAAAACAACAAGTACAGATTCACGCTTCGTCGAGACTTTCCAACAGCTGATGGCGCGCAGCTAGCTGGATGCCCAAGTAACGAGCTGCCAGACGCGATTCGGTGAGCCCCGCAGCGCGAGCCCGGTGAATCGTTTCATCGGACGAAATGTGTAAGAGGGGAGATTCGATGGCATGCCGGCCACGCATCCCATTCGCCACCTCCCATTCACCTATCCACACGCCCTCCCAAGGCGAGTAACGAAGCAAGTCTTCGTAGCTCATTCCAAAGGGCGCGAGCACTTGTTCTTCGAACGATGAAAGGCTCGTGCGCGTCCAAATCGCTCCCGGTAAATAATGAAGCGGGCAGCCCGTCCGACCAAAGAAGTGCGCAATACGCAGTAGCCGAGTATCATGCGAAGGCTTGCGAAAAGCATCGCTAAGACGTTGGATGGCTGGGATGGCTCGAAGCGAGAGTGCTCGGGGACATCCCATCTCAGCGGGTGTTGCGAGCGAGAACGCCGAGGGATCAGCGACATAGGCGAGGATGCTCTCCCAATGAGTATCGAGCACGTGTGAGGCGCGGGATGCCGGGAGAGCGACGCTGCCATCATTCCGAATAAAATCTGCAACGCTAAAATTTCTAATGAAGTAAGAATCCGAGTCAAACCAGAACCACGCGTCAGCGAAGCCAGTGCGCCACACCTGGAGCTTCACCAGCTGCTGTCCTTTCCAACTCTGTGTTAGCTTGCTGCCTAGGATTTCTTCGTCCGTCAGAACGTGCACCTGGCGACTTCCAATGGCATCGAGGAAGAGCTGGCGGTCAGCGCTGGGTACCGAAATGTAGTAAGGGATACGCTCTACATTGAACTCTTCAACGGAGCTAAGCAGTTTCAAAAAGCGCTTGAGATCATCTCGAAACGTCTTAGTAAAAATCGCGAACTTCATGCACCACCTGAATAAGCGCCCTTCTGACGGCTCCAAGCTATAGCGTGCTGCCGGGGGCACGGGAACTCGCGTCCGTTGAATCCACCACTCAAAACCTGGGCCATTGGCCTTGCTGCGACGAATGCTAGGGTCCGCCGATGCTCTCCGAGCCAGGCCAAAGCTCTGACCAGAACGCTCACCTGAAGCAACGTGCCACGGTCGGCATGGTGTTGCTCGGGTCGCGAGCGATTCTTCAGAACCTCGTCATCTTGGTGAGCAATGTCTATCTGGCGCGCCTGCTCACACCTGGGGATTACGGGATTTTTGGCATCCTGCAATTCGCGCTCTCCCTCTTCAAGCTGGTTGGCGATACCGGGTTAGCGGCAGCATTGGTTCAGAAGAAAGAGGCTCCGGACGATATTGAACTCTCAACCATCTTCTGGTTTCAATTGGGGCTCGGGGTGTGCGTGTGTTTGGCCAGCTTTGCTGCGGTTCCGCTCTTGCCCATCTTCTGGAAGACGCTGCCTCCCGGATCGGAATGGCTTTTGCCTGGCCTTTCTTTGAGCCTTCTCTTCACGATGGCGCGGGTCGTTCCATTTTTGGTGTTGGAGCGTCAGGTCAATTTTGCTTGGGTTGGCACGCTAGAGTTCTTAGGAACGGTAGGATTTTACGGATCGGCGGTGTTCTTCGCGCTGCGTGGCTCGGGAGCATCGGCACTCGTGTGGGCGAGCGTGATTCAAGCCGGGCTCGTTGCGATAGCCGCTAACCTGGTGCAACGCTGGCGGCCGCTCTGGGTTTTTTCCTGGAAGCGAGTTCGAGGCCTTTTGAAGTTCGGATTTGCGTTTCAAGGCAACAATATCGTTGGCTTCATCAATTCCGCCGTGACGCCGCTGCTGGCGGGCGCCAGGCTTGGGAAAGAGGCCTTCGGCACTCTGCAATTTGCCCAAAACACTGCCTGGTTCCCCGCCTTGCCGGTGGGGATCGTGCGTCGAGTCTACTTCCCCTATTTGAGTCGGCTCCAGAATGATCGGCCCGCTTTCGTCGCCGAACTTGAGACGGCAGTAGTCCTCTGCGCGCTACCCTGCTTCTTGTTCTTGGGGCTCTTTCTGGGCGGCGCACCCGCCATTGTCTCCATCATCTATGGGAACAAGTGGCTCCCCGCAGTCCCTCTGATCTACGCGTATTCCATCGGGTTCTCGGTCACTTTCTACACCTGGATCGCAAGTGCTGCGATCGAAGCGCTGGGCCGCGCGGGAAGGATGTTCAAGATTGCGGTGATATCAACCGTCACGAACTGGGGCGCCACATTGATCGCCAGCTTCCTGGGGGGTTCGGTGCTGGCTCTCGGACTTGCATTTCAGGTGCATCTGATTGTGACGCCCATTGTGACGTTCATCGCGATCCGTGAGTTGGTGCCTGAGGCACGCACTGTATCTAGGACGCTGCGCTTGCTTCCGGCTGCCGGCGCTGTAGCGCTGCTGGGACGCCTTTGCTTGCCGTCGGTGCACGGCGTCGGAACACTGGTGGGGTGGCTGCTGCTGAGTGCCTTCGTGTTCTCTTCGCTGGTTCTCATCTTGGACGCAGGCGTACGCCGCTTGGCTCGCGCTTACGTACGGAAGCTACTCTAGTGTGGCCTCTGGCCTTGAAAGTATCCCGTCCACAAACCACACCATCGCTAATTCTTCGCGGATTTTGAAGCCATCTAGCGCTCTGCAAACGAGATTCACTAGTGGAATCAGCTCTCGGACCAATGGCTTGCGCTGCAGTTCGAGATTCAACATCTGCCCGAGAGTTGCCCAGAGCCGACCGAGCCCCACCACCTCGCTGAATTCGACGCCACGCTCGCGCAGCAGATGCTCCACGCCATCGCGCGTGAAGCGCCAATAATCATGAGGCCTTTCGTGAGCTGGCCAGACCCCCGGCACGCTCAAGATCAGCCGTCCCCCAGGGCGAAGAACGCGCAACGCCTCGCTCAATGCGAGCGCGGGATTCGGCAAGTGTTCAAGGACTTGCGTTGAGATCACAACATCGACAGAACTGTCAGCGAGCGGAATGCGCTCAGCATCGCCAATGAGCGTGGGCTGGCTAAGCGGGCCCTCACGATCGATTCCAATGTACTCAGTCTTGGTTGCATCTAAGAACTGACGATAGGGCTGCATGCCACACCCGACATCCAACACCTTCCCGCGACATGTCTTCAACGTCCGTTCCACTTGCAGCCAAAGCGGGCCCAAATGGAGATACAACGGCTGCCGCCAGGTTGGCAGATGGGGCCGATAGGGGCTCGGGCTTGGCAGAAAGAGCATATTATATTCAACCCGCCGCAGGCTTCCTCGCCACCATCAGCACGGAGTCCTCAAACCATCTGCTCGGGAGGATGCGGAGTTTTGCCAAACCACTCGCCAATCTAGCTTCTAAATAGCCGAGAGCCAATGTGGCTCCCGTGCGTGAGCGCTCACCGATTCCAAAAACGCGTCCGTAGCGCTGCCAAGCTGATTCCACATGCACGACGGGACCCACGACCCTTTCAAGGGCAATGCGGAGGCTTTTGCGCGAGAAAAAGTTCAAGTGCTCGGGGGGCTTATACTGATCCCAGGTCTCGGGAAAAAACCGCGCATTCAGATTCTCAATCACGGGCACCACCGCCGCAAGAAGTCCGCCCTCGTTGAGCTGGAACGAAAGCTCCTTCAACGTCTGAAGAGGATTCGATAAGTGCTCCAGAACATCCCAACACGTCACCACGTTAAAGGGTCCTTGATTCACGGCCTCCGCAAAATTGGAAACCAACATCGGACGTATATTCTCTGCGGCTCTCGCTCGCGCAGCTGAAGATGGCTCAACGCCAATCGCGTCCCAACCCATTCCTCTCGCAGAGCTCACGAAAATGCCGTTCGCAGCCCCAAAGTCGAGGAGTCTGCCGCGTTCGGGCGTCAAGCGGCAAAGGAGGGCAGCGCGGGCCTCTGCCTTCCTCTGATGCGAAACGGCCTCTTTGACGAAATAGTCATCGTAGCCGAGCCCTGCCCCTGCAAAGTACTCCCCCTCGTAAACTTGATTGAGCGTTTGGTCAGCAGGGGTTGGGTACACCCACTCAAAATCGCACACTGCACAACGGTAGATGGCGTAAGGAACTAGCTTGAAGCGACTTTGCCCTGAGGCACCGCAGAGTGAACAGGTGGGTGAGGGGAGCATGCGTCTTCGGCACCTCTAACACATTGATCCCCGGTTTCGCGCCTAACCAGTTTGCCAAGAGGCGGCTCTGCCGCGAAACTTTCTCAACCCCCCGGTGTCGAAATGTCTCATGCGGGTTCGATGGTCAGTCTTGCTGCTCTTGGGAGGGACAGCGGGTTGCGCAACCGCGCACGGAGGATTGACGCCCAAGGGGCCCGAGCCCGCCTCGGGCGTGGAGATCCCAAGAAGTGACGCACCGGAAGCCATTGTACGGACGAGTGGCACAGTGTCGTCACGCTCAGCTCACGCGCCGTACGTGTTTGCGGGCCGCGCCTTAGATTCGGTGGTTCGCATTGTTACGGGGAGGGTTGCGTGCAGTGGGACATTGATTGATGAGCGCCGCGTCCTCACAGCTCATCATTGTGTGGCAGCGCGAACGGCAGCGGGCGAAGTGTTGACGCACGATGTGGCGCCTGCGCTGATCACGGTTGAGCTCGGGCCAGATTATTTGCCTTGGGGGGAAGTCAGCGTGAAAGCTGTAGTTGCGCCGCGCTGCGGCTATCGTGCGGGCGTTGGAGATTTGGCGATCCTCATCTTGAGCCGACCGCTGTCCGGTGCCGCAACGCTGGCTGCAGAATTGGATCGGGGCCCCGCCCTTGGGGACACGATTGAGCCCGTAGGGTTCGGACGTTGCGCGCTCTCCACGGACGCGATTTCGAGAAAACAACGTACGGGAGGCCGAGTTACTGAGCTCACCGGAGATCATTTCCGATTGCTCGCGGGGATTTGTCCGGGAGACTCAGGAGGCCCTGCGCTCAGCCGTGAGCACCGGTTGGTGGGTTTGGTTTCAATGAGCGCGATGGACGGCGACGAGCAAACGCTGGGCGAGTCTGAGTTCACCCGTTTGGACCGCTGGCGGGCCGTTTTCGATAATTCGGCTCAAATCACGCAGGGAACGCCTGCCGCCGAGTTGCCTCCCCTCGAGTGCGGGGTGCCGCGAGCGAGCCCTTAAGAGCCAGCCGAACGCTCCGATACCCGGACAATTGGGCCCACACTTGCAAATTAGGTAGGCTTCGGTTTCTCGGAAGGCGTAGCCCAAGTGATCAGAGGTCTGATTCGATTTGTGTTGTGGACAGCCATTGTCTTCGGTGGGCTCGTCGGCGTTCTTCGAGCGACGGCAATTCGCTGGTGGCGGGTGCCTGGTTCAGATCCTTACCTCGAGGCTTCAATCGCTCCGACTTTACGCCCGGGGGACTTAGTGCTGCTCTGGCGCTTCACTCCGCCCAAGTTTGGGGACCTGGTTTTGTGCCCGGAGCCGAACGTGCCGGAACGGGTCGTGATTGGCCGCTTGCTGGCCGAGCCTGGCGATCAGCTCACTGTGAACGGCGACCGCGTGGAGGTGAACAGACACAGCATTTCAACCGAACGCGGTTGCGAGGCCCCAACCTTCAATGTGATCAACCCGGACGGTGGCGGAGAAGTGACTCAGCGCTGCGACGTTGAGGCGCTCGGGGGGCACTTGCACCTGCGTGGCTCCACGGGCAGCCACTTGGCTCCGAAGCCCTTTTCGAAGACGGTTGGGGAGGGGCTGGTCTTCCTGCTCAGCGACAATCGGCTATTCCCCTATGATTCTCGCGAATATGGAAGTGTGGAGCGGGTGACATGCAAGGAGTCGGTGATCTTCCGAATTGTGCCCAAAGAAGGCTTCAAAGACCTGCGCCGCTTCACATTCATCCAGTAATGAACCTAACATCCTGGTCCGGGTGAGCTCTGCGAGCTCGATCTCGACCGACCTTTAAGGAAGCGACCATGGACCAAGCTAAATTCTATGTTTGCGAATCGTGCATGACGCCGGTTCCAACCGGGCACAAGTTCTGTGGCCGTTGCGGCGCGCCGATTCCAGAAGCAGTGTTACATCTGCACTCGAAGTACTTCAGCGACATGCAGGATCCCGCGAAGGCGCGGCTGATCCTGATCCGAGGCGACGGCATGGATGGTCTCAGCTACCACTTAAAGGCGGAGCAACATGTGGTGGGCCGCACCGGGCAGCTGGAGTTCCCCGACGATCCGTTTGTTTCCCCTAAGCACGCTAATTTCTTCTATCGCGACGGGCAGCTGGTGATCCGCGATGAAGGCTCACTCAATGGCGTGTACGTGCGCGTTCGAGGCACGCTCGAAATTGCCGCGGGCGACACGTTCATGGTCGGTGAAGAGCTTTTCCGGCTCGATCGCGAACCGACCGGGTCTGACTCGGTCGCACCGGATGGCACCTTCTTTTACTCGTCACCGCGCTACCCGAGCATCTTCCGTGTGACCCAGGTTTTGGAGGGCGGAAGCCCCGCGATCACCGTCTGCGCCCGCGGCACGAGCCTCAAAATTGGCCGCGAAAACTGCGACGTGAATTTCCCCGAAGACGTGTTCCTCTCGCCCGAACACTGCAGCATTGAGGAGAATACCGGCCGCTTCTTCCTCACCGATCACGACTCACGAAACGGCACCTACGTTCGCATCAAGAGCGAACGCCCACTCACGCACGGCGATTATCTGTTCATTGGCAGGAAGCTGCTGCGAGTTGAGCTGAATACCAACTGAGGCGCTGGCAAGCCTCAAGCAGCAGGCGATTTTTTGCGGGCTCGGCGCCGCCCGCTGCGCTTTTTTGGGAGCGGTTCTTCTTCGAGTGTTGTCCCCTGGCTGTGCTCTTCAAGCGCTTCACGTCGAATGTCGTGAACCTGCTGTGCTAGCTCAAACAGATTTGTCTTCCCGAAGCGACCCGGGCGGCCAGCCTCCAACTTCGGCAAGATGCCAACGATGCGGCGCACCACATCCGCGATACGGCGCGGCATATTCAAACGGTCAACAATCGGATCCAGAAAATCTAGCGCGGCGTTCACACGATCCCGCGAACCTTGGCACGCTTCAGTGAGCGGACCCAACAAGAGCACCGTCCAGAGCACGCAATCATCAAGCGGCGCAGTGCTCTCTTCTGCGCGGCGATCAACACCCGACAGCATACGCCACACGGAGCCATCGTCGGCGTCCGCCAAATACGAGGAAAGCTCTGGCAAGAGCACATCCAGGATACCAATCTCCCAGCACAACCAAATGGCTCGATGCGCGGCGGTGCTCCGCATCAAGCGCAGGAGCTCCTCAAAGAGCCTCGGCTTAGCTGCTTGCGAAAGCGCTCCGCGACAAAACACCATCGCGTCGTAAACTTCCGGCGCAATGCCCAAGTCCAAACGCGCACTGAACTTGATGGCGCGCAGGATGCGCACTGGGTCCTCGAAGAAACGCACCACAGGATCGCCGATAGTGCGCACCGTGCGAGCCTCGATGTCCGGCATGCCGCCGATCCAATCCAGCACTTGCTTGGCTTCCACGTCGTAGAACAAACCGTTGATCGTAAAATCGCGACGTTGCGCGTCTTCATGTGCCTCGCCGAAAGCGTTGTCGCTGCGGATCAGGAGCGACGTGTTCACCTCATCGCTTTGGCGGGGAGCGCTGCGAAACGTGGCTGTTTCGATGACTTTTCCAGCACCAAACAGGATATGCACCAGTCGAAAACGGCGACCGATGATGCGTGAATTTCTAAAGAGCTTGCGAATGTCCTCAGGCCGAGCGCTCGTGGCAACATCGAAATCTTTGGGGCGCTTGCCGACCAGCAGATCCCGCACACAGCCGCCCACCAGATAGCCTTCGAAGCCGTGGCGCGTGAGGCGCTGCACAACTTTCACCGCATCGGGATCGATCCGACTTTCATCCAACTCCACGTCGTGAAAAATCGGCGCCGGCTGCTCATCAAAGAACGGCTCATCCGAAACGCGCTCCGGCTCGCGATCGTCGTCATCGTCCCACAGCGATCGCTGCTGAGATCCCGCACTGCGACCGCCACTGGCAACAGCACGACCCGAGTGCGATGAACGAGAACTTGGAGGAGCGGACCGACCCATGGACCTTTCGATAACCCTGACTTAAGAGGGCGCCACCCTAACCCGCTTTGCTTTGAGCGGTGTAAGAATAGACTGTGGGCACGGGTTCGAAAGTCGAGCCGCGGAGGATTATTGGGGGTTATGGGCACCTTTCGGTGTCATTCGAGAGGGACTCTGGGGTCGTGCACGAGGGAGGGGAGGACGCCCACCGACTCTTGGCCAGGCTGGCGGCGAGCGCTAACGTTCGCGTTGGTGGCTTTGGAAGTACTTGCGGTGCTCGGGTGTCGGCTTGCCGAAGGCTCCCAAGTGCGAGGCGCGTTGCTGCGGCGCCTGGAACGTTCGCTTGTTGAGCATGCCGCGTCGAAGGTTTCGTTGATCATTGTGAGCGGTGGCAATGAATGGCGCGGGGTCGCGGAAGCCAGTGCCATGTCCAATTGGCTTTTAGCGCACGGAGTGCCCAAGCTCGCGATCCAGCTGGAGAGCCGCTCCGCCAATACCTTTGAGAATGCCCGTTTTGTCGTCGCTTGCCTCAAAGAGCGTGGGCTCTTAAGCGAAAAATTGGGCCTCGTCACCTGTGATTGGCACATGCCCCGCGCACTGCGCGCCTTCGCGCACCATGGGGTGAGAGCAGAACCATTGCCTGCAATCACTGGTTACCAAGACCCTACCCAACGCTCCCTGATGATTGCGCGAGAACTCTTGGCAAGTGGGCTCGACACGCTGCGCGGTTGGTCTGGGCTCGGAACGGAATGCTGAGCCTACCAATACAGATTCGCATCCAAAGACTGATGCCGGTGCTGACAGTTACGGCGCTGCTTCTCAGTATTACTGCCTGCCAACAGCACGCACCGACTGAGACCGACCCGTCTGGCCCGACCCGAGAGACGCTGGTCGCGGCCAGCCGAGCCCGGGACCAAGCCTTCGCTCCCATCTTGAAGAAATGGGTCTCGCTCGATGTTCTAAAAGGCGCTCCGAACCTGAAGCTTTCAGAACTCAACGCGCACGATCTGAAGGAAAGGCGCCTAATAGCGCGCACGATCGCCAGACTCCAAAACCCCGCGGCCAACGCGCTCAGAGACGCACTGCTCAGCGACGAAGATCCAGTGGTGGCGGGCTGGGCGGCTTTTGGACTTGGGCAAGCATGCCAAGGTCGCGAACTACGAACGGTGCGCGCCTTGGTGCTGCGCACCGCACGGGAAACCTCCATCGAACCCGAAGCCGTTGAATTTTTCCGCAACGCTGTCGCTGACGCCCTCGGTCGCTGCGCTGGGCGAGAGGCGGAGGCAAGCTTGCGTGCCTGGCGTCCCACCGATTTAGGCGAAGCCGCAGCGCGAGGCTTACTGCGACTCGCTATAACAGAGGGCACACTCGAAGAAAGCACGCTCGTGGCGCTACTCAAGGACGGCGATCACCGTAGCTATCAACTGAGCCCTTTGGCGCGGGTCCAAGCCAGTGGCACAAACATTTGCTCAAGCCTTCTCAAGCTAACGCAACAGATCCTGGTCGCGAATCAGCCGACTGCCTTGCTCCAGCTGACACAGGCTCTCACGGTGTGCGGCGTCCGTGCCGCCGAGTTACTCGAGGCACTCTTAGCCAACGAAGCCTCAACCCTTGCAGTTCGCGGCGAAGCCCTGCGCGCCCTCGGAAAGCTCGGAGCCGAAGGCGAGCCAGCTCTCGGCCGTCAGCTCGAGACATGGCAAAAAAACGGCCTCTTGGGCCGAGAAAGCTTCCTTTTGTCTGAGGAATTCGGCTTAGCCAAGGCAGCGCTCTCAGACCTGACGCAAGTTACAAAAGGTACCCAAAAAACACTGCGCGCCATCTCTCAGCTCGCTCTCGCGAAGGGCAATGGCCAAGCACCCACTCCGAGCGGGCTCCGAACCATCTGGCTTCGCTGCGGAGCCGCGCAGCTGCTTTCCAAGACCAAGAGCCACGCGGGGGGAGTCCAGAACTGCGCCGAAGGCTACGACACCGACATTCAAGCCCTCGCCGAGCTCAACGTCTTGGATCGCAGCGAGCTCAATGCCGAAGGCCAACGCGCCCTGCGGCAACTGCAGAAATCCAAATGGCTCAGCGTGCGCGAAAACGCACTCGAACTCCTCGGGCGACACCCCGAAATGGACACGCGCGAAACGACGCTCGTGACTGCCCTTCAGGCCAATGAGTCTGGAATCGTTACGGAGGCTGCCAGCGCGCTCACGGCTCTCGCAAGAGATCGGCGGGCCCGCGAGCACACAGCACCGAGCGCCACGCCAGCGCTTGCCAAGGCCTTGGGTGCGGCACTTCTGTCCATCGACGAAGCGGTGCCCGAAGCCGAGCTCGCCTTGCTCGAAACCGCCTCCACTTACGGCGTTTTAAGCCTAATTCCTGAAATGGAAAAACGCTGCGCGTCACCCAACCAAAGCTTGCGCGAGAGTGCGGAACGCCAATTGCGCGTGCTCGGCGACAGCAAACGGATCTGCAACCACTGGCAACCAGCGCGCCCATTTCCCGAGCTTGCGGAGCTCCCACAAACGCCGAGCGACGTGCTGCTAGAGACGGATGTGGGGCCACTCAAGCTCACCTTAGATCCACGATTTGCGCCGCTCGCCGTGGCGCGGCTACTCTCGCTGATCCAGAAGGGCGCCTGGAACGGCGTCCGCGTGCAGCGTGACGTGGCTGGCTTTCTTGTTCAGTTTGGTGATCCCGACGGCGATGGCTTGGGCGGCGCAGGGCCTTCCACGCTGCCCTCAGAACTCTCGCCCCTGCCCTTTGAGACGCTCGACATCGGAATGGCCCTTTCTGGGCGCGACACCGGCACCAGCCAAGTGTTCATCACGCTGGCGCCTTCACCGAATCTGCTCGGTGATTTTCCATGGCTAGGCCACGCCTCGGGCCCTTTTTCCAAGCTCACCACGGGCGACCAAATCAAGCACGCCACCATCGTGCGCTGAGGTATAACCAGCCCATGCTGCTCGCCATTGACATCGGCAATACCAATATTGTGCTGGGCCTCTGGGCGGGGCAAGAGCTCAAGCACACGTTCAGGATCTCAACCCAGCTTGAACGCACACTGGATGAACACTACGTGCTGCTTTCGCAGTTGCTCGGATTGCGTGGTATTGCCCCTGACAAGGTCACGGCGGCCATCATCGCGAGTGTGGTGCCCAGCATCACCGAAGTGGTGGCGGGCTCAGTGCGTCGAGCTTTCGCACGCGATCCGATGATCGTCGGAGGCCCAGGCCTGAAGACAGGCATCGCCGTGCGCTACGATAGCCCCAAAGATGTGGGCGCCGACCGAATCGTGAATGCTGTAGCCGCGTTTGAGCGCTTTAAATCCGGAGCTATCGTCGTGGATTTCGGCACCGCAACAACGTTCGACTGTATTTCAGAAAAAGCCGAATATTTGGGCGGCGTGATCGTCCCCGGCGTCCATGTAGCGCTCAATGGCCTGCTGGCGCACACCGCAAAGCTCACGCGCGTTGAGATAGCGGCTCCGCCGAGCGTGCTCGGCAAGAGTACGCCGCATGCCTTGCAATCCGGCATCGTGCACGGCCACGCCGCACTCGTCGACGGCATGGTAGATAGGCTCGTGAATGAACTCGGGTTCCCCTGCAAGGTGATCGCTACAGGTGGCCTCGCTAAGCTCATCGTTCAACACACCACGCGTGTCGACAGCGTGGACGAGAATCTGACCCTAGAAGGCCTACGAGTGCTCCACGAACGTAATTGCTCGTGAAGCACTCGCACTAACACCGCTAAGAGCTTACTTTTCGAAAAGCTGAGCAGCCGCCAAACCTTGGCCGCCCGCAACCTGCACCACCAGCTTAACCGTCGCCGCAAACGGGAGCGACCAACGATAGCAATTGGGCTTCTTGCCGAGCACGGCTTGGGGTCCCGTATCTTGATCCGCGGCCAACACGGGCGCCGCGCCTGGAAGTGGAGTTTCCGCTAAAAGCTGCAGATTGAGCTCCGTGACAGTGGGCACTGCGACGCCCACAACCGAGTAACACTTGCCCGGTTGGAGTTGCGTGCGCACTTCAAGCGTTTGCCCGGTTTGAAAATTCCCGGCAATCGCCGAACCCACGGGCTTGGCACCCGCTGGGATCTGGCTACTAGCTAACTTCGATATCACGCTCGTGACGATGCCCGCGGCGGCCGGATCCAGCGCCTGGGCAGTTCCGCCGCTTGCACTCGGAGGAGCCGCTCCGGGAAAACCAGGAAAACCACCCGGGGCGGCTGGTGCGGGTTGCGCCTGGGGCGGGGGGGCCGGTGGGGGCGCTCCGTAACCTGGCGCTGGAGGCGGATACTGAGGTTGCCCTTGAGGGGGCGGATAGCCCGGTTGAGGTGCGTAACCCGGAGGGGGCTGCTGACCGTAACCTGGTTGGCCCGGAGGCGGTTGCCCGTAACCTGGCGGCGGCTGTTGCCCATAACCTGGCGGGGGCTGCTGACCGTAGCCTGGCTGACCCGGAGGCGGTTGGCCGTAACCTGGCTGGCCCTGCTGATAACCTGCAGTGTTGGCCGGCTCGTCCTGTTTCTTGCAGCCGCCCACGGCCAGTGCCGTGGCGACGACAGTCAATGCTGTAAGTTGAGAGTAACGCATCATAGAGCTCATTGTCTTATTCAGGGCCGAATGGCCCGCCCGGGTCAAAGTTGGTTCGAGGCTATACGTCCCAGCGTTCCGAATCCACCCCCGACATCGTGCCCACGTCTGGCGAGTTCAACAACAGGGCTACGTGCTACCCTCAGTCGCGATGCGGAGGTTTCATCACGGCATGGCCAATCGTGCATTCGCGGTGTGCTGGCACCTCGGTTTGAGCGCAGCTTGGCTGTTTGGATGTGTGCCACAGGATGGTTGGGGTGAGTCCGCAGCTGAGCCCTCCAATGCCGCACCGGTCAACGCTCCATGGACCGATAACTATGATCGCTCCAACGTGGGCCCCAGCTACCGCGCCACGAGCTCGGCTTGGCATCTCGAACAAGGGAGGCTCTGTGCACACGGCTCCAGGAATCATCCCCTCTGGCTTTTGCACACTCTTCCAGAAAACGTACGGATCCAATTCGATGCCGAAAGCGCAACTGCGGAAGGTGATATCAAAGTGGAGCTGTTCGGAGATGGGCAGAGCTTCGCACAAACAACCGCCTACACCGGTGCCACCAGCTACCTCGTGATCTTTGGGGGCTGGAGAAACCAATTCCATGTCCTCAGCCGCCTCAACGAACACGATCCACAGCGACTCGAAGAGCGACTCGCCCAAAGCGCCAGCCAGCCTCAGCTCCGACCCCTGCGAGCTCGCCAAAGTTACCATTTCAAGATCGAGCGTTCCGCCGGGAAAACGCTGCAGGTCTGGCTGGATGGAGCTCTGCTGTTCACTTTCACCGACTCCGATCCGCTACGTGGTAAGGGCCATCAATATTTTGGCTTTAATAACTGGGAAGCACCGGTTTGCTTCGATAATCTAACGATCACGCCACTCTGAAGGTTGACCTTGCAGGTAGAGCAACTCGACGTTGACATCGAAGAACTCGAAATGAGGCTTGAGCGGCTGCGCGCGCTGTACGAGCAATATTTCATTGGGATCGAGAAAATCGAACCTGCCATCGCACGAAAAGATGTCGATCGCCGCATCTGGGCGCTGCGAAAAGAAAAAATTCGAAACACCGCCAAGCGCTTCAAGCTTCAAACCATTATTCAGCGCTACAACACCTACCAACAGCATTGGCATCGCATTCTTCGCGAGATCGAGCTTGGAACATTTCACCGCCATGTTCGCAAGGCCGCGTTGATAACTGGCGCGGATTTGCTGACTACCCAGAGCAGAAAACGCCACAAGCACACGCTGAAAGCCCAAGCCGAGGAAAACGAGCGCGCTGCCTTGAGCGAAGCCTCCGCCCGCGAATCATCTGAGGCGGCACCCGCCGGAGAGCTTACGCCATCTCCGCACCCGCGCACGAGCCGTCCACCTCCGAACGCTGGAATACTGCCACGGCCCGGAGTGAGCGCTGGACGACGCCCGAGCCAAGCGCCGCCGGACGCCTTTTCAGGTCAACGCCCCCAGACACTGCCCGGCACCACCTTGGGAGCGCTCCTCGGTCAAAGTAATTCGGAACCACAAGCAGCGCCGGCACCCCAACGGCGTGCACCCCTTCCAACCCAACCCGGTGCGCGGATGGCGCTCAGCGGGGCTGACGCCTCACCACGCCCACCACCGCCGCGCCCGCCCGCACCGCCTCCACCCCTCGCCCCTGCGAAATTGGGCGCGCCGCCTCTGCTCACTCCCGCGAAAATGCCGCCCCCTCCGGGGGGGGGGGGGGGGGGGGGGGGGGGGGGGGGGGGCCGGGGGGGCCGCGCGCCCCCCCCCCCGCGCCCCCCCGCCCCCGCCGCCCCCCCCCCCCCCCCCCCCCCCCCGCCCCCCCCCCCCCCCCC
>JBBRRP010000006.1:0-84514 GCA_038246305.1 Polyangiales bacterium | reverse complement strand
TACCTACGACGCGCACTGGAACATGAGCTCTTCGAGCAGCGCGGCCTCCAACGCATCGTTACAGGTGCCGGCCCCAGTCTGGACGTGGAACTCACGGCGTTCGAGGAGCTGCGTGGCAAGCCAACCCGAGCTCGGGTTACAGGGCGGTCGTCGCGGGGATTCAAGACGGCTCGATCAGCCTGAACAGCCCGGCCACCACGTTGGCATTGATCAAATTGAACGCGGTGGTGGGCATCCAAGGGACGGTGAAAAGCGTCGACGGCACCGACACTCTGACCAACGTCGGAGTCACTTGCGCGCTCTGCCATTCCACGGTCGACAACTCGTTTGCACGCGGCATCGGCAAGCGTCTCGATGGTTGGGCTAACGTCGACCTCAATCCCGGCGCCATCATCGCGCTTTCCCCGACACCTCCGCCGAGCGCCAAGGCGGTGTACAACAGTTGGGGCAAAGGCAAGTACGACCCAAGGTTCAATCTCGATGGGCAAAATGGCCCGCAGGTCATACCGCCGGCTTACGGGCTCCTCGGCATCCATCGAGTCACCTCCACCGGAAGCCGATCTCAGCCAATATTTGAAGTCGCTCCAGGCACGCTGTTAGCTAACGCCGCGCGGACTGACCACCTTTGAGTGCGCGTCCGACAGCCCGCCGAGCCTGGACGTGAGCGCCTACCGCCCCTGGTTCTCCGCGAAGCGCTTGAACGCCTCACTGTAGCCGCGGTGCGAGTGGTTTTGGGCTTGTCGCCGTTTCGCAGTTGACTGTGATGGGCCCCGCCTCGTGGCGTCGTACCATAGCGTCCCAGCTGTGGCGAAAGCGCGTGCCCTGGGTCATCAGAAGGCGTCGGAAGCGTCTTAGCCGGTTGCATTGTCGCGTTCAGCTTGAGAAATCTCCGATCATGCACAAGCAACACGGGCGCGGCACGAAAGGTGCTTGGCCAATGAGCACATCGATACAAACTCCAACTCGAAGCCGGAGAAGACAATCATGGCAACGGTAAAACCTGTTCCCGACGGCAATCACACGGTCACTTCCTATCTCACTGTGTGTGGCGCGGCCGAAGTCATCGACTTCCTCAAGCACGCGTTTAAAGGAGAGGTCATGCACGAGCCAATCAAGAGGCCCGATGGCAAGATCATGCACGCGCAAGTCAAAATTGGCGACTCAAGCGTCATGCTCGCTGAGGAAAGCGATAGGATGAAGGCGACGCCTTCTTCACTTTATCTCTACGTTCCGAATGCAGACGAAGTTTATCAGCAGGCGGTCAAGGCCGGAGGCAAAAGCGTCATGGAGCCGATGGACATGTTTTACGGGGACCGCTGCGGGTGCGTCAAAGATCCCTCCGGCAACAGCTGGACGATCGCCACCCACAAGGAAGACGTCTCGCCGAAGGAAATGGCAAACCGCGCTGAGAGTTTTTTGAAAGAGCAGAAGCAGAAGGTGGCTTCAGCTTGACCGGCTGCTTACCCAAGCACCGCCAAGCCAAGCAATCAACACACCATGACCGCTAGCTACACCTTTGATATCTTTTCCAGCCTGGATGGCTTCGGCTCTAACACCGGCAACTGGGGTGGCTACTGGGGTAAGCAAGGCCCCGAGCTGCTTCAACACCGGCTCGCTCTGTATAACCAGGAGCAGCGAATGGTGTTTGGGGCCAACACGTACCGGGCGTTCGCGCAGATGCTGGCTGATAGCAAGGAGGACTCCGACGTCCGCGACCCCTGGGTCACCCGGATGAGGAGCCTGCCGGCAACGGTGGTGTCGTCTACGTTGACTGCTCCGCTCGACTGGCCAGACGTGGCCCTCGTGAGTGGTAACGGCGTGGATGTCGTCGCAAGGCTCAAAGAGGCCTCGGAGGTGCCGTTGCGCTCGCACGGCAGCCTATCGTTGAACCGGGCGCTGATGGCCGCCGGTCTGGTCGATCGCGTGCAAGTGACAATCTTTCCAGTGATCACTGGCCAGACGGGTGAGAAACCGATCTTTCAAGGCGCGTCCGACTTTGACCTTGAGCTGATCGAGAACCGGACGCTCGACGGCCGCACGCAAGAACTCATCTATCGGCCCACCCTGCATGTCTAAACCCCGTGAAGCAGCCCAATCCTGAACCGCAGGTGCTCAACCATTCATCGAAAGGCATGAAATGGCGATTGACAAAATCTACGCACACGTAAGTTGTTCGGACCTCGATGGCAGCACAGCCTGGTTTGAGAAACTGTTCGGTCGCCCGCCGGATTCGCGCCAGATGGCCGGCTTGGTGGAATGGCACCACGGTAAGGACGCAGGTCTGCAACTGTGGCAGGACGCGGCCAACGCCGGACGCGGCACAGTGACGTTCATTGCCACAGGACTTCGGGAAGAACATACCCGCCTTGCGCTCGCCGGACTGGCACCCGGCAACCTCGAACCGGGAGACAAAGTCAGTTTGTTCCGTCTCCGCGACCCTGATCAAAATCTGGTTGTGTTCGCCCAGGCGGGTCGTTCTGAATGATCGCATGCCGCGTCGTGCATTAACGCGTGGGGCGTCGTCCTTCGCAATGATTGAAAAGAGGAGTAATTCATATGGCCAAGAACACTATTTGCGTGTGGTACGATCACGATGCGGAAGAAGCCGCGCGTTTTTACGCCCGAACCTTTCCCGACAGCACGGTGGCCGCGGTGCAGCGGGCGCCGTTCGACTATCCTGGCGGCAAGGAGGGCGATGTCCTGACGGTCGAGTTCACCGTGTGCGGCGTGTCGTGTCTTGGCCTCAACGGCGGAGACATCTTCAAGCACAGCGAGGCGTTCTCCTTTCAGATCGCCACTGACGACCAGGCGGAGACCGACCGATATTGGAATGCGGTCGTCGACAACGGTGGCGTTGAGAGCGCCTGCGGCTGGTGTAAGGACAAATGGGGGCTGTCGTGGCAGATCACACCGCGCGTCCTGACTGCGGCGATGGCAAAGGGCGGCGATGTGGCGAAGCGCGCGTTCGCCGTGATGATGAAGATGCGGAAGATCGACGTCGCCGCTATCGAGGCGGCTGTGCGCGGCTAACAACCAGACCGAGCCCTGCTCGTCAAAGGCTACTGGTGCGGGGATTGCACAGTCAGCGCGCATGCCCCCAAAAAAGACCACGATTGAAAAAGCCAAACGGGTATTGCGACAGGGCAAAAGCCCATCGACGGCGGCAGGTGAGTTCGTCCGCGAAGAGATGGAGCGCCTGCAGACAGGCGACAAGGGCGTGCGCAACCAGAAGCAGGCGATCGCTATCGGGCTGGCCAAAGCGCGCCGCGCCGGTGTGCCCCTTAAACCTCAGGCCGAAATTCCGGCGGAGGCGCGCAGTCGTCGTTCCGTCGAGCACGCGTACGAGGCGGGCCAAAAAAAGAAGGCCCACCGCGCGGTCTCGCGCTAACGCCCCGGCGCAAAACGCCACAACTCGCCACGAACGTCCACCCAAAAAAAGGAGAACCAACATGAACCTCGAAGCCACTATGTCACCCGCCGCAACGCCCGATCGCAGCATCACCAACTCCGCACCCACAACCAGCAAGCGCGTTTGGGTTGGGCGCGTGCTGAGCGGCCTACTCGTTCTATTTTTCCTGTTCGATGCAGGATGCAAGCTTCTACGCCTAAAAATGGTCCTTGAAGCGTCCGCGAAGCTCGGCTTCAGCGAGAACGCCATCGTCGCCATTGGTGCGATTCTCTTGCTCTGCACGATCGCGTACGCCGTCCCGCGCACCGCGGTTCTCGGAGCCGTTCTCCTCACCGGGTATCTCGGCGGCGCTATATGCACGCACGTCCGCAGCTTCGAAGGAGCGTTCCCCATCGTGTTCGCCTCAGTCTTCGGCATCCTCGTCTGGCTGGGCCTCGGCCTTCGCGACGATCGCGTACTCGCTCTCATCGCTCCTCGCGCGTAAGCATTTTTCAACGACCACAAGAAAGGAAATTACCATGACGAATCGAAAGCTATTTGTGAACCTCGCCGTCCGCGATCTGAAGCAGTCGAGGAGGTTCTTCTCCACGCTGGGTTTTGAGTTCAATCCGAAATTCACCGACGACAAGGGAGCCTGCATGATCGTCAGCCAGGAGGCCTTCGTCATGCTGCTCAGTGAACCGTTCTTCAAGACGTTCACCTCGAGGGAACATTGCGACACGAAGACGCACGCCGAAGTGCTGTGCGCGCTGTCCTGCGAGAGCAAGAGCGAAGTCGATGAAATGGTGAAGAAGGCAATCGCGGCTGGCGGCAAGGAATCGATGAAGGTTCAAGACCACGGCTTCATGTACCTTCACAGCTTTCTCGACCTCGATGGGCACCACTGGGAAGTCCTGTGGATGGATCCCAAGGCCGACCAGTTGCAGTGAGCCAAACTCTTCCATTGCCCACTCAAACAGGACCGTCGCCGATCGCGAAGCCCACGAGAAAATGGGCTTCCACGAAGGCTGGGCGCTGTGCACGGAGCAGCTTGCGGCGCTGGTTGAGCGACGCTGAGCAGAACCTCACTCCACTGTGACAGGCAGCTCAAGCACGAAGATGCAGCCCTTGCCCGGAAGGTTCTGAACACGAATGTTTCCGCCATGGGCATCGACGGCTTGCTTGGCGATGGCGAGGCCCAAGCCGAATCCACTTTGTCGGTTGTCGAGGCGCACGAACGGAGCAAACGCGGCCTCGACTTTCCCAGGCTCGAGCCCTCCACAACGGTCTTCGATTTCGATCACCGCCCGTCCGTTCGTGATGGCCCCGCGTAGCTCGACAATGCCTCCCTCATGCGTGTATTTCACCGCATTCCGGAGCAGATTGCCCAAGGCAGAGCGAACCAGGCGAACGTCGAGGTGGACCCGTTCGTCGTGTTCGAGAACAACACGAATGTCGACGTTTTTCGATTCCGCTTCCGAGATCGCGCCCATCTCAACGTCCTCGAAGAGGGCCCCAAGTGTCGTCCACTGCTTGCGAAGCTCAATGCCGGAGGCGACCCGCGCAGCCTGCAGCGTCTGGTCAACGAGTTCACTCGTCCGGCGTAGACCTCGCTCTAGGGCGCCGACTGCGCGCCCTTCGGCGGGCAGCAGTCCCTTGGTCTTGAGCTGCTGGAATGCCATGGTTGCTGCGGACAGTGGATCGCGCAGCTCATGGGCGACGAAGGCGAAATGCTCGTTAGCATGCCGCAGCAGCTCGGCGTCTCGTTGGTGCGTGTACTCCGAGACGGCGTGTGCAATCCCGGTGATCATGCAGTCGAAGACGACCTGCATTTCGCGAAAGGTGACCTGCTCGCCGGCGTCTCGCGCCGCGGCGATGATGGCGTCCCGCAATGCTCCGTATTCGCGCACGACAGAATCCAGGCTGAAGCCAAGGCGGAGTCGCTGCTCCCCGTGCCCAGCCGCGATCGCGCTACGCTCAGGAGAGGGACCTACCTGTGAGAGCCCTGCGTCGTCCCGCAAGGCGGCGAGGATCTCGTCAACAAACTCCGGGAGGTGGTTCATGAGTTCGATCGCGGGCATCGCCTCGGGGGCGAGCGTGCCTCGCACCTGGTCCGTCCACCGATACAGCACTTCCGCGCGTTTCGTCGCGAGTATCTCGTGGAGAGCCATGCTGGCACCTATCGCACAAAAGGGGCCGCAACGCACCAGTCTAAGTCAGCCGGCACCAGTCACCTTGCGGCGCTCATTTCAGGACGGTGAACAAATCCCCAATTTTCTCCGCGCGGCGGGTTTTGGGTGTTTTGATGGCTCGTTGACCGAGCGTGAGGCTGGTGCGTCCGTTCGCTCGAGAACTCGCCAATGCTGAGCGCCACTTCACCTGCCCAGGCGCCGAGGCAGTAACCTGCATTGAAGGGAGCGCCAAGGCGCTGCCGTTCGAAGCTACTTTGCTACCTCACGATACTCCACTTGCACTCGGCAGTGCAGCCAGGATCGCCGTCACATTGCTCACCGGCATCAATCTGGATACGACCGTCGCCACACTTCGGCGCATTGCGACAAGCAGTAGTGCAGAGGTTGGCACCATACGGATTCACTTGGTTGTTGGCGCCGAGATCGCACTCTTCGGGGCCATTTTTGAGGTTGTCTCCACAGTAGCCTGCCAATTGGCAAGTCATGGTGCAGGAGCCGTAACTTCCGTTGTTCACGCCGTCGTCGCAGGCTTCTCCAGGATCTTTGACGCCGTTACCGCATTTGGTGCGACATCGACTGTCGCAGGTACTCTGCGCGGTACCATTCTGGGCTCCGGCGTCGCACTGCTCCTTGGCGTCAAGTATGCCGTTGCCACATTTGACCGAAGGGATGGCCACCTTGCAGTCCACAGAGCAGGAGCCCGCACTGCCGTCGTTGACGCCGTCGTCACAGGCTTCACCGAAGCCAGCATCCACCGCCTTGTTGCCACAGTACGGGGCTGGACGACACGCTGTTGTGCAGAGCTGCTTTCCGTAGGCAGAGGCAACACTTTGGTTGTTCGCCCCGGCATCGCAGATTTCTCCTGCGCCCGCTTGAACGCTTCCGTCGCCACAGCGGGGCCCGAGAACGCATCCTTGGGCGCAAGTGCCATACGTGCCGTCGTTCTTGCCGTCGTCACATTGCTCACCGTTGCCAGCCTGTTTGACGCCGTCGCCGCAGCTTGGCCCGAGCAAGCATTGATTCGTGCATTTGCCATAGCCACCCGTATTGTTGACCTTGCCGTCGTCACATTGCTCACCTGGATCGATGCTGCCGTTGCCGCACTTGAGCTTGCAACTCACCTCGCACGCGCTCTGTGACGTGCCGTTCAAGATGCCAGTGTCGCATTCCTCGCCGTTCGTGACGACACCATCGCCACAGCGCGCTCCAAGCGTGCACGAGGTGGTGCAGCCGCCGTAGGCTGCGCCCGCTTGGTTATTGATACCCGCGTCGCATTGTTCGCCCACGCCGATCAGCCCATCGCCACAGTAAGGTGCCCATTTACAGCCTGGGCCGCACTTTTGCGTGGTGCCGCCATACGTCGAGAGGTTGACACCGTCGTCGCACTGTTCGCCGTTGCCCACCTGCACCGTAGCGTCGCCGCAGCGGGCAGCCAAGGTGCAGTTTGTGTTGCAGGCTCCATAAGCACCTGTGTTCTTTGCTGTTCCAAGGTCGCACGCTTCGGTTGGCGTGACGATGCCATCGCCGCAAATGCTCGTGCAGCTACTTTTCGCGGTCACGAAGCTTCCCAAGGTGAGGTTGAAGTTGCTGGCGAAGGTGTGACGTTCGGCGTGAAACAAAACGATCTTGTAGACGTTACCGATCGTCAGCCCAAGCTGGGTGGCCTTGGTGGCATTCAAGGTCACGCTGCCGCTCGCCGCCCCATGCAAGCCTCCGAGATCTACGGCGAGTTTACTGTTGATGAAGACCCAGACGTCGTCGTCTCCAGTGAAGCTCAGGACTTCTCCACCTTTGTATTCAAACCAGTACACAACCTCCGAAGTGAAACCAAAGTTGTGGCCACTGTCGGGGAGCTCTTTATTCATGGCGACCCAGCCTCGATTGTCGAGTGGGAAGAAGTCGCCGCTCAAGTACTCATACTGCCCACCCGCGTTGCGATTGAGGGTGAGACGATCGACGTACGTGATATTCACTCCTTGTGTGTCCCGGTACCACTGGTCGTAGTAGGCCTTGCTCGTGGTTTGCTCACCGTAGGGGCATTGTTTTGCTGTGAAAGCTTTTCCAAGCTCGCAGAGACCCGTGTAGACGGGCTTGCCATCGACGCCGAGCGTCGCGGAGACCAGCTTCAAAGTGGGTGCGTCGCCAGCGTAGGCTTCAAAGTCAGGGTGCCAGGTGCCGCCGTTGATAGGTTCGCGATTGAAGTCACGGTAGGTAACCGGAATGCTGAGCGTATTGCCCAGGTTGGACGGAACGTCAGTGCAAGTGTAGCCGGCCTCGATCTGGCAGGTGGCCGAGCAGCCGTCACCGCTCACGTTGTTGCCATCGTCGCACTGTTCGTTGTCGTTGGGTAGCTTGATGCCATCGCCGCAGCTCGACTTGCAGGCGCCTCCAGCACTCGGACAGGTCGGCTCCAGTTCACAGAACGGATTGCAACCATCGCCGACCACGTTATTGCCGTCGTCGCAGGGCTCTTTGCCTTCCTTCTTGCCGTCGCCGCACACCGTGGGCACGCAGGCGGCGCCCGGAGTTGGGCACTTGTAGCCGTTTTCAAGTTGGCAGGTTGCGCTGCAACCATCGCCAGCTTTAGTGTTTTTGTCGTCGCATTCCTCGCTGCCGGCTTTGATACCGTCACCGCACTGCTTGGCTCGACACACGCCACCGAGCGGGCACTCCCACCCTGGCTCGACCTGACAAGCGTTGCAGCCATCGCCAGCTTTAGCGTTTTTGTCGTCACAGGTTTCGTTGCCCGTGACGTTGCCATCTCCGCATACCACCGTGGAAACACAAGGCGAGCCTGGTTGAGGACACGCGAAATTGGCTTCGATGAGGCAGTTAGCAGCGCAACCGTCGCCACCGCGTGGCAGGCATTTACCGCCTCCGATCCCATTGCATTGGGCGTCAGTGGTGCAAGCTGCATTGTTGTCGCACCTTGAACCATCGTCGCACTGTTCGCCGCGTGCAAGACTCAGTTTCCCATCTCCGCACCATTCGATGAGCGAACAAGCTTGCCCAGCTGCCGGACACGTGTAGCCTGGTGTGACCTGACACAGCTGCGTGCAGCCGTCCGTGTCGGTCTTGTTCCCGTCGTCACAGTATTCGCCAAAATCTAGGCGTGAATCGCCGCATTCCGCTTGGAGCACCGGCGTGCAAGCGCCACCCACACCTTGCGCTGTTGGGCAGGTAAATCCAGGCTCGCTCGTCTTACAATCCGAGGCGCAACCGTCGCCCGAGACCTTGTTGCCATCGTCGCAGGCTTCATCTCCGTTGACGATACTATCCCCGCAAACAATCGTGCTCACACACGGCTGCCCGGGCGTTGGGCAGGTATAGAACGTCTCCAGCGTGCAGATCCCGGTGCAGCCATCACCGGGATTCGGATTGCCGTCATCGCACTGCTCGGTAACGGACAGGATCCCGTTACCACAGTATTCATCTTTTTGGCATTGCATGCCTGGGACAGGGCAGCTGAAGCCTGGCTCCAGCGTGCAATTCGCCGCGCAGCCATCGTTCGGGAGAGTGCCACCATCATCGCAGGTTTCTCCAGCATTGATAACACCGTCGCCGCAAACTGCACTTCCGACCGCCGTACAGGGCTGCCCCGCCGTGGCACAGCCGTACCCGGCCTCCACCTGGCAGCTGGCATCACAACCGTCGCCGGGAGTGGCGTTCCCGTCGTCGCAGCCTTCACCGTTTCCGATCTTCGAATCGCCACACACAATCGTGCTCACACACGCCTTGCCGACCTCTGGGCAGGCGTAATTGGCTTCAACGCGACACAACCCTGAGCAGCCATCCCCGGGAATCGAATTGCCATCGTCGCAGCTCTCCCCGCTTTCGATCACGCCGTTTC
This sequence comes from Polyangiales bacterium, assembly GCA_038246305.1. GTDB lineage: Bacteria > Myxococcota_A > Polyangia > Polyangiales > Polyangiaceae > JBBRRP01. Next base: position 75,084 of record JBBRRP010000006.1, on the reverse strand, counting down.
CGCAGACGCCCGTGGGGCCACTCATCATGCAGCTAGGACTGCTGCACATGCCGGCTGCACCCGAGCTGCCAGGTAGCGTGATGCCACCGGGCATATTGCCCGGGACGTTGATCCCCGAACCGCCTGTGCCTAGTCCTGATCCTCCTCCTAGCGAGGAATCCGCTCCCGCACCCGTGTCGCCCGCGGGGCCATCCGCGGCCTGTTTCGAGCTGCAACGAGCTGCTGCCAAAACCAATAGGCCGACACTCAAGAACTTGAGATGATTCATGGACGGGTCCCTCACGCTCGATGCTGATCACGAAAGCTGCGTTCGTGTTCCGCCCCTCATAACAAACTTTCGCAAGCTTTACATCATTCTTTATCTTGTGATTCGAGGCTTTTTTGGCTGCGATCCAGCGTTGCTTCAAGGAAGTGCTTAACGCACCTACACACGCACGCATGGTATTGCATCGGTACCAGTTGGCGCCTCCAACGCAACGCTAGTTATTCTGCGCAGGTTATCGCTGCGTTGCTGGGGAACGCAGGCTATCCGCACCTGGAACCCTCTCGGCGTTGCAGTAGCCCTTCCACATCATACGATAGGCGGCCTCCAGCTCACGCGCAAAACGAACAGCGTCGCATAACGGAGAGTGTCGCATTTGGCCGCGGAGACCCGAGCGCAGCGTTGCCAGCCGGGCCGGGTCGGCAGCCAGCGCAAAAGCCGTCGCCACATAGGCGTCGAGGCTTTCCGCCGCGAATTCCGGTAGCCCTACGCGCGTCAGCAGGTCGAGCCCCACGCGTGATGCGTGCCGGTCGCCCACGAGCGAGATCACCGGAACCCCCATCCAAAGCGCCTCACAGGTGGTTGTTGTCCCGCAATACGGAAAGGGATCGAGCGCAATATCGATTTCCGCGTAGCGCGCCAAATGTTCGTCGACGCCTGCGGCCTCGGGGTAAAACTGGAGTTGGCGGCGGGCGACGCCGTGAGCCTTAAAGCGGGCTTCAAACAGCCTCTGCACTCCTGAGTCCGCAAACGGCATGGCCTTGAGGATGAGGCGTGAGCCCTCCACGCTGCGGAGGATGCGGCTCCAAGCGGCGATCACCGAAGGGCCGATTTTGGCGAGATTATTGAACGAGCCGAACGTGATCTTTCCAGTCGTTGCGGAGGGCGGTGGTGCGACGTCCGGCGCAGTATCCCAAGGTTCGTAGCAGAGAAAACCATTCTGAAGGCGCACCAGCTGCTCAGTGTGGTCCGCGTCAACAGCACCCTCAGGATCTACGATGCCGTCCGTGATGCGATAGCCGATAGTTCGCAGGCCGGTGGTATTCGGATAACCAAGCCACGTCACCTGGACGGGTGCGGGCGCCCTGGCAAACACTCCCAGGCGGTGGCCGCGTGTATGGCCGGCGAGATCAACGAGAACGTCGACGCGGTCCTCACGAGTGCGCTGAGCGGCGTCGTCATCGCTCATGGCCGAGATATCGACCCATTCGTCCGCAAGCGCTTTTAGGCGCGCGGTCGTCGCATCGTGGCGAAAACCCGAGGAATAACCGATGATTTCGACTTCCGAGCGGTCATGAGCCTCGAACAATGGAGCCAAGAAGAACGCGACCGAGTGCGTACAGAAGTCCGAAGAAACATAACCCACACGCAGCTTGCGCGTGGGTTCCTTAAGATTGTTGTGGGTTGAGTTGAGCACAAGCCCCCGACAAGCCTCGCCCCAAACACGGTGCTGGCGCGCGATCTCCGAAGTGGGGAACCCGGCGAGCAGGTTCAACGTGTAGAGTAGGTTCGAGGGTGCGTCGCCTTCAGGAGAGATGGCGATCGCTTGCTTCTGATGCCTAAGAGCGCCCTCTGTGTCGCCCGTCTGCTGCAACACGTTGGCTAGGTTGTTGTGGGCTTCCTTCGAGGCGGGTTCGAGTTTTAGAGCTGATTGATACTGCTTGATAGCGTCTCCGAGTCGCCCCAGCGCCCGGTAAGCGGCGCCCAAGTTGACGTGCACGTAGGCACGCACACGGCCGCGTCGGACGGCCGCTTCGGTCAGCTCAATCGCACGCTGATACTCCCCGCGCTGATAACAAATGAGCCCGCTCAGCTGCAGGGCATCGGCGTCGTTGGGATTCGTTCGTAGAAGCTCGCCGTAAATCGATTCGGCTTCAGCCAGTTGCCCTTGTCGATGCCAAGCTGCCGCCTGAGTGAGTTGCTCAATGCGGTTCACGCGGTCGTCCGTGCCAAAACCAATTCAAGACGCCGTGCCATTTCTGGCCCAGGGAATCCGAGCTCAGCAAAGCAACGAAGCCTTGGGAGGCTGGCGTCTTTGGTATAAAATGAGGAGTAGTGCGAGAGCCGTTCCAGCTGCTCGATCGTTGCGGCGAGGCACCACTTCTCAAGCTCAGCTCCGGGATCGATCTGGTCGAAGCGTGGATTCGGCGACAAAAATGGCTCATCTAACTCAAAGCTAACACCTTGGTCGAGCAGTGAGAGCACGGCGTCGAGCGCATGGATGGCCAGCATGCGATGGCCCAGTTCGTCGGCAACGCGCGCCAGCGAGAGGAAGCGCGAAAGGCGCGGGGCCCCCTTGAGCACGCTCGTCAAGGTGTTGAACGCAGCCTGCAGTGCTGCGTAGCGAACCTCGGCAGGCACACTCCCGTCGCGAGCGAGCGCATACCCGCCAAGCGCGCCCTCAACCTGTTCACGCTCCTCAACCTGCTCGCGTTCTTTATCTGAGGATATGGCCCTGGATTCTGCCCAGCGGACGCTGAGTGCATGCGCGTACGGCCACTCCGCAACCAATCTTGACCAACGTTCGCCCACGTCGAGTGATGCGGCGCTATCAAGGACGTTAGCCAGTAACCCGAGCTGGGCGCATGCTTGGGCCCGTGCGGGCGAACACGCGAACAGATTCAGCTGGAACGGATCGGGTACGCTCTCAGAAGAAAATGGCACCAGCACATTCAGCCCAGGCACCAAGCGGTAAAGCGCGAGCCCCTGGGCTTGAAACGCACTGAGCAGCGCTGTGTTCACGCGCGTTCCGTGTTTTAGCTCGAAAAGGCAGAGTGGATCGTTGGCTGCAATAAACTGGCGACCGCCTTCCAGAATGCGTTCCTCTTCACCCTCCGCATCGAGCTTGAGGAAGGAAATGTTGGTCCAACCCAATTCTCTTGCGCAAGCGTCGAGGCTCCGCAATTGAATCGTTTCGGGGGTGCCGCGTTCTGTCCCGGGGTTGAGCGTATTGAGTTCAGCATTTTTGTGGGTGAAAAGCACGGCTGTGCCCTCACGATTGGACAAGCCTGCCTCAATCACTTCCACATTCGAGAGGCTGTTTTCAGTCACGCTGATGCGCAATAAATCTGCGGTGGCGTGCGTGGGTTCGAATGCCCACACTTTCCCCGAAGGCGAAGCACAACGGCCCAGTGTGAGCGCGTACACTCCGTAATTCGCACCAATATCGAGCACGTTCATCCCCGGGCGCACGAAAGCTCGCACGAACTCAAGCTCAGCTTCAAACCAATCCCCCTGTTCCTTGAGGACATAGTGCGTGATGAGGTCGAGCGAACGCGGAACTGCTACGCGCAAATCAGGGACCAGCGGCACTAGTTCGTAATCGGGAGCGGTCATCGGAGGCAAGACCCCAAAGGATACGAAACCCAGACTCGTTCGTCATTACGTACTGGATGGCTTGCTGGTATTCGCCGCGAATTGGGCGGCAAATGCACGTTTGTAGGCTGGTCGGGCTTCGCCGCGGGCGACGTATTCGAAGAGGATAGGATATTCGTTCACGATACCCCGGGGCTTTCATCCTAAGCAGGACGGACACCATCAGAAGATCGCCCGCACTGAACGCGCCATCAAGCCATGCGCCTTCGCCAAGGCGTTTGGAAAGTTGGCCTAAACGGGTGCGGAGGCGATCCTCGACTAGCGGCAAGCGCTTCGGGGCCCAGGTCTTGTCGGCCTCAAACAGCCTGGCGTACCGATGACCCCAATTTTCATGGATCCTGCTCCATAAAGGCCTTCAATCCCGAAAGCGCCTGATCCCACTGCTGAGCAATAACGTCCAAGTACTCTCTTAAGTCTTCCAGCGGCTTCGCATCAAGCTCGTATAAACTCTCGCGGCCTTCTTTGACCTTCGAAACAATTCCGACATTCTCAAGCACGGTAAGATGCCTCGTCACTGCCTGACGGGTAATCTTAGTTCCCTCAGACAGAACAGAAATTGAATGCGGTTTCCCATCAATCAGTTTCGAAACAAGCGAAAGCCGAGTCGAGTCGCCCAACGCTGCAAAAATCTGCGCCTGCTGCTCCAGCCTCAACCGCATTGGCGTTACTTGTTCTCAACAAGAAATTTCTCGATGTTCTTGAGTTGAGCTTCCCAGCCACCAGAATGCATTTTGAAAGCCTCTGCGCGACGGCTGGCCGTGATCTTGGTAAAGCCAGATTCTTTTACTTTTAATAGTGTGCCGCGCGAAGTTGGCTCAAGCCAAAACTCGACAAGCGTTGGATCCTCGTTTGAGTAATCAAAAGTTCGGTCCATAGGGAACGGGGGCCAAGCATAAGAGAAGTAAGACTGAGGGGTGATGCTCTTCACATGGAACACCATATCCATCTCAAAACCTTTGCTCGTGTTCTTAGCTTTCGCGGTCTGTCCGGCAATGAAGGCGGATGCGAACTCCGCGTTAAACCACTGCCCAAAGATCTTAGAATCCGTCAGCGCTTTCCAAACCTGCGCTACAGGGGCCTGAATTTCGATCTGTCTTTCAATTGAGTCTTCGTTCATATGCAACCTCCGCGTTGCATAATAGGCCGCGCGCGCAATTGTGCAACTAAAATGTTGCATTTCTTGCTGTGATGACCCGGCGGCTGTCCGCACGGCGGTGGGAGCCGCTACTTGGCCGGCGCCGCTCAGGAGCGAGAACCCGCCTTCCGCGGGCGCGGTGGGTGAATAGTTTCGCTTCGCCCGCACATCTCGACGAAGCGAATGATGCGCAGAGCGCGGGTCTCCGGCTTTTTCGCGTTGGGAACTCCCTTGCCCACCTTTAACGCCGCGCGGGGATAGCTTGGGCACCGTTATTCCCTACCGGTAGCCGCATCTTGTTCGGCAAAGTGCTTCATCTGGTCAGCATGAGCCTTCACGAAGCATGGCCGAGCGATCGCATGCGCGACGTAGGCAAACGCCAGGCAGGAAATGCCGCCAAGCCATCGAACCTTGTCAACAAGGCGCAGCACATCGGCCATAAGTATGTCGGCGATCGAAAAATTTGCAGTCAGCCATTCGCGCGCAGTCAACACTGGCTCTAAGTGCTTGAGTCGGGACAGCATGAGGAAGTCGTCCAGACGTTTCCATTCCGGTGAACGGCCTGAGAACCCTGAGACTTGAAATACGAACCAGGGCAGACTCGCCATTTCGACCGAATTAAGTGCCGTAACCACGCATTGAATCACTTCGTTGCGGCCCTGCAACTTACGGGGGTTAAACCGTTAATTCTTGGCGCCTTTACGCTGGCTTGTTCGATTTCGGGAATCAAGCCAAGCTGCCACCATGGCATTGGCAGGTCCCGTTCTTGTGCGTGGCGCATCGCTGCTGGAGGAAGGGGCGAGCCTCAGGTTCACATTGGAATACGACGGCCGAGAACGGGAAGCGTTCCTCTTGCGATTTCGTGGAGAGCTCCGAGCGTTTCTCAACGAATGCCCTCATTTCACTCTTGAACTCGATCTCGGCGACGGTCACTTCTTCGACACGAGCATTGAACGGATCTACTGCAAAAACCACGCTGCGCTGTTCCATGCAGACACCGGCCTCTGCGAAACGGGCCCATGCCTGGGGCGCTCGCTCACGCAATTTGCTGTCAGCGTTCAGGGAGAAGACGCGTTGGTGGGCGCTGAATGCGATCAATGACCGAAGAGTTGCACATGCTCGAGCAGATAGCCCTTCGGCGCAAAATACAGCTCATGACCATGAACGTAACGGTACCCGATGGCGAGCGTGAGCAACGGATCCATCCCGTTCCACCGATAATCGACACTATCACCGAGTGGGTAGACAGGTGCGCCCAGCCAAACACCACTCATCATTTGATGGCGCCCACCCGCGGCGTGATCGAATCCAAACGTCGCACCGACTAAAGCGCCCGGCTCAGCCGCCGCATAATAGTCCGTATCTTTACCCGTCCCCAAGCTAAAAGCCTGCCCAACGCTCGCACGCGCAACGGCCCAACCCCCGCTCGCCTCCCAACCCACTCTGGCACCATCATTAAAGCGATAAGCTACCACCGGCCCAAGCCCGGCATGGCACGAAGTGGCGAGGAGGGAGAGGAACACGAGAGCGCAAAAACGCAGCGGCATGGCGCTGCTTATCGGGGATCTGGAGCGAGCGGTCAACGGCTCAGCCACGCTGTTCTAGCCTGGGTGACCGCGCGGCTCGGTTTCGTTCATTGCGAACGAAGGGAGTAACGCCCGGTCTTCTTGCCGCCAATTTTCTCGACCAGGCCGGCAGCCAGCAGTGGCCGCAACAGATTCATGGCGCCTTGCTTTGAAACGATCTTCGGCTGCTTGATGTCGCGGGCGGGTCACTTTCTTATGTGCATGTTTTTCGACGTAGCGCAGTCCAACGAAGTAGTTGATAACTTCACGCTGGCAGCGTGGCTCGGAAGCGGTTAGCTTGCGGCCTTCATCCAAAGCTCGCACCTGTTCCAACGTCAGGGGGTGCCTTCGATGGCGGTGGAGGCGTGGACGTTGCGCGTGCGCGTGTCCTTCTGCAGCGCGGGGATCCACGCGAGCTCCACCGTAGCGCTCATGATCCGTTCTCGCAGCGCCGCCACGGCCTCCACCCGGTTCAGGAGCGCAACTGTGATGGAAATGCGGCGAATAGCCCCGACGTCGCACTGCTTCCGCATCTGTTTGTCGCCAAATCTTTACACGCGGAGTTGGCACTCCTGACGTATGGTGCGCGCGGTGTCGAGACTGATGTTATTCAGTGTGGCGATTTCGCTGATTTTGGCGGGGGCCGGCGTGTTTGTGGCGACTCGTCACACGGCGGCACACGTTGATGCCGTCATCCCCGGGGTCATCCCCGGGGTCATCCCCCCCGGCCGAGTTGCCGCTCCGACTTTGGGATTTGACGAGTTGTTAGAGGCCGGTTCGGTGTTGAAGCCATCACAGAAAGTTTTGGCGCTTGCGAGAAAGCGTGTTCGAATGGCTGGTTTCATGGTGCAAATGGAACTGCCGCCAAAGGGTTCGTTCTATCTCAGTGGACGCCCGGCGCGCTGCGATGAGGCTGGCGGCGGTACCGCGGACTTGCCGCTCGGAAGTGTTCTTGTGCTCTCAAATTCAGCAAAAGACGCGGTTATTCCATTCCTTTCTGGGGCGCTCGAAGTCACCGGCGTCTTAGATGTCGGAAACAAGACCGACTCCGAAGGTCGTGTTTCGTTGTTCCGCTTGGAACTCGATAGTCAACCGGTCGTGTCCGCGAATGCGGCACGCCCCCTAAGTAATTAGAAGAGAGAGGAACTGTCATGAAACTAAGACCTACATGTTTAGGAACACTCGCCGGGAGCCTGTTTTTGGGCCTCACGAGCATTGCGCACGCCGATCCAACGTCCGTCAGCATCATGCCGCCCAACCACGCACGCCTTCTTTCGGGGCAACGCTTTGACATCCGGGTCGAAGGCAAGGGTACGGGCCCATTTTCGGCAACTCTGAGTATCGACGGCAAACCTAAAGCTTTCACCTCGGGCGTCCAAGGGTCCACCACGACCGACGGGATCAGTTCGCCAGGCTTCGGCGGATTCAATCTCCGCGGGTATTCGCTCCTCAAGGAGGGAACGCACACGCTGACGTCGACATTCACGGACTCCACCGGAACGGTGACGACTAGCTCCGAGATCGAGGTCATGGATGTCGATGGCGGCCGCGCTCCAATCAAGAACATCATCATCATGCTCGGTGATGGCATGGGTGTGGCCCATCGTACGGCCGCCCGCTTGGTGCGCTACGGTGTCACCGGTGGCGACCCAGACGGTTACCTTTCGATGGATTCTTTCCCATCGACGGGCCTTGTCACCACGCACTCGCTCAACAGCATCGTGACGGACTCGGCGCCCGGCATGGCGTGCTACAGCACGGGAACCCACTCGAAAAATGGCCAGGAAGGCGTCTTTCCGGCTAACGTCATCAATCCTTTCTTCTTTCCGCGCGTTGAGTATATGGCCGAGTATCTGCATCGCATGCAGGGCCGTTCGCTCGGGCTCGTCAGCACTGCAGACCTTGAAGATGCCACACCCGCTGCTAACGCGATCCACACTGGGAACCGTGGTGCAGGCACCGGCGTTATGGACCAGTACCTGGACGAAAGTGATTCAGGAAATACGGGCGCTTACGGAACAGGGCTGAAGGTCTTGCTCGGAGGCGGTCGGCGCTGGGCGTTGCCTTCGGATCAGTTTGGTTCTAGTCGCACCACTACCACCGACTATCCTGCGCTCCCCGCAGATCTGGCCAAGGCGTGGGGACTCCCCGCGGCCGCAAGCGGTGTTCAAGATCCCGCTCGGAATCTCCTCACCGATTACGCGAGCGCAGGATTTAGCTACGTCGATTCCACGACCAGTCTTAAGACTGCTATGGCACCCGAGGATCCACCGCAGAAGCTGCTCGGGCTCTTTGCTTACGGCAATATGAACGTTGCGTTGGACAAGCTCGCCAAGCGCCGCGGTAAGCTCCTGCCAGGCACGACGACCTTCGCCGTCGACGACTATCACGCTCCTGATCAGCCCATGCTCGATGAAATGACCGGAGCAGCGCTTACGGTTCTTGGCAACAAGAACCGTAACGGCTTCGTACTGATGGTGGAGGGTGCACACATCGACAAGCAATCCCACGCCATGGACGCGGAGCGCGCGGTGAACGAAACGCTCGAGTTTGATCGCGCCGTTGGCGTCGCGCGCGACTTCGCTGAGAATGTTGACCGGCGAACGGTGGTCATCGTTCTGGCGGACCACGAGTGCTCTGGGTTCTCCATCATCGGTGCCCTCAACACCACCATTGCCGCCGTTCAGGCACTCCCGCCCGATGGTGCGGTGACTGATCCGAATGTTCAACCGGCTCGCCAGAAAGCGGTTGGCACTTACGATGCCGCGGGTTTCCCCAAGTACAACATTCTCGCAGATGGCTATCCGGAGAGCATGGACATTGATGGCAAGCTTCTGTTCGGCTACGGAGCGAATGGAGATCGCTGGGAAACACTTCTCCAGCGTCCCCGGCCGATCATCGACAGTCTGCTCCCAACGGTCATCAGAACAGAGCTCGGGACTGCGGGCTACCCCGCGGATCCGGCGTCCCGTTCGCAGATGGACGGCTACTTCATTCGCGGCCAGGCGGTGGGCAAAGATCAGGCAGTGCACACGGCTTCAGATATTCCCATCTCTGCGTTCTCTCCGCGCCAAGCCGTTTCACAGCAATTCGTTGGCGTTCAACGCAACACTGACGTGTTCGTCAAGCTGATGCGAGCAGCGCTCGGCGGCTACTAAGTAGCGCAACATTCGCTCCGTGGTGAGGTTGACAACGCCTCACCATGCGGCGTTTTTGTAGGTGCAACATGCCAAGATCGACCCCGAAACCGACCGTCAGCGCTTGTTCCGTGCATGCAGTTCGATTCGCCTCAAGCGCGGGCTGTCCGGTTTGTCGGAGTGAGCGGCGGCAAGCGTGGTCTTGGTCTGCTCTTGCCGTGTTGCTCGGTGTTGTGGGCCTTGTCGGCTGGAGTCGTCTCCGGATCGAAACTCCAGATGCCACCACAGATACTCTGCAAAGGCAGCCTAGATCTGCGAATTCCGCTACCACTCACGCGGCTCTGAGACATCTGAGAGCACGATCTGTTGAGCCGCCGCCGCTTGCCGTGCAGGATGTCGCACTGGCAGAGGATCGACCACTCGACGAATCCCAAGGACAGTCGCTGCCGCCGTCAACTACAACATCAAGACCCCCGGATCCCCCACGCGCCCCAGAGGTTGCTGATCCGGAAAAACCTGATGATCCCTTGGACTTCGAGCTGCGACATTGAGCTTCCCGGGACTTCGCAGATGATTTGACGCAAGCATTTCGCCCGACACCGAAAGAGTTTCGTTCATGGCGAACGAAGGGCGTAACGCCCCGTCTTCTTGCCGCCAATTTTTTCGACCACTCCGGCGGCCAGCAGCGGCCGCAACAGATTCATGGCGCCTTGCTTCGAGACGCCCAATGTACTCCATATCTCCGCGGGAGCCACGCTGCCGTGGTCGCGGAGCAGCTTGAGCAATTGTTCTTGCTTGGGGCGCAGCACGATTTTTTCGGTCGATTTGAGATTGTAGGTCTGCACTCGCAGCCACACGCGTTCAAGGGTGTGGCGCAGTCCCTCGGCACAATACTCCAACCAGCCCGTGAGATCTTCGCCCGCCTTGCGCACTTCCGCCAGTGCCGCGTAGTAGCGCGGGCGATCCTCCCAGTAGTATTCGTCTACTGAGAAAATATGGTGGGTATCAAAACCGCGGCGATAGAGTTCCCAAAGCGCCAGTGCTCGCCCCGTTCGGCCATTGCCGTCCGCGAACGGGTGGATCGCCTCGAAGCGGTAATGCAAGATGGCCGAACTCAACACAGGCGAGATCTCGCGCGCCCGGCTGTTCCACCAGTCGAGCAATTCGAACATGAGTCCCGAGACATCGCGGGGCAGCGGAGGCACGTAAGTTCCCACGCGAACAGCCATTGATCGATAGCGCCCGGCCTCGCCCTGATCCATGACATCGCCCGCGAGGATCTTGTGCAGGGCGAAAATGTCGCTGTGGCGGATCACCTTCTTACGTGCATGTTTTTCTACGTAGCGCAGCCCAGCGAAGTAGTTGATGACTTCGCGCTGGGAGCGCGGATCGGACGCGGTTAGCTTGCGGCCTTCCTCCAGAGTTCGCACCTGTTCCAAAGTCAGGGGGTTGCCCTCGATGGCGGTGGAGGCGTGGACGTTGCGTGTGCGCGTGTCCTTCTGTAACGCGGGCACCCACGATAGCTCCACCGCAGCGCTCGTGATCCGTTCTCGCAGCGCTGCCACGGCTTCCACCTGGCCCAGGAGCGCGACGGTTATGGAAAAATGCGGCGAATAGCCCACGCTCATAAGTCAAGCATAAGTCAAATTATGAGTCAAGCGCGGGGGGCCGTTGGCGCGAGCCCGTGAGGGCGGCGCCGGGTGGACGAAGCGCGCGCAAAAGCAGGTGGCCGCAACCGCAGCGTATCGGCTCCAACCGATCCGGCTGGCATGTGGGAGCACAATCTTATCTGCACGTTGCAGTCTGGAAAGATCGGAATCGAGGCTCACGGCGGACGCGGAACAAGCAGTGTTATCCGGTCCGGCGAAGAATTTCGACGTCGCGGGTGAGTGTGGGTCCCAGTCGATCCGACTCTGCTTCGAGATCAAAGGCAGTTTGAAGATTCAGCCAGAAACGCAGGGAGTTGCGAAAGAATCGAGCGAGTCGGAGTGCGGTGTCGGCGGTGATAGAGAGCTTTCCATGGACGATCTCATTGATCCTGCGAGCAGGCACGTGAAGCCCCTTGGCGAGACGATACTCAGAGAGCGCGAGCGCCTTTAGAAATTCCTCGGCGAGAATCTCATCGGGATGGACAGGAGGGAGTCGTTTACGAGGCATGGGAAGGGCTTTCAGTGGTAGTCGATGATCTCTTGGGCGTCGGAGTCCAGCCAGCGAAAGCAAATGCGCCACTACCGCGCACGCGCTGCTCTTCTAGGAGAACGCTGACAAACGCCAACACGCCGAAGTTCCAGGCCTCTCTTTGGAATGGGAGCAAAGAAGAGTTCCTTCACGATCAAAGGGTTTTACAGGCCCGCTGGGGACCTGTTCATATGTCCAGGTGTGGCGAATTCGTCCAAACTTTGGCCAAGCGAGAGAGAGCAATAGGGGTGCGTTGAATGCCTGGTGTCGTGCCGTCTGAATCGACCTGTAGCGCTAATCAGCGGTGGCAGTCTCGCAGACTACGTGCCGTTCAATTTCTGCCCGCGTTCGGTGATGCTCTACGTCGTGTCGCAGGGGCACGAGGACTACGCAGGCGGCCAGGACGAGATCGTGCATCTGGTATCGAGCGTGAACACCGCGATTGCTTTGGGCAGGGCGTGGGCATTCACCGATCTGCACGCCGATCTTGGCTACGCCTCCTATTTCAACTCGCTCGCCAACCTCAACGAGGTGGATTGGAACGTGATGGCGCTCAGGCAGTGGGGCGGGGACGACGATGTGAAGGCGAAGCGCCAAGCAGAGTTCCTCGTTCGCGACAGCTTCCCTTGGTCAGCGGTCGAACAAATCGGCGTGAAGAGCGCCGCTCTTGCAGCCAAAGTCCAGGCTCTTTTGCCGGATGGCACGCCGCCCATAGCGATTCAACCCAGTTGGTACTATTGAGGGAGCACCCATGATCCAGTTTGTTATAGGCAACTTGTTGGACGCGAAGGTTGATGCACTCGTCAACACCGTGAACACGGCCGGGGTGATGGGGAAGGGGCTCGCGCTCCAGTTCAAGAAGGCTTTCCCGGCCAATTTTAAGGCGTATGAGGCTGCCGCCAAGACTGGGGGTGTCGAGATCGGGAAGATGTTCGTCTTTGAGGCGGGCGGCATTGTGCTGCCGAGGTACATCATCAACTTCCCAACTAAGCGCCATTGGCGAGCGTCTTCAAAGCTCGACTACATCGAAAGCGGCCTTCGCGATCTTGTGACCATCATTCGCGAGCGAAAGATTCGCTCCATTGCGATTCCTCCCCTGGGCGCTGGGCTCGGCGGCCTGGCATGGCGCGACGTGCGCGCCTTGATTGAGCGATACCTGTCCGACGTCGTTGACGTTAACGTGTTCGTGTTTGAACCCAACGGAGCCCCGGCTCCCGAGGCGATGCGGAATGCGACATCCAAGCCCAAGATGACGGCAGGGCGGGCAGTACTGCTCTCCTTGATGAAGCGTTACCTCGTGCCCGGCTACGACTACCGCCTCTCCCTGCTAGAAGTGCAGAAGCTCGCGTACTTCCTTCAGGTAGCAGGGGAACCGTTACGCCTCGAATACGAGGCGAACTTGTATGGTCCCTACGCCGACAATCTCCGGCATGTGCTCCATCGCATCGAGGGGCACTATGTCCAAGGATTCGGAGACGGGAAGAATAAGCCCGAGACCCCGTTGGAGTTAATCGGTGATGCGGCAGCCGAGGCTGAAGCGTTTCTTGAAGCTCGGCCAGCCTCCCAAACTCGCCTTGGGGATGTTGCCGCCTTGATCGAAGGGTACGAAACTCCATTCGGTATGGAACTCCTCTCCAGCGTGCATTGGGTGGCAACTCATGATCTCGACGTCGCTTCCGCTGAAGGAGCAGTGCGAGCCGTACACGCATGGACCGAGCGCAAGAGGAAGCTGATGAAGCCCGGACAAATTCATGCTGCATGGTCACATCTGAAGGCGCGTGGCTGACTGGGCAAGGATCTGCCCGAGGGGTGAAAAGCCCTTGAAAGCGAGACAGTTTATTCTGTTCCCTTCGGTCTCTCACGCCGTTCCTTGAAGCGTTGATAGGCGGCCTGGAAGACGAAGAGGCACTCCAGCAACGCCTTCGTGAAGTCGAGGGCGTCCTTTGCGTCTTCCCGCCGCGCCTCAGCGTCGACGTCATGTGCGGCATCATTTCCGAGTGAACGAAGGACCTCGTCGGACCACTCAAACAGACAGGGGGTGACACCGTTGTCCTTCAGCCACAAAATATTTGTTTTAAGGTTGCCACCTTTCGCCTCGTAGTGTTTGCAGATGCCTTCGAGTGTGCCACGGCACATGAGGGCGGCTCCCGTGTAGGCGGACGCCCGTTCGAAAGCACGACGGGCCTCGATGAAGCTGGCACCGATCTGACTTGGCACCGAGGAGTCGAGCCTGCTTGGGTCGCCAGGGTATAGAAAAGTTGGTGAGCTCCAGCCGTCGCCTTCTGAGTATTCGTGGTTGTCAGCCTCAGCGAGGAACGGTTCCCAACATTTCGGGCACCGTACTAGCGAGGCGCGAACCTTTACAGCGGAGTATTCGTCCCAGTCGCGTACATAGCTTGCGATCACCGTCCCGACTTGTGGACACGCGCATGTCGCACAGTGGATGACCAATGTCTCATGGGCCATCGCAGGTGTATTGCAAGTTTTTCCTAAAATGTCCATTGGCGGCACATCCCAGCTAACCGCACGCTCATGGAGCAATGCGCTGCACATACGCCGCGCCACTCCCGGAGGCAGCGTTGCTGCTCTGGTCCCCGTTGACGCCCGTCGCCGCGCTAGATTCAAGCGGAGCGCCCACGGCCAGTGTGTCCCCCGAAAGTGACACTGAATAACCGAAATTGTCGTTGCTGCCGGTGTTAGATGCCTTCAAGTACGCCTGCTGGTTCCATACGCCAGCGTTGCGCGCGAACACATACACTGCGCCACTCCCAGCGGCAGCGTTGTTTTGGTCGCCGTTGACCCCGGTCGCCGCGCTATCGTCACCGGTTGAGCCCACCGCCAGCGTGTTCGCTGACAGTGACACCGAAGAGCCGAAATAGTCGAGATTATCGGTGTTAGATGCCTTCAAGTAGACCTGCTGGCTCCATACACCGGCGCTACGCGTGAACACGTACACCGCGCCACTGTAGGTTCCAGCGTTGCTGCTCTGGTCGCCGTTGACCCCGGTCGCCGCGCTAGATTCATCGGGGGAGCCCACCGCCAGGGTGTCCCCCAACAGTGACACCGACCAGCCGAATTGGTCGCCGCTATCCGTGTTGGAGGCCTTCAAGTAGGCTTGCTGGGTCCAGACGCCAGCGCTGCGCGTGAACACATACACCGCGCCACTCAAGAAGGCACTGTTACTGCTCTGGTCGCCGTTGACCCCGGTCGCCGCGCCAGATTCACCCCACGCGCCCACTGCCAGGGTGTCCCCCGAGAGTGACACCGAATAGCCGAATTGGTCGCCGCTATCCGTGTTCGAGGCCTTCAAGTAGGCTTGCTGGGTCCAGACGCCAGCGCTGCGCGTGAACACATACACCGCGCCACTCTGAGAGGCAGCGTTGCTGCTTTGGTCCCCGTTGCGCCCTGTCGCCGCGCTGTCTTCATACCACGCGCCCACTGCCAGGGTGTCCCCCGAGAGTGACACCGAATAGCCGAATTGGTCGCCGCTATCCGTGTTGGACGCCTTCAGGTAGGCTTGCTGGGTCCAGACGCCCGCGCTGCGCGTGAACACATACACCGCGCCACTGTAGGTGGCAGCGTTGCTGCTCTGGTCGCCGTTGACCCCGGTCGCCGCGCTAGATTCGCCCCACGCGCCCACTGCCAGGGTGTCCCCCGAGAGTGACACCGGATAGCCAAATTGGTCGTCGATACCCGTGTTCGAGGCCTTGAGGTAACCTTCCTCGAACTGGGCGCAGGTCACATCGAAGGCCGCCGTGCAAGCATCGTCGCATCGGGTGTTGGCGCCCGAAGCATCATCGCCCGCGGCATTTGTGGCCCCCGCGCCGCATGCCGCGCAAGCATTGGCCTGGACGTGCTGATTTACGCCGCAGAGCGTTGCGTCACACGTCGTGTTGGCGCCCGAAGCATCGTCACCTGCGGCATTTGTGGTCCCCGCTCCACACGCGACGCACGCATTAGCCTGCACGTGTTGGTTTGCGTCACAGAGTGTCGGCATGCCGGGAGCACCACCGTTGCCCGCGCCACCGCCGGTTTCTAAGCCACCGGCCCCTGCGCCAGCGTTGCCCGCGCGACCACCCGTTCCGATGCCGCCCGCTGCGGTGCCACCCGCCGACATGTCGCCACTGGCTTTGCCCCCAGTGTCTGCGTTGTTCCCACCAGCGTTGTCACCGCCCGTTTTCGGGCTGCCTCCATCCCTCCTGTTCCAGCGGGCGGCCCGGGCGGGCTCACATCGCCACCGCAGGCCTCTGCTGCTAGTGCCCAAACCCAATGCTGAAGTTTCATGTTTAACCCTCCGTCGACAACGGCGGGAACCGTAACACCCCCGCCAGCTTCACGGATAGCCTGAGTGTCCAAACGGGCATCCCCTTGCCTTGCCGAGAGACTACTCTCGCCTGAACATTTGCACTTCAACTACTGTCCCGAACCAGTGGGTTTCCAGGGTTAATCACGCCCCCGTCTTCAGCGCCTCCGGCAAGAATCGAACTTGCGACCTTGGCTTTAGGAAAGCCCTGCTCTATCCAACTGAGCTACGGAAGCGGGTACTGAAAATGCTGGAGCGTTCTGCCACAGCCTCAGCCACCCTGGCAACCCGTCCCAACAAGCCGTTTTTATGGTGATGTTGGCGAAAGGCCGTAGCTTTGGAGGAGGGCTTTGGGATCGGGGTCGCGGCCGCGGAACATGCGGAAAACGGCGCCCGGTTCTTTTCCTCCTCCGAGCGCGAGGACGGTTTCGCGGAAGCGCGAGCCCACCTCGGCGAGCTTTTCTGGATTATCCAGGCCTGCGTCCGTGAAGGCTGTGAAGGCATCGGCGGCCAGCACCTCCGCCCATTTGTAGCTGTAGTAGCCCGCTGCGTAGCCACCGGCAAAGATATGCCCAAACGTGCACAAGAAGCGATCTTCAGCTAACGGCGGCAAGATCGTGTTCTCTTGCGCTACTGCTTCGGCCAGCGCGTGAAGCGTCTGAGCGCCAGCAGGATCGAACGTTGAATGGAGGGCTAAATCGAGTGAACCGAGGTGAACTTGGCGCAAAAACTGACTGCCGGCGCGATAATTTCGAGCGGAAAGCAGCTTGTCGAAGAGGTGTTGGGGGAGGGGCTCACCGGACTCGAAATGGCGAGCGAAGGTGAGCAGCGTTGGCCGATGGTAGCACCAATTTTCCATGAATTGGCTCGGCAGCTCCACCGCGTCCCACTCGATGTTGTTGATGCCCGCCGCGTCCACGTAGTCCACGCGCGTGAGCATGTGTTGTAGCCCATGCCCGAATTCGTGAAAGAGCGTTTCTACCTCGCTGAACGTCATGAGCGAGGGTGTTGATCCAACGGGTGGGCTCTGATTGCAGATCAAATAGGCGACGGGGAGCCGTACGGAGCCATCGGCCAAAAGCTTGCGATCTAAGCACGTATTCATCCACGCGCCCTGGCGTTTCTCGGCGGGGCGGGTGTACGGGTCGAGGAAGAAACTCGCGACCGCTTCGCCCGCTCGATCGACGACTCGGAAAAACCGCACGCTGGGCTCCCACACCGGTGCTTCGCCGTCGGCCGCGATAATTCTCACCCCAAACAAGCGCTCCGCCACGCCGAATAATCCCTCTAACACGCGAGGCAGCGGGAAAAATGGGCGAAGCTGCTCGTCGGTAAAATCTAACGTTTGCTCGCGTTGGCGCTCTGCCCAATACCCGATATCCCACAGCTTCAATTCTGGATTGGCTTCGTCGCTCTTCGCGGCAACAAATCGAAGCAGCTCTGCATATTCCTCTTCTGCAACCGGGCGTGCCGTCTTTCTAAGATCATCCAGCATCTTCTGGACTGCGCCGATTTCTTTAGCCATCTTTCGGGAGAGGCTGAGCGCCGCGTACGTCTTGTAACCGAGGAGCGCCGCTTTTTCGCGCTTGAGCTTCAAGATTTCCAGAATCACAGGCTGATTGTCGAGCTCTCCGGCCGATGCTTGCGTCACGTAGGCGCGATACAGCTTTTCGCGCAGCTCGCGGCTCTTGGCGTGCTTGAGAAACGGAATCAAAATGGGTGCGTCGAGTGTTAGGCGCCAGGGGCCGGAATCTGGAGTGGCATTTGCGAGCGCGGGTTCACTCTCCGCGAGGCTGCGGGCTGACTGAGCCATCATGCCGAGCACTGTTTCCGGAAGGCCAAGAATTTGGCTTTTGTCCCTCAAAATGAGCGAAAATGCCTTGGTCGCGTCGAGCGCGTGGTTGCCAAAAAGCGTGCCCAAGCGCGCTAGCTCAGCTTCGATTTCATTGAACCGGGTGCGCTCGGCACCTTCGAGGGCAATGCCACTGTGTTCTGCCGAAAGGATCGACGCATCCACCACACGGCGCTGGGCTTCATCCAGAGCGTTCCAGCCGGAACCGCTCTTTAACTCACGGTACGCGCGGTACAGTGTCTGGCTTTGGGCGAGGCGCAGGCCCGCAGCCACCACTTCAGGTTGCAGTGTTTGCACGACTTCGCGCAACGCTTCGGTATCTTTCACACTCAACAAGTGGTGCACGACACTCCACGCGTAGGAGAGGGGCTCCGCCAGTTCGGTGAGGGGTTGCACGACGCCGACCCAGGTGGGCGTGCAGCTAGCTTCCAGAGCTAACAGCGCTTGATCCTGCTCTTCTATCAAGCGCTTCAGGAGTGGGCCTGCGTTTTCGGGTTTGAAGGCTCCGAAATCAGGGATGCTGTTGAAGCGTTCTAGGGCTGGATCAGTTGAGGAATTAGAACTCACGCACGCGTCCTTGGCTAAATCTAAAATCTAGTGCTCTTAGCCGGCGCGCGCAATTGCGCTCTGGCCTCAGCATGCAGCTTCGGGTTCTTGAGGCTCAACTCGGGCCAACGCCGGGCGCTTCGTGCCCAGATTGTTCGACATATTCGGTATAGCCGCCGGGATAGGCGTGCACGTTACCCGGTGTGAGCTCCAAAACACGGTTCGAGAGCGCTGAGAGGAACTTGCGATCGTGGGAGACAAACAGCAGCGTGCCCTCAAAATTCATCAGCGCCTTCACCAACATTTCCTTGGTGTCCATATCCAAGTGATTCGTAGGCTCATCAAGCACCAACAGATTCGGCGGATCGAAGAGCATCTTGGCCAGCACGAGCCGCGCCTTTTCACCGCCTGATAGGATCTGGCAAGATTTATCGGCTTCATCTGCCGAGAAACCAAAGGCGCCCGCGAGGGTGCGCAGCGTTCCAAGCCCCGCCATCGGGAAGGACCCTTGCAAGGATTCGATCACGGTTTGGGTTGGGTCGAGCACTTCCATAGAATGCTGAGCGAAGTAGCCCATTTTGACGCTCGCGCCGACGGCAACGCGCCCCGTATCGGCCGTTGTTTCTCCGGCCACAAGTTTCAAGAGCGTTGATTTGCCGGCGCCATTGACTCCCATCACGCACCAGCGCTCGCGCCGACGGATCAAAAGGTCAAAATTGTCGTAAATTTTGGAGCTCCCGTAGGCCTTCGTCACTTTTTCGATCTTCACCACGTCCTCTCCCGAACGGGGCGGCGCTCGAAACTCAAAGTCAACAACTTGGCGGCGTTTGGGCAACTCCACACGTTCGATCTTATCCAGCTTTTTGACGCGCGATTGAACCTGAGCCGCGTGGCTAGCACGGGCCTTAAAACGAGCGATAAAAGCTTCTTCTTTGGCCAGCATCGCTTGCTGTCGATCATACTGAGCCTGCGCTTGCTTGGCCTGGATGGCTCGCTGAGCCTCAAAGAAGTCGAAATTGCCTGAATACGTCGTTAGCTCGCCGCCGTCGATTTCCACAATCTTGGTGACGAGTCGATTTAAGAACTCGCGATCATGGGAGGTGACCACGAGCGCACCTTCGAAAGCTTTTAGAAAACGCTCCAGCCAAATAATGGATTCGATGTCGAGATGGTTGGTGGGCTCGTCGAGCAACAGCACATCTGGGCGCATCAACAAGATGCGTGCGAGTGCCACGCGCATTTTCCAGCCACCGGAGAGCTTGCCCACGTCGTCGTCGATGCTTTCCGGGCGAAAGCTCAAGCCGGCCAGGATCTCGCGTGCTCGAGCCTCCAGCGCATACCCGCCGAGCTCATCAAAGCGCGCTTGAACCGTTCCAAAACGTTCGATCAACGCGTCAAGCTCGTCCATTCGAGCAGGGTCCCCCATCGCGTGCTCAAGCTCGGCGAGCTCGGTACCAACAAGTGCCACGTCTCCGGCCCCCGCCATTGTTTCTTGGATGACACTCCGACCTGCCATCTCGCCGACGTCCTGGCTGAAGTAGCCAATCGTCACGCCTTTGTCGACGACCAGCTGACCGGCATCCGGCAGCTCTTCGCGGATAATGAGCCGAAATATTGTGGATTTCCCGGCTCCATTAGGCCCCACTAGTCCTACCCGTTCACCCTTAAAAGCGCTCATCGAGGCCTCAAGAAAGAGGATTTGTTTCCCGTGCTGTTTTGAAATGGAGTCCAGGCGCAACATGAGCGCGAAACCTTGCAGTTCTGCTGGGCGGTAGCAAGCGCTGGCCTCATTGCACGGATGAAAGCTCGGCGAGCAATGGCTGATTTTGGCGGGTTGACGTTGATCGAAGCGAGCCCCAACATCCGGGGGCCTTGGCCGCTGAAGAGTTCATTCCTGCAACTAGCCTCGTGGTGCACGACGTGAGCCACGAGCACTGTGCTGCGACCCTGGGCGGCTTGCTGATCTTGATTATCAAGGAGGATCCGCGGCCCAGTATTTTTGAGCAGCAGCGGCGCTGGCATCGCAAGCTGGAGGAAGTGAGCCCGCAGGGTGTGGCTTTCTTGGCGGTGCTTCAGGCTGATACGCCGCCGCCGACGGAAGAAGCGCGCGTTGTCATCAAACGGGTGTTCAGGGAGTTTGGGAAGCTGATGAAGGGGGGCGTGATGGTGATAGAAGGGGATGGGTTTGTCGCTGCCACTTTTCGAAGTGTGCTGTCGATGATGGTGCTGGCGTTGCGTCTGCCGTATCCCCTGAAGGTGCAGCGCTCGATTGGTGAAGGCTGCTTGCTTGTTTTGCCTGCCATTGGCAAGGAAGCTCGCCCTTCCGTGCACGCAGTGCTCGTGGCCGCGGAATGGCTTAAGAAGGAATATCGAGCTGGTACCCTGCGTGTGTCTCCAGCTAGCTCACAACCGCCGCCGGCTTCAGGCTAACTCTGCTCAACTGCCCATTAAAGAACCGGAGCGTGGCGATGAGCCGGAGAGGCGTTGGAGCTCGCGCTCAAGCTCGGCGAGTACCAACTTGAGGCGTGGTTTATCGTGCTCCGGTGAGCCCAGGTGCGTCATCGCTTCGGATAATTGGTCTGGCCCGAACAGCGCCATGCGAGGATTGAACCACGTCATCGCAGTGCCCACCGCGCGAGCCAACGCGGACGGGGTCATGACCGCGATGGGTGGCGCAGCGGCTCCCAGCACGTCATTCAGGCTGGCACGTTGTCGCGCGTTGGGCGCGCCACCGTAGGTGAAAACCAAAACCTTCAGCGCCGTGAGATCCAACTCGCGGAAGGTGTCGACCATCGCAGCCCACTCCGTTTCCCCGGGCGAATGCCCCGAATGGAGCACCACGATGTAACCCGCGAAGGCGCGATACACGCAGGTTCGTGGACCTACCTTAGATTTCGCCCGGTTGTACATGCCTATCGCCGCACTCATCGTTACTCAATTCAGGCTGGGATCGCTAGCGTCCAGAATACCATCATCGTCGCGGTCGACCGCAGCCCGGAACCCGGTGCCCAACGGGGCGCAGGTCAGCGTGATGCTAGTCTGAGGCAGAGAAGCCTGCGCGAATAGGGCCGCACCAGGCATCGACGCGGCTCCCTCATCCCTGAGAAATTGACCGCCGCCGAGATACAGAAAACCACGTTCGCGACCGTTCCTCTGTACTTTAGCGACGACATCGCAGTCTCCCGCATCCCCGCGCGCTACCAGAAGTTGTGCGCGCGCCCAGGCAGCCGCGGCCGAATCACGGGTGAGCGTGATCTGCTGCCCGACCGCTGGCTTATGGTTGGTGTCGAAGGCAAGTAGGAAGGCATCTACCTTCAGGCGCTCGGGGAGCCCAGCAGGGCCTGGGTCGAAACCTTCGGGAGGCGGAGGACCAAAGACGAATGCCTTGCTAAACGTGGTGACATGCAGAAAGCGGAGGGCGGTGTCGAAGTCTCCCGCTCGGGAGTAGCCGAAGCCACGCACCTGATCGCCTTGGAAGCCCAATAGCGCTTCGAGCGGCTCCACCAACGGCGCGATATTGGGCATCCCGAACATGCCAACCTTTGTATACAGGTTTCGAAGGTGTGGGATCTTGAAGGCCTGATCGAAAACCTCTCGCGCTGACTGCCCTTCGGTGCCAAAAAATCCTGGAAAAGGCACGCCAAATTCGCGATTTCCGTCGGGATCGAGGTGATGGCAATGGTTGCACTCAACGGTCTGCCCGTCGATCGGTCGTTTTTCGCTTTTGCGATTGAAGAAGAACTCGCGCCCTGCGGCTTGATCTGCCGTGAGAGCGTTGTCCAGGTTTCGGATGGGATTGGGGGGGTACATCAAGCGGAGAATGAAGTCACCGAAGGCCTGCATGTCGGCTGGCGGAAGCAAATCGGCTCGTCCGATCAATCCCGTAAACGCCACTTCAAACTGCCGAAAGGCTTCACGCTCATTGTAAGCGCCGCTGTCGGGTTGAACGTTGGGCTCGCTGCGGGACCCCGTGCGATCCCCACGCCAATGCATTGGGCCGTGGTTGGCCATGCCACGCAAGCTTTGAGTGGAGAGTGGCCCTTTCATCGGTGGGAAAGAAACATCGACCGGAGTAGGGAGTAGATCGAATCGGAACGGGTTGTTATTCACCAAAAAGGAAGCGTCGGGATCGCCGAGATCCCAGCTTAAATCGTCTTTGTCGCCGAAAACGTGGCAGGTGGCGCAGGCCGAGTCGCCCTTGGCGCTCAGGCGCGTGTCGTACAACACATGCCGGCCATTCACGATGCTCGGGGGCTCAGGTGAGAACATGGACGTATGAGCGATCTCACGCCTTAGAGTGGTGTCCACGACCGAGATCGAATTGTCGAAGCGCGTCATCACGAACAGGCGGCGTTGCTGCTTGTCGAAGATGAGGCCCGTGGGGCCGCCGCCGGTGAGGGCAATCTTGTTGGCGGCGCTCGGTACGAACGTATCCTGTTCAAGCTCGGAGGTCTTGTACGTAGCCACCACAGAGGAACCCAACGCGGCCACGTAGAGATCGCGGCCATCTTGGCTCACGACCATACCTGTGGGAATTCCTACGCTTTTGGCGTTCTCTGCGTTCGGAAGCGACGCGCAGCAGCTGATCAGATCCAAGTGCTTGTTGAGATGGCGAGGTGTCACGCCTCCGCCAGGGTTCAGGACCGTGATGCGGTTCAGATTGTGACGGCCTTGGACGCTGTGGCCAGCGAACACCCCCGGCCCTTCGAAGCGGTCTTGATTCTGGGCATCGGTATTGGACACGTACACCTTCCCCGAAACGGGGTTGATGGCCATGTTGTAAAGGACCGTGCCCACGCTTTGGAAATAGCCCGCAGCCCCAGAAACCGGCTGTGGCGGACTGGCGAAAGCGTCGATCACAAACACGTCTTTATCCGGCAGATTGAAATTGATGAGACCATCCCAAGGGCGGCCCAATTCATCGACCCAATGCTGGCCATTGTTCTTCACAATCAGACCCACGTTCGGCTGGGGACGCCCCTCAAAATTGGTGTTCGGAGGCGGCAGCGGAGGGCGGACGAACTCAGTGACGATCGTGGTTCGATTCCCCGTATTGAAGCCAGCTGCGTAGACGAGACCGCCATCCGGGCTCACTTCGAGCGCCCGCGGCGTGTCCGTGAAGAGATTGATGATGTTGATCGGATGCCCGTTCAAATCACTTCCCAGGTGCTCAGCGTCGTAGACCCAGACATCCGCACGCCCGATGCCCGGCGTATTGAACTCCGGATCAAACGGTACGTTTTGCCCGCGGTGCGCCGCTGTGATGAAGGCTCGATCTTTGCGTTGTCCACCAAACACGATATCGCGCGGCTCATCTCCCACCTGGAGCGTGCGTGTGACTCGTGCGTTCGGCCCGCGCAGATCCACGATGCTCACGCTGTCGGACAAAAGATTAACGACCCAGACTTCATTCTCATTTCGTGCGGCAACAGCCACCGGCTCCAAGCCCACCGACACAGAATCCAAATGGCGGAGGCCGAGGGCAGTACGCGAAAGATCTCCAACCGCGCATCGGGCGTGTTCACAGCGAACAGCAAATTGCCGCTCGGTGAAAGCGCCAACGGGCGCACCTGACCTCCCTCAAAGAGCGCCACGTTTTCGCTCGCGCCGGCTTCCGCCCTGCTGGCGAGCACGGCGCCCGCGAACATTGCCCCACCCATGAATCTACGAATCTTGGTTCCGAGATTGTTCGTCATCTAGCCTCTCCTCTGCCGCCTCAGGCTGATAGAGATACAGCTTCTCCCGCCGCTCCACAATGGAAACGAAAGCGACCACGAAGGTGTCACCTCGTGGTCGCTCGCTTGCTTTGGTTTCGATGCAGCCAAGGTCGCTTGGCCGGCGCTTCTTGAGCCAACGCTCAGATGTCGAATTTACCGACGGCGTTCAGATCTTGCAGCGCTTGAACCAGGCGTTTCGTCATACCCTTTTCACCCAAGTACAGCCAGCCGCGCGGATCGATGTACTTCTTGTTGGGTTTGTCGTCGCCTTCGGGATTTCCAAGCTGCGATTTTAGGTAGCCGCTCTTTTCGTCCATGTATTTCTTGATGGGCTCGCAGAATGCCCACTGCGTATCTGTATCGATGTTCATCTTGACGACACCGTAAGAAAGCGCCTCTCGAATTTCTTCCGGCGAAGAGCCGGACCCGCCGTGAAACACGAAGTCCACCGGCTTCGGCCCGGTTTTGCGCTCGGCCTGGATGTGTTCCTGAGAATTTTTCAGAATCTTCGGCGTTAGCTTCACGTTGCCAGGTTTGTACACGCCATGCGTATTGCCAAACGAAGCCGCAATCGTGAACTTTCCGACCGAAACGAGCGCGTCGTAGGCCGCCAAAACATCGGCTGGTTGCGTGTAGAGCTTAGAATTGTCCAGATCGGAGTTGTCGACGCCGTCTTCTTCACCCCCGGTGACGCCGAGTTCGATTTCAAGCGTCATGTTGATGCGTGCCATGCGCGTCAGGGTTCTTTTGCAAATTTCGAGATTTTCGCTCAGGCTTTCTTCGGAGAGATCCAGCATGTGGGAGCTGTAGAGCGGCGCTCGGTGCTTCTCGAAGTAGCGTTCGCCAGCATCCAGCAAGCCATCGATCCACGGCAACAGCTTCTTAGCCGCATGGTCCGTGTGGAGCACCACGGGCACGCCGTAAGCTTCGGCAACTCGATGCACGTATTCGGCTCCGGCGATGCTGCCGATGATTGCTGCTTTCTCACCCGAATTGTCGAGCCCCTTGCCGGCAAAGAAATGAGCGCCACCGTTGGAGAATTGAATCACGATCGGGCACTTAGTTTCGCGTGCGGCTTGAAGCGCCGCGTTGGTACTGTGAGAGCCGATCACATTAACGGCTGGCAAGGCGCACTCGGTGCTCTTCATGTACGCGTTCAGCTCGGTGAGTGCGTCGCCTGTCACAATTCCGGGCTTGAGTTTCAACTTAGACATGGGGTTTCCTTGGTCTCACACAGTAGAAAGGGAGCGCAAACACGCGCCTTGGTCGTGGCCTAGCATCGAATGATTCTTTAAAAAAGCAGACTAGATGATGAGCGCGGCCATTGATGCACCGGGCCTACCGGATCGGGATCGGCTGCGAGCCTTCGAGGATCTCCGCGTTTTGAGTGATCGAAGCGCACCGGGGCCCGGAGGAACTGGTAAAATACCTGTGTTTCTGAGCTCCAATCGCGTTCGCTGATGAAAAACTTGGGAAGATATTGGGAGGCAGCTAGGGTGCCAGGCCCGTCCAGGCCCATCGCGAGCACGTTCATGGCGGCGATCTTTCGATCCTTTCGGTGCACAGCTACGACGCCGACGGTGTCGTAGTCTTCTCCGGTTTGTTTCTTGATGGCTAACGGATCATCATTAAAGCGCAGGAGTGCTTGCGTGATGCCCGGGGCTAGCGCTTTGGGCGGACGCCCGCTGCTGTAACAAACCTTGGATGGCAGGGAAGCTTCTTGCCAATAGAATCGAAATGGCAGATCAGGTGCTGGGTCGACGTCGGGCTTGCGAAACGGCTCATCCGAGAAACCAAACGCATGCGCTACGGCATAGCAGGCTCCCAAGTGCCGGCGGGGTGAACCGATGATAACGAGATTGGTGGTGTCCTTCTGCACCCCCGCTAGCCACGGATCGTCGCGGAACATTTCATAGCTGTGCGCGGGCCAATCAGTAGCGCCAAGCTCGGGCATTTCAGTAAAGACATCTGAAAGCGCCAGATCAGCACGGCCCTCCGTATAGATTCTCAACTGATCCTTGAGCACGCTGAAGGCATCTGCGTCGAAGCGCGCAAGCGTATCCTGACCGCCATCGGAGGAACCGTGGCAGGCAACCAACGCGGTGGCACCAATCCGTGACTGAGCCAAGTAGTGCAAAACGCTCCGCTCACTTCCGCCCAGAAAGAACCCAAGCCCGCCCTTGTGACGCAGGAATTCGTCGAGCGTGGTGAGCTCGGCGAGCGTGAGCACCAGATCGGCATCGAGCGTCTCTTCACCGAGTGCCGCTAACTTACGCCGATCGAGAGCCACCAAATTGCGTTCCTTGGCGAGACGTCCGATTTCGTCTGCCAGCTCTGCGTAACCGCCGGGGGGACGCTTCTGACCTCGGATCTCCCGCGAGAGCCCACCAAAAAGGGCTTGCACTCGCTTCGGGTCAAACTGCCAAGAGGTTGATTTTACTTTCATGGTTCTTTTCTGTGTCGAAAGTCCGACATGGCGGTCAGGATACGCAGCATCTAGCAGAGATTCATAGCTCGTTCAATGACAGGTCAAAAAAATGACAAGGCGTGTGGATAGCGTTCTGCTCGCCGCCTGGCCCTTCCCAGAGCGCAACACACGTGCCAATTTCCGGCCATGTCTCAGCCCATCGAGTTCTCAAGTGTCACCGCAGTAGCCAAGGCCAACGTCTATTTCGAAGGCAAAGTTGTTAGCCACACGCTGAAGTTCGCGGACGGCAGCAAGAAGACACTCGGCCTGATCTACGTCGGCGAGTTCCACTTCGATACGCGCGCCGCGGAGGTAATGCAGATCGTAGCCGGGAGCTGCCGAGTCCGCCTGAAAGGCGACGCTTCATTCAAGGCCTTCGCGACGGGCGATAACTTTCGCGTGCCTGCCGATTCAGGCTTCGACATCTGCGTGGATTCAGGCATTGCCGAATATATCTGCTCGTTTGAAGCCTGAAGCGTCAAAGAACTGACGGCTGAGCGTAGCTGAGCGCCACGCCGCTCACTTGGCGCTCGCGAAAAGAACGGATACTTGTAGAGAGGAGCCTGACGCGATAATAATAGAAATCTTATGGCTTCTTTCACTCAACGCTCTTCTGTAGGCCCACTGGTAATCATTCTTTCCCTTGTGGCGGTCGCAGCCGCATCCGCCTGCGGGAGCAGCAGCGACGATGCCGTGAAAACAGGATCCGGTGGTTCGGGTGGTTCGGGTGGCGTGCTTGGTTCAGGCGGGAAATCAACGGGCGGAGCGATGACGGGTGGGGTTAAGGGGACGGGCGGCATGGTCGCCATGTCAGTTCCAGCCAGCGTTCAGTGCATGGCACAAACGTGTCCTGGCTATGTCCTACAAAATGTGGCGTTAACCCCATGTTGTGTTGGTGGGAGCAAGTGCGGCGTTTCTTTTCCGGGCCAAACGGCTTGCGCGCTGATCGACGCCCCGGGTGCCGTCGACGTGCGCTGCCGCGCCTACGACGGCCACGATCTCTTCATGCAAGCTCCAAAGGGGCTGATCTCTTTTGACGGCTGCTGTACGGCTCAGGGGTTTTGTGGGGCCATCATTGACACGAGCCGCGTCGGTGGGCCTAGCTTTGGATGTGCTGACGTGCGTGGCTACGCCCCGAATCTACAAGTCGCCAGCTGCGGGCAGGCTGGCGCGGGCGGGATGAGCGGTACCGGTGGAGCGACGGCAAGCGGAGGCTCCGGAGTTGGAGGTAATGCCTCAGGTGGTGCGGGCGGCGCAACAGCCACGGGTGGTGCGGCGGGTGCTAGCGGCGCGCAACAGCAGGGTGGCAACGCAGGGCACTCGGGCAACCCGAACTGAGCGCCAGCGCCAGCGAATCAAGTGTAGAGCGAAGCGAGCGGACCCCACGCCCCCGTGACTCCGACGGTGTTGATGTCGGAAAGCCCCATGTATTGGATGAGCGACACGAGCAATTGAGCGTTTTGGCGGCCAGCCTCGGCATAATCACTCTCTGAGGGGCCGCGCAGGTAGCGGCCCGTCTTGAACGTTCCTTGCCCGTTGCCAAACAGCACCGCAGGTACGGATTTCGTGATGTGGGGATCTTCGCTCTTTTCGTCCCCACCCAGCTCCGAAAGCCAAAGCACTGCTGTGGAATCGAGGAGTGGCTTGCCGAGCGCATCTTTGGTGGACTTCAGCTTATCGATCAACGCGGCGACCTGGCGAGAATAGGTGGTGGTGAAAATGCGCATGGCGAGCAGCATTTCGGGCGACGTGGGCTGATGGGTCCAGGGGTGATGGGCCGGCCCCGAGTCCCCTGAATCGGCTTTGGGCGACTTCGGAACGTGGTACTTCGCTGCGACCTTATTGCGCGCCGCCTGGGAGCCAATTTGAAACGCAATCACGTGAGAAAGCTCGCAGGCGAGAGTGATGGCGATGAGATCGTTGAAGGTGGTGGTCTGGAGATCGCGGTTCTCGGGATTGGGCCAATCCCGATCGGGAGGAGGCGTTCGGCGCCCACACGCTCGGCCCGAAAGCATCGGGGCGGTGAGGTTCTTCTCCAGCGTGCGAAGCGTGGTGCAGTGGTCGTCGAGGAGCGCCACGCCCTCGCTGCCAAGTGCCGTCTTGAGTGCTTCGCAATCATCAATCACGAAGTCGAGCGCACTTCGATCGCGCGTCACCACGGCCAGTGATTCAGTGGGCGTGCTCCCGGGCCCCATGAAGCTCGTGAAGAGTTGAGCCCAGGCGGCAGTGGGGCTCGTTTCCGGCGTGATATTGCGGCCTGGAGAGGCGCAGAATGCATCTCCTGTTCCTCCCGATTGACTGTTGGCAACATTGCCCCAGACGAGCGAACGCACCATCCCGGCGCGCCCCTCTTGCTCAAGCCGCTTCCCGATCACCTGATCGATCGTCTCACCGTTTTGTGCGTATTGATCACCGTTCGCGCCGGCGTCGTAGCCGCTATAGGTTTGACCACCCAGAGCATGGCCATTGGAAGTTAGCTTGCCAGCGCCAGTCGCCGCCATGTGGGACATGAAAATGCCCTCGGCCTTGTGGCGCGCGAGCGGTTGCCACCAATCGTGGAATGTGAAGTCAGTTTCCGTACCGGTGGCGGGTCCCGTCACACGCATCGGTCCGTTGGGTGAAAAAATGAGGATCACGCGGCGCGGCGATTGGGGCCCTGCTGCATGTGCCTCAAGCTGGCGCGCGATAGGGGCCAAGAGCGCCAAAAGCGCCGTATTTCCAAGTAGGGCGCGTCGACTCAACAGTCGCTGTAAGCGAGATTTCATGGCAGCTCCTGAGCGGGCTCAGTCGGAATCGAGGCCTGCATAAACTCGGGTGCGCCGACAATCGTTTTCATGATCTCGGGCACACTCGCGCCGTTCGCTTTCACCGATGCGTCCAGCCGAGCCACGAATGCGGCATCCCCACGGCCGACGCCTCGCCCGAGCGACCACTCGAGTGCCATCTGCGCGAAACAGGCCTGCACGAGCGGGCTTGCAGCGAGATCCCGAACCAACTCGGCAGGCGTCTGAAACGCTAACCTGGAACCATCTCCGGTAATGATGTGGCCCGAGAGATCCCAAGGCTTGCCCGAAGGATCGGCTGTTACCCAACGGCCAACCGGATCGAACGCCATGAACGAGTATCCAAGTGGCGCAAACAGGCTGTGGCACTTGGTACAGGTGGCGCTGGCCGAGGTTCGATATTCCAAACTTTCCCGCATGCTCAAGCCGCTTGGCACATCTTTTCGAGCGAGCGCGCTGGCGCCACCCGGCGGCGGGCGTACTCTTTCGCACAGCAGCGCTTCTCTAATGAAATACCCGAGCTGAAATGGGGAGGCGCCATCTTCCTTGGTGTGCGAGGCGAGGATCTGAGGATGCATCAGGAGCCCCAAGCGTTCGAATGCCGGAACATCGCCCGTGGGCACGCCGCTCGCTGTCGAAGGCTCGGTGAGCCGCTTCAGCAAAGGACTCTCGACGTATTCCTTGCCCGTCAACAAATGGCCAACGCTAGGGTCCGGACCCGAGAGAACGCCATCGATAAAATTGTCCGCATCGGTGCGCAGATTCAGCGCAAGATTGCCGCGCAGCTTGCGCAGGTACATTGGCGATTTTCTCGACGCTTTCGACTCAGCACCCCCCAACCATTCCTCGACCAGAACGCTCTTCGCTCGTTTGCCCCCGGCTGTTTCGCTCAGTCTTTCCCATTGCCGCACCCGTTCGCTGCCATCGGCCAATTTGCCGCTCTGAGCCGCCTCAAGCAACGCTTCATCAGGTGGAGCGAGCGTCGCAAAGTAGCTCAGCTTCACTGCAAGCTCGGTGGGCGAAAGCACCTTCTCGGTCGGATCGTCGTCGGAGGGTGCGCCAATCTCGGTGCGATACAGAAATGATGGCGCAAAGAATGTAGCGATGAGTAGCCCCTCCATCGCAACTCGATCTCGCCCCGCGCTGCCATCCGCGATCGCGAGCGTGGCTTCAGACCTAGTGCGTTCGTTGGGGCGTTGGGCTCTGCGTAACGCCCTTTCAGAGAAACCGTGGTACCAATCGAGCAGACACGTGCGTTGAGCTTGCCCCGTCAGCGTGCAGCCACTCTGAGTTAGCATCCGAGGTGCCGCTTGCACGGCGAAGTTCTTGATCATCTGAAAGAGCTTCCCCACTTCGGAGCCAATCAACGAAACGCCCGACGTGCGGAGTGGGTGATGCCCGTTGCGCTGTTCTTCCGGTAGGTCGCCACGCTCGGGTGCGAGCCCGGTAAGGCTCTGCAAGGTGGCCACCAGTTCGTCGCGACTGAGCCGACGGAGTGCCGAAGGTTTCCCAGAAAAATCCACGAGCCTGGCCAAGGATTGCCCGTGGGTTTCGGTAGGAGCAGCTGGCGCCGCCAACGTTGTCGCACGATGGGTGACTGTGGGTGTGGGGTTCACCGGGGCAGCGGCATTCGGGACGTTGTTGCCGCAGGCGAGGCAAAGAGCGAAGCCGAGCGCCAGGCCTCCCGGAGTGAGAAGGAACCGCCCAGCTCTCCATTTCACACATGCCGTGCCGCGCATAACGTCGTGAAGGATAACGCGCTTTTCGCCAGCGTGACAGCTGGGAAATCGGTGGTTTTGCCGGATCTTAGTGGTTGGCGTATGTCACTGAATGAAGTTACGTCAGGATACTTGTCTTGAGGCGGTGCTGCAGCGGCTGTCTCGCGGCGTTGGCGCGTTTTCTTCCTTCCTCATGTAAAGTCCATGGCGTTAGCCGGAATGGGTGCGGGTGCACACTGGCAATCAACATCAAGCGTTAGCTTGAGAATGTGCCGGCGCTTTCTCGTGGCCGGAGACCGCCTTGGAGCCTCTTGGGTGGCTTCGGCGCCGCGCTGCCATGGCGCGCCCTCGGTATCCACGAACAGGGAGAGGGACGGGGACGCTGTAGGTGTGAACAAGAACGATCCGGGCGGCGGTCGCAATTCGCTCGCACCTCTATTCCTCGATTACTCGCCTACTCCTAAGGGTTGCCTCCAATCCCGGAGCGGGTCACACTTCAACCTGCGGCGTAGCTATCCAACTGCATCTGAACGGCGGCTTATTGCTTGTTTGGCGCGAGCTAGCACGATACCGTTACGACACTCAAGAATTTCCGTTTCTTAGACTCGCCAAGGCGCCTTCATGAAAAACTCTGCTCTCCCTTTTCTAGTGCTCACAATCGGTTCGCTCGGCGCGTGTTCCGCAACGGGCGACGGCGGAGTTGGCTCCGGTTTGCGCGGGATGCTTGAAGGTGACACCGGCGGTAGTGGTGGTGGACTCACGGGCGGGACAGGCAGCGTGCTCGGGGGCACAGGTGGCGGCACCGCAGCTTTAGGAACCGGAGGCAAGGGCACGGGCGGCATGGTTGGGACTGGCGGTAAGTCCGGAACTGGGGGGACTGTAGGAGGCAATGTTGGCGGCAGCGGCGGCAATCCAGCTGGCGGTACTGGTTCCGGTGGTTCGCCCCGATCGGGAGGCACGACGGGCGCCGGTGGGGTCACATCCGGAACTGGCGGCGCATCAACGGGCGGCGCATCAACGGGCGGCGCATCAACAGGCGGCGCATCAACGGGCGGCAGCGTCACTTCGACCGGCGGGACGCAGGGCTCAGGTGGAAACGGAAACACCATCGGCGGGCTGATTGGCCACTGGACATTCGACGAAAACAGCGGGACTACTGCGGCCGATTCTTCGGGTCACAACCACAGCCTAACTACATCGGGTGCCACCTTGGGCATGGCGGGTAAAACCGGGAACGGTCTGAAGTTAGCGGGCGCGGGCGTTGCGAGTGCAAGCTTCAGCTTAGGAACGCTCAACGCGATGACCGTGGGTCTTTGGGTGAAGAGCACGGCGGCCAGCTACGCTGATCCGGGAGTTGGGCTGTTCGAGTTCAGCGACAGCAGCCTCGTTTGGGATTCTAATCCTTTTGTCCTCTGGACAGTTGGAGATGACTCAGGCGGTGATGCCCCACCCTCAGGCTCCTGGCACCACCTGGGTGCCAGCTGGGACACCACCGGGGCGGCGGTGCTCTGCCTGGACGGCGTGGGGATTGCGGACATAACGAGCGCATTGATGAGCCCAATCACCGGGTCGCACCAACTGAGCATCGGCAGGCTCGCAGCCGATACGGCCGGTTTTAACGGCGTGATTGACGACGTACGGATTTACGATCACGTGCTCACCTGCGCCGAGATCTACGCCGCGGCGCAGTAGCTGTGACGGCGTCTGCGCACACCCGCGCACGATAGGGCCACAGGCGCAGGCAGCCGCCAGCACTGAATATCGGCTATCTCGTCCGACCACACGCAGTCACCGCCTCTCACCGGCGCGCATGCAGCCCCACGCAAACGCACATGGGGCTGGGTGTGTGCATGGCTTGAAATGATGCAGTGTCCTTGTTTGAGATTGCTCCGAGCGTTAAAGTTAGAGGTGCTGCTGAACACTGCTTTTGCTTGGAGTGCCTGAACTTATGAAGATGCTATCGCTAAGTCGCCTGGTGTTCGCTGTTGGGCTGGTCAGTGGCTGTTCGGCTGCCAGCAGCGATGTTTCAGGGTCAGGCCTCCGCGGGCTGCTTGAAGCGTCCGGAGGCAACCCTAGCTTCTCAACGGGTGGTGCCGCCGTGGGTGGGACGGGCGGCGGCAAGACGGGCGGGGCGACAGGGGTGAGCACGGGTGGGAAGACGAACGGTTTTGGCAGCGGCGGCACTTCGTTTGGCAGTGGAGGCAAAGGCTCAGGCGGCGTGAGCTTCGGCTCCGGTGGCGTCACTGGTTTCGGCGGCGCGTTAGCTACCGGTGGCAGCAGCACCGGCGGAGTTAGCAACGCTCAAGGAGGAAGCCTGGGCAGCGGCGGCGCAGCAAGCGGCGGGACATCAAGCGGCGGGACATCAAGCGGCGGCGCTGGCACGGGGGGTAAGGCAACCGGAGGCGCAGCAACTGGCGGCGCGGCTACCGGAGGCGCAGCAACTGGCGGCGCGGCTACCGGAGGCGCAGCAACTGGTGGTACGGGCGGCGGCGCTTCAAGTGGACTCATCGGCTACTGGAAGTTTGACGAAGCTAGCGGCACCACAGCAGCGGACTCGTCCATTACCAATAACAATACCCTAACCCTGGGCGGCACCGCGGGTTGCGCAACGCTCGGCACCGCCGGCAAACTTGGAAAGCGCCTCACGCTTGGTAAGGGAACACCTCTGGCCAATAGCTGCAGCGGCGTTGCGTCCAAAGCAGCTGTGGATTTGGGCAGTCTCACTAAGGTCACCGTGGCTCTCTGGATGAAAAAAGAAACCGGTGATCCCTCCTTCTCGTACACCGCTGGGCTACTCGAATTCGACAGTATCTTCTCGCTATCTTGGGATTTCGACTCGCTCAGTTGGTTCGCTGGAGACGGTGAAGCTCTCTTTACCGCTCCGACGGACGAGGTGTGGCACCATGTTGCCGGAACCTGGAATACCAGCACCGGGGAACTGCATCTGTTCTTGGATGGAAGCGAGGTTGCTGCAGGCGCCAACGCTACAACCGGGGGGAGCGGCTCACACAAGTTGTCGGTGGGTAAGGTCACCACGGGCACTACTGGGTTCGCCGGCGGTATCGACGATGTACGGATTTATAATCGTATCCTCTCCGATGCAGAGATCGCAGCGCTGGCGCAATAGAGCGTAGCTTCTGATTGGCCGAACGTCGCTTTAGCGCGGTGCTCCGACGTAGTTCATGCTCCAGCCGCCCTTCGCGCCGAACGCCGCTTCCTTGGTGAGTTCGCGCGTTTGCCCGCCGCGCGTGTCTTTGACCAAGACATTCTGGTAGGCCCGCGCACCGTAGACGCGGTACCCGAACATCAATGACAGGCTCGACTCCTCGTTCACGAACGCTGGAATGTCCGGCCATTTTTCGGTGACTGGATAAATGAGGCCGCCCAACATTTCGGTCTTTGCTCCCCCGCGATTGACGATATTGGTGCTCTGATACTCCGTCTTGTAACCCAGCAACCAAAGCGTCGCGCCTTCGTTCACGAGCTCCGGCGTATCTCCCTCGGTTTCAATGTTGAGCGACCGCGACCACACATTGAGTGGGCCCTTGAGTCGCAGGATACCCTGAAAATCCTCCAAAAAGACATCCGCTTTGTTCGGCTCATTGCTGAGGCTGCCATAGCAACGTTTGAAAGCGAGCGGCTGCATTCCTGCCTGATGAAAGGTGAGCGTGTTCAACCGATATTCTTCGGAGCCCGCGTTGAAGTATTCCATGATGAGCGGCGTTGAGCTGGTGCCCTCAAAACGCACCATCGGGACATCCTTCATGGCCTTTGGGATACGGAGCATCGAACGCATGCCCATGATGCGCTTCACATTGCCGCGGACATGAATCGGCTCGGTGATGTTGTACACATCGCGCGGAAAATACAGTGTTTCTGCGCCTGAATCGATCGCGGCCTGGATGGCTTTGGACCATGTCTCGCTGTGGTCAGTATTGAAATCTTTGACGTTGGTCCAGGTCTTCGCGGGTGGGTAGGGCGCGGAGGGCGTCTGCTGGATGGGTAAGTTCAGGGGTGTCCGGGGCGACTTAAAGAGGCTCTGAATGTTGCCTTTCCACAGCTCTTTGATGGCGCTCTGGCCATCCCCATCGCGCAGCACAGCGCTGTACCCGTCAGCCACAACGTTGCGGAGGTAGAGGCTGTCCCCGGTGTATTGCATGCCAACGCGATTGCTCGCACCGCCGTGGAAATGGCTGTTGAGCATGACGACAGTGCCGGTACCTTTGAAGGCTGGGACTGAATTGTAGCTTTGCAGATTCTCAATTTCAATGGGCAACCCGTCGTTTTCCCAACCCAAAACCCTCTGCCCAACGAGTGTGATGTTCACGAAGGTGAGATCGTATTCGCTGGCGCTCGTGTGGATCCCCCGATCAAAGCCTTCGACGCGCAGATTCTTGATCAGCGCTGGGCCTGGCCAGGGCCAGGTGGTGAGGCCAGCCGAGCCCTTTCCGTCACCACTTCGAATCGTGACGTTTTCGATCCCGCCGCCGTTGTTCGATTGAAAGGCAATGCCAATCGCTCCGGGATTTCCCTTGCCTGTATCCACCGTGAGGTTGGACACGTAGCTCTGCATGGCGTCGCCATTGTTGGCAGGATCACCGACAGATATCACAGGCTGTGGATGCGTCGGATCTTGAAATCCGAACGCATTGTCCTTGAGCTTGATGATCGTTTTGTCGCGATGGCGCCCCATCAAGGAAAGCCTGCAGAACCATTGGACAGTATCGGACACCACGTAGGTTCCCGCGGTCAAATAGAGCGTCGTGGAATCGAGCTGACTCGAGTGCTCGCGAACAGCTTTTCTAAGTTTCGCGGTGTCATCGGTGATGCCGTCGCCCTTAGCGCCAAAGTCGAGTTTGAGATCCAGCTGGCCCGCGTCAGCTGGAAAGACGATCTCTGGGGCAGGCGCTGCAGGTGCGGGCGCCACGAAGGCTTCCTGACTGCTACTGCTGCGTGGCTTCTGTGCGATGCACGAACCCAACAAGAGAATAGCGCACGCACTGACGCTGAGGCGGCGAAACAGGCGGGCGCTGAGAGAAGAAAGCAGCATAGGATTTCCTTATACACACGGGCTGGGCGAGGGGCGGCCAAAGGCGCCGTGCAGGATATCGGCGCGTTGCTTCCTGTTGGCAAGAACTTGCTGGTGAAGGGACCATTGCCCTCGGGCGCGGAGCAGCTGGTGCTCGCCGGCCCCCGCAAAACGCAGTGGATCCCAGCCAAAGTAGGCCTCTTCGAGCGCATCTCTGAGAAAGCGAGCGGCTAGCTCCAGCGTGATCCATTCCACACCGTGCACGAGCAACTCTTGCGCTTCGGAGCTAAGAGCCCTGGCTGCCGAAGCATAGCCGCGGAGGCTAGATTCGTAGATCGAGAGGCTAAACTCGGCTTGGGCCTCGTTTTCACCCTTCAGATTGCACCACGAGCGCCAGGCATCTCCGAGCTCGCTGGCGAGCGACGCGGGGCCCACGGTGTCGAGGTCAATCCAACACACGGCCAGATGCGGCTCATCGGGTGAGAACAGGAGATTGTCAAACTTCGGATCGCCGTGCACGAGCCGAGGCCGCTCATCGACGAGCGGTGGCAACTGTTCGGCTGACTTCAAGAGCGCTGCCGCAAGTGTCGAAACTTCGGCGAACAAGCGATGCTGAGCGTGGCTGTTCAGCGCGACTCGCAAGCGATTGAGGTGCGCGGCGGTGTCGTGGACTCCCGCGCGCAGGCCCTGAAAGCTGTGCTCGAGATCCTGCAGCGCCG
Organism: Polyangiales bacterium; assembly: GCA_038246305.1. Classification (GTDB taxonomy): domain Bacteria; phylum Myxococcota_A; class Polyangia; order Polyangiales; family Polyangiaceae; genus JBBRRP01. Next base: position 38,298 of record JBBRRP010000006.1, on the reverse strand, counting down.
TGTGGAAAATGCCGAGACTTTGGCCAGCTAAGGCCGCCGTGTGGACATCTGGCCGCCTGAGACTCACGCCGTTAATCTGTGTCAATATTCGCCAGATCTGTCCATCCAAGCGGGAAAAATAGACACCTTCGCGATTCGGGATGAGGCGGGGGGTTGGCAGTCCCTTCTTGGCGAGGTGTTCGGTGACTGCCAGAATATTGCTCTGAACAAGCTCCGAAAAGATGGGGTTGACCCGTTGTAGCACCCACTCGCTTCCCGCCCGCTTGACCGCGAAGGTGTCGTTGATCAAGCCTCCTGATATTCGAGACAGGCGTGCACCGGTGAAGCCCCATGCCAAGAGTGCCCTTTCCGCATCGGCCAATGTCGCGGGTGAGTTGGGGGCCATTTCTGTGATCCTTGCATTCGCTCAGTGTCGGGATCAAGGGCAGCAGGCTGGCTCTGACCTGGTGAGAAGCGACATGTGATAGGCCCATTGGGAGGGCCTCTGGATATTCAGCGCCGCTCGTCTACGATGCCGGGAATGTTGGGTAAAGACCACTTTTGTTGGGGAATTTTGGGACCAGGCAGCATTGCCAAACAGTTCGCGCGCGGGCTCGGCGCCAGCCCCGGGTCTGAACTTCGCGCGGTAGCGGGGCGTACGTTGGAGCGTTCGGAGGCGTTCGCGGCGGAGTTCAAGATCCCCAAGACCTATGCTTCAGCTGACGAGCTATTGGCCGACCCAGAGATTGATGCGGTGTACATCGCCACGCCGCATCCGTTTCATTTGCCACTCGTGTTAAGAGCTTGCGCCGCCAAGAAGGCGGTGCTGTGCGAGAAACCACTGACGCCCAACTTGCAAGGCACGTTGCAGGCGGTCACAGCGGCGAAGCAACACGGAGTCTTTTTGATGGAGGCACTCTGGACGCGATTTTTGCCAGCCGTCGTTCAAGCACTTGCGTGGATTTCGGACGGCAACATCGGCGAGCCGCGCCTTTTGGAGGCATCGTTTGGGTTTCGCATGGGCTGGGAACCGGAGAGCCGTTTGCTGGCTCCAGAGTTAGCTGGCGGCAGCCTGCTCGATGTTGGAATTTATCCGTTAGCTTTGGCAGCTTGGGTCTTTGGCACCGAGCCGACTGCGTTGAAGGCCTTGGGCCACGTGGGGCTGACCGGTGTGGATGAGCAAGCGGCGCTCGTGCTCAGCTATCCGCGCGGTGAGCTGGCGGTGGTTAATTCGGCCTTGCGCACCAATACGCGCCATATTGCCACAATTTACGGAACCGAAGGGAGCGTGACTCTTCGCGAGCCTTGGTGGAAAGCGACAGAGGTAACGCTTTCGGCTAACGGCACCGAAGAGACGTTAAAGTTTGAATTTCGTGCCAACGGTTACGAGTACGAAGCCGATGAGGTGCAGCGCCTGGTTCGAGCGGGAAAGCTGGAGAGTGCGTTGGTGCCTCACACGATGTCGGTCGCGCTTGCAACGATGCTGGATTCTGCCCGGGAACAGCTGGGGGTGAAGTACCCGTTCGAGGCATGAGCTAGCAACAACCTTTGCCGCCGCGGCGACAGCAATCCTCCCAAAGATAATCGGTGAGGCTGCGGAGCGACGGATACGCGGCGGCGTAATAGTGGAACGTGCCTTCGGAGCGCGTGCTGAGCAGGGAGGCATCCACGAGTCGCTTCAAATGGTGGCTGAGAGTGGAGGCGGGCAGCTCAACGTGCTCCTGGATTTCGCCGGCGGAGGCGCCTTCCTTCCCAACCTGCACCACGAGCCGCAGGATCTTGAGCCGCACAGGGTGCCCGAGCGCGCTCAGCTGTTCAGCGTGATGTTCGAGTGCCGAAGCCACGTTATATTTCTAATATTTTCGAAGCAGGCTCGCCAGGACTATTCCAAGAATTCTTCTGGTCCTGGACTCTCCGGGAGTGATCTAGGAAGATTGGGGGATGGTCCATTCCAGAACACGGCGCGTACGACGTGTTCTCGGCTTGGGGGTGCTGCTCCTCAGCGCGAGTGGGTATCAGGCCTGTTTTGTGAGCATTGCGCCGCCCGCCCAGGATTTGACTGGTTTGGCAGGAGGCACATCGATGATAGCAAGTGGGGGCATAGCAGGAAGTTCGTTCGGAGGTGCTTCGGGGGCAGCGGCTGGGGACGCGTCGGGGGGCCGCTGGTCGGGGGGTGGTGTGGGAGCGGGCACGAGTGGTGGCGCCCCGGCAGGTGTTGGGGGTGGTTCGATGATCCCGCATGGAACTGGCAGTTGTCTGAACGGGGCGTGCCTCATAGAAACCTGCGATGCTGGTTGGGCAAGCTGCGATGGCGATCCCAATAACGGGTGTGAGCTTAAGTTTGCTGAAAGCGTGATCACGGCCGCCTCGCCGTTGGCGATTGGGCCCGTCTCTTCGCCTCCTAAGCTTGCGGAGTGGGCAGCGCTTCCGTATATTCGGATCGACGAGCTGTGCAGGAATTGCAACCCCAACCAACCCGGAGGGATCCCGAACGAGCCGAAAGTCACAGCCATTGCTGCAACGCCCGCAGCGCTGGATCTCTCCGCGTACTTCCGGCTGGGGTATTCACCGGCCGGCCTGCATTTGCAGGCATTCATCCAGGATGACGAGCTGAAGTTGAACGGGCAGCCGCTTCAGCAAGACGCCTTGGTGGTGCTCTTGGACGGCAAAAATGACGATCAAGTTTACGGCGCGGACGACCACGATCTGGTGATCGGAATGAGTGGCATGTTTATCGAACCCGATCGTAACCGGACGCCGATGGACGTCATCATCACCACGACCCCGGTTGGCACGACCTGTTATCGCGTGGAAGCGACACTTTCGTGGACCTACATTTCGGGGATAAACGGGGGACCCAATACGCCCCCCGCCGCGAACGCGAAGCTGGGTTTTAGTATCGGCGCCAGCGACTGGGACCAGGGCGAGCGCCAGAGTTTGCTATTCTGGAAGTCGCCTGGGATGAATTACGGCTTTCGGACCGAGGGATTCGCCGATATTCAGGTTGTTCCCTAGGCGACTAGGCTGAGTCCTGGCTCACTCCCGGACCGCGGTTATTTAGTGATAGCTTTGAGATTCTCGATGCAAAAATCGAACGCGACGGGTGCTGTCATTGTCGAAGGGATCTGAAACTGAATTGACATGACCTGTGAGGCGTCGAGCGCGGTGCGGGCCGTTACCCAGCTTCCTTGCATGGCTTGGCTGAAAAGAACGGTATTGCTCCCGGTCACACCGGCCACAAAGTGCGAAGCGGTGGAGGTGGCTGGGGTGGGTAAATTCACCCGCATGCCCGGAGCCGTGCCCGTCAGCGTGAACGAGAAACCCAGCACGCCCTTGCTGGTAGCGTTGTAGGGCATTTTGACGGCACCCACACCACCGGCATTGTTGAGGTCGAGCGCGATGCCGGCACCCCATTTGGTCGAGAACTCGGTCTCAGCTTTCACTTGCGCTGTGGTGCCTTTGGTGCACATTTTGCCGCCCACGTTGGCAAATTCACCTTCGGGTGGGGTCTGATTCGTGGTGCAATCGGCGGGCGAATCCTTGCAGTCGTTGTACGAATACCAAGGACCCTGAATGCCGAGCGTGTTCCCCCCGCCATCCACCCAACCGGTAGCGGTCGGCGTGAGGACCTGGCCACCTGCCGGCGTGGCCACCGGAGTCGAAGTGGTCGAAGTGGTCGTGGGCGCTGGATTTCCAGTGTTGACCGGGGGTGTGGTGTTTGTGCCCGATGGGGCGGGATTGACGCTGGCGGCAGCGCCGCCCGTGCCCGGCATTGCTCCTGACGTACTGGTGGCGACGGGCGCCGCCCGATTCGGATTTTGGTAACCATTGTCGCCGGCACTGCAGCCGCCGAGGGCCGCTGCGGCAACGCTTGCAAACATGAAGGGGTGTCCGAGCAGTGTTGAGTTCATGATCATATGTGTATTCGCCCCAGAAATTCGCACAATATGATCTCTTGGATCACCCGGCGGAGGGAGGCGTTAGGTGCCTGTTGCGCGAGGTTATCCGGCGCAATAGTGCGCGTGCGATCGGAAAGATCGTGTCAAGGGCGCTCGGCAGCGCTTAAAACTCAACCTTGGGCGCCACCAGGAAATAGGTCCCAGCGCTGCCAGCTGCCAAGGCTCCGGCCCATGCCACGTTGGTCCACAGTCGCAGGCTTTTCGCCTGGCGCTCGTCGCTTCGATTTCGGTGCCCAGAATCATCCCAAGCCTGATTGGCACTCATGAACTGGGTGCCCAAGATCACGGCAGCACCCGCCAAAACAGCGGTGGCGCTGAGTGACACAATGCCCCAGGTGGGGCGATGGTCCGATCGGGTAACAGACACCTTCGACTGCTGCTGAGGCGCTTGAATTGGCTTCAGTGAGTCGGAGAGTGCCGACGAAGCAGGGCGCTGGGGGACGATGAAACCTGAAGGCAGGCGATCCAACTCCATACGAAGGGTTTCGGAACGCCCGGCGCTCAACTGGAGTTGCCGGGAATAGAGCTTGCCATCGGGGCCCTCGATGCGAACCAGCGTGAGCCCCGGTGAAAGGTGAATGCGGGCTGGGATATCCACGCTCTCTCCTGAACCCACCGCGATTTTGCCGCCCGCGGGCTCGTCGACGATCAGATACCCTAGCGCCTGTTTCAGCAGTTTTAGGCGCGTTTGCGCGGCCGCCGCTTCAGCTTCATCCAATCCACCCAACGCAAGTGCCCGTTCAAAATCATCTGCCGCACGGGCTGACTCACCCGAAGCTTCCCGTGAAATTGCGGCATTGAAGAACGCTTGGGCCCGAGGCGCGAGCTTGCCGGCTTCCTCAAAAAGCTGTGCAGCTTCGCTCGATGCGCCGCGCGCGTGGGCAAGCGTTGCCTGTTGGAATCTTTCCTTAGCGAGTGTGATCTGAGCTTCAGAGGCAGCAGCGGGCTCTGTGCTGAAGGCAGCGTGCGGAAGAAGACACAGGAAGAAAATCGCCAGATACTTGAGAAACCTGCAGTGCCAGCTGTGCATCAATACGGATCTTTCGCAAGCTTTAGGCGAGTAGCACTGGAAGGACGAGGGGGGATCTTCGCGACAGGGTGCTGTGCGGAGGGTGCCTGAAGTTCGTGGGTTGTGGAAGAAGCCGCTGAAACACTGGTTGGAATCAGAGGTTGGGCTTCCTCCTTCTTCGCGCTGGGTGCCGAACCTGTCGGAAGTGCAGGGGCAGCTACTTTTGCGGCTGGCACTTCCTGCCAATAGCTCCGTGTTGCAATCAAGAGCGCGAGTGCCGAAAGGGCGATGGCTGCCCACCCTACCCAGCGTGGACGCGGGGGTTTCACTGCTGGAGCTGCCAAGGTGCTTTCGGTGTTGGGTGGCAATTCAGTGGCGAGCGGTAGGGCGTTTTCGACGGGCACGCCCGGTGCGCTGACCACGGTCGAAACCGCATCACTCGGGCCGCTGCCAGGCGCCTGTGAGGGTGGCGGGGTGCTCAAGCGGCGAGCTTGCCGCACGCTGCGGATTTGCGCGGCTTGATCGTGCAACCGCTCTCCAACGAGGGAACCCACAAAGCTTGCGACTTCCTCCCGATCTGCAATGCCGTGGGTGCTTTGCCAATAGGCCTCAAGCTGAAGACGGAGCGCCTCAGCTGTTGCCGTTCGGTGCTCCACCTCCATCTCCAGGGCACCGGCGATTGCCGAAACCAGCGGCTCAGGTGCGTTAGGTACGATGTCACTGAGTCGCGGAGGTGGCTCCGTGACGATGCGCAACAGCGTTGAGACGGCATCGCCCTTGGGAAAAGGCCGGCGTCCTGCGGAGAGCTCCCAGAGGACCACGCCGGCCGCCCACACGTCGCAGCGGCGATCGAGATCGAGCCCGCGCGCTTGCTCGGGAGACATGTAGCCGATCTTGCCTTTGACGAGACCAGTGCGAGTGCGCACCGCACGATCGCTCGCCTTGGCGATGCTGAAATCAGTGAGCCGCGCCACCCCATCGATACCGACCATGATGTTGTGCGGAGAAAAATCGCGGTGCACGAGGCCGAGCGATTCCCCATTCTCGCCGCACAGCTGGTGAGCTGCTTCTAGGCCCGCTAACGCATCGCACAAGATGCGGGCGAGCAAGCGGTTGCGGCGCGCGTCCTCCATTTCAGGCCAAACATGCAAGAGCCCCGCCAGGCTATCGCCCTCGATGTATTCCATCACTAGGTACAGCCCGAGTTCATCTTCTCCCACCTCGAGCATCGAAACGACGTTGGGGTGCCGGATGCGCGCCGCGAGCCGCGCTTCATCCAGCAGGTGCAGCTTAGATTCTTCGTCGTTGCGCAAATGCGCGTGCATCACCTTCACGGCCACATCACGCTCGAAGCCGCCGACGCCTTGATGCCGCGCGAGGTAGACGGTCGCCATGCCGCCTGTGCCGAGTGGCAGCAGCAACTCGTAGCGACCGAGACGTTCGGGAAAGGAAGGCGACCGCGCTGGCTCCAAAGCTCTTATTCCTGAACGGTACGGCCAATCTTGGCTTTGAGCACCTGAAAGTAGCGGCGTGCCACCTGGGCACCCTCCGCGGCGCGTGTCACGTTGCCACGGTGCTTGGCCATCATGCGCCGCACATAGGCGCGCTCAAATTGCTCGACCACCCGCAGCCGTGCTTCCCCGAGCGGCAATTCTAGGGCTTCATCCAGAACGGCGGCGAGCTTGGCGCCATCGACAGGCCCCATCGAGGCCGCGGGCTCAAGCTCCGGATCGGCTCCAGCTAGGGAAGAAAATTCAAGATTAGCCAGTTCCCCAAGCGCGAGGTGGCGGGCGACAGTGTTCCGGAGTTCCCGAATGTTCCCGGGCCAAGGAAGCTCCTCCCAGCGCGCTAGCAAGCTCTGGCTGATGAGGCCCGGATCACCACCCAGCTCCTCACAGAAGTGTCGAACCAAGAGCGGGATGTCGCCGCGTCGTCTGTTTAACGGCGGAAGCTCGATGCGCGCAACGGCGAGTCGATGAAAAAGATCATCGCGGAAGCGGCCACTCTGCACCTCCTTATCGAGATCGCGACGGGTTGCGGCGATAATGCGCACATCGGATCGGATCACGCGTTCGCTGCCTATCGGGCGGAACTCCCCGCGCTCCATGGCCCTGAGCAGCTTAGGTTGCAAAGCGGCATCCAGATCGCCGATCTCATCAATCAAGAGCGTTCCGCCGTGCGCTTGTTCGATCACTCCACGGCGCGAGCTAACGGCTCCCGTAAAGGCTCCGCGCTCGTGCCCAAAGAGCTCTGTCTCCACCAGATTCGCAGGCACTGCGGTGCAGTCAAAAACGATGAAGGGCCCGCTCGCACGCGGCCCCTCTTCGTGCAGGGCCTCGGCGAGTAGCTCTTTGCCGGTGCCCGTTTCACCTTCGATGATGACTGGCACGGTGCTGGCGGCCAGCTTCTCGCAGAGCAGATAGAGGCGCCGCATTTCGGTGCTCGCACCGAGCACGCGCCCGAAGCCGAGCGCGGTAGAAAGGCGAACGCTCACCGGTACGTCAGCAATATCGATACGAAAGGCAGTGCTACCAATACGAATCACTTCACCGCCCTGCAGGAACGCATCGAGCACAGGAACCGTGGAGACGGTGGTGCCATTTTTGGAGCCCAGATCGAGGATGCGCACGCGCTGCCCCATCGGTTCGAGCGCGACGTGTCGCCGTGAAACAGTCGGATCGCTCAAGCGGATCTGACACGCGGGGCTGTGACCGATCAGGATCCGCGACGGCTGGCTGCCATCCAGATGCGCAGAAAGCCCTGCATCGGGGCCTTCAAGCACTTGCAGCACGAAGGCTTTGGGGGTGGGCGTTGGATCAAAACGCACCTGCATCGTGGTGGAGCTTTCATCACTTAGGCCACGCAAATCAGTTGGGTCAAGCAAGGACATAGCGGCACTCACTCTTTGAACAAGGATCGGATAACTACTTCGAACAGGTATAGCCCGGGCCCAGAGTAAAGAGATCGTCGTATTTGAGAATATCGCCGTGGGCACTCTGCTCGCTCGCTCCGAGCCGTGATCGAACGCCTCTCAGTGCGATACGGAAAGGTGCGATCTCCTACTTCGCAGCAGCGGCGGTTCAGGCGGAGATCGGCCTAAATTGTCGATGGTTTTGCACGAGCACCAGCGCTCGCAGCGTGGCCCGCTCCTTGCTGTAGGTCTCCCTGCGCAAGCTAGCGCGTTAGGTCCAATATGCTGATGTCGACAAAAACAATCCTGCTCGGGATGGGCGTCTTTGTACTATCTTGTGCCGCCGGAGGTTCCGGTCCAAAAGGAAACGCCTCGCAAGACCCGTCTGCGGCGCCCACCGACAGCGGAGCGCCGCAAACAATAGATATTTCTGGCATCGGTGGGCCAGGATCGATCGGCATGCCCGGTGTCGCGATCACTCCCACGTGCACCTCTGATTGCGAGGATTTCCCGGAAGCGCCGCTGGCGGATCCAGCCTCCGGCCCACTGCCTGCGAATGTTGCAGCGCTCTTTGGCGCGCCCGACAGCACCGCTTCGGGAGCCATCTGTGTGTCGGAGCCCCAGCTATCGGAGGGCGATCGACCCGGCGCACTGGTCCCGCTCAACTGGCTGCGTCCCCGGTTTCGTTTTGAAGCGCCCGCCGCGCTCGATGTGTTTGAGATCCGTTTGACGAGCGCACACCAGAAATTCCCGCTCGTTGTCTACACAACGAATCAGCAATGGACGATCCCGAAGGAAATTTGGAAAAACGGGGCTGTCAACCTCGCAGGCGCTGAAGTGCAGGTTTCAGTGCGGGGCATCTCGAAGGCCGCACCCGCTAAACCGGTTGGCACGCTGGGTTCGTTCGGAATTGCCCCGGTCGCCGCAGGCGGAAGCCTTGTGTATTGGGCCACCACTTCAGCCGAAGTGTTACCGACCACCAGCAAGCTGGTGGGATTTCGCGTAGGGGATGAAGGGGTGGTGGACGCGCTCACGATTCCACAAGTTCAAAAATCAGGGATCTTGAATGAAGGCGGGAATGCCTTGCGCGGCATGTATGACGCTCCGCGTGGTGTTCCACCAGGTCACGTCCAATGCATCGGCTGCCATGTTTCGACCCCGGATGGCGAAAGTGTCGCCTTCACCGATCACTGGCCTTGGGACAACGTCTTAAGTTCGATCAAGCCAGATACGACCGGCCAAGTGCCGTCGTATCTGACTCCTGGGGCGAACGCATTGCTCGGGCAACCGTGGCTGGGCATGTTGACCTTTAGCGCCGCGCACTGGAAAGCGGGCGACCGCATTGCGCTGAGCGTGTGGTCACCGCGAAACGGCGGCGTTGGGTTCGCTGGCCAAGCTCCTTATCCGAGCCATTCAGATGGATTGGCGTGGTTCGATCTCGAAACCCCAGCCGTGATTCCTTGGCAGGAAAACCAGGTGATGGGCACCAATCAGGCCATCCAGACCCAGATGGGCAAGGGCTTCGGGTTCTTGGCGTTGACGGGCGAAACCCGTTCTCTCGCCGCTCCAGATTTCAGCAACGATGGCAGCCGTGTGGTTTACACCTCTGCAGAAGTCACTCAAGACGGACGCATCGGTGCCGGCCAGCCCAACAACGAGACCGATATTCACTGGGTGCCGTTCAACGCGCGCCAAGGCGGGCAAGTGGTCGCTTTGCCAGGAGCTTCTGAGCCTGGAATCGCCGAATACTATCCTTCTTTCTCGAGCGATGATGCGTTCATCGCGTTCAATCGAGCACCCAACACCGCAGGCCTCACTTACTATCGGCCCGATGGCGAAGTGTGGGTCATCGGCAAAGATGGCGGTGTGGCCACACGACTTTCAGCCAATGATCCCCCGTCCTGCACCCGTGAAGTGAGCCCAGGTATCATCAATTCATGGGCCAAGTGGTCGCCCGCCGTGCAGCAAGCCAACGGCAAGAGTTACTACTTTCTGATTTTCTCATCGGCGCGCAAATATCCGGGAGCGTTCATCGTTCCCAAACATCCGCTCGGCTACAGCCCACCCGATACACGCGCTTCACAGCTCTACATGGCGGCGGTGGTGCGCGACGACGCAAGCGGTAAGCTCACGACCTATCCAGCTGTCTACCTATGGAATCAAGCTCAGGACACTAGCAACTTAACTCCCGCGTGGGACCAATTCCAGATCCCTCCGGTTGTCATTCTTCGTTAAATTTCACTCGCACGCGTCGCCGTACATTCTCTTCAGAATGTACGAGTCCGTGTGTTCTTCGAACTCCCTGTCCAATCACTCAAGGAAGCCATTTTTGACTATGAAACGTCTCGCCACCTGTCTCGTCTCCACGCTGGTTTGCCTGCCCAAGCTGGCCCAAGCTCAAGCTCCCGCCCAGCCCGAGGTGGTCGAGATGACCGACACTCGAACAGCGCCTACCGCCAGTACCGGGAAACCTGCGGTGGCAACGAGCTCAAGCCCCGCCGTCAGCAATCCGGCCTCAACTGGGGGGGCAGCCGCCGCCAGCCCTGCAGCGTCGAATGCTTGGGAGTTCGGATACCATGGGTACTTTCGAGCACCGATGCGCGTCGGAATGGGGGAGCGCGATGTGCGGGCACCCGGGCAGGGAAAGACAACCTACCATTCTCCGTTGGTGCCAGACGATCAGTACTTAAGCTGGCAGCACACGCGCCACTCGCAGCGCGCTTGGGCAGAGGCTTTCTTTTCCGTGGGAAACAAGCTCGTGCAGGGCACGTTGGCGCTCCAAGGTTTTCAATTTGCGGATGCGGCTTGGAACGATCCGAAAGCAAACTTTGGCATCTCGCAAGGCTACCTCACGCTCACCCCCGACACTGGATATGAGAATGTGCGTTTGATAGCCAAGGCGGGCAGCTTTTGGAACTCGTACGGCAAGGCAGGGCGTTACGATGCCGGTGCCTACGATACCTATCTTTTTGGTCGAACCCACGCGATGGGCGGAACGCTACGCGGCGAATTAGACACCAGCGGTCTAACTCTTTGGGGCGAATGGGGCGCGGGCGCCAAGGAGCCGGATCCCAGCGCCTACAATCGCTCTCAATTCACACTTCTGCACCACGTGCACGGCGGCGTAAAATTCGGAAATACCGCCGAAATCGGCCTGCATTACCTCGACTCTTTCGCTCACTCCGAGTTTCGACCCGGCAGCATGGCCACGGATGTTTCGGTGAATACGCCCGACGGCAGCTTGTCAGTCTACGGCGTGGAGGGCCGTGTGGATGGCGGAATGTACGGCTACGGTTATCTTGGGTTTTCGCACATTCAAGCGAAGGATGCGCTCACCGTAGGACCCGCCATTGAAGTGTTGCACGCGTTTGGTGGTGGGGAATATTCACTGGGCGTTACCGATAATTATCTCAACGCCCCCGGCTGCGCCGCGCGCATGCAGTGCAGTGGCGGCAACGGGAGCGTCAATTCGCTTCTGGCACAGTATGAGTTCAGCCTGGCGAATCTGCTGCAAGGCTTGCGCGGTGGAGGCACTTTCTGGGGCGAGGGGCAAGATCTGAAGCTTGCCCTGTATGCGATGTACAACGCCATTGACAGTAGAGATCCGGCGCAGAATGGTGTTTCACGTTTCAAGTATGGCACGGATCTCGAAGCTTCCGCGTTGCCGTGGCTCGCGGCCGGGGTCCGATTCGATAGCCTTTCCCCAAACTCAAAGGTTCCCGAACAGTCCTTCAAGATCCTCTCGCCACGGGTGACGTTTCGTTCCCAATGGATCACGAGAGAAGAGATCAGCCTGCAATATTCCCGCTATTTCTACGATCAACGCAGTTGTGCCACGGCCGCAGATCCTTCAGCGACCCCTGCCGATGGTATCTATACGGTCGGCGATGAACGCTGTGTGCAACCGCCGAGTGCGCCCGTATTGCCCGCAGGCTTCGGCGCTACGACCACCAATCAGGATGCTGGAACACGGGCAAGTGGTACGGCGCTGCCCGACGTGAGCGTTGTCTCGTTGACTGCCACCATGTGGTGGTAATCTGCAGTTAGTCCAGGGGGTGGCCGCAGGGGGGGCCACGCCTTCTGATCCAGAGGTAAGGGGTGATCGGCGTGCGTAAGTGATCGGAATTGCGCCATTGTTGTTGGGTGAGGTACGCCCCGAATTGGTAGGATGCCCTCCCCGCTGCCGCTGGTCGCGGCAGCTTGCCCCTCGCCAAGCGTCTCCGAGGGGGAGACGCGGGCGGGGCTGGGTGCCTGGCAGCGCCGCGCCGCAGCCGAGGGGTTCCAACCTGAAAAGCCTCGGGCGGCGTGGCTGCTCGTTTTTGGCATTGGGGACCCACCGGATTAGGGACGCCTGAACTCAACTTACGGGTGGTCGCTGTCGAGATAGGCCGTCACCCAGGCAAGTGGCGCATTCCAGTTGATCGTGACCTCGTTGACCGACCAGGCTTCGATGTTGTCGACAAAACATTTCTGTGGCGCGCAGCCTGCAAGCCCAGCAGCCTTCACGTACGGATCTTCGAGGCCGGAATTGGGACCCCCTGAAACCACTCCAGGCGGAGCTTTGGGATACTTTTCGTTCACTTGGTGGGACCAAAAACGATGGTGCGGATTCTCCACAGGTGTCGTGCCGTAGCCCGTCACGTACGACACGCTCATCGGATTTCGGCCCAACAGATAATCCATCCCCAATACCATGGAATCCACGAATTTCCGGCTTGGTGCGAGATCATTGGCGATCCCGAGCACTAGCATATTGTTGAGCGCGAACGAGTTCGAGCCCCACGGATAGCGTCCGCCTGCGCCGCCTTTCATGGGCACGCGATATCCGACCGCGAGCGTGACGTCTGCATACTTCTCTGCCTCGGCCGTCACCTGTGATTTCAGGTGCTGCAATTCGTCTTTCGGGAGATTGTTTTTGGTGGTCAGTAAGGAAAGCTTTCCCAGCGTGTCGGTGCGAGCCCAGTTCATCGCACTCATCGCGCTGCCTGCGTTTGAAGTCATCTTTCCGTGGTGCGGCGAGGCGAGCAGGAAGTCCAAGTACTCCTTGCTGCTGGTGGTGATAAATAGCTCGGCGGCCGCCCAGTAGAAGTCATCGCTCACTTGGGCGTCTTCGTAAGGGCCTCCACCTTTATTGTCGGTGCCGGTGATCAGGAGATCCGGATTCGCTTTGGCTGCTTTCCAGGCGCGCTCGGCTGCCAGTAAGCATTTGTCCGCGAACGTCGCATCGAAGCTGCGGAAAATTCGTGCGCCCTGGGCTGCCGTGGCTGCCAGGTTCAAGGTGGCCGCGGTACTCACAGGCCGAAGAAAGCGTTTCATCGTGGTGCTTTCCTGGGGTGCTAGGCCAAGCGCAGTCCACGCTTCATCATGGATTTTGTGGTGCACCATGAAAGCGTGCGGCTTGCCTTCGGGCACTTGCATCTTGAGCATGAATTCGAGCTCCCAACGCGCCTCGTCCAAGACATCGGGGATGTGATTGCCGCTTTCAGGCAGATTCAACTGCCCGTCAAGTGCGGCGACCGATCCAGGGCTACGTCGCTCGATGCGTTCGAATTGGTTGAACAGCGTCCAAACGCTGATACCACCATTCACCACGTACTTCCCAAAATCACCAGCGTCGTACCAACCTCCCGACACATCCAGCGAATAGCTGCAGCCGGCGTCCGGCGCACACGCCACGCTCTTATCGGCGAGATGCCCGGCGGGCCGCACCCAATCAGCTTTGCGGGCAAACGGCAGCTTGAGTTCGATACCGCTGCGGTTCTGATAAAAATAATTGAGAGCATCGATCCGCAACGTACTGTACAGGTTATCGGCGATGGCGAATGTCGGGCTCTGCTCCTCGCCAACCCTCAGTCGAAAATTCTGGCCGGCGCCATGAAATGCCGAAAAATCCAGAATGTGCAGCGGTTCTCCGGAGTCCTTGTCGAGGCCCATGGCTTCGCTCTTGCCTTCAAACAACACCTTTCCGTCGGCGTCCGTGAGCACAAAGCTCACCGCTTCTGTGGCGGGACTCACCAGCGTTGCAATCTTAGGCCCCTTCGGAAAATAACCGACTTGATTCACGCGTAGGAGTGGCTTGGGCGCCGTGGCGGCGATCGTCTTCGCGTGAAATTCAGGATCGGCCAGCGTCACGTTATCGATGCAAACCTGCAGTGGCGCCCCAGCTGCGAGATTGCCGCCCATATGGAACGCGAACTCAGCGGTGGGGTCGGTGGCTTGCCCCATGCTAAACCCGCCCTGAAAGACACGCGCCTGCGGCCCCACTTCAATGGTGCTGTTCCAATACTCAGCGTACGGTGGCCCTGCCATGCCGACTTTCGCTCGCAGCTTGGTAGGCTGGCTGGACTTTGCCGTGAACCTGATCGCGTACGAATGGCCCTGTTCGAGAATCATCTCGCGGTGCCGCACTTGGGCATCCCACGGATTTTTCCCCTTGTCCGCAAGGTTGAGGCAATACGCACCGTCGACAATTGCGGTATCTCCGTGAGCAGGATCCGAGAACGAGCTGGTCCAAGGCAGGCTCGTGCCAGCATCGAAAGAGCTGTTTTTGAGCAAGTTGTTGTCAGCAACAGGCGTAGCTTGTGCGGAGCCGCCCAGGTTCGCTTGAGTTTGGGCTCCTTGAGTCGCGCAAGCGAGCGGAAACATGCAAGGCGCGAGAGCCAGGAAAGTTAGCGGAGATCGGTACAGGTGTCGCATGCTTGGAGTCACTTTTGTTCGAATAGCCAGCCGTACGTGCCGTAGGCTAGAGCCACATGGGCTTGCGCCCAGAAGCGGTGATATTTGAATTCTGGGGCGGCGCCGCCATCGAGATAGGCTTGCACCTTGGGCCATGCCGGATCTTGGCGATAACGAGAACGGATATCCACGAAGCTGACGCCCGGCTTGAGTGAGTCACCGTTTGGCATCGTGCCGATGAAGCCTTCAGGAAGCGTTAGCTTCTGACCAAAACGGGAGTAATCCTTCCGTGTTTCAGGATTGGACATCCCCAGTGCGTCTTTGTGCTTTTTCCACATGCGCTCAAGGAGCTCATGCGCCACGCGCTGCGCGTCGGGATCGTTCGCCCGTTTGGCGAAAAAGCTGAGCGTCTGCGCCAAGCCGGCCGTGGTTCCCACGTCTTCGGTCTTGGAGACGACCTTCACGTGCAGGGTTCGGTTGCGTCCGCCTTTGGCGGCAAATAGGCTATTTTCAGGGCCGGAGTAGGCGGCGCTCGGTTCACCACTCCACGCCAGGCTTGAGGGGATCGCGTAGTCGTCGCCGTGCCCAAGCTCGGTATTGTCGAGAACCCATTTCACCCAGGGCTTCAGAATGCTGAGGGCTCGCGGATCGCCGGTCACATAATAGTATTCAGCGACACGCTCCAACGACCACACTTGAAATCCAAACCAATCATTGCTGGGTGGATCCTGGAAGACGGGAGACGCATCATAGGACATGCCGTAGAATCGCGGGATCGATGCCGAGACTGGTTCGTAGCGACCTTTGGCGCTGTTGGTGACGCCGCCTGCGATCCCACCTTCGGCTGATTGCAGCCAGCGGTAGAGTTCGAGTTGTCGCGATAGGCTTTGGGCCCAGTCGTGGGCTCCAGCTGGGGACTTGGGCTTGAGTGATGGATCCTGGCTGAGCGCATACGCGGCCATTGGATTCTGATAACCCGAGTGCACGTGGCTTGAGCCAATGCGCCAGGCCCAGGCGCTGGTTCCCGGGAGCGAACCGCCCCAAGCAAAATACCAAGACACCAGATAGTGCGCCGATTCGTAATTCTTTGCAGGTTCACAGCTCAGGCTCGCGCAACCGATCGGCTTGAAGTACTTGTCGAAGAGCGCATAGCGCCCATAATCTCCGAGCTTTGCGGCCTTTTCGGCGAGGTCATTCACCTCCGGTTTGCCGCCCGCCTCATCAGCCCAGCGCTTGGCCCAGTAGATGGCTTGCACGGCGCGTGCATCGGCATCGGGCGCGTTGCTGTACTTCCACTGCTTCGCTTGGTTCTTGTTGGCTAAGAACAAATCCAAGAAGCCGTTCTTGCCGCCCCATTTGAAACTGTCCCAAGCGGGCTGTGTCACGGCCTCCCATACCGACTCTTGGGGACCTCGCTGGAAGGTGTTGATCAGCGCAGCAGCGCTTTTGCCATCTCCACGGCGTCCAAATCCATACCAGTTGTCGACGTCCATCAGCCAATGCATGGAATAGACGTCGGAGGTGCCGTACGTCGCCTTCAGTTCATCGCCGATCGGATCGCGGCCGACACCCACGCTGCTATTCAACGCGACGGGGTATTCTTCGGGTGTGTCAGCCTCGGGTGCGTAGGTGGATGGCTTGTTGGCTTGATAGGCCGAGCTTGTGGGCTGATCCGATTGTCCGGGTACGAGGTAGTATTCAAGGTTGTCGTAGGAGCGCTTCAGAAAGCTGTAATCTCCCGTGATTTTGCCGTAATAGGCCTCGAGCCAGACCCAGTAGCTGTAGGCTTCGGAAGTGGTCTCGTGGCCATGATCCGGGGCCTCGACGAGCAGCGTTTCCACCGCGTGATATGGGATGCCTTCTTTGCTGAAGTAGCCGTTCTTGAGCTGATGGATGTCGGTCCAAAGGGTAAGAAAACGGTCAAGGCTGACGCTGCCGGTGTCCAGCTTGGGCGGCTGTGGCGCTTCCAACGGTGGCGGTGGCGCTTTGGGTTGCTCGATGCTTGGAGTGCTCGGTTGGCCTGCAGCTACAGGTGCGGCGTTCTCTGCGGTCTGTCGTTTAACGCACGCTGCGAGAACCAGTGTGGACGAAAGCAGGCAAGGAAACAGGCGACGGTGGTGCACGACGTTTCTCCGAGCAAATGGGCAATGCAAATGAACAATAGGGAGACTCCATGTTTAGTCGCATCAGGCTCGGTTTAAAAGTGCGATCCTTTGGATCATCCAGTGCCCGAGCACGATCTGAAATGTCATGCTGCCAACGTGTGCATAAACGGGTAGTAGTCACCCAGTTCCGCAGGGCGCGGATCCAACCAAGGGCGAATGAAGAATGCGAATTTTTAGTCTATTTACTGGGTCTTTACTCATTTCCCTGGCCGCAGCCGGCTGCGTAAAAAAGGTAGAGGCGGGCTCAGCGGATGCCGCGAATTCCGATGAAGGGCGGGCATGTCCGGCGAGCGGTGTGATCGGCGATGGAGAAGCCAACAACAATCAGGTCACCGTTTCGGAAGGGCGTGGCGGTTACTGGTACACATTCGTGGACAAGGCGGGTTCCACGGTGGCACCGAAGGCTGGAGAGCAAGGAGGTGTGTTTGAGATGGCGCCCGGTGGTGCCAACGGCAGCAAGTTTGCCGCGAGGATGCAAGGAACAATCGGTCAGGGTGGCACGGTGTTTGCTGGAATGGGTCTTAACTTCACCGATCCCAAAGGTGGCTACGACGCTTCCAAGTATCGAGGGATTTCCTTCTTCGCCAAGAAGGGTGCAGGCGGCGGCAGCGTTCGCGTCAAAGTGCCCGACTCCAATACAGATCCGGACGGTAAAGTCTGCACTGAGTGTTACAACGATTTTGGCACCGATCTGGAACTCACTTCCGAGTGGCAGAAATACACGATCCCGTTTAGTAAGTTGCGCCAAATGCCAGGCTGGGGAAAGCCAATCTTAGGCGAGATCAAGCCGCAAGAGATCTACGGGATCCAGTTTCAGGTGAACACCCCAGGCATGAGTTACGACATCTGGGTGGACGATCTCGCCTTCACCGGTTGCCGGTGATTAGCGCAAGATCACGGCTCCACAGGGAAAGTTAAAGACGATGCCCTTCGTGGTGGGAGCCTGCAGTTGCTTGCAAGCTGCACCCACGAGTTCGACGGCACCGTTGCCTTTCAGCTGCCAGCCATCGGGGCCCTGATAAGTGAGGGGCACACCATCCAGTATCACCTGACCCATTCCGGCCTGTTCGGGAACGATTTTGAGAGTGGCATCCAACTGAAAGGTGCAGCTCTTCACGCCAGCAACCACGGTACGCAGCTGATCAGCGAGTGCGTTGGTAGTCACGGCGGGTGTGAAGACCTTTGCGGCCCCGCCTGTTGCCGCATACGTGCCCTTTAACGGATTGCTGCCACAATAGGAAAGGTCTTGGGTTGGCATCGTCACCGGTTGGCCAGCTCCTGCGTTGGCCAAATCTTGAAGCGGCGCTGGGTTCACTCCTCCAAGCCCAAGCACAAACGTGCCGATACCCGCCGTGAAGGCGTTCTGTACCGCCGCCACGGAGAAGTCTTTGGCGCAGGGTTCGCGACCATCGTCGCAAAAGTCGGGCTCGCCATCTGTGACCAAAACGAGGTACTTGGAGCCTGGCTCAGTGACAGCGAGGAGCTTTGGAACTGTCGCGTCGATAGCCCACATCGTCGGCGTTTCCGTCTTCTTTCCGCCGGATTCCACACGCGGATCGACGCTCGAGGCGTTGTACGCGGCTTCGATAGCCGCGGCATTGCCGAGCGTGATGCTGGCCACAGAATTCAACATCGGGCAGGTGCCACCGTTGACTCCCGTGTACGCGACGAAGCCAAAGCGCACTTCTTGCTCTAAGCCCTTGATCACGTCGAGCACGGCAGCCTTGAGCGGCTCCCAATAATTGCTATCAAACATACTTGACGAGCGATCCACAAGGAAGAGAACCGTGGGAGTTTCGGGCTTGAAGGTGATGGCTAGCTCGTTGCAGGCTTTCGTGGCGCCCGCACCGAGATCAATGGTGCTAGTTGGCGTGGCTGATCCCATCGGGTCCGTGGAGCCGATGCCACTCGCTGGTGGCATCGAAGGCGACGTGCTGCTGGTCGAGGGATTCGCACCGTCTGCGAATAGTTTCTGGGAGCCGCCTGCGCTACACGCTAACGCTAGAGCGGGAAGGCTGAAGAGAATGGAGCGAACCGAGGCTGAGCGGTGATAGGCGGCCATCTTGAAGGGTTAACAGGTTGTTGAGCGAGAAGCAGTGCGATCTCTTAGATCCACCTCAGCCGCTCGGGGTGAGCCAAAGGATCGGATTGAGCGCGCGGGAGCAGCCCGGTAGCGTGGCAAGCATGGTGAACCACCTATGATTCGCTCGTTGCGGGGAGGTACGTGCGGGCTCCTTTTCGGGATAAGTCTGCTGTTTTTGACGTTCGGCTGTCAGACGTCGAAGCCGGAGGGGACTCCCTGGCGGCCCTATTACGGCTGCCCGGCGGGGACCGATAACTGCGATGGGCAGTGCTTGGATGTGGTCACGAGCGCGGCGAACTGCGGCGCCTGCGGTCGTGTGTGTTCCGCTGGCGCTCAGTGCCAAAACGCAGTCTGTGTTTGCGCGGTTGGAGTGAGCTGCGCCCCATCTCCTGCGCCTTCCGCAACTGGAACGATGACCCCACCGGGAAGCCCGACGACGACGACTTCCGGCACGAGCACGAGCACCGTGACGCCAACGACTCCATTGCCTGTGGGTCCACTCCCCGATCCCGCTTCCGGCGTCGACACACGCTACGAAACGGCGCTGCGTCTGGCGCTTCATTTTTACGCCGCGCAACGCGCAGGGAAGCAGAGCAACTGGTTGATGCAATCTGTGGCTGGCGGAGCTGAAGGTTGCTTCTTGGCGGATGGAAAATCGCTGGGTGTTGATCTGAGCGGCGGTTGGTTCGATGCGGGCGACCATATCAAGCCAACGCTCACGATCGCGTACTCTGCACTTCTGTTACTCAAGGCGTATGAGGCCTTCACTCCCGCATTCGACGATCTTTATGGGCCAACCGACAACGCTGCGGCCCTCGGTGCGAGTGTGCGCGGCACACCGAATGGCATTCCGGATGTGCTCGACGAAGTGCGTTTTGCAACCGACTATCTAGCCAAAATCGCCGTGAATGGCGCGCTCGTCATGCAGGTGGGCAACACGGACCTCGACCATCGTCGCTTCTTTTCGTGCACCGCCACCGATGATTTTGATCTTTCTTTGGGCGGAGAAATGAACGGTGCCGCACGGGTGGGCCGGGAAGTGATCCTCGGAAATGGCGGCGCAGCGGGAGGCATGGCTGCGGCCAGCGTGGCACTCATGTCACGCCTCTACGCGCCGTTCGACAGTGGCGTCGCTGCTCAGTATCTGGATGCGGCCAAAGCCATCTACGCACTCGCGGGTGACAACAGCCAAGGACCCGCTCCGTATCCCGGGGGCAAGCCGCTCGTGGGTAAGCTATGCGGAGCGGCTGAGCTATTTCGCGCCAGCAACGACGCCAGCTTCCGCGCGGAGATCACGCGCTTGCAGGACGGCACGGGTCAGCACCACTGGGTTGCCGGTTGGGATAATCCACATGATTTTTGCCTGGAGAGTGCGTACCGCGCCACGTCGGACCAGAGCTTTCTCGGAACTTGGCAAAGCAATCTCAATCTCACCGTGTCGACCGCCCCGAACACCGCCGGCTTGATCGCCAAATCCGAATGGGGCGACTGGGGAGTGCTGCGCAACGCGACCACATCCGCATTCTCAGCGGCTCTGTTTGGAGCCGCACGCCAAGATGGCTCTAATCAAGAGCTAGCACTGCAACAACTGGATTGGGTGCTCGGAAGCAATCCGAGCGCTCGCTCCTACCTCATCGGTTTCGGCGACAATCCGCCCGTGAATCCTCACCATCGGAACGCGTGCGAGCAGCAGCAGGCCGGTCCGAACGATGGCATCCCCTGCCGTCACCTGTTGAGCGGAGCACTTGTCAGTGGACCGAGCCCGAATAAGCCGTACGCAGATCACGTGACGGACTTTGTGTTGAACGAAGTTTCGCTGGATTACAACGCTGGTTTAGTGGGCTTATTGGCTCACGCCGTGTATCGGGAACGAGGCGGAAAGTAAGGGGGCGGGAGTGCGAGGGGTCAGGCTACTGACCCCTCGGTCACTGTTAGGTATCAGCTGGAACTCTGAGCTCCGATGTGAGGCTTTTTAGCTGCCGAGCCCGGGTTCGTGTGCGAACTTCCCTCGCGTCCCAAAAGGGCGGGCATCTCCTGTTGGATTTCGCGGAGCTTGTCGCCTGCGACGTCGCTCAGCTTGTCGATACGCTCGCCGAGCCTCTTGCGTGTTTCCTCACCGCTGGCTGGGGCCAACAGCAGCGCCACGCCTGCACCGACCACGGCTCCACCGGTAAACAGCAGGAGGCCTTGGCCAAAGTGGCTCTCGCGGCGGGAAAGCCCAACCAGACCTAAGATATCGTTGGAGTCGAGATCCGACATGCTGCGCGCAAGGCGCGTGGTTGCCACGGCGCCACCGATTGACATTAACATTTTCACGAGTTGCATGGTGTTTCCTTTGGTTATGCGCGAATCAATGCGCGCTCCTTGTTTTGAATGGGATTCCAAAGGGCCCCACTGGGGCCCTACTGGAGTTCGGAAAAAAAGCTTTGCTGAACCTATTGCTTCGGTGATTCTTGAATGTCGTCTCCAGCGTCCTCCACTTTTTCGCCCGCTTTTTTCACTGCCTGGTCGGTTTCAGACTTGGCCTTGTTCGCTGCGTTATCCACACTCTCGCCCGCGTTCTCCACGGGCCCGTCTGCAGTTTCTGGCTCCTTGTGGGAGCCCCCGCACGCTCCACACAACATCAACGCCGCTACGACTAAATACATTCGAGTTAACATTTGAAAGTCTCCTTTGTTCGTGTGAAATGACCTGGATCGAACCTTCGAGCCAGGTCGTCGCCGGTACCGGTCTTACTGATACAAGATCCTCCACAAGCGGCCGGCCTTGTCGTCGCTCACATAAAGTGAGCCATCAGGACCCTCACCGACGCCCACCGGGCGATACATTGCTTGATCCGGGAGCGGCCGATTGGGTCCCGAGAAGCCGTCGGCGAACGCCTCGGCTGCGATCCCGGGTTGCCCATTCTCAAACGGGAGGAACATCATCTTATACCCGGGTACAGGTCCTGGTGGATTGGGGGTGAACCTAGAACCGTGAAACGTCACAAATAGGCCGCCATGGTAGCGAGAAGGAAATTGCTGGCCTCCGTAGAAGTGCATTCCCAGCGGTGCGAAATGGGCTGGAAAAGCGAATTTTGGAAGCGGGGCTCCAGTGCAACGTCCGCCATCCACGCCGTTGCCGCCATACTCTGGCGCCAACACATTGCCGCGACCGCTGTCGTAGTAACAGTACGGCCAGCCATAATCGGCGCCATTCGCGATCAGGTACAAGGCCTCCGACGGCAAGTTTTGATCTTGTTCTGCAGAAAACAGGCCTGGCCAGTTTTCATTCAGTTGGTCGCGTCCGTTTTGAACGCCCCAGAGTTCGCTCGTACCAGGCCTTACAGTCAGCGCAACCGTGTTTCTCAGCCCGCTGGCGTAGCGCAAGCCATCGGTTTGAATTTGGCCCAAAAGGCCCGGCTCGAAACGCCAAATGCCCGCACGCGTGAGCAGCTCTGGGCAGGGGTCAATCCCGGGTGAGAGCAGCGTTCGGTTTTGAACCTGGCACGAATTCGTTGCTGACCCGATATTCACGAACAATCGCGCATCGGGCCCGAAAGCAATCGTTTTGCTGGCATGGTCTCCCGTACCGGGCAAACCGGAAACAACGACTTCGGGAGCGCTCGAAGGAGTCAGGACACCATTCGGAAGTGCCCAACGAATCACACGCGAATTTTCGGCAAAGTAGAGGTAGCCATCCCGCCACTCAATACCATTTCCGCCCTCATTTCCGAATGTTTGCCGTTGATCGAGTCTTCCGTTCCCCGTGGTGTCGCGAAGAGCGATAACTTTTCCTTTGGTCACGCCGTCCGTCGAATTGTTGATAGCCACAAATACATCACCACTCGGAGCTATGGCGAAGTGGCGCGCGGGCCCAAGATTGTCCGCTACAGCGAGTGCGCAAAATCCCGGCGGCAACGTTAATCCGCCGTTGTCAGGGTCACACACGACCTTGACTGCCGCGGCGCCGCCTGCTCCACCGGGAGCTCCCGCCATGCCAGCATTCCCCGCATTTCCTGCGGCTCCACCAGCGCCGACCAAGCCCGCACTCCCTGCGCTGCCACCGATGCTGTTCACCGCGCCGCCGGTCGTTACCGCTCCCGCCGTTCCGCCAGCTACGTTTATCTTCCCACCGGTGCCGCCGGCACCGCCCGTGAGCCTGCCTCCGGCACCACCAGTTCTACCGCCCGTGGCGCCGCTGGCGCCGCCCCCCGAATCGCTGTCGCTGCACGCAAGAGGCACGGCAAGCACGAGCAATGGCAATAAATACGAAGGTTTGAATCGCAAACAAGAGTATGACATTCTAATTCCTCCAAGTGAAATTGGGTAGTCTGTCACTGGCTGCAACGAGCGTGCCGAGTTTCAAATTATGGATTTGCTCCGCACTCGTTGACTCACCACGAGGTTCCGAATATCGGCGCCTGCCCTGTCGTTCAGGCTACCACTGACACCACAGCCGAAACTCTCTGTGTAAAGCCGCTGCGTCCACAAGTGCCGCACGTGTGGCAGGATCCACCGTGACTCAAGGCATATGAAGCTTCACTACCGCATTCGATGATCTTTATGGGTCAACCGATAGCGCTGCGGCGCTCGGTGCGAGTGTCCGCCGTGGCATCGGGGCGGGGGGCATTGTGAGATTGAGATTGCTCTTAACACCGCCGGGTTGATCGCCAAATCAGAATGGGGCGACTGGGAAGCAACGCGACCACGTCCGCACCTCAGCGGTTCTCCTTGGAGCCGCACGCCAAGATGGCTCTAATCAAGAGCTAGCACTGCAACAATCCGTGCTCTGAAGCAATCCACCGACAAGGCCTGCACGGCCTCTTCGCCCAATTCGAGTGGTTCAATTCTCAACGCAATACTTGAAGTCAAGCGCTCTACTTCAGTTGGGGGATCAGTTGCTATGACGACCATCGTCCCGTGCTTCTGCAGGCGAGCTTGCCTCACCACACGGGCAAGCCGCTCCTCTGCCTCCTCGGAGATTCCGCTGAAAACATTGCGGAGATTGTCCCTAAAGGCCCTCTCAGGATCGATGCGTCCCGGTCGCAATTCCACGAGTCACTGCAATGACATCGTGATCTTCGCCAACTTGCCTCAAACTCCAGCCTCTTGCAGCAAATGTGATGCGGGTACAATCCTTCGCGCTCGGTTTCCCAAAGCCAATGATCTGTGTTGCTGTTCCTACGGGTACGAGATGCTTGGCCCCGGGGT
Source organism: Polyangiales bacterium (assembly GCA_038246305.1). Taxonomy (GTDB): domain Bacteria; phylum Myxococcota_A; class Polyangia; order Polyangiales; family Polyangiaceae; genus JBBRRP01. Next base: position 14,325 of record JBBRRP010000006.1, on the reverse strand, counting down.
CGCATCCAGTGTTTTGGTGCGCTTCCTGTGCTTCCAGCACTTTCCGCACCAACTTTGGGTTCGAGAAATCGATGCCTTGCGCGAGTTTGACAGTAATCGACAGAGCAGGCTCGGGGCCCAGCACCAGCTGACCTTCAAGTGAGCGACCCTCGTCTGGGAGGTGCGCGACGTCCTCGAAAACGGAAACAAGCTGTTCGGCGGGGGCCAACCCGCCATCGTTGCTTACAAGGGCAGCGACGATAACCTGCGCGACGAGAAGCGGCGGCGCAAGACCCTTGACCTCGTGATGGTAGCTCCAACTGTAGTGGACAATGCCGGCTCACCTTGCGCGTGCTCGTGGGAAATACCGATGAGCCGCTCGAGGGCAGTGTGCGTGCTCTGCAGCGGGCGGCGGCCCGAGACGACGTGCCGATGGTCGAGCTGCTCCTCGAGCACGGCGCCGATGCGACTCTGATCGGCGTGGGCCGATGGGTGATGCATCCGAAGCTCGCGCCCATCCTGGCGGCTCGGGGTGCATCGATCGATTCCACGGGGGCATGGATTGGCCACTGTTGCACGGGCAACCAAGGGCGAAAGGACGATCCGGAGTACGTGCGGGCGCTGCTACGTCATGGCGCGCGCGCCGATGCCCGTCGAGCGTTGGGCACGCTCAGCGCGACCGCTCTGCATTATGCCGCCAAGGCGGGCTTCTCGAAGACCATCGAGGTGCTGCTCGAGAACGGCGCGGATCCCAGGGCGCTCGACAGCCGAGGTGCGACCCCGTTCGACTGGCTGGACCAATCGGCCAAGTCCGTCGACAAGGCGAAGGTCCGCCGACTGCTCATGGCAAGCCCGAGTACCGCTCGCTAGCGTTGCCTGCGAGGCCGTACTTCGTTCACAATCGATCCGTGCATCTCATGCGGCTCACAAGTTCCGGGCGTTTGGCCATCGTTGTCTTCACCGACCGCGGCACGACAATCAGTGCGGAACTCCAGGCGCTCCTGAGCGACAGGAGGGTGCGTGATTTACCTGCAGAGGCGCTTAGTTAGCGCCTTCGGCGCTTCGGCTTGCAGGGGCTCGCCGACCCTGCCCTACCCCCGCAGCGCCTTGCCTGCAGCAATCCCGTGTTCCAGTCGCTGGTTCACACTATCCCAATTCACATTGGCGAAGAATGCGTCGATGTAGCGCGCGGCTGCGGAGCCAAAATCCATTTGGTACGCATGCTCATACATGTCGAGAACCAGGAGCGGCACTGCCGTTGAAAGCGCCTGCGTATGGTGGCCGGACCACGTGGTTCTGAGCTCTCCAGTTAGAAGTTCGAGGCCGAGGATTGCCCAGCCGCTGCCGCCGCCGAGGCTGTTGCCGGTCGCGCGAAAATGCTCTTCCCAGCGTGCCGATGTTCCGTAGGCTTCGCTGAGCGCCTTTTCGATCGGTCCGCCGCGTTTGCCGTTGCCGCCTCGGTTGCCGAAGTAGGCTTCGTGGAGGGTTTTTGAGTTGCGAAAGGTGAGCTCACTTTGGTGGAGGCCTGCGACCAGATAGGGCGCCGTGTCATTGCTGATCTGTGCGAGCTCAAGCTCGACCTTGTTCAGATTCTTGACCGCACCTGCATAATTGTTGTCGTGATGCGACACGATCATGCGCTCCGAAATTCCGTTGAGTGTCCCGGGTTTGAACGGCAAGGGCACGACGGTCTGCGTTCCCGCGAGCGCTTTGGCGGCGCCCTTCTTCTGAGGACCAGGAGCTGGAGCATGCTTGGAAGGGGCGGGTGCTGCTCCTGCCGACCAGCTCGATGCGAGGGTAGCGCCAGCTACCGAGAGCGCCGCGATAAGGTCACGACGAGAGGGCGATTGTTTTTTGTTGGGTGAGTTCATGGTGGAGCGCAGCTTGGCTCCCACCTAGCGAGTGGGTCAAGCGATGCTTGCCGGTCAGCAACTTTGCGCGGTGTTCAAAGCCCGATTTGATAACCGACGAGCAGCGAAGGATTCGTGGAACTCACGCCGAACATCTGCAGCAATTTCAGCTCGGCAACGGGGCCCTGGCCTGGGGCGAGCGCGAGCATCGCGCCAAAGCCTGCCTCGCCAAACGCGGTCCCGCTCTTGTACCAGGCGTTAACACGACGACGCTCACCGCGAGTGTCGGAACCTGTACCATCGAAGACCGTGACCGAAAGCTTGGCATCCAGCTGCGCGATCCCGCCTCCGAGTAAAACATACGGATGAAAGCCGACCGCATCCTCACTGTTGCCATCCAGCCAATAGGCCAAGCGGCCCTCGCCGTGAAAGGGAAGAAAGCTCCGCCCGCCCGGAGCTTTGGGGCCTCCTCCAAACGCTACGCCCAGGCGCGCGCCGAGCGCCCAGTGATTGCCCAAGAAGCGATCGTAACCCGCGAGCAAACGCACGGTTCCTGTTTGCACGCCGCCGGCAAGTTCATTGCCAGCTTCACGCCCTGCATAGGGCTTGGTGCCGTAGTATCCAGCTTGAGAATCACCCTCAAAGCATGTCCAACCGGTTTCCCCAGAACAGACTTGGTCGGTCGAATTCAAGAGCAGGAAATCTTGCTGAAATCCGAGAGAAAAGCCGTTTTTTTTGGGATGTGAGGCGCCACAGGTTTCCGCCACGCAGGATTGGCCACGCATACAGTCGGAGTCGACACGGCAGGCCATCGCGTGCTTTTCTCCTGTGTCACAGCCGGGAAAATCAGGTGGGCAAACATCAATCACCACGGCTCCTTGGGCACTCGTGTGCATCGAAGTCTCGGAGGGTTTCGGTGGCTCTCGTTGTTCGCTGTGGGGAGCCGGCTCGGGACCACTGGCGTCGGATTCCGCAATGGGTTCTGCCTTCGCGTTCACATCGCCGCCCAGCTCGCCAAAAAGAGCGACGAGTTCCGGATTAGACAGGTCGCCATCGAGCGCCACTTTCGGGTCCAAAGCCAGCGCTTGCTTGAGCGCCTCTCTCCCTGAGTCACGTTCCCCCATGCCGACAAACTTCACGGTTGCCTGGTAGATTCGGATTCTTGCTTGCACATTGGCTTCGCAATGAATGCGTTCACAGCTAACGGCCGCCGCGTCCAGTTTTTGGATTGCACCCGCAAAATTCGCGGATACATAGTCTTGATCGATGGCCGTTTTGACCAGCTGGAGCGCTTTGGCGACGGTATCGCCCCCTGACGCCGAGGGGGTTGCCGACTCAGCTTCTGTGCTTCCGCGAGCGGGTGGCTCTACCGCATTTACGGGTGTCGTGAATGAAGCAATAAGACACAGCCCAGCGGCGGTCCAGAAAGTGGCGTGGCGCGAACGAAGCATGGTGAACACCTCAAGCCTGATTTCAAGCGAATTTATGGCGAAAAACAAGGTGATCTCTGAGATCGCGCACGGACTCATCACACCCCGTTTTCGTTCCGTCTCGCGAAGCTCACCGTGATCGTGCAGATCATCTTGGACCCGCCGTTCGACTGTGGGACTGTCATGTGTAGAATGATGTCATCGGCAATGAGAACTGGGCGCCGCTTCAGTGTTTGGGTGGTGGTGTCAGGAGTCTTGGGAGCCTGCGCGCACGCCGTGGAGCCGAACCTTGGGGCACTTGGGGATGTCTCTGGAAATCAGCCTGCAACGGGTGGAGCGCCCAATTCGCCGGCCCCGTCTTCCTCCAACACAGGTGCAGGTGGTGCGATGGCGAGCTTCGGCACGGGCGGGATACTCGGAAGCGGAGGCGTTAGCTCTGCGTCGGGGGGTACGGCGAGTGTGGCTGGTTCGGGGGGTACCCCTTCTGGATTGGGCGGCGCCGCAACAGTTGCCCTCGGTGGCGGTGCGCCCGCAGGTGGCGCGTCGAATCCGGCAGGAGGCGGCGCGAGTGTCGATGACGCCTTCGCGTGTGATGGCCAAGCAGCTCCCGTTTCAAGCCTGAAGCTTCAGGTCAAGAGCAATGCATTGGCGCCCAGCACGGGTCAAATATCCGTGGTGTTCAATCTGATCCACACGAGCGCGGCTGCAACAACCATCGTGCTTCGACAAACCAGCATGCGCTATTGGTTCACTGCAGATAGCGTCTCGAATTTGGTCGCCGATTGCGACTACGCACGCGTAGGTTGCGCCAACGTGCGGTCGCGCTTTGTTACAGCCAGCCGGGGCCAGGCGGACACCTATCTTGAGGTCAGTTTCACGAGTGGCGCCTTGAGCTTAGCTCCGGGTGGTGACTCCGGGGAGGTACAATTGCGTATCCACAACATGAGCTACCAAGGCACATTCAATCAGGCCAATGACTATTCGTTCGCCGGGCTCACGAGCGCTTTCGCTGACCACGCGCTGGCTACCGCGTATCATCAATGCGGGCTAGTTTGGGGCACCGAGCCGCCACCCAATTGAAGCACAAGTCGCACGAGGCTTGCGCCCGAACGCGCGTCCACCTAAGTCTGGCTCGTGGTCCATCCGGCTGGCTAGAGTTCATGGCGCAAATTTGGCTCACGGTGTTGTTCGTTTTCTTGAACCTAGCTGGGTTTGGGCTTCTATCTCGTGGGCTCACGCCGTGGTCATCGGTTCGCGGGCGGTGGCTGGCACTGGCGCTCGGGTCAGCCGCAGGTTTCGCGGCGTGCAAAATCCCTTACACGCACAATCACGTGTACACGGCGATTGGATTCCCCCTTCCGGCCGCAGCGATCGAGATGGCCTCTGGTACTGGTGTTGTCGGACCTCTCAGCTGGCGCATCGCGTGTTTCGATGTGTTGTTGGTGGCAGGCGCTCCACTGGCAGTGCTGATCATCGTCACCACTCTTTTCAGAACGTCGCAGCCTTCGGCGTAAGGGGCGGGCGGCTTGAGAGACCTCTCGTATGGATGAGCGAACGTTGCAATACGGTACAGCCAAACCGATCCCCGAGCGCATTCCTCTCTGCGCGGGGCCGCTTCGCGCCATCTACGAAAACGGCGACTTGCGGAGCATCAAGTTGGGCGAGCGCGAAGTCGTGCGACGCATTTACTTTGCCGCTCGTGATCGCGCCTGGGGCACGGCTCCTAACGTGCTCCGCGACGTACAAATGGCTGTGCGCGAGGATTCGTTCGAGATCAGCTACACCTGCGAAAACAAACTCAACGACGTGAATTTCGTCTGGCAGGGCCGCTTGAAGGGGTCGCCGAACGGAACGATTGAATGCAGCTTCACGGGCATCGCCAAGGCGAGTTTTTTGCGGAATCGTCTCGGATTTTGCATCCTCCATCCGATCGGGCTGGTGGGCGTGAAGGCGCGCATCGAAAAGATGGACGGAACTTCCGTTCTGGCATCCTTCCCGAAAAGCATCGTCCCTCAGCTCGTCGTCGAGGGCATCTTGAAGCCTGCTGCGCCATTCGACGAAATGCGAGCGCTGAGCCATCAGGTTGAGCCGAATGTTTGGCTGCGCGTGGCATTCGAGGGAGATATCTTCGAAACCGAAGACCAGCGAAATTGGTCGGACGGATCGTTCAAAACCTATGGCACGCCGCTACGCTTGCCCTTTCCCGCAAAGGTGCAGAAAGGGACGCGCATTGCGCAGAAGATCACGCTCTCGATCCGAGACTCAAGCGGCAAGCCGCAAGAGCTCAAGCCCAGCAAAGCAAAGCAGGCGACGACTTTCAGGCTTCTCAAGGCAACGTTCGAAATTCCTCGGGTGGGGCTGAGCGTCGCAGCCAGTGGCAAGCATCTTGTGCTTAAGGAGGCCAAACGCCTGAACGCGCTGAAGCTCGCGCACCTGCGCGTGGATTTGCCGCTGTGGGACAAAGGCTGGAAAACGAAGCTCAAGAACGCCGCGAAGGATGCCGTGGCTCTCAATATTGCGCTCGAAATAGCCTTGTTTGTGAGCGACGCAGCCGAAGCCGAGTTGTCGGCATTTGTGGCCGAGATGCGGCGTTGGTCGCACGTTTCGGTGGCTCGTCATTTGCTCTTCCACACCCATGAGGCCGTAACCACCCTACGCTGGCTCGCCTTGGCGCAGAAACTGCTCGGTGCGAAGGCGATACTGTACGGCGGTACCAATCAGTTTTTCACCGAAATCAATCGCAATCGGCCCAATACTGAAACTCTAAAGACAGTGAGTGGCCTCTGCTACTCGTTCAATCCACAGGTGCACGCCTTTGACAATGCCACCCTCATGGAGTCGCCCGAAGGCCAGGCTGACACAGTTCGCACGCACAAGACTTTTGCCAAAAAGAAGCCGCTCGCCATCACGGGTATCACGTTAAAACCTCGCTTTAGCTTAGCTAACGTTGGGCCTGAGCCCGCCGACCAAGTGCACGAATTCGACGTACGACAGAGGTCGCTCTTTGGCGCCGCTTGGACGCTCGCGACACTGAAGCAGATCATCGAAGCCGACGGCGTGTCCAGCATCACGCTCTACGAAACGGCAGGTTCACGCGGGGTGATCGAGGGTGCGCTGGCGTTCCCGATGTATCACGTATTCGCTGATATCGCGGAATTTAGCGGCAAGCTCGTCGCTAGCAAGACAACCGACGCGCTCAAGGTGACGGGCCTCGCGCTTCGCAACGGGAGAAAGACGCGCGTGTTGTTAGCCAACCTGACCGCTGAGTCGCAAGCTGTGACGATCAAAGGCCTCGGCAGAAACGCACGGATCAAGATGCTCGACGCTAGCAACGCAGAGTGGGCCATGCGCCAGGCGGAGAGCTACCGCCAGAGCGCGAGTAGCCCACTCGAATCCGCCACTATCGGCTTACCCCCCTACGCGATCGCCAAGCTCGACTGGTGAAAAATTCGGGAGCCGGATTTGGCAGAGTCTACAGTTCGCGACACTCCTAGAGCCACGCACGCATGATTCCTAGGGCCGCGTGAGCTCCACCACGAAGATCGGTTTGTCGGCTGGGATCTCAAGGCTCGTGTCTTTGATCGTGCCCGAGCCGATGTCATGCATGTTCCAATCGCGAAACGTGTAGTGCATGCCGCGTAGCGCTTCTGCTTGCACGGTGCCTGCCACACGCGCGACGAGCACTGGCAAGCTACCTGCGGTGATTTGGAGGTCGTCACCTTTGCCGGGTTTGGGCTTGATGTCGAAGCCCGTGTTGAAGCTGGTGCTCACGAGCGAGAGCGACGCGTGTTTGGCCGTCGCGAGTGGCTCACCACCCGTGTAGAGCGCGAACGCGATGAATTTCTCGTTGTCCTTCATCGGCTCAAAAATGCCCTTGGGATTGCTGATTTTGACGTGGCTGAGGGTGACGCCGTTGCTAAATTTCACGCTCTCCCCGTACTTGGCCAGCATTCCGGTGAACGCAGCGGTGCCGGGTGCTTGAAAGCTCAGATAGCCCTTCTTCCAATCGAACAGAATTTCGTCGGTTGGGTTGTAGGGGTTGTGGGTGAGCCGATCGGCGTAAGACACCACCGGGCCAATCACCTGGTCGTCAACGCGTGTGGGATCGATTTGAAGGCGCACACCGTATTGATAGACGGTCTGCAACATGTCCATGCCCTTCGGACCATACGAGCCGCCGTAATCCATCGAATCAGGATCGTGGAGGCTCTTGCTGCCGAAAATGAACTTGGTGGGGTGAGGCGCGGGCTTCAACAGCATTCCGCGAAACATCGACGAGGCCGCGCGCATCATGGCATTCTGCACTTCATCGTACGTGAAGTGATAGCCCTGAGGATGGTCTCCCGTGGTGATATCCATCGTCTTTTCGAAGGGCTTGGGATCCGTGCCGACGTCGTTCCCCGGTTGAAAGTAGTGCCAACAAATAAAATCCCAATCCTGAATCGCTGCTAACGCCGCGATGCGAAGCGGAAAGTCAGCGCGGTATTTCGCGGGCTGCATGATCTGGGTTTCGTACGCAAAAAATGGCTTGCCTTCGAAGCGATTGTGCTCGAGCCAGGGAACCCCTTGGGCAATCCCGGGGGGTTTTAACAGCCAATTCACCCAGCGGCCGCTATTGGCACTGATGCGCTCAGCATCCAGCGTCTTGAGCATGCGCTGCGTCTCGTTCTTGATACGGTCCAGCTTGGGAGCCCGGTACGTTGGACCAAGACCGTTCACGTACGCATCGTGCGCCACTGCGTCGGCCTGCTGGTGCATGTACTGACTCTGGATTTCGTAACCGATACCCGTGTCGTAAACCAGTGGAGAAAGCCGCGTGCTCTTGCCCCAAGTCTTGACGGCCGCTCCCTCACGTTGCTTGTGGCCGATCTGCACATCGAGCAAAAACTCAATCACATCCGCACCGCGTGCGGGGGCGAAATCCGCCCGACTGTACTTCTGCTTCAAGCCGTCTAGTGCCTTCTTTGCGTACGGATTTGCGTCATTCAACGAAGAGCTCGCCTGCGTCTCGCCGGCCATCGGTGCAAAAATCACCGAGCCTTGCGCCAGGTTTTCGCCCTGCAATGTCCCGGTCCAAGCCGCTTTCAGCTTCTCGTCCGTCTTGTACTTCTGCTTGAGCCAAGCATTCCACTTGGCGATCAACTGATTCTTGAAGAATGCCGGCTGGCCCTGCCACTGCCCACCCACCATCTTCATCATCCACCACTCTTCGTTCGAGAGCTCCCACACCGCTATCGCCGGATCGTCCGCCCAGCGCAGGCCCGTATACTTATTGGTGTGCATCGCAATCGCCTTCATGCGCTCGATGTGCAGCGCTTCCAGGCGTGGATCCCAGGTACGCGCCAAGCTGCCACGCAAGCTCACACCGTCTTTGCCACTATCGGATACGGCCTTTTTCCAGGCTTCTGCCGTGCTCGGATCGTTCAGAATATTGACGTCTTCGGGCTTGGCGTTGCCGGCGTTGTTCAGCGCTGCGACCCAAATGCGTGATCCGCGCTTCTTCATCTCGGAGATAAAGTAATCCACGGAGTCCGCGTACGAGCCGTCGCCTATTTGGTAACTTTCCGTATTTGGGACTGATTCCCAAAGCCGGTTCGCATTGAAGCCGAGGTCCGTAAAGCGCTGCAGGAGCACATCGGTCCCGTGCCTGGCGTTGGCAATTTTGGTCTTGCGAACCTCGGGGCTGTCCTCAGACTTTAAGTCCGGCGCGATGAATGTTCGGCCGATCACCGCCCAGTAGCGTTGGCGTTGACCTGCAATCGCAAGGTGCCCATCCTTCACAACCACATATTCGGAGTCAGCTGGCAACACTTGTGGAGTCTCCTTCTTCACTTCTGGCGCAACAACGCGGGGCGCGGCGGGTGCGGTCGTCACGAGCGGGGTCAGCGGAGCCTGACTCGCGGCCGGGCTGCAGCCTAAGCTCGACAGAGTACCCAACACTGCGCCGATTGCGAGGAGCCTCGGCCATGAGCCAAAGGGCGTCCGGCGCGAACGCGCACTTTGGAACTGAAGGGTCTCGATACTTATCGGTTTAATGTGGGTCATAGCTCCGTAGATTCTCCGCGCAACGCATGTGCTAAAGGCCCGCATGTGCAACGCACCACACGAAGGCCCCGCGAAGCTACTCGACAAGGGCTAGCAAAACAGTCCCCAATTGCTGGTTGGCCGCGAGCATGGTTCGATGTTCACGCCGTTGATGACGGGGTGAGGCCAAACTTCCACAGGCCCTCACAGGAAACGGGGAGTTCGCAGGTATCACAAACCAGCCGGCCGTCTCCCGGGAAGGACACGCTTTGCACCGACGGCGCGAGGACTCGCAGCGTGTTTCTCGTACGACGCACCAACCCAACGCGTGCGACCGCACAGCATCGGCGTCGTGGCCCGAGCGCTTGGCGGAGTGGTTCAACCGTTTGGCAGAGGGGGGCTAAAGACAAAATAAAGTAGTAAGCATGCTTACTACCTTACGCCCGCCGGGAGGGGTGCCCCCACCATGGTCGTCCGCAAGCATGCTCGCCGAAGGTGCGCTGAAGGCCACGAACGGATCTTGATGCCGCTGCTCACGCGGCGCGAGCGTTTGGGCGGGGCGGGCGAAGATGAGCTTAAGCCGGCAGTTCCTGTGGAGAATCTAGCGTGGCCAAGGGCGTTGGAGTGGGCGCATCGCTCTCTTCCGCATCGTTCGGCCCTCGAGGAAACGGCGCGCGCCAGGCGGCGAGGATCGAGGGGATGCTGGCGGCCATGACCACCAAGAAGTACGTCTTGTAGCCGAGCCAATCTGCTAAGCGCCCGCTCACCATTTGGGTTGGCACAAGTGTGAGATTCATGAAGGAGGTCGCAAAGGCGTAGTGCGTCATCTTATATTTGCCGGGCGCCACCTGCTGCATCATGTACAGCATGTTGCCCACGAATCCGAAGCCGTAGCCGAATTTTTCGATGCTGGCGAGGATCGCGATCGTGGTGAAAGAAAGCGGAGCATTCGGTGCCACCGTGTGGCTCAAGTACACATACGCGAGGTGGGGAACGTTGAGGCAGAAGGCGAGCACCACCAGGGTCTTCTTCAGGCCATAACGGGCGACAAACATGCCGCCGAGTAGGCCGCCGAGGATGCTGGCAATCGTGCTCACGGTGCCATCGATCAGGCCCTTGTCGGCGAGTGCGAGGCCGAGCCCTCCTTGCTCCAAAGGTGCCTGCAAGAACAGCGGGCCCTCCACCAACAACAGCCCTTCGCCCGCTCGATAAAGCAGGACAAACCCCAGCATTCCCCAGATTTTGTCCTTCTTGAAGAATTCTTTGACCGTGTCAGCGAAGGTGGCGAACACTTCGCTGGAACTCTCGGGCCTGCGTGAGATGCTGCCGGTTGGCAAGAAGACTAGATGATACAGCGCGAGCGCGCCGAGCGTGCCGGCGCTCAAGAGGAGCGCCCAGGTCCACGAAGTCTTCGGATCAAAGCCTGCTTGCTTTTGTAGGTAGCCCGCACAGCCCACGATCGCGGCCGTCGCGAAGATGCGCCCGACATTCCAGCTCATGCCTTGCAGGCCCACATACTTGGCTTGGTCTTCTTTTGACAGTGACGTGATGTAGACGCCGTCAATGCAGATGTCTTGTGTGGCCGAGGCAAAGGCCAGCGCCCAGAGCGCGGCGATGGTAACCTGGAAGTAATTAGGCAGCGGCAGCGCGAGCGCGATCCCAGCTAGCACCAGCGCCATGAAGGCCTGCATCGCGATCACAAAGAACTTCTTCGTGCGATACATATCGAGAAAAGCGGCCCAAAACGGCTTTAAAGACCAGGCGATGCCCACGCTCGCCGTAGCCATCGTGATCTCACCATCGGAATGCCCGAGGTCCTTAAAGAGCGTGCCGGCCACCCAAATCACCATCGCGAACGGGATGCCTTCGGCCAGATACGCGGTGCCAACCCAACTCATCGGGTGCTTGATCTTAGAGGAAACGGCCATCGGGTTGTCCTTCCAGGAGCTGGTCTGCGCTAGCGAATGATCTTGGGGATGCTGACTTTGCATTCGTTGGTGGGTGAGAGCCAACTGATGACATTGAGCCAGAAGGTGGCGACATCGAGGTTCGTGGGGAGTGCGCCGGGCTGCCAGAGCTTATCTTGAGTGATCCACTCGTCGGCAAATGTGAATAGGCGACCTTTGCCGAACTCTTTGGCCATGGCGAGATCAAAGCCGCGTTCGCGAATGATCACCTGACCGTCGCCGGTCACAGGATAACCGTAATACACCCCGAGTGCCTTCACATTCTCGACCGTGGGGTGTTGCGCCACGATGCCAGTGATCACCATGGGGGGCGCACCTTCGCCCAAAACGCCAGCGCCACGCCCTTGATAGTCGTACCCGAGGCCGAATGGGTTGAGCAGTTGAACTGTGGGCAACATGTGACTCTCGGTGCCCGTAAAGCCTGCCAGCGTCATCATGCCGGCGCCGCGAACCTCGATCCACGCTTTGAGTGCAGCGAGCTCGGCGGCTGAATAGGCGGGGCGGTTGCCTGAAATGCGCGCCGTCATGTTGCCGACGATGAGAACTTGAATGGGCGCCAAGGCGGCCGCGGTGAGTTCGGCACGTGCGTCCAGGCGGGTGACGGGGACGCTGCTGCGGTTCTCAAGCCAAGTTTGAAACGCGGTGGTGTTGCTGCCGGCATCTGAGGCGATATCCCCGAGAAAGCCGATATTCAGGCAATCGCACAGGCCATCCTGCCCCTTATCCACATCATCGATGATGCCATTGTTGTTATCGTCTTTGCCATCGCACAGGGTTTCGGTGCCCAGATTGGCGACGGAGCCGTTGCTGGGCATATCAACAGCGCCAGTCGCGAGATTGATCTGGCTCGGTGCTGGGGCGGGGGTAGCCGAGGACACCGCGCTCGATGCCGGGTCGGAGTTTGCACTCCGCTCCGATGGATTGGGTGAGCCGCCTGCGGAGCAGGCAGCGACGATGAGACTTGTTAGCAGGTAAGCTTTGGTTCTGCGCATGATTGCTCTCGCCAGCCCAGCCGGCGCTCCACACCTCTTTGGGTACCTAGAAAGCAAGGCACGCGTAAGAATGATCTTGTTGATCCAGTGCCGTGATCTCAGCGATCACGCCCGTGCCGGTGGGTGCCAGCGAGCGCCAGCTTTCACCCCAAAAATCAGATAAAATCGGCCAAAATAGGAGGAACGCGAGCGTTAGGCGAGCACGAGGCAGAGCGTGAGAGCTTCGCCGTCAATACTTTCAACTTGCGTCACGGCGTTGCCCGGGAAGGAGGCGCTAGTGCTTTGCAAAAGATCGGTGGCCAGTGTTTCTCGTTGGATGAGGGCGCACAGCTCGGGATTGGCGAGCATCTGAGCTACGGCACCTTGAGCGTCGATGCGGAGCACGATGCGCTGGCTCACGGAAAGCTCGGCTGTCTTCCGCAAGTTTTGGATGCGGCTCACCATCTCGCGAGCGAGGCCTTCTGCTGCAAGCTCTGCTGTGATGTGGGTGTCGAGCACGACGGTGAGGCTGCCTTGACTCTCGCTGGCATTGCCGGGCAGGGCCTGTCGATCGAGCAGAATGTCTTCACGGGTCAACGTTTCGCCCTCCACCTCGAGGCTTTCACCTGCTTCGAGGCGTGCGATCGCAGCCGCATCCAGCGCTTCAACCGCGCTGGCGATTGCCTTCATTTTGGGGCCCAAGCGTTTGCCTAAACGTTTGAAATTGGCTTTGGCAGACAGCGAGCACAACGCCGAATCATCGGCAATTGCCACGACTTCCTTCACATTCAATTCGCCTTGCAGCGCATCAGCGAGCTGCTCCACCGCGCTCCGCACGGCAGCGTCTGGGCTCGCGATCGTGAGCCGAGCCAACGGCCGCCGCACACCGAGCTTCTCGCGCTCCCGGATCACCAGCCCGAGCGCAATCGCCGTGCGAGCGGTTTCCACACGCTGCTCCAACTCACGATCAATGCGTTGAGAATTGGGCTTTGGAAAGGATTCGGTGTGGACGCTGCTGCCGGGCTTGGCGATGCCCGTGTCCACCATCAACCGCTGATACAAGTACTCCGTGAAGAATGGCAACACGGGGGCCATCGCGCGCGTGAGCGTGGTGAGCACACGAAAGAGAGTGGCGTAGGCCTCGTGCTTGTCTTGGTCGCTCTTCGAGCTTTCATTGTTGGCGCGCCAATAACGGCGCCGACCCCGTCGGATGTACCAATTGGTGAGATCTTCGCACAGGCGGGTGAAGGCTGGGATCAAATTGGAAAGCTCATAACGTTCGAATTCGAGCGTGAGCTCTTCGACAAAGCGTTCCACGCGACTCAGGATGTAGCGATCCAGATCACCAACGGGGCTTATTTCTAGGTCTTCAAGCTTCGGCGACCAGCCGTCGGCCACGGCATAGGTGGTCAAGAAGACATAGGCATTCCAGAGTGGCAGCACCACAAAGCGCACCGTTTCTTTCACGCACTCGCCGCTCACATCGCTCGCGTCTTTGCCGAATTTCATGGGCTCAGCGCGCACCACAGCGCTGTTGATCAAGTAAGCTCTTAGCGCATCCGCCCCGAAATTCTCCATCACATCATTCGGATCAGGGTAATTCTTGAGGCGCTTGGACATCTTCTTGCCGTCCGCCGCCAAGATCATTCCGTTCACGATCACGTTCTTGAAAGCTGGTCGCCCGAAGAGCGCTGTGGCCAAGACGTGCAGTGTGTAAAACCAGCCGCGCGTTTGGTCGAGTCCTTCTGCAATGAAATCCGCTGGGAGATTCTGCTCCACATACGCTGTTTTCGACTTGTCGAAGGGGTAATGGTTCTGTGCGTACGGCATCGAACCCGATTCAAACCAACAGTCGAACACCTCTGGAATGCGCGTGAGCCTGCCGCCCGGGGTCTTCAGCGATGGAAAGCTGATGTTGTCGATCGACTCGCGATGCAGATCTTGAAGGCTCCCGCTCGGTAGGCCAGCACGCGCTTCTAGAGCCGCCACCGACTGGATGCATTCGAATTCGTTCGGATCGAGGTCGCAACGCCACACGGGGATCGGCGTGCCCCAGAAGCGATTTCGGCTTAAATTCCAGTCGCGCGCGTTCTCCAGCCAATTT